>NZ_DASVGJ010000071.1:0-107795 GCF_036379615.1 Brachybacterium sp.
AAGCTCGATTGCGCCGATGGTACTGCACTCGGGAGGGTGTGGGAGAGTAGGTCGCCGCCGGACATCTTCACTGGGAGTGGAGGAGTGCTTGAACCCCTGCGGGGTGTTCGCCTCCTCCACTCCCTTTTTTCATGCCCGAAAGCAGAAGCAGACCGCTGCGGGCCTCGGCGAATCACCGCCAGCCGATCCGGCCCCACAATCCCTCGGCTCCGCCGGCACGACGCACGTGGCGGCGGAGACCACCTCCACGGGAATCCCGTCTCATCGAGCGCGCCGCCCACCCCATCGAGTACACCCACGCCATCCGGTCCCGCAGCGACGTGCCCAGCACCAGACGCACCGTCAGGGCGCGCAGCTCCGAGAGCGGCCCCGGAGCGGGCCGGCCCAGCACCGTGTTCAGAGTCGCGAGCGCTCCCGCACATCGGGTCCGGCGCCGGATCCTCCGCTCGACGCGACGCCAGGCGGGATCCTCCCGCAGCGCAGGAGGCCGCCGCAGGGCGAGAGCGTGCTCGATCAGCGGGGCGAGGTCGAGGGCGTCGAGCCAGCCGAGCGTGATGCCCTGGCCGCCGATCGGACTGATCTCGTGAGCCGCATCGCCCAGCAGGACGCAGCGGCGTGACAACAGCCGCCGTGCCGCACGGCGACGCACTGCGAAGGCACTGATCATGGTGGCCGTGGCGGGGTCCAGCACCGTTCCGGTGCGCTCGCGCACGAGAGCGACCAATAGCGCGGCCGTCGGATCCCTGCCGACCGTCCCCGTGTGCACGACCCAGCGTCGCTGCCCGCCGGGCAGGGGGAAGGACTCGACGACCCCGCCGGATTCGAGATGGATGTGCGCTTCGCGCTCATCCTCCGCCCCAGCGGGATCGGCGAGGTCGCCCATCAGGTACATGTCCGATGGGTCGCGCCCGTCGGCGGGGATCCCGAGCAGTGAGCGCACACGGGATCGAGAGCCGTCGGCGCCGACGACGAGATCCGCCCGCAGCCGGAGGAGGCCGGGATCCGCGCCGCTGCGCCGAGCGGTCACGGTGACCGCGCCGGCCGCCTCCTGGAGGTCCGTCACCTCCCAGCCCCGCTGCAGGGCGGACGGGGCGAGCGCAGCGAGCCGCTGGACGAGCAAGTCCTCGGTGCGACTCTGGGGCAGTGTGAGCACGAAAGGTGCCAGCGCCCGGCCCCGGGCGAAGTCCACGCCGCCCAGCGCACGGCCCCGGGCCCGCGCCCGGCCGATGCGGACCCGTTCGCCGAGCGCGACCGCCTCGCGCGCCGACCCGATCTCGGCAAGGGCCCGCAGCGCCGGCGGGTGCAGGCCGATGGCGCGGGAATGCACCGGGGGTGCCGCGCGCCGCTCCAGCACGCGCACGTCCACCCCTCGCCGGGCGAGCAGAGCGGCCAGCAGCAGGCCCGTGGGCCCCGCGCCGACGATCAGCACCGCGCACGCGGCGTCCTCGACCGGTCCCGTGCCCGCGCTCACGGGGCGTGACCGTCGAGGGTGAGCAGCAGCCGGAAGCGTCCCGGGGTGCTCACGTCCCACCTGTCCGGGACACGGGCTCGCAGCTCCGGCGCGGAATAGCTGCGACGGATCGAGGTGAGGCCGTCCTCGCGGATGAAGGTCCCGGGGAACAGCGGCCAGGTGCCCGCGGAGAACAACGCATAGGCGAGGCGTCCGCGCCGGATGTCGCTGTGCACCACGGCGCTGCGTGCCAGTCGAGCGGAGTCCTCGAGCAGGCCGTGAAGCTGATCAGGGTCGAGGTGGTGGAGCAGATGGTTGGAGATGACCAGGTCGAAGCGTTCCCCGTCGGCGACCAGGTCGCGCGAGTGCGCCCGACGGAACTGCACGCCCGCGACGGGCGGCCGGCCTCGCGCCCAGGCATGAGCTCGTGGATCGGGGTCGATGCCGGTGACGCGCAGGTCGTGGCCGTCATGGCGGGCCCAGCGGTTGAGGGCCCGGGCCACGTCCCCTCCGCCGCATCCGATGTCCAGCATCGTGGTCGGCCCGTCGGTGCGCAGGAGCGGCCGCAGGCGGCGACGATAGGCGGTGCGCCAGCCGGCGACGGCGGCGTTGACCTGGCGGAAGGCGGCGTAGGTGCGCTCGAGCCGGTCTGGATCGCAGGTGGGATCGTCCATCTGCTCCCGGACGAGCTCGTCCCGGGCGGAGAGGGCGGGCAGGATCACGACTCGGGTGCGCCGATGGCGGTCAGCAGCGCCGTCTCCACCGTCAGGCCCGGGCCGAAGGCCATCGCGCACACGCGTTCTCGTCGGCCGGTGGTCTGGGAGCGCAGAATGCGCTGGAGCACGAACATCACGGTCGCGCTGGACATGTTCCCGAAATCGCGCAGGGTCTCCCTGGCGGGCACGAGCTGGGCTTCTGTGAGCTCGAGCTTCGCCTCGACCTTGTCGAGGATGCTGCGACCGCCGGGATGGATCGCCCAGTGCTCGATCTTGCGGTAAGGCAGCTCCGTGAGCGCGGGCTCGTGGGCGAGCAGCGGCACCAGGGCACCCGTGATGTGCTCATCGATGATGTGCGGGACATAGGTGCCCAGCACCATCTCGAAGCCGTGGTCACCGATGCGCCATGCCATCGCCTCCTCCCCGACGGGGGTCAGCACCGTCTCGAAATGGTCCAGCTGCAGCAGCGGGGTGGTCGAGGGCAGCTCCTTCCCGGTGACGATCGCCGCTGCGGCGCCGTCGGCGAACAGGGAGGAGCCGACGATGGTGTCGGGATCGTTCGAGGTGCGCACGTGCAGGGTGCAGAGCTCGACGGTGGCCACCAGCACCACCGCGTCCGGCTCGGCACGGCAGATCGTCTGCGCTTGGCGCAGTGCCGGCATCGCCGCGTAACAGCCCATGAAGCCCAGGTGATAGCGCTGCACGGCAGGGTCCAGGCCGAGGGCGCGCACGATCCGGTAGTCGGGCCCGGGGGCGAAGAACCCCGTGCAGGAGACGGTGATGACGTGGGTGACGTCCGCTGCCTGGAGTCCCTCGGCGGCGTCGAGCGCCGCGGCCGCGACCTGTGTGTACAGTGCGGAGGCCTCCCGCTCGTAGACCTCGTTGCGGGCACCGGTGGGCGGGTGCAGGAACCGTCCGGTCCCCGCCTCGAAGAACACCGGGTCCTCGCCGTCAGCCGTTCCATGCCACTCGGAGAGGGCGCT
The DNA here is from genome assembly GCF_036379615.1 of Brachybacterium sp. Classification (GTDB taxonomy): domain Bacteria; phylum Actinomycetota; class Actinomycetes; order Actinomycetales; family Dermabacteraceae; genus Brachybacterium. The sequence goes on from NZ_DASVGJ010000071.1 coordinate 3,150, forward strand.
GTAGCGGCGTTCGATCCCGGAGGCGTCGAAGGAGGTGCTGATCAGGCGCTTCCCGAGGCGGGAGAGGTCCGGTTGCGCCAACAGGGCATCACGCACCTCGGACTGTCGCAGCTCGGTGCCGGGGACGGCGGTCTCGAGTGATCTCAGGGTGACGTTCGGTCCCATCGTGGTCTCCTGTCGTCGGGTGGGTCGACGGCAGGCCCCGAGCAGGGGTGCGCCTCCCGCCTTGCACGCTACGCCCCCTGCCGGGAGGACCCAAGGGACTGACCGTTCGGATCGCCGGCCCCCTGAGCGCGGGATCAGCTCTCCAGGCGCGCCACCAGATCGATCTCCACCAGGATGTTCGCCAGCTGGGAGCCGACGGTGGTGCGCACCGGGAACGGCTCGGAGAAGAACTCGCGGTAGGCCTCGTTGAACTCCTGGAAGTCCGCGAGATCGGCGAGGTGCACGGTGGTCTTCAGCGCATCGTCCAGGGTGGCGCCGCGCTCGGCGAGCACCGCCTGGAGGTTCCGCAGCACCTGCCGGGTCTGCTCGGCGACGGACTCCGCGACCTCACCGGTGGCGGGGTCCTGCGGGCCGAATCCTGCGGTGAACAGCAGGTCGCCGCTGACGATCGCCTGGCTGTAGGGCCCGGCGGGCTGCGGGGCGGCGTCGGTGCGGAGGGCTTCCTTGGGGGTCATGATTCTCCTTGTGGGGTGATCCGGTCTGCGGGGCGGCAGGGGCGGTGCCCTGCCGGGTCAGGGGGACGGCGGCGAGCCGTCGGCGAGCACGGGGCCGGGGCCGTGCCGCGGAGGTGCTCCGCCGCGTCCATCGGTACGGGGTGCGGCACGCAGACCGGCACGCAGTCCTGCACGGGGCCTGGCACGCAGGCCCGCTCCGGACAGCGCACCGGTGAGCCGGCCGCCGGCGAGCACACAGCGGCCGGCCACCAGCACATCCTCGATGCCCACCGCGAGAGCGAGCGGCTCCGCGTAGGTGGCACGGTCGGCGACGGTCTCGGGATCCACCAGCACGAGGTCGGCGAGGAATCCTTCAGCGACGGCGCCGCGGTCCCCGAGCTGGAACCGCTCCGCGGCACCGGTGGAGAGATGCTGCGCCGCCTGTGCCCAGTCGAGGAACCCGTGCTCGCGCACATAGGTGCCGAGGTACGCGGCGAAGGTGCCTCGGGCACGGGGGTGCGGGTGAGCACCCACGAAGATCCCGTCGGACCCTCCCAGATGCCGCGGATGAGCGATCAGCTGCCCCAGATCATCGACCGGGCGCTGGTCACGCACCGCCATCACCACGTTCACCTCGAGCGCGGAGGCGGCGAGCAGATCCATCGCCGCCTCGATCGGGTCGGTGCCGCGCCGGGCGGCGACCTCGGCGAGGGTGAGCCCGTGCGCCCAGGCATGCTCCCTCGCCGCGAGATGCGCGAGCGTGATCAGCTCCGGCCACTGCGGGCCGAGACTCGGATGGTGGGCGACGCCCGGGAACCAGTCCTCCCGCAGCCGTTCCCGCTGCCCGGGGTCCTGGAGCAGGGCGCTCGCCTCGGCCGGGTCCATCGCATTCAGCGCGGGCGGGAGCAGGGCCATCCCCAGCAGGGAGCAGCCTCGGGTGTACGGGTAGGCGTCGAAGCTCGCGTCCACTCCGTCCGCCGCGAGGAGCGCCATCAGCCGCTCGGCCTCCGCGGCACGGGTATGGAAGTGGGAGATGTGGATCGGCACCCCGGCCGCGCGGCCGATCCGGGCAGCCTCCTCGACCCCCACCTGCGAGTTCTCTTCGTAGCCGCCGCGCATATGGGTGACATACGGCAGTCCGGCGGGGGAGAGGGGCCGGCACAGCGCCGCGATCTCCTCCGTGCTCGCGAACAGGCCCGGGGTGTAGTCCAGCCCGGTCGAGAGCCCTACCGCCCCGTCGGCCACCGCCTGGGCGACCAGTGCGGTCATCTCTGCGAGCTCCTCGGACCCGGCGGGTGCGTCCGTCCTGCCCATCACCTGGTGGCGGACGGTTCCGGCAGGGACCAGGTGGGCGACGTTCAGCGGCACCGTGCCGTCGTAGGTGGCCAGCAGCTCCGCCATCGAGCCGCCGCGGAAGGTGGGGTGGGGGCCGTTGATCGCCGCGAAGTACTCACTCGCCCACCTGCCGTCGCCGGGGGCGTAGGAGACCCCGTCCTGCCCGCCGATCACGCTGGTCACGCCCTGGCGCAGCAGCGCCAGCTGCACGTCCCGGTCGAACACGGCGCCCTCGGCATGCGAGTGCGCGTCGACGAACCCGGGCATCACCAGGCGCCCGTCGGCCTCGAGGACCTCGAGGCCCGCAGCGCGTGCAGCATCCAGGCGCGCAGGATCGATGCGGCCGACGGCGCTGATCCGCGCCCCCTCGATCAGCACGTCGGCCCGGACGACGCCCTCCGAGCGGGCGGTTCGGCCCGCGACGGCGGCACGGTCGACGCCGGCATCACGGTCCGCGGCGGCGCCGGTGCGGCCGACGGCGTCGGTCCGGCCCGCGGTGACGACGTGGCCGCCGCGGATCAGCACGGCGCTCAGAAGAACGTCTCCACGGCCTCGCGCACCCTCCCGGTTGCGGGGTCGAGGACCGGGATCAGCCGCCACTTGTCGAAGGCGGTGCACGGATGCGACAGCCCCAGCGTGACCACGTCCCCGAGCGCGAGGTCCGCTGTGACCTCGTGGCGGAGGAAGGCGTGCTGGTCGTTCAGCGCGGTGATCTCACCGGTCAGCGGACGCTCGCCACCGCCGAGCGCGGAGGCCACGCCGAGCGGGACCGGCAACCCCTCGTCATAGGGCACATCGCGCTTGCCGGCATCCAGCAGAGCGAGACCGGGCTCGGGCATCGAGACCACGCGGGCGTAGGCGCGCATCCCGGGCAGCAGCGCCTCGGCCTCGGCCACCTCGCGAGTGGTGTCCAGAGGGGAGATGCCCCGGTAGAAGCCGGAGTCGTGGACGATGTACGCGCCCGAGCGGAGGATCCTCCGCATGCCGGTGAGCGGGGCGAAGGCATCGGCGACCAGGTCGAAGTAGGCGCTCCCGCCTGCGCTCACCCATGGCGTGCGATCGATCAGGGGGCGCAGCGACTCGGCGAGCACGGCGAGGCGCTCGCAGTAGGCGGAGACGGCGGCCAGGGAGGCGGGGGAGCGGTCATGGGCGATCGCCCCCTCGTATCCGGCTGCACCCACCAGGCGCAGCACGGGGGAGGCGGCGACGCGTTCAGCGATCTCCCTGGCCAGCGGTGCGTCGCGCACCCCGGTGCGTGCGCCGTCCGCGCCGAGCTCCACCAGCACACCGAGGGAGCTGCCGGCCGGCAGCTCCCTCTCGAGCAGATCGACCGTGGCGAGGCTGTCCGCCCAGCACACCAGCTCCTGCTCCGGGTGCGCGGCCAGCTGCGCGGTGAGCCGGCGCAGCAGCGCGGGATCGGTGCAGGTGTTCGCCAGCTGCACGGTCGCCACGCCCGCCCGCAGCGCGAGATCGGCCTGCCAGCCGGTGGCGACCGTGATCCCGGTGCAGCCGGCCGCGAGCTGCCGCTGCCACAGCACCGGCGCCATCGTGGTCTTCCCGTGCGGCATCAGCTCGAGCCCGCGCTCAGCGGTCCAGCGGGACATGACCTGCAGATTGTGCGCGATCGCGGACTCGTCGAGCACCAGGAGCGGAGTGGAGAAGGAGCCCAGCGGAGCGTCCAGCGCAGTGATCGAGCGGCCGGCGAGCTCGGCGGGGAACGACTTGTCGTGCAGCTGCACCGCGCGTTCGGGAACGGACAGGTCGGGCTCGGGCATCGATGACCTCGCGGGCTCGGGGAAGAGTCGTGTGCGAGTCTCCGGCCTGCGGCGGAGGAGGTCAAGGCGAGCACGCACAGGGAGACGGGACGGGACCGCCCGTCTCACCGCCCCGTGAACTCCGGCGCCCGCTTCTCCAGGAACGCCGCTGTGCCCTCGGCCTTGTCCCCGGTCGTGTAGAGCAGGGTCTGCGCGAGCTGCTCGAGCAGCTGCCCGGTGCGCTGATCGGTGTCGTGACCGGGGCCGATCACCATCTTCGCGAGGCGCACCGCGAGCGGTCCCTTGGCAAGGACCGTCCCCAGGGTCTCCGTGGCGGTGGTCAGCAGGTCCGCTGCCGGCACCACCTGGGTGACGAGCCCCCAGTGCTCGGCCTGCTCGGCGCTCAGGGCGCGCCCGGTGAGGATCATCTCGAGCGCACGGCCGGGGCCCACCAGGCGGGAGAGCCGCTGGGTGCCGCCGGCGCCGGGCAGCACTCCGAGGCCCACCTCGGGCAGGCCCATCCGCGCGTCCTCGGCGGCGATGCGGAGGTCGCAGCTCATCGCGAGCTCCAGCCCGCCACCCATCGCCACGCCGTTCACCGCGGCGAGGGTGGGCTTGGGGAACTCCTGGAGCCGGTCGAAGAGGCGCTGCATCTCCGCGGCGAGTCCGGTGCTCACGTCCCAGCCGGCGACCTCGGAGATGTCCGCCCCGGCGGCGAAGGCCTTCTCGCCGCTGCCGGTGATGACGATGCCCTGCACCGACTCGTCGGCCTCCCAGGCGGTGAGCACGGCGGCGAACTCCGCCAGCAGAGCCGCGTTCAAGGCGTTGCGCTGGTCCGGGCGGTGCAGAGTGAGGATGCCGATCCGGTCGGCGACCTCGGTGCGGAGCGTGGTGAGGGGTGGGGGCTGCTGATCCGTCATGGCCTGGTGCTCTCTGTGCGGGGTGCGGCGGGTGGTGCGACTCCGGGAAGGAGCCGGGGCGTCGGCCGGTGCGGGCGGGGGCGGGCGATGACCGGATCAGGCCATCGTGAGCCCGCCGGAGACGGACAGGGTCTGGCCGGTGATGTAGTGGGAGGCGGGGGAGGCGAGGAACGCGACGGCGTTGGCGAGGTCCTCGGGCTGGGCGAGACGGCGCAGCGGGATCGCCCGCTCCAAGGCGGTGCGCAGCGCGGGGTTGTCCTCGGAGATGGAGTCGAACAGGGGGGTGTCCGCCGGGCCGGGGCACACGGCGTTCGCGGTGATGCCTGTGCGGGCACTCTCCCGGGCGAGGGTCTTGGTGAACGCGACGATCCCGCCCTTGCAGGCTGAGTACACGGCTTCACCGCTCGAGCCCACCCGGGCGGCGTCGGAGGCGATGTTCACGACGGTGCCGTGGCCCTGTTCGGCCATCACCCGCACGACGGACTGGCTGCAGTGCAGGGTGCCGAACAGGTTGATCCCGATGATGCGGTCCCAGAGCGCGGGGTCCTGTTCCAGGAAGGGGCCCACCTTGTCCCAGCCGGCGTTGTTGACCAGCACGTCGATCCGGCCGAAGCGGTCGATGACCTGCGCGGTCATCGCCTCCACGCTCGCCCGGTCCGCGATGTCGACGTGCACGGCGAGGCTCTGCCCGCCGAGCTCCGCGGCGGTGCGGCGGGCGGCTTCCTCGTCGAGGTCGGCGACCACGACCACAGCACCCTCTGCGGTGAGCCGGGTGGCGATGCCCCTGCCGATGCCGCTCGCGGCGCCGGTGACCAGGCAGATGCGGCCGGTGAGGTCCTGGTCGTTGGTGGTGGGGGCCGGGGGTGTGGCCATGGCGGTGCTCCTCGTATCGGTCGTGGGCTCGGTCCGTCGGTCGGGGCGGGGATCGGGTGCTGCGGTCACGGGGCGAACTCGCGGTCCACGCTGTGGCGGGCGATGACGAGCTTCATGATCTGGGCGGTGCCGTCGCCGATCTGCAGGCCGAGCACGTCGCGCAGGCGCTGCTCGAGCGGGCGGTCGGTGAGATAGCCGTACTGGCCGTGGCTGAGCAGGCACTGGTGGATGACGTCGTACGCCGTCTTCGGCGCCCACCACTTGCACATCGCGGCCTCCTTCGTGTGCGGCTGCCCGGTGTCCTTCAGCCACAGGGTGCGCTGGCACAGCAGGCGAGCGGCGGCCAGCAGGGTCTCCGCCTCCGCGAGCGGGAAGGCGACGCCCTGGAAGGAGCTCAGCGGCTGGTCGAAGGCGGTGCGGGAGCTGGTGTACTGCCAGGTCTCGTCGAGGGTGGCCTGGGCGGTGCCGATCACCTGCAGGCCGATCAGCGCGCGGGAGAAGTCGAAGCCCTGCATCACCTGGGTGAATCCGGTGCCGAGCTCGCCCAGCAGGTTCTCCTCGGGGATCCAGGTGCCGGAGAAGTCGATGAACCCGCGCCCCACGGCCCGGGTCCCCATATCGGGGGCGCGACGGCGCTCGATCCCCTCACGGCCCAGCTCCACCAGGAACGCGCTGATGCCCTTGCCGCGTCCGCCTGCCTCCGTGCGGGCGAACACCACGGCGGCGCTCGCATCCATCGCGAAGGACATCGACTTGGTGCCCTCCAGCGACCAGCCGCCGCGCTCGGGTCGAGCCGTCATCGACGGAGTGCCGGCGTCGGAGCCGTTGCCCGGCTCGGAGAGGCCGATCGCCACCAGGTCGCTGCCGCTGGTGATCCGTGGGATCCAGTGCGCGGCGACCGCGGGCCGTGCGCTGCGGGCGAGGACCTGCCCCACGAGGGAGCCGATCACCTGCACGTAGGCGACGGTGAGGTCGCCGCGCGCGATCTGCTCGACGATCATGCCGGAGGTGAGTGCGCGCTCGTCGCGGCCGCCGTGCGCGGCCGGGAGCTCCGGGGCGATGAGGCCGAGCTCGCCCATCTGCCGCCGCAGCTCCGGGTCGATGCACCGCTCCCGTTCGCGGCGGTGCTGGTCGGGTGCGATCTGGTCCGCGACCACGGCGGCCGCATCGACATAGCCCTGCATCGCGTCGTCGATGACGAAATCCATGGGGCCTCCTCCTGGGAAAAGGGTGGTCCGGGGTCTAGGCGAGCACCCCGAGCAGATCGGGATAGCGGTGGCGGTGCTCCGGTCGGAGCGCGGTGGACAGCAGCAGCGCGGTCTGGTCGCGCAGGAACTCCTCGAAGGTCATGCGAGGGCAGAAGTACCAGTGCTTCAGCGCCCAGGAGTGGGCCACCGTCAGCAGGTCATAGGCGAACAGCTCGGCGTGGATCGGGCGCAGCAGACCCTGCTCGACCGCGGCGTCGACCGCGCTGCGCAGGGGCTCGACGGTCCGGATCTCCAGCTCCTTGACCACACCCCGGCCTGCGTCGTCCAGGGTGTTCGACTCGCGATAGGTGAGCATCACGGCCTGGCGGTTGTCCCGGATGACGGTGCAGTAGGCGGCGAAGGCATCGGCGATCTGGCGCACCGGGTCATCCTCCGGCTCCAGCGCCTCGGCCAGCAGGCGCCTCATGTCGTCGAGCACGCCCTCGGTCACGGCCTGCACGAGCTCCTGCTTGCTCGCGAAGTAGCGGTAGATGAGGCCGACGGAGACCCCGGCCGCCTCGGCGATCGCCTGCATGGACACCGCAGTCGAGCCGTGGCGTTCCATCAGCGGGACGGCCGCGTGCAGGATCTGCCGCCGCCGCGCATCGGACCGTGCGGCGCGGGCGGCGTGAGCGGGTTCCTCCGGAGAGATCGCTGCGTGGTGGCGGAGCACGAACCCTCCTGGGGTGGAGGAGCACCGCTCGGACGAGCTCGTGAGAACGCTGCTCAGCTTCGATGAATGACCATTCATCACCGAGTGTGGCGCAGGACACAGCTGGCCGTCAAGGGTGGGGTCATGCCCGGTGGTCGTCGGCTGAGCTGTCGTGCCCTGCACGACCTCAGGCCCTCGCAGGAGCGTGGTTCCCCGGCGACGCCCCGGCTCCGGTGCGGGAGCCGACAGGCGAGGGGGGACGACGTGCGACGCGGGCGGAGACGGCGCGGCTGCCGTTCCTCCGGGTGGTGCGTCGTCTGCTGGACCTCGTCGGGGACGGGTGCCGCACGACGACGCTGGGGCCCTGTCTGCGGTCGACCGCACGCAGATCGAGATCATGCGTCGCGATGATCCACCTGAGGGTCAGACGGTCACCGACGCCTCGTCCTCGGCGCGAGCGGGCACGTCGAGCCGGCGCGAGCGCTGCCGCCGGTGCACGGCGAACGACCAGCCGGCGATCCCGAGCCCCAGCACAGCGAGCACCACCCCGGTCCAGGACGGGGCGAGCAGGCCCCAGCCGGCCGCGAGCACGGCCGCACCGAGGGCGGCGCCGAGCGAGTTGCCGATGTTCAGCGCCGAGTGGTGCAGGGCTGCGGCGAGCGAGGGGGCGTCGGGCGAGGCGTCCAGGAGGAACAGCTGCAGGGAGGGGCCCATCATCTGGGAGGTGATCGCGATGGCGAGCAGCACGACCATTCCCGCGATCGCGTTCTGGGCGACCAGGCCGAACACGGCCAGGCTGACCGCCATGCCGATCAGGCCGAAGAAGATGGTGCCGTAGATGCTGCGGTCCGCGAGTCGTCCGGCGAGGAGGTTGCCGAGCGTCATGCCCAGGCCGAACACGAACAACGCCACCGGCACCGCGCGCTCGCCGAGGCCCATCACGCCGGGCACGATCTCGCCGATGTAGCTGTACACCGCGAACATGCCGCCGAAGCCGATCGAACCGATGCCGAGTGCGAACCACACCTGGGCACGGCGCAGCGCACCGAGCTCACCGCGGATCGAACTGGTCGAACCGGCACCCTCCGGCTCCGGCACCAGGCGCCAGATCGCCAGGGTGGTCGCCGCTGCGATCACCACCACGATCACGTAGGCGGAGCGCCAGCCGATGCTCTGGCCGAGCGCGGTCGAGGCAGGGACGCCGAGCATCGTCGCGATGGTCAGACCCAGCATCACCAGCGACACCGAGCGGGCACGCCGCCCGGGAGGGGAGAGGCGGGAGGCGACCAGGGAGGCGACGCCGAAGAAGGCGCCGTGGGGGAGCCCGGCGATCAGGCGCGCCGCGGCAAGGGTCGTGAAGTCCGGGGCGATCGCCGAGAGCAGGTTCCCGAGCCCGATCAGGCCGATCAGCAGCACCAGCAGCCTCGCTCGCGGGATGCGCACCGCGGCGATGGTCACCAGCGGCGCACCGATCACCACGCCGAGCGCATACAGGGTGATGAGCATGCCGGCCTGCGGGATGGAGACCTCGAGGTCGCGGGCGATCTGCGGCAACAGGCCCATGCTCGCGAACTCGGTGGTGCCGATCGCGAACGCGCCGAGCGACATCGCGAGGATGACCAGCCGCAGCCGGCCGGGGGACAGCGGTGCGGTCGGCGTCATCGAATGCGACATCAGGGGCCTCCAGCGCAGGAACAGGACAAGATCGCTGCCGACGCTGGAAGCGGTGAGTACCGCACGATCCTACGGGCGGGGGACGTGGCGGGGCCAGTGGAGGTGAGGGATCAGATCGACCCGCGCCCCACCCCTGGACCTGAATCGTTCTGCACTGCCACGCTGGGGCTCAGCGGCGCGAGCGCCCGCTCGCGCGCCCTCGGAACAGGAGGGGCACGATGACGGAGATCCCCCGGACCATGCAGGCCGTCCGGCTGATGGGCCACGGCGGCCTCGAACAGCTCGTCCACACGCGGGAGGCCCGCACCCCGCATGCGGCACCCGGAGAGGTGCTGATCGACGTGCACGCCTGCGGCATGAACAACACCGACATCTGGGTGCGCGAGGGCGCCTACGGGAGCGAGACGGACGCCGCCGAGGTCTCCACCTGGCGACGCGGCCGCTCCACCCTCTCCTTCCCCCGCATCCAGGGCGCGGACATCGTCGGCCGCATCGTCGCCGTCGGCGGCGGCGTGAGCCGGGACCGGATCGGCCAGCGGGTGATGGTCGACTTCAGCCTCTACCACCGTCCCGAGGGCGATGAGTCGCTCGCGGACATCGACTACATCGGCCACGGCCGGGACGGTGGCTACGCCGAGTACGTCGCGGTCCCGGTGGCCAACGCCCACGAGATCACCGCCGACATCTCCGATGCGGGCCTGGCGACCTTCTGCTGCGCCTCCCTCACCGCCGAACAGATGCTGGACCGTGCCCGTCTGGCCGAGGGTGAGAACATCCTGATCACCGGCGCCTCCGGGGGAGTCGGTACGGCCCTGATCCAGCTGGCCCGGGTGCGCGGCGCGATCCCGTACGCGGTCACCAGCGCCGGCAAGGAGCAGGCTCTGCGCGACATCGGCGCCGAGGACGTGGTGCTGCGCGGCGGCGAGGACCTGGTGGGCGAGGTCGCCCGCACCGTCGGCGGACCGGTCGACGTGGTCGCCGATCTGGTGGCGGGCGAGATGTTCAACGACCTGCTGCGGATCCTGCGCCCCGAGGGCCGGTACACGACCGCCGGCGCGATCGGCGGTCCGGTGGTGGAGCTGGACCTGCGCACGATGTACCTCAAGCACCTCGAGCTGCACGGCTCCTCCCAGGGGACCCGCGCCGCCTTCCGCCGCCTGGTCGGATACATCGAGAGCGGGCGGATCCGGCCCCTGCTGGATCGCACCTTCCGACTCTCGCAGCTGCACGAGGCGCAGCGTGCATTCCTCACCAAGTCCCATGTCGGCAAGCTGGTGGTCGTCCCGGATCGACACTGGCAGACCATCGGGGCGCCCTATGCGCCGTGAGCGCAGCATCGAGCTGATCGACGCCCAGTCCGGCGGGGACGTGAGCCGAGTGGTCACCGCCGGGATCCGGCAGCTGCCCGGCGTGAGCGTCCTCGAGCAGGCCCGCTGGCTGCAGCACGAGGGAGACGGTCTGCGACGCCTGCTGCTCTCGGAGCCCTACGGCGATCCGGCCATGTCGGTGGACCTCATCGTCCCGCCGGGCCACCCGGAGGCGCAGGCCGGCTACATCATCATGGAGGCCATGGGGTATCCGATGTACTCCGGCTCCAACACGCTCTGCGTCGCCACTGTCCTGCTGGAGAGCGGGATGATCGCGATGACCGGCGGCGAGCAGCAGATCGTGCTGGAGTCCCCGGCGGGCCTCGCCCGCGTCACCGCGCACACGGTCGACGGGCGGGTCGACTCCGTCACCACTCAGGGCGAGCCCGCCTTCGTCGCGGAGCGTGGGATCCGGATCGAGGTGCCCGGGATCGGGGACGTGGGCTTCGACCTCGTGTGGAGCGGCGCCTACTACGCGATGATCCGCGCCGACGACCACGGCTTCGCGCTCACGGCCGATGAGCAGATCGCCCTGACCGCCTTCGGGGATGCCTTCGTGCGCGCGGCCCGGCCGGGCCTGCGCCAGGAGCATCCCTCGCTCGGCGACGTGGGCCCGCTGCCCTTCGTGCACTTCATGGGCCCTGTGCGCACCCTGGAGGACGGCAGCGTCGAATCGCGGTCCGCGACCTATGTGCACCCCGGCGTGATCTGTCGCAGCCCCACCGGTACCGGCACCTCCGCCCGGCTCGCGCTGCTGGCCGGGGAGGGGGAGCTGAGCCCCGAGGACGCGCTCGAGACGATCTCCCCGCGCGGCAACCGCTTCGTCGGCACCGTGCTCGGGCCCACCGCCGTGGGCGACTACCCCGCCTGGAGCTCGACCATCACCGGCTCGGCCCGGCTGATGGCCCGCTCGACGCTCACCATCGACCTGGACGACCCCCTGGTGGACGGCTCTGACCTGGAGCACCTGCTGGCGCCATGAGCTGCCGGGACGCCGCGGTCCGCAGACGACCCGGTGCCCTCCCGGCAGATCCCGGTACTGTGCTCAGCAGCCGGTCGCAGCAGCCCGGCCCCCGACGCGCGGTCCAGCCGCGCCGGGGTTCTCGACCCGAGGGATGCACATGGAACAGCTCACCGTCGCCGGACACCCCGATCCCGTCCCCACCTCGCCCGTGGCGGCGAAGCTGCTCCAGGAGCGGCTCGCGGCCACCCGGGAGAAGCGCGGCGAGGAGGCGGCCGAGCGCCTGGAGGGCCTGGTCGGCAAGCGCATCGGGACCCTGCTCGAGGGTGGGATGCCCAGCATCGACCTGGCCACGATGCGCTCCATCGTCGACTACGTGGAGATCCCGGAGGACGAGGACCCCGAGCCCGCCACAGGGATCGGCCGCATGGTCCGGGACCTGCGGGAGAAGGCCTCGCAGCGCGGTTACGGCGCGATCGGCTGAGCCCAGCGCCAGTTGTGGTTGCGCGTGCGCGGGATGTACGCGCCGCGCGGGAGGTCGTCGGCCGTGCGCATCATCCAGCGCAGCAGGAGCCGCTGCATCGCGGCGAGATCGTCCCGGCGTGCGGGGTCCTCGCTGAGGTCGTGCAGCTCAGCCGGGTCCGTCTCGAGGTCGAACAGACGGTGGACGCCGCGATCATCGACCACGAGCTTGAGCCGCTCGGTGACCACCATCCGCATCTCCCCGCCGAGGGTGACCGAGTTCAGCTCGTCGACCGTGCGCCCCTCGTACGGGAAGTGCAGGGGCGGGCGGGAGCGCTCGTCGTAGGAGATGCCGCCGTATCCGAGCTCGCCGAGCATGCTGGAGAACTCCTCCGGCGGCGCCGCCTCCCCGCGCAGCAGCGGAGCCAGTGACCGGCCCTGCGCACCGGGCGGCAGCTCGCCGGTGGTCCACTCCGCGAGCGTCGGCATCACATCCACCAGGGAGACCGGCTCCTGGCGACGCTGCGCGGCGACGCCCGGCCCGGCGACGGACAGCGGGACCCGCATCAGCGCCTCGGGCATCCCCGCGCCCTTGCGCTGCAGCCCGTAATCGCCCAGGAAGTCCCCGTGATCGCTGAGGACCAGGAACAGGGTCTCCTCGGCGCGGTCGCCGAGCGCGTCCAGCAGGCGCCCCACCTGGTCGTCGATCAGGCGCAGCATGCCCAGGTAGTTCGCGCGATACCGCCGCCACTGCGCGTCGTACCCCGGCCGCTTCTGCTCGAACAGGTCCCGCAGCCAGCGGAACCGCCAGTCCAGTTCCGCGAGATCGTCCGCATCCGCGATCCGGCCGGGCACCTGGTCCTCGAACATGCTGAAGTACGGCTCGGGCACCTGGTAAGGGTTGTGCGGCTCCGGGAAGGAGACCCAGAGGAAGAACGGCTCCTCCTCGCCCGTGCCCGTCAGCGCCTCGAGGGCGCCGTCGATGATGCGGTGGGGGAACTGGGCGCTGAGCGGAAAGGGCGTCGGCTCCTCGGCGACCCCGTGGTCGAGCGCGCGCAGCCAGCGGTCGAAGGCCTCGTGCTCGCGGGTGCGCTCGGGGCCGCTGTCGTGGAAGTAGGGGCCGTGGTAGGAGTCGAAGTCCTCCGGCCCCGGGTGCATGTGCGGCTTGCCGCTGAAGTGCAGCGAGTACCCGGCGCCGCGCAGCACATCCAGCAGATCCGACTCGAACAGCGCGTGCTGAGCCGTGCTGTTCTGTCGCACCCGGTGAGCGGTCGGGAAGCGGCCGGTGAGCAGGCTGGTGCGCGCCGGCACGCACACGGGCGAGGGGGTGTAGGCCCGCTCGAAGCGGCAGGCGTCGGTCAGCAGGGCGTCGAGGCGGGGCATCGTGTCCGGCCCGCCCTCCCCTGCGGTGCAGCCCACGCGCTGCTGGTCCGTCATCAGCACGACGATGTTCGGGGTGAGCGGGTCGGGCATCGGTGACCTCCGCAGGGGTGGGAGCCGTCCGGTGGCGGGCGGTCGGCGGTGCGGCGACGGTATAGCGCGGTGCGGCGGATCACAAGCACGGGGGAGGGGCCCCGTGGCCTCCCTCGCTGCGTGCACCTCCACGGCGCGGGGGTGAGGTCCTGGCCATTCCCGTTCACTCACGGTGTCGCTTATGGGTCCCATTAGTTACTGTGGCCGTCATGATCCTCACCGGCCTCCTCCTCGGCGCCGTGCTCGGCTACGTCCTGCAGCGCTCCCGGTTCTGCGTGACCGGCGCGTTCCGCGACCTGTACCTGGCCCGCTCGACGCGCTACTTCGTCCCCTTCCTGCTCGCGATCGCGATCCAGGCGATCGGTGTCGCCGCGCTGACCGGCGTGGGCGTCATCGCGCCGGAGCCCGCGACCTTCGCTCCGCTGGCCGTGATCGGCGGCGGTCTGGTGTTCGGCATCGGCATCATCATGGCCGGCGGCTGCGCGACCGGCACCTACTACCGCGCCGGTGAGGGCCTCATCGGCTCCTGGGTGGCGCTGATCTTCTACGCCCTGTTCGCCGCAGTGATGAAGTACGGGCCGCTCGGCGCCTTCACCGAGGCCGCCCGGGCCCGCACCACCGCCCACTCCACCGTCCAGGAGACCCTCGGCGTGAGCATCTGGGTGCCCACCCTGCTGTTCTCGGCCCTGGTCGCCGTGCTGGTGGTGCGCCAGGTGCGCACGAACGCCGCCCGCAGCGGCGGGAAGAAGGGCGCGAGCCTCCCCGCCCGCCGCAGCGGCCTCGGCCACTACCTCGCCGACATTCCCTGGAGCCCGTGGGTGGGCGGCGTGCTGCTGGGCGTCATCGCGATCGCCGCCTGGGTGCTCTCCACCGCCGCCGGCCGCAACGGCGGGCTCGGCATCACCACTCCCTCGGCCAAGATCGTCACCTTCCTCACCACCGGGGACGTCACCCTCGTGGACTGGTCCGTGATGCTCGTGCTCGGCATCCTGGTGGGCTCCTTCATCGCCGCGAAGCTCGCCGGCGAGTTCCGCTGGCGGGTACCGGATGCGTCCACGATCCTGCGCAGCGCCGGCGGCGGCGTCGCGATGGGCGTGGGCGCCGCGCTCGCCGGAGGCTGCACCATCGGGAACTCCCTCGTGGAGACCAGCCTGTTCAGCTACCAGGGCTGGGTCTCCTTCGCCGCGATCATGCTCGGCACCTGGGGCGCCGCCTGGTTCTTCCTGGTGCGCCCGCAGAAGGCCGCCGCCGCGAACCGGCCCTCGCCGGCGCTCACCCCGGCCGCCTGATCCCGCTCCTCACCCGACCTCCGTGCCGACCGAAAGGACCCCTCATGCCCGCCTACACCCTCCAGACCAACGGCGCCGTGTGCCCCTTCCCGCTGATCGACGCGAAGAACGCCATGCAGCAGCTGAACTCCGGCGATGACCTGGTCATCGGCTTCGACTGCACCCAGGCCACCGACTCCCTGCCCCAGTGGGCCGCGGAGGACGGCCACGAGGTCGTCGCGTTCGACCGCGTGGGCGAGGCGGGATGGTCCATCACGGTGCGCAAGGGGGCGTGAGCCCGTAGCGTGGCGGGGCGGAGGTCCGACGAGGGACCGCCCCGAGGAATGGAGAGCCCCGCCATGCAGGACCTCGACCGGTGGGATGCGCTCCCGCACCGCCTGCCCGACTGGTTCCGCGACGCACCGCTCGGGATCTTCATCCACTGGGGCGCGTACGCGGTCCCGGCGTGGGCGGAGCCCACCGCCGAGCTCGGCGCCGCTGATGACGGTGCCGACCGCCTCACCCACAACTCCTATTCCGAGTGGTACGCCAACACGATCCGCATCGAGGGCTCACCGGCCGCGCAGCACCACCGCGAGGTCCACGGCGGTGCCCCGTACGACGACTTCCTGGACCAGTGGCGCACCGACGACTTCGACCCGTCGGCCTGGGCGGAGCTCTTCCGCGGCGCAGGCGCGGACTACCTGGTGCTGACCACGAAGCACCACGACGGCATCACGCTGTGGGATGCCCCGGGGACGGGCGACCGCAACACCGTCCGGCGCGGCCCGCGCCGCGACCTCGTCGGCGAGATCTCGCACGCCGGCCAGGAGGCCGGGCTGCGCTTCGGCGTCTACTACTCCGGGGGCCTGGACTGGCATGTGCGGCCGACGGATCCGCTGATCAGCGGGGAGGACGTCCATGACCACAAGCGCCCGCGGGATGACGCGTACGGGACGTACTGCAGTGCGCACATGCGCGACCTCATCGACCGCTACCAGCCGGACGTGCTCTGGAACGACATCGGCTGGCCGGACGAGAACTTCCATTTCGGCGAGGGCGGGCTGGGGGAGCTGCTGGAGCACTTCTACCGCGAGCGCCCCGAGGGTCTGATCAACGACCGCTTCGCCGGTGCCCACCAGGACTTCGTCACCACCGAGTACCAGGCCGGTGAGATCCCCGAGGACCTGCCGTGGGAGAACTGCCGCGGCATCGGTCTGAGCTTCGGCTACAACCAGATCGAGGACGCATCGCAGTACCTGACCGGTGCGCAGGTGGTGCGCCACGTGGTCGATGCGGTCTCTCAGGGCGGCCGGGTGCTGCTGAACGTGGGTCCGCGGGCCGACGGCTCCCTGCACGAGCTGCAGGTCCGTGCGCTCGAGACGCTCGGTGAGTTCATGGCCGAGCACAAGGCGCACCTGGCCGGCTCCCGCGGGCTCGGCGCCCTCCGGATCCCCGGCGCGGACTGGGCCCGGGCCGTCGAGAAGGACGGGACGTGCTGGGTGCACCTCAGCGGCGACGAGGGGGTGCTGAGGATCGAGGCCGAGGAGCTGCCGGCAGGGTTCGACTGGCCGGAGGGCGGGCTCGAGGTCCGACTCGGAGGCGAAGGCGCGCTGCCCGCCGCCGTGCGCTCCGGGCAGGCCGCCGAGGCCTGAGGGCGCGGCGCGTCGGAGCGCTCTCACCGACCTCGCGCGGCCAGCTTCGCCATCAGCCCCGTCGGTGCCAGCCGCGCCGCCGTGTAGATCGCCTTGTAGCGCTTGCTCGGCACGGAGACGGCCCTGCCCCGCGCCACGTCCCGCAGCGACTCCTCGACCACGCGCGGGGCGTCGAGCCAGAGCCGGTCGGAGATGCCCTCCTCGCCCTTGGCCAGCCCCAACCGCTGGTGGAACTCGGTGTGGGTGTAGCCGGGGCACACGGCGGTGACGGTGACGCCGCGGGAGCGGTACCGGCTGCCCGCCCAGCGGGAGAACATCACCTGCCAGGACTTCACCGCCCCGTAGGTGGAGCGCGGCATCACCGCGGAGGCAGAGGCGATGTTGAGGATCGTGCCGGAGCGGCGCGCCAGCATGCCCTGCAGCGCGGCGTGCATGAGCCGCATCGGCACCTCGACATGGAGGTGGAGGTGGCGGGCCTCGTCCTCGATGTCGTTCTTCTCGAACGCGAGAGGGAGTCCGAAGCCGGCGCTGTTGATCAGCATGTCCACGGGCCGCGCGGTCTCGGAGAGGCGGCCGACGACGGCGGCGAGGCCGCCGGGGGAGGAGAGATCCGCGCTGAGCACCTCGACCTCGCTCGCGCCGGTGCGCGTCAGCTCGGCGGCGAACTCCTCGAGCCGGGCGGCGTCGCGGGCGACGAGCACGAGGCGGTAGCCGCGGACGGCGAGCTGGCGGGCGTACTCGGCGCCGAGCCCGGAGCTGGCGCCGGTGATCAGGGACGTCATCGTCATGAGGTCAGGGTAGGGCAGGGAGCTGGCGGGGGAGCTGGCGGAGAGCCCCTCCAGCGGGCGCGCCGTTCCTGCCCCCAGTTCCCGACCACTGGATAGGATCGGGGAGTTCCGGCCCCGAGCGAAAGCTGTCGCCCCACCGTGTACTCACTCCTGCTCGCGATCATCTACGTCGCCTTCATCAGCCTGGGCCTGCCGGATTCCCTGGTGGGCGCCGGCTGGCCGGTGATGCATCAGGACCTCGGCGTCCCGGTCGCCTTCGCCGGCATCGTCACCATGATCATCGCGATCGGGACCATCATCTCGAGCCTGCTCTCCGAACGGATCACCCTCCGCTTCGGCGCAGGCGTCGTCACGGCGGTCAGTGTGGCCATGACCGCCGCGGCGCTGGTGGGCTTCTCCGTCTCGGACCAGTTCTGGATGCTGTGCCTGTGGGCGATCCCGTACGGGCTCGGGGCGGGCGCTGTGGATGCGGCGCTGAACAACTACGTCGCCCTGCACTACGCGGCCCGGCACATGAACTGGCTGCACAGCTTCTGGGGTGTGGGCGCCTCGATCAGCCCCTTCGTGATGGGATACGCGATCTCCTCCGGCCAGGGATGGTCCACCGCCTACCTGGTGATCGGCCTGGTCCAGGGGGCGCTCACGCTCGCGCTGCTGGCCAGCATCCCGCTGTGGGGGAAGGTGGACCGGGACCGGGCCGGAGCGACCCAGGGCCCCGCCGACGCCGCCTCGGGGGCGGACGCCGACGCCGGCGCTCACGCCCCCGCCGACCTCACCCCGGACCGCGCCGCCCCCGTCCCGCTCGCGACGGCGCTGCGGATCCCGGGCGTGGTGCTGATCCTGCTCACCTTCTCCGCCTACTGTGCCCTCGAGAGCACCGCCCTGCTGTGGAGCTCGACCTACCTCGTCACCGCCCGGGGCACGAGCCCCGCGGCGGCGGCCACCTTCGGGGCCCTGTTCGTGCTGGGGCTGACGGCCGGGCGCTTCCTGGCCGGCTTCTTCGCCGACCGGCTGGGGGACCGGGCCCTGATCCGCGGCGGCTTCGTGCTGATCGGCGTCGGCTCGCTGCTGCTCGCCCTGCCGCTGCCCACGGACGTGCTGGGGCTCGCGGGGCTGGTCGTGCTGGGGCTCGGCTCCGCGCCGATCTATCCGGCGATCATCCACTCCACCCCGGTCAACTTCGGCCGACGCAACTCGCAGGCCATCATCGGCATCCAGATGGCCGCCGCCTATACCGGCTCGACGCTCGCCCCGCCCGCCTTCGGCGTGCTCGCGACCTGGACCGGGATGTGGATCCTGCCGCTGTTCCTCGCCGTGATGGTGGTGGCGGGGCTGGTGATGTCGGAGCGGCTGAACCGGGTGGTGGACTCCTCCGCGCGGGCCTGAGACCCCATCCTGACCCCCGGGTGGCGGGGTCGGCGCGATGGCCGCCGGCGGCCTGGCAGCCGCGGTGAGCGGCCGACGGATCACGAGAGATCCTGTGACGAGAATGCCTCCCGCGTACAGTGGTCCACCACGAAGCACGCGGCACGGCATCGCTGAGTCACGAGGGATGGGGGAACCGATGGGACGACGCACTCGACGGGGCCGGAATCGCTGGCGCGCGAGAGACACGGGCGACCTGGCGGTCGGACTGCCTGAACTGATCGAGCTGCTCTGGAACGTGGGGAAGGTCGTGGTGCGCGTTCCGTTCGTCCTGCTGCGGATCCTGACCTGACGCTCCCGCTCAGCCCGGCGAGAGAGTCGCGGTCCGTGTCCACCGGATCGGGCTGCGTCGGCCCCTGCTGCGCGGCGGGATCGCAACCTGGACATGCACCGTCATCCGCCGCACCCTCGCCCGGCTGACGGCACACCTCGAACTCTGAGCCCGCGAGCGGAAGGACACCCATGGCGGACGCACACTCTCTGACCCGGATCCTCACCTCGATCGACGGACGCGGCTACGGCTCCTACAAGCAGCTGACGGGCAACTACGACCTGGGCGGCTGTCGTCTTGTGGTGGACCACGTGCAGGTGGACCCCTACGCCCCGCCGTCCCTGATGCGCCTGGTGGTGGACCGCGCCGCCGCGGACCTGCCGGAGGATCTGCTCACCGACCGCCCGGGTCATGTCGCGACCACCGACTTCCTGGCCCGGGCCGTCGCGCACGCCGCCGACTCGATCGGGGAGGGGGTGAGCATCGGGGCGCCGCAGCAGGAGATCCTCGAGCGCACCAGCGTCGCGATCACGGCCGACGGCATCGAGGCGCGACTCGCCGTGCAGCTGCCCGCCGCCGGCCGCCGGATCCGTGGGCGTGCCGCGCAGCACCTGCTCACCGAGGCCCTGCCGCGGATCGCCGATGCCGCCCTGCTCCACGCGAGCCTCGACGCCGCGGCTCTGTGGGCCCATGTCTCCCTCCATCGTGACCAGGAGGCGCTGCGCGCCCAGCTGTCCGAGCGCGGCCTGGTCGCGTTCGTCGGCGACGGCGCGATCCTCCCGCGGCGCGCCGGCGACTCCGACCTCCCGCTCACACAGGACGCCGTCCCCTTCAGGAGCCCCGAGTCCCTGCAGGTCTCCTTCGACCTGCCCAGCGGTCGCCGGGTGAGCGGCATGGGCGTCTCCGAGGGGATCACCGTCATCGTCGGCGGCGGCTACCACGGCAAGTCCACCGTGCTGCGGGCCCTGGAGCGGGGCGTCTACGCGCACCGGGAGGGCGATGGCCGCGAATGGGTGATCACCCGCAGCGATGTCGCCGCCATCCGCGCCGAGGACGGTCGGTCCGTGGCCGGCGTCGACATCTCGCCGTTCATCTCCGGCCTGCCCTCCGGCACGGACACCACGCGCTTCTCGACCACGAACGCCTCGGGCTCGACCTCGCAGGCCGCCGCCCTCGTCGAGGCAGTGGATGCGGGCGCCTCCGCGCTGCTGATCGACGAGGACACCTCCGCCACGAACTTCATGATCCGCGATGACCGGATGCGCCGCCTGATCCCCGCCGCGCACGAACCGATCACCCCGTTCGTGGAGCGGATCCGCCCGCTGCATGCCGAGCGCGGGGTCTCCACCGTGCTCGTCGCGGGCGGCTCTGGCGCCTTCTTCGACGTCGCCGACCACGTGATCGCGCTGCAGGAGTACATGCCGCGAGATGTCACCGCGCAGGCCCGCGCGCTCGCCGAACCCGTCACCGCGCAGAGCGGCACCGTCTTCGGTCCGCCGCGGCCCCGGGTCCCGGCTGCGGGCTCCCTGCGGCCGACGGGAAAGACCAAGCCCGCCTCCGCCCGCGGACCGAGCACCATCCGGCTGGGTCGGGAGCAGATCGACCTCGGGGCCGTCTCGCAGCTGGTCGATGCCGCGCAGACCACCGCCATCGCCCACGCCCTGGACCGCCTGGCCGAGCTGCTGGAGCGCCCCGGACCGGACGGCGCACCCCGCTCCCTCGATGCGGCGATCGCCGCACTGTGCGCGCGCCTGGAGGCGGAGGGGCTGGAGAGCCTGTCCCCGCACCGCGGGCATCCGGGCCACCTCGCCCGCCCACGACCGCTCGAGGTCCACGCCGCGGTGAACCGGTATCGGGGCCTGCGCTGTCAGTGACGACGGCGTCGCCCCCAGCGATCAGCTGCCCTCGGTGAGGCTCGCCGCCGGCAGCCAGTCCGCGCCGAGCAGCTGGGCGACGCCGGTCAGGCCTGCGGTGTCGCCGCCGACGGTGTCGCTCGCGGCGGCGATCCGCTCCACCATCACCTTGCTGACCTGCTCCTCGACGGTTCCCTCGGCGTAGGCGATGTGCCAGGGGGAGACCTGGTGGTCGCGGTGGGTGCGGCCGGTGACCTGCCGGCCGGCGATGCCGGAGAAGCGGGCCTGGTGGAACAGGCCCATCCGTGGCACGGTGCTGGCCTGTCTCCCGTTCTCGAGGGTCTCTCCGGCGTGCAGGCTGATCGAGGCGACGGTGGTGAACACGCACACGCTCGCCTGTCCGGTCTGGAACCGCAGGCGTTCGGCTTCGACGTCGAAGCGGTCCCGGCCGAAGATCGTGGCGACCTCGAGCCCGGAATCTCGCAGCCGTTCGGTGATCGGCTCCGCCGCGGTGCCGACGAACTCGACCGAGCACGCCACCTGGCGTTCGGCCTCGACCTGCTGGGCGATCCAGGCGACCGTCGAGTCCACCCGGATCAACCCCGCCTTCTGCCGGAACCGCAGCAGCGCCGCGCGTCCTTTGGCCGTGTTCCTACCGCGGCGGGCGATGTCCATCTCGCGGCAGAACTCTCCCCACTCCGCCTCGTACGCCGCGCGCTCGGCAGGGGTGAGCGTCACCGGCATGCCGGAGATCGGCACGGGACCCCAGGGCGCCGCCCGGTGCAGCATCGCGGCCGGATCGCTCTCCTCCAGCCAGCCGCGCACCCGCGAGAGGTCCTCCGCGCGGCGCGTGGGATCGCTGGTCCAGGTCGCGCCGTAGCGACCCTTCTCCATCGCGATCCCGTGGCGTTCGAGAGCGTCGGCGAAATCGGTGCCGGGCTGCTTCGCCGAGGTCCACTGCGTCATCGGCTCGTCATGATGCTGTGCGTAGGCGGGGGCGAGGTAGGGCAGCTCGAGCGGGGTGTGTCCGGGCGTGGCGGTGGTCGCGATGATGAACGGCGCCTCAGCGTGCGAGCGGCTGTGCCCGGAGAGCGTCGCCCAGTGCTTCCAGCGCTTGGTGGTGGTGCGGCGCAGGGCGTGCGCCTCATCCGCGATGATCACCTCCCAGTCGTGCCCGGTGACCTTCTCCAGCCGGTCCCAGGTGATCACCACCCACTCCAGGCCGTCATCGCCGAGCGCCGTGATGGTGCGGCACCAGTGCCCGATGGTGATCGCGGCGGGCCTGTCCGCGACCACCAGCACCCGCTGCGCGCCGCGCAGGTCGCCCACCGCGGACGCACCGAGCACGGCGGAGATCGTCTTGCCCACGCCCGGCTCGTCGGCCAGCAGGAACTGGCGTCCCCCGGCGGCCGCGTGCGCGGCGATCGCGTCGGCCGCCTCGTACTGGAGCCGACGCGGCTCGAGATCCCCGGCGGGCTCGGGGTTCGGCGCGGGCTCGTCAGGATTGATCTGGTTCTCGAGGAAGCGACCCAGGGTGTGCGGGCCCGGTGCATAGGGCGCGAGGTGGGCGGGCAGGGTGCGGCCGACGAACAGGTGCATCTTCACGGCCGGATGCCAGCTCGCGCCCTCGACCTGGGTGCCGTAGGGGACATCCAGCACCCACAGCCGCTCGCCGGGGCCGACGAACGGCAGCTCCCGCGGCACCTGACGCGTGCTCCTGCGGCGGGAGGAGCCGCCGCGCCGACGAGTGCTGGAGCGTCGACGGGTGGCCATCCCACCAGGGTATCGGGGAGCGCCCGGTCCGCGGTGGCGTCGAGGCGGTGACGGTGACGGTGACGGGGCGTCGGACGAGGGCTCGGGGCACCGTGGCGCGAACGAGGTGGAGACCGTCGACGAGCCCGGTCACCCATCAGCCGCCGTGCGACGCCCCGCTCAGGCGCGCCCGCCGAGCTCCACCACGTGCTCGGGAAGGCGCTCGTTGCTGCCGTACATGAAGTGGTTCGCCATGTTCTCGGAGAACCTGCTGGCCTCGGGCGTGCGGCCGACGGCCTCGGCGACCTCGCGGATGTGGATCGGGGCGGCGCCGCAGCACACCCCCAGGTAGTGCACGCCCAGACCGTAGGCCTCCTCGGCGAAGGCGCGGATCTCGTAACGGTTGGTCAGCAGGGGATCCAGGGCCGTGGGGAAGGTGCGGCCGTGCGGGGAGGGCACCGCCGCCGCGTCATCGGAGAGGTTGAAGAACGTGGGCTCCTCCTGCGTGGTCCGGTACGGGATCGGCAGCGCGCCCACGTGACAGGAGACCGCCTCGCGGATCTGACGCAGCCATGGCAGCAGCGTCGCCGGGCCCCGGAAGCAGTTCAGGCCCACGACGTCGGCGCCGCCCTGCTCCAGGCGCTGGGCGGTCTCGACGATCCCGGCGCCGTCGGCCATCTCCTGGAACGCCATCGGTGCGAGCGTGAGCACCACGGGCAGCCCGGACGCTTTCGCGATCTCGAGGGCCGCCAGTGCCTCGCCGGCGTAGTAGAAGGTCTCGCCGATGATGAGGTCCGCGCCCTCCTCGACGGCCCAGCCGACCATCTCCTCGAACATCCCGCGCACCTCGGCCTGCCGTGCAGGATCCGCCGGGTCCCAGATGTTGGAGTTCGAGATGTTGCCGGCCATGAGGTTCCCGGGCGCACCGTCGGCGACCTCGCGGGCGATGCGCAGCGCGGAACGGTTCAGCGGCTCCAGGAGGCCCTCCTTGCCGATCACGCGCATCTTCTCGCGGTGGCCGTTGTACGTGAACGCCTCGACGATGTCGGAGCCGGCGCGCTGGAAGTCCCGGTGCAGGGTGCGCAGGGCCTCCGGATGCTCCAGGGCCACCTCGGGGACGAACTCCCCGGCGGTGAGATAGCCGCGGCGCTCGAGCTCGAACAGGAAGCCTTCCGCGCAGATCACGGGACCGGCGTCGAGGCGCGCGGTGAGGGAGTCGGTGGTCATGTCGGCTCTCGATTCGTCGGAGTGCAGGGCGGTGGTTCGGGAGACTACGTGCGGGCGAGTCTGCGCGCCAGATGATGACGGGCTGTGACCGGGGATGGCCGCCGGCCGCCCGGCCGGCGTGCCTCAGCCGCCGCTCGGCGCCGGCGGACACCGCCCCTCGGAACCGTCCCTGCGCCCGCCGACCGCCACCTCCTGGCGGTCCCGGTGCCAGACCTCCCAGAGCCGGGCGAAGGGTCCTCCGTCCTGCACCAGCTCGGCATGGCGGCCGGACTCCACGATGCGGCCGTCCTCCATCACGACGACGAGATCGGCCTGCTCGGCGTGGGCGAGCCGGTGTGCGACGACGAGCGCGGTGCGGCCGGCGACGACCGCGGCGACCGCCCGGTCCAGCGTCCCGTCGCTCCCGGCCTCCGCGGTCGCCTCGTCCAGGACCACCACAGGGGATCCGCGAGCAGCACCCGCGCGAGGGCGATCTGCTGGACACGTGCCTCGTCGAGGGAGCGTTCGGGCGCCGCATCGAGGTCGCTCGCCCACTCCGCGGCACCGACGACGACGCCCCAGACGATGTTCGAGCGCACGGAGACCCACCGTCATGAGCTGCGTGCGATCCCGCCGACCTCGGTGCGGTTCAGCGGATGCGGCGGGCCGTGAACGTGCAACGGCCCAGCCACGCCCTTCTCCCTCGGGAGGCGTTGCCGGATCGTGACTCTCCCCGGGCGTCATCCCGCTGGGCGGGATCCCGGCGCAGGTCATCGCTCGGTGCGGACCCTGCGGGAGGCGCGGCATCCCGTCCCGAACTTGCGATGCGGGGTCGAACGGCGTTCGACAGCCATTGCGGGGATCGCAAGATGTGCGTAGGGTCGCCGTTCGTGCCATGACGGGCGATCCGGACGAGAGGAAGTGCGGCTGTGGGGAGACCATCACGCCGAGGGAACAAAAGGTCTGATCATGGGCGCGTGACCGCCGTGCAGTCCTGGCCGGTGACGGACTCCTCGGGCGTCGCGACGCGACGTGGAGTGCTCGGCGGAGGCCTCGGCCTCGGACTGAGCGCGATTCTCGTCGCGTGCGGCGGAACAGCCGTCCCCGCGCAGGAGTTCGATCTCGACGGCCCCCCGACGGAGGGTGGCTCGCTCCGCGTCGGTTTCGTCGGCGGCGGAGCCTCGGACACCCTGGACGGCGCCAGCGCCACCAACCTCGGCGACATCGCCCGCGCCGTCACGATGTACAACACGCTGCTGTACTTCGACGACGAATATGTGCTCCGACCGATGCTCGCCACCTCGGTCACCCCGAACGCCGACGCCACGGTCTGGACCGCCGCGCTGCGCGATGACGTGCGCTTCAGCGACGGGCGGCCGATGACCCCCGAGGACGTGATCGCGAGCTTCGAGCGAATCATCGACCCCGAGAACCCCAAGTCCGGCGCCGCCTCGCTCGCCCATCTCCGGGAGATCGTGCGCATCGACGGGGCCACCGTCGAGTTCCGCCTCGCGACCTCGGACACCGCGCTGGACGAAACCCTCGGTCAGTACACCTCCATCATCGTCCCCGCCGACTTCGACGCGGCCGCGCCGGTGGGCACCGGAGCCTTCGTGCTCGAGAGCTTCACCGCCGCGCAGTCCACGGTGCTGCGCCGCAACCCCCACTACTGGGGCGAGAAGGGCCCGTACCTCGACGAGATCAGTCTGCTGAACTTCAACGACACCGATGCGCTCATCAACGCGCTCCTGTCGAACCAGGTCGACGCCGTCGCGCAGATCCCCTCCGCGCTCACCGAGGTGATCGCCTCCGACGAGCGGATCCGGATCCTCGACTCCGAGACCGGGATGTATCTCCCCTTCACCATGCGGGTGGATCGGGCACCCTTCGACGACGAGCGCGTGCGCCGGGCGTTCCGTCTGGCCGCCGACCGCCAGGGAATGATCGAGCAGGTCCTCTCCGGCAAGGGCACCCCCGGCAACGACATGTTCGCCGTCTTCGACCCGGCCTATCCCCAGCAGCTCCCGCAGCGTGCCCGGGACGTCGCCGAGGCGAAGCGGCTGCTGGCGGAAGCCGGCCACCCGGACGGGATCGAGGTCGAGCTGGTCACCGCACCGATTCAGGCTGGCGTCGTCGAGGCGGCCCAGGTGTTCGCCGAGCAGGCGGCCGAGGCCGGCATCACGGTGACCATCCACCGCATGGATCTCACCGCCTACTGGACCGACTACCTCCAGTACGACTTCTCCCAGTCCTTCTGGTACACCCGCAACTTCCTCGCCCAGTGCAACTCTGCCGTGATGCCAGGCGCCCCGTTCAACGAGACCCACTGGGAGGACGAGGAGTTCACCGATCTGGTCGAGCGCGCCCGGTCCGAGGTCGACGACGAGGCGCGCGGCGAGCTGATCGCGAGCGCCCAGGAGATCCTGTACGACCGCGGCGGCTACGTGGTGTGGGGCTTCGCCAACCAGCTCGACGCCTATCAGGGCTACCTCGGCGGTTTCGTCGAGAACCGGACCGGCATCCCGCTGTCAGGGTTCCGGCTCGACCGGGTCTGGATCGGAGAGACCGCATGATCGCCCGGCTCGTCGTCCGTCGGCTGTCCATCAGCCTCGTCATCCTCCTGGCCGTCTCCCTGGTCGTCTTCGGCGCCACTCTGCTGCTGCCCGGCGACCCTGCCCGAGCGATCCTGGGCCAACAGGCGACCCCGGAGCGTATCGCCGCCCTGCACCAGCAGATGCACCTCGACCAGCCCGCCTGGCAGCGGTACTTCTCCTGGCTCGGCGGCCTGCTCACCGGTGACCTCGGCACCTCGGTCGCCTCCGGCCAGCCGGTCGCCGAGCTGCTGGGCGAGCGTGCCCGCGCCTCGGTGCTCTTGATGGTCGTGGCGGCCGTCGTGAGCATCCCGGTCGGCATCGCGCTGGGCATCTGGTCCGCCCTGCGCCGCGGGCGCGCGACGGATACGGCGATCACGAGCATCTCCCTGGTGTTCGCGGCCCTGCCCGAGTTCGTCATCGGCATCGCCCTGGTGGCGCTGTTCGCCACCACCGTCCTCAGCGTCCTGCCGGCGGTGACCATGTCTCCTCCCGGGACGCAGGTGTGGGACTTTCCGATCCAGCTGATCCTGCCCACCGCCGTGCTGGTGCTCGTGGTGACCCCGTACATCGCGCGGATGATGCGCGCGACCATGCTCGAGGTGCTCGACTCCGGCTACGTGGAGATGGCCCGGCTCAAGGGCGTCCCCGAACGCCGCGTGATCCTGCGCCACGCCCTGCCTCACGCGATCGGACCGGTCGCCCAGGTGATCGCGATCCAGCTGGCCTGGATGGCCGGCGGCGTGGTCGTGGTCGAGTTCCTGTTCCGCTATCCGGGACTGGGCCAGGCGCTCATCGAGGCCGTCGACTACCGCGACGTGCAGGTGGTCCAGGCGGTGACGATGATCGTCGCGGTCATCTACATCGTCGTGAACCTGCTGGCGGACATCGTCGGCATTCTCGCCAATCCGAAGCTGCGCACCGGAGGTGACAGGTGATGTCCCAGGCAGAGCACATGGAAGCCACCGCATCCGACGGCGTCGACGACCTTCGCGAGGACCGGGCGACCAGCGACCCCACGGTGACCGGCGCCCCAGTCGGGACCGGCCCCGCGAGCACGGCCCGCAACACGCTCGTGATCCGGTTCTGGGCGCAGCGACAGGCGAAGGTGGGTGCGGTGCTGACGGCGCTCGTGGTCGCCGTCGCACTGCTCGGGCCGCTGCTGCTGCCGTGGGCGACCGGCTACAGCGCCACCGCTTTCGCCGACCGTCCCTTCCAGCTCACCGGCCTGTTCGGCACCGACAATCTCGGTCGCGACGTCCTCAGTCGATTCCTCGACGGCGGCATCTCGTTGATCCTCTACTCGGCGCTCGCTACGGCGCTGGGACTGTTCCTGGGGCTGCTGCTGGGGATGATCGCCGCCTACACCGGCGGCCGCCTCGACTCGCTGCTCATGCGTGCCAACGACGTGCTGCTGGCGATCCCGCAGCTGGTGTTCGCGCTGCTGGCCATCACGGTGCTCGGGCCCGAGCCGTGGGTGCTGGTGACCGTCATCGCGATCACCCACGCCCCGCGGATCGCTCGGGTCACGAGGTCGGCGACCCTGGACGTCATCAACGAGGACTACGTCCGCGCCGCGGAGATGTACGCGATGCCGCGGATGCGGATCCTGTTCCGCGAGATCCTGCCCAACATCACCGGCCCCCTGACCGTCGAGGCGGGCCTGCGCCTGACGTACTCGATCGCGGCGATCGCCTCGCTGTCCTTCCTGGGCCTGGGCATGCAGCCGCCGGCCGCCGACTGGGGCCTGATGATCAACGAGAACCGGATCGCGCTGAGCCTCCAGCCCTGGGGCGTGATGCTCCCGGTGCTCGCGATCGCCGTCCTGACCATCGGAACGAACCTGATCGCGGACTCGGTGGCACGGGCCTCGGCGAGCACCAACGCAGGAGAGAAGTGATGTCGAGAGCACGCAGCGCCGAGGCGACCCTCACGCCGACGGGCGCCCCGATGGTCGAGGGCTCCGCCTGGCACGCGCAGGTCGCCGTCGGAGGGGACGTCCTGGAGATCGACGACCTGAAGGTCGAGACCACCGCCGGTGGCCGGCCGGTGATCAAAGGAGTGGATCTGAGCCTGTGCTCGGGCGAGCTGCTCGCCCTGGTCGGCGAGTCCGGCTCGGGCAAGACCACCGTCGGCCTGGCCGTGCTCGGACACTTCCGGCGCGGTCTGCGGCACGTCGGCGGGTCCGTCACGGTCCACCCCTCGAACGACACGTCCGCCGCCGTCACCACCGAACTGGGCGAGGAGTCCCTGCGCCGGCTGCGCGGGTCCCGGGTCTCGTACATCCCGCAGGACCCGGCGCTGTCGCTGAACCCCGCCATGCGCGTCGGCGAGCAGATCTCCGAGGTCCTCGTCGTCCACGAATTCGGGGCCAACGATGCCGAGCGGACCGAGCGGGTGAGAGGCGTGCTGCGCGAGGTCGGTCTGCCGGACGACGCGTCGTACCGGCGCCGCTGGCCGCACCAGCTCTCGGGCGGGCAGCAGCAGCGCATCGGCATCGCCATGGCGTTCGCGATGTATCCCGACGTGCTCGTGCTCGACGAGCCGACGACCGGGCTGGACGTGTCCACCCAGGCCGTGGTGCTCGAGACCATCCGCGAGATGACGGTGAAGAACAACGTCGCCGGCCTCTACATCACCCACGACCTCGCTGTGGTCGCGGAGATCGCCGATCGCGTCGCGGTGATGCTGCAGGGCGAGCTGGTCGAAGAGGGTGCCGCCGCAGGTGTGCTCGACAATCCGCGCCACCGCTACACGCGCACGCTGCTCGCCGCAGTCCCCGATCTCGCCGGCCGGAACGACATCGGCACCTTCGAGGCGCGTCGCAAGCAGGTCGAGGCCGCGGAAGCGGCGGCGGCCTCCGGCGGGCGCGCGGCGACAGCGGCGTCGCCCCCGAGCGAGCACGCCGACGCGACGTTCCGCACTGCCCCTGACGGGGACCTTGTCACGAACGCGGAGGACTCGTCGGCGGGCACCGGAGACCCGGCCGCAAGCACCGAGGACTCCGCTCCGAGCGCCGGAGAGCCGCTGCTCGAGGTGCAGGGCGTGTCCCTGTCCTACGGCGAGAAGCAGGTGCTCGCCGGCGTCGACCTCACCCTCCGCACCAGCGAGTGCACCCTGCTCCTGGGAGAGTCCGGCTCGGGCAAGACCACTCTCTCGCGAGCGATCGCGGGCCTGCTGGACCAGTGGTCGGGCTCGGTGACGTACCGGGGCGAGGAGCTTCCCCGCTCTACCCGTCAGCGCAGCCTGTCCCAGCGACAGGACATCCAGTACGTCTTCCAGTCGCCGTTCTCCTCGCTGAATCCGCGACGCACCCTGGCGCAGTCCCTGGCCGTGCCGCTGGAGATGTCCGGCGAGCTCGGTGCCGCCGAGCGCCGCGAGAGGGTGCACGAGGCGCTGGACGCGGTGCGACTGGGACGGGCCTTCGCCGACCGTCGGCCCGGGGACCTCTCGGGAGGCGAGCGGCAGCGCGCCGCGATCGCCCGGGCCCTGGTGAATATGCCGCGGATCCTGGTGTGCGACGAGATCACCTCCGCGCTGGACGTGTCGGTGCAGGCCAGCATCATCGACCTGCTCAGCCGGCTGCGGGAGGAGCGAGGTCTGTCGATGCTTTTCGTCACGCACAACATCGCCCTGGCCCGCCACATCGCCGAGCGCGTCGCCGTGCTCGACCACGGCGTGATCGTCGACGACGGGCCGACGGGCCGCGTGCTCACGTCGCCGAGCCATGCCTACACCCGGAAACTGCTGGAGAACATCCCTACCCTCTGAGGAGGGAGGGCGGGCACCGGGCCGGTAGCGGCCGGGCACCCCCGTCACCGGCCGACGACGCAGCAGGAGGCGCCATGTCGACACCAGTTCCCTCGACCACCCCCGCCGAGGAGGAG
This sequence comes from Brachybacterium sp., assembly GCF_036379615.1. Lineage (GTDB taxonomy): Bacteria > Actinomycetota > Actinomycetes > Actinomycetales > Dermabacteraceae > Brachybacterium. Next base: position 33,223 of record NZ_DASVGJ010000071.1, read on the forward strand.
GGCGAGGCCGTGCGGGCGCGGGTCCGCTCGTGCATCGCGGAGTCCGGTCTCGCCCAGCGCGAGTTCGCCCGCCGGATCGAACTCGACGAGACCAAGCTGTCCAAGGCTCTGAAGGGGACACGCCGATTCACCCCCGCCGAGCTGGTGCGCATCGCGACCGTCGGCGGTGTCACCGTGAACTGGCTGCTCTCCGGCTCGGAGTCGGCGGCTGGGCCGGCGGTCGCGCCACCTGCCGCGATCCTGCCGCACCGGGAGCAGGAAACCCCGGGGCAGGGCCGCCGGCGCCGCACCATCGTCGAGACCGCCTGGGGCCTGTTCGCCTCCCGCGGCCTGCACGCGGTGAAGATCTCCGAGATCGCCACCGAGGCAGGGGTCAGCACTGCGGCGGTGTACCACTACTTCTCCGGCAAGCGCGAGCTGTTCGAGGAGACCCTGCGCTACTCGGTCAAGCTCGCCTTCGACCGGCAGGTCGCCTCGCTGCACCTGATCTCGGGTCCGCGGGAGCGGCTCGAGCACCTCATCGGGCTGCAGATGCCCGCCCGACGGGCCGGCGTGCAGGAGTTCGCAATCTGGCTGCAGGCCTGGTCCGAGGTCGCCGTCGGCGAGGGCTCCCAGCAGAACCAGGCCGACGCCTACCAGCGCTGGTACAGGACCGTGCACGACGTGCTGCGGGAGGGGCAGGAGGTGGGCGTGTTCGTCGACGAGCCGCTCGAGGACCTCGCCACCCAGCTCACCAGTCTCGTCGACGGACTCGGCATCAAGGTGCTGGTCCGCACCCTCAGCAGCGAGGAGATGGGCCGCCAGGTCTCACGCTTCCTCGACCGCATCACCGTTCCGCGCCCCTGAGCGCTCCGACCGTCCGCACCCCGACCGTCCCGACCGGACGATCCGACCGCCCCGCCCCGACCACGACAAGGACTCCACCATGAGCCGCAAGATCATCCTCACCTGCGCCCTCACCGGTGCCGGCGACACCACCTCCAAGAGCGAGCACGTGCCTGTCACCCCCGATCAGATCGCCGCCGACGCGATCGCCGCCGCCCGTGCCGGCGCCTCCGTCGTGCACATCCACGTGCGCGACGAAGCCACCGGGCGGGGATCCCGCGACGTCGCGCTGTACCGCGAGGTGGTGCGCCTGGTGGGCGAGAGCGACGTCGACCCCGTGATCAACCTCACCGCCGGCATGGGCGGCGACCTCGTGGTCGACCCGAGCGAGCCCACCCGTCGGCTCGAGGGCACTGACCTGGTCAGCGGCCTGGATCGGCTCCTGCACGTCGAGGAGCTGCTGCCCGAGATCTGCACCATCGACTGCGGCTCGCTGAACTTCGGCGAAGGCAGCCAGATCTACGTCAGCACCCCGGACATGCTCCGCGAGGGCGCCTCGCGCATCAAGGAGCTCGGCGTGAAGCCCGAGATGGAGATCTTCGACACCGGCCAGCTGTGGTTCGCGAACGTGATGGTGGCCGAGGGGCTGATCGCTCCGCCGCCCATGTACCAGCTGTGCATGGGCATCCCCTACGGTGCGCCCGCGAACCCGGGCCTGCTGGACGCCATGGTGCACATGCTGCCCGAGGGCGCCGAGTGGACCTCCTTCGCGATCGGCCGCGACCAGCTGCGCTGGGTGGCGCAGTCGGTGCTGCTCGGCGGGCACGTCCGCGTGGGCCTGGAGGACAACCTGTACCTGCGCAAGGGGATCAAGGCCACCAACGCGCAGCTCGTCGAGGAGGCCGGGCGGATCATCGACTCCCTCGGCGAGGCCGTCGCCACTCCCGACGAGGCCCGCGACATCCTCCAGCTCGACCGGAAGGCTCCCACCGCATGACCGACACCACCGCGTCCACGACCCCCGCCCCCGACCCCGCGGCGATCACCACCATCGCCTGCGTCGGCATCGGCACGATCGGCGGAGGCTGGGCCGCCTACTTCCTCGCCCGCGGCTACCGGGTCAAGGCCTGGGACCCTTCGCCCCACGCGGCGAACAGGGTCAGGTCGCTGATCGACGCCGCCTGGCCGGCGCTGACCGAGCTGGGACTCGCCGAGGGCGCCGACCCCCGCGCCATCTCGGTGCACACCGATCTCGCCGAGGCGCTCGACGGTGCCGAGTTCGTGCAGGAGAGCGCTCCCGAGGTGCTCGAGATGAAGCAGCGCCTGCTGGCGGACATCGACCGCCACGCCGCACCGGGCGTCGTCATCGCCTCCTCCACCTCCGGTTACTCGATGACGGAGATGGCGACCGAGGCCGTGCACCCCGAGCGGCTGGTCGTCGGCCACCCCTTCAACCCGCCCTACCTCATCCCGCTGGTCGAGGTGGTGGGCGGCGAGGCGACCGACCCCGCCGCCGTCGCCTGGGCCTCTGCCTGGTACGAGCGGTTGGGGAAGTCCGTCATCACCATGGACCGGGAGGTGCCCGGTTTCATCGCCAACCGGCTGCAGGAGGCGCTGTGGCGGGAGGCCCTGCACATGGTCGCGAACGGCGAGGCGACGGTCGAGCAGATCGACCGCTCGATCACGGACGGGCCCGGCCTGCGCTGGCCGTTGCAGGGCCCGATGCTCACCTTCCACCTCGCCGGCGGACCCGGCGGCATGGCCCACATGCTCGATCACTTCGGGCCCTCCCTGAGGTCGCCCTGGACCCGCCTGGACGCGCCCGAGCTGACACAGGAGCTGCGCGATGCGGTGGTGGACGGCTGCGACGAGGAGGCCGACGGACGCACCGTCGCCGACCTGGTCGTCGAGCGCGACCGGGCGATCATCGCCGTGCGCAGGCTGGTCGAGCAGATCCGCGAGGGCGCCGCGTGAGCGCCCTGCCCACCTTCCGCACCGCAGTGAGGGAGGAGTGGATCGACTACAACGGACACCTCTCCGAGGCGTACTACGTGCTGGTGTTCGGCGGCGCCACCGACCAGGTGATGGAGCGGATCGGGCTCGGCCCGGAGCAGCGCGCGGAGGCTGGCTCCTCCCTGTACACGGTCGAGGCGCATGTGCGCTACCTGCAGGAGGTGCCGCGCGGCACCGAGCTCGAGGTGCGCACCGTGATCGCGGGTCACGCCGCCAAGAAGCTGCACCTCGCGCACGAGATGCACGTGGACGGCGAGCTGGTCGCGACCGAGGAGATCCTCACGCTGCACGTGGCCGGCGTCCCGGCCCGTTCCGCCCCCTTCCCCGAGCTCGTCGCCGACCGGATCGCCGTCGCGGCCGCGACGACCATCGACGCCCCGGACTGGACGGGCCGCGCGATCCGAGTCTGACCCCGCATCACGCTCCCACCCCCGACCGACCACGCCCAGCTCGAGACCTCCAGGAGGAGCCGCCTATGTCCCTGCCCACCCCCAGCGCCCGCGCCGTCACCGTCCGCGAGTCCTCCGGCCTTCCCGGTGACCTCGTCGAACGCCTGGTCGACGTGTTCGCGGAGCATCTGGCCGCCTCCGAGGGCGGCATGGCGTTCTCCGTCCACCGCGGCGGGCGGCCGCTGCTGCAGCTGCACGGCGGGATCGCGGACCGCGCCACCGGACGGCCCTGGACACAGGACACGATGGCGGTGCTGTTCTCCGGCACGAAGGGGCTCACCGCGACCCTCGCCGCGCTGCTCGTCGGCCGGGGACAGCTGGACCCGGAGGCGCCGGTCCTCGAGTACTGGCCGGAGTTCGCCGCCGCCGGCAAGGAGGCGGTGCGTGTCCACCATCTGCTGGACCACACCGTCGGCCTGCCCTACGTGGACCCGGATCCGTCCGGCCCGGCCGAGTCGCTCGACAACCGCCTGATGGCCGAGCGCCTCGCCGCCCAGCCCACCCTGTGGGAGCCGGGCACGAAGGTCGCCTATCACGCCGTGACCTACGGGTACCTGCTGGCGGAGGTGCTGCACCGGGTCTGCGGCCGGAGCGTGGGCGCGCTTCTGCGCGCGGAACTGGCCGAGCCGTACGGCCTCGACCTCCACCTGGGCCTGCCCGAGGAGGAGGAGCCGAGGGTCGCCCCGGTGTTCCGCGCCGAAAACTACCGGATCTCCACCTTCCTGCAGGACGATCCGGAGCGGCGCGCGATCGTGGACCGGATGTATGGCAGCTCCTTGACCGCCGAGGAGCCTCCGTTCAATTCTCGCGCCCACCATGCCGCGGAGCTCGCCGCAGGCGGCGGGATCGCCACGGCGGGCGCGATGGCGCACCTGTACTCCCTGTTGATCGCGGCTGATGCGCCGATCCTCGGCCGGGAGACCCTGTCACGGGCCACCCGCCCCTGGTCCGAGGGATCGGATGCGATCAACGATCGACCTGTACGCTTCGGCCTCGGCTTCGAGCTGGACGACCCGATCGGCACCTACGGCCCGGTGCGCCCCGCCTTCGGGCACACGGGCGCCGGGGGCGGCCTCCACGGAGCCTGGCCGGAGCAGGATCTCGCCTTCTCGTTCCTCACCAACGAGATGCGCAGCGAGGACGTGGACCGGAGGGGGAAGGACCTGCTGGCGGTGCTGGCGGAGATCGCATAGCGGAGGCGGTGCCGGAGAGGCGCGGGCGCCGGCCGCTGATCCGCGCCGGCCGCTCGCCATCGCGAGATCGCCTACGGTCTGCGACCCGGGGATGACGAGGTCGGGCGTCGATCGGACCGCGAGCGGATGTGCCCGACGAGCGGCCGACGGCACGATGGAGGGCATGATCTCCTCGCCTCCCGTCCCGGACCTGACCGTCCCCTCCGCTGAGTCGCCCGTGGCTCGACGCCGACTTCTCGTGCTCGACGTGGTGCGCGGCGTCGCGGTGGCCGGGATCCTGTTCGCGAACGTCGCCACGATCCTCGGGGTGTTCGTGCAGTGGGAGGACGGGACGGTGCCGCTCAGCCACACGCTCCAGCAGCTGCTCGTCCAGCAGCGCTTCTTCCCGATCTTCTCCCTGCTGTTCGGGGTGGGCTTCGGGATGCTGCTCGCCTCCGCCGAGCGACGTGCCGCCCGGCCCCACCTGGTGCTGCTGCGACGCCTGGCGACCCTCGGGGTGCTGGGGCTGCTCCACCAGCTGCTCCAGCCCGGCGAAGCGCTGCTCGTGTACGCGATCGCGGGCATCGCGGTGCTGTTGCCGCTCTCCTTCGTGCCCCGTCCGTGGCGTGCACGGATCGCGCTGGTGGTCGGTGTGCTGCTCACCGCCGCGGCCGCCCCGATCGGCGGGGTGGTGCTGGTCCCGTGCCTGTTCCTGCTCGGCCTCGCGATCGCCGAGGCGGGCCTGCCGCGCCGCGTCGAGGACTCGGCACGCCCCGGTCTGCTCCTCGCCCTCGTCGCCGGTGCCGCGGCGATCCCGTTCGTCGTCCTGCAGCTGGGCAGTCTCGAGACCGCCGGCTTCGACACGGTCAGCTCCGTCGCGGGCCTTCTCAGCGGCCTGTCCCTGGTCGGCGTGCTCGCTGCGCTCCTGCACACCCCGCTGCGCGGTGCGCTCGCTGCCGTGTTCGCACCGCTGGGTCGGATGGCGCTGACCAATTACGTCGGCGCGACCGTGATCGGCGTGGTCGTGGGGTGGCCGCTGTACGCCCCGATGGGGGGCCTGCTGGAACGGGACACCGTGTTCATCGGCGACCGGGAGATGTTCGCGATCTGGGCCGGTTGCGTGCTGCTGCTCATCGTGCAGTCGCTGGTCTCCCGCTGGTGGCTGGCCCGGTTCGGGCAGGGACCGCTGGAGAGGCTGTGGCGCTGGGCGACGTGGAGCAGGGTGCGGTCGCGGGACGTGGCCTGAGGATCCGCCCCCTCGCGTCTCAGCTCCCCGCCCGCTCGATGATCTCCCGCATCCGCGCCGCGGCCCGGTCCTCCTCGCCGGCGCCGATCGCGGCCGCGACCTCCTGATGAAGATCGAGGTCGTGCCGGTCGGGGGCGAGCTCTCCCCGCTCGACGAGCGCCCGGTGGCGCAGTCCCTCCTCGATCACCTGGCGCAGCCGCAGCAGCATCGCGTTGCCGGAGAGGTCGAGCACCGCGGAGTGGAAGGCGCGGTCGGCGGCGAGGAAGGCACCGGACCCCGGCCCGTCGGCCGCCTCGACAATCCGCGCCGCGGCCGCCTCGAGCGCGTGCGTGCTGCCGCGGCCGCCGCGAATCTCGCGGGCGGCGGCCGCGGCGGCAGCGGGCTCGACCGCATGGCGCAGCGAGCGCAGCTCCGCGAGCTGCGCGACGGAGTCCGGTCCCTCGAGCCGCCAGCGGATCACCCGCGGGTCCAGCAGGTCCCAGTCGGCGAGCGGACGGATGCGCAGGCCGACGCGCCTGCCGGCGCTCAGCATCCCGAGGGCGCCGAGCACCCGCGTGACCTCGCGGACCACGCTGCGTGAGGCGCCGGTGCGGGCGATGAACCCGTCGACGGTGTCGGTGTGCCCAGCGGGCAGCTCGCCCGCGACGATCCCGGCGCCGAGCTGGTCCAGCGCCCTCTCAAAGGCGCCCGGCGCAGCAGTCATGCCTGGGAGACGGGCGAGACGACCAGCTCGTCGATGCGCACGTTCGCGGGGGAGTCGAGCACGAAGCAGGCGGTGCGGGCGATGTCCTCGGCGCTGAGCATCCGCGCGCGGGACTCCGCATCCGGGACAGAGGGCCGCTGGTCGAGGAAGTCGGTCGCGACATCGCCCGGGCAGAGGTGGCAGGCCCGCACACCGTGCGCGGCCTCCTGCTGGTTCAGCGTGCGCACGAGGGAGCCGAGCGCGGTCTTGCTCGCCGAGTACGCCACGCCGGCGCCGGGCTGGAAGGACCAGCCGGCGTAGGAGGAGATCACCACGACCTGCCCGGATCTCTCGCGCAGGTGGGGTAGGGCGGCGTCGATCACGGAGGCGACCGCGGTGAGGTTCGTGGAGACGATCGCGTCGAACTCGGCCAGGTCCTGGTCGTCCCAGCGTCGTCGCGGGGCGTTCAGTCCGGCCGCGAGCACGAGCGCGTCGATCCCGCCGAGCTCGTCCGTGATCCGTGCGGCGGTCTCCCGGACCGCCTGCCGGTCCTGCACGTCCAGCGGCGCGACCAGGGCTGTCCCGCCGTCGGCGCGGATCTCCGCGGCGAGCTCCTCGAGCACCTCGCGCCGCCTGCCGCTGAGCGTGACGGCCCAGCCCGTGCGCGCCGCCCGCAGCGCGGTCGCGCGGCCCATCCCGCTGCCGGCACCGGTGAGCCACACCGTGCGCCTGGGGTCCGAGCCCGCGGCGAAGAGCGCCTCGTCCCGTCCGCTCCGTCCGCTCGAGGTCGTCTCGCTCATCGTCATCTCGCTCCTCGTCGTGCGTTCTCGCGGTCCGGTCCTCCGCGGCGAGCTCGGCGCCCCATGGACCACTGCCACCCAATAGTATGACTAGTGAAGGCGGCTCGCGGGCCGCACACCGAGCGCGGCGCCGACGCCGCAGGAGAGGACTGGGCGATGGAACTGGATCTGCGGGGCAGGGTGGTCCTGGTGACCGGAGCGGCGCGCGGCATCGGTGCCGTCATCGCCGCACGCTTCGCGGCCGAGGAAGCGCGCGTGGTCGCGTTGGATCTCGCCTTCCCGGAGGGGGAGGCGGCCGACGGGCCCACGGTGGACCAGGTGGTCTGCGACGTCACCGACCCCGACTCCGTGCACGCCGCCGTCGAGACGGTCGCGGAGCGCCACGGCACGATCGACGTGCTCGTGAACAACGCCGGGATCGTCACGGACTCGACGGTGGTCGAGACCGACTGGGCCACCTGGCAGAAGTGCTTCGACGTGAACACCGGCGGCACCTTCCTCATGTGCAGGGCCGTCGCCCCGCACATGCAGAGGGCCGGCCGCGGCCGGATCCTCAACGCCGCCTCGTTCGCCGCGATCGTGCCGAGCGTGGGCAGCGCCGCCTACGCCGCCTCGAAGGCCGCCGTGGTGCAGCTGACCCGCGTGCTCGCCTCCGAGCTCGGCCCCCACGACATCACCGTCAACGCCTACGCCCCCGGTATGGTCCCCACCGCCATGAACGGCTTCGCCGACATGCCTGCCGCCCAGCAGGACCGGCTGCTGGACACGCTCTCGCTGCGCCGCTGGGAGAGCCCGGACGACGTCGCCGATCTGCTGATCTTCCTGGCCAGCGACCAGGCCTCCTACATCACCGGTACCCTCGTGGACGTCTCCGGCGGGAAGCTCGCCACGCAGATCCCGGCCAGGGCGCACGGGCGTTGAGTCGACGCGCCTCGTGCCGGGTTCACGAGAGGAACGAGCCCTGAGAGCCCTGATCTGCGGAGCGGGGATCGCCGGCGCGGAAGCGGCCCGGCGGCTCGAGCGCGACGGCCACGAGATGATGATCCTCGAGCGCTCCAGCGGGCGGCGCGAGGGCGGGTACATGGTCGACGTCCGGGACCTCGGCCATCAGACGGCGGCCTATGTGCTGGACGATGCCGAGCTCGCCGAACAGCTCTCCGACCGTCTGCCCATGATCGAGGCGCCGGCGCGGAGCCTGCGCGAGATCGACGCGGTGGCGGAGGGCCTCGCGGAGTACGACCGGATCCGTCGGCCGACGACGACCCGGGCGCAGCACGAAGGACGCGAGTTCGCGGAGGACTTCATCCCGCGGTGAGAGACGCAGCCGGCTCCGAGCGGCCGAGAGACGTCCGCCAAGGGCGTGACGTCTGCGCCGGTCCCGACCCCACGGTGCGTTCCATCCCGGGAAGGCGCGCAGCGCAACGCACTGTTCTGCGGAACCCTCGTCCGAGCAGGCCACGGACCGCCTTGGGTGACGGCGGCCGGGCACCATGCCAGGTGACGAAGAATGCTCCACCGTCCGCCGTCCACAGCCAACCTCCACGGGACCCTACGGAGCCGACTGCTTCTCCCGGTGCTCCTACCTGGTTGTCTCACGCACGATCAGGGTGAAGCCTGCCTGCAGGCTTCCCTGCCCCACTGCGACTCCCTGGTCCATCTGCCGCTGGAGCAGATCCAGAGCCATTGTCGCGATCCCGTGACGGTCCGGGGCGAGAGTGGTCAGGGAGGGAGTCAGAGACCGCGCATAGGGGATGTCGTCGAAGCCGATCACGGAGACATCCTCGGGGACGACCAGCCCGTGGCGGTGAAGGGCACGCATCACCCCCATCGCGACCCAGTCGGTGATGGCGACGATGCCGTCGGGCGGCTCAGCGGCCTCGCTGAGCAGCTCCTCGGTCGCGCGCTCGCCTTCATCTCCGGTGCCCCTTGTCACTGGGCGTACGAGCTCAGGGAAGAGCGGCAGCCCTGCGTTCTCCAGACCGTCCAGATAGCCCTTGGTGCGCGGCGCCGGTGAATCGAGGTCGCTGGCACCGATCAGAGCGATGCGGCGTGCGCCGCCGGTGGCCAGGTGTCGGACCGCGACCGCACCGGCGGCCCGGTTGTCGATGCTCACGTGCGGAGTTCCTGGATCGAACTCACGATTGCTGAGGATCACCAGAGGCGTCGACCTGTTCATGCCGGCTACGTCGGATGGATCGAGCATCTGCGAGCTGACGATCATCCCATCCACCCGCTGCGGGAAGTTCCCGGCCAGAGCCGCGCGCTCGGCGTCCGGATCGCCGTCGGTCTGATGGATCAGCACGAACCAGCCGCGAGCCTCGGCTGCCCTGACCAGGATGCCTGCCAGCGACGCGAAGTACGGCAACGACAGCTGAGGCACGACCAGCGCGATCACCCCTGCCCGACCCCGGGCCAGGTTCCGCGCGGAGAGATTCGGCCGGTACCCGACCTCTTCGATCGCGGCGACCACCCGCTCCCGAGTCCGGGCGGAGACATGGGCGTACTCGTTGATGACGTTCGAGACGGTCTTCATCGAGACCCCGGCGCGCTCGGCGACGTCGATCAATCGTGCCGGGCCGGCACTGCGCTCCACGCTCACCCCCGAGATTCTATGCCGTCGGTTCGTCCGGGAGGTTCGTCGTCTCCACGGTGGTGTCTGTGACGGCGGAGCGGAACTCCTGTACGAGACCTCCTCCACGCCGGCTGGAGCGCTGCGCGAGGATCGCGGACCTTTCTCGTACCCCGCAGCGTCGAGCCCACGCCGTCCAGGTGGCCGTCAGCTCCGCGAGCAGACCGGGGTGCGCTGCGGCCAGGTCGAACGTCTCGGTGCGGTCCCTCTCCAGGTCGTACAGTTCCCACGGCTCTCCGTGCTTGCGCACCCCTTTCCAGCGGCCGCGGCGGATCGCGGCGTTCCCCTCGTGCTCGAAGAAGAGGGGATGGTCGTCCGGTGCCTTCCGGCGATCTCGCCAGGACGGGAGCATGGAGCGGCCCCGCAGGCTCGGCCCGTCGGGGCCTGGGCCCCCCTCGTCCGGTGTCCGGGGGCCCGAGCCGCCGACGGCCTCCAGCACGGTCGGGACGATGTCGGTGAGCTGATGAGACGAGTGGTCCCAGCCGTGCTCGAGCCCTCCGTCCGGCCAGTGCGCGATCAGGGGGGTCGCGATGCCGCCCTCGTGCACCCAGTGCTTGTACTCGCGGAAGGGCGTGTTGGACACGTTCGCCCACGGCTTCCCGTACGTGGCGAAGGTGGCGGGACCTCCGGGGACCACCGAGGGATCGTTGCCCTTCCGCACCCGCTCGCCCGTCCGGGTGCGGGCAGGGACGTTATAGGGCAGGGGCGACATCTCATCGGCCCACCCCGCGGGTATCTCCTCCGCGCAGCCCCCGTTGTCCGAGAGGAAGAGGATCAGCGTATTCGCATGCTGGCCCGTCTCCTCCAGCGCGCAGATCACCTCTCCGATCGCCGTGTCCATCGCGGTGATCTGGGCGGCATAGACCTGCATCCGGATCGCCTGCCAGTCCTTGTCCGCGACGGCGTCCCACGCCGGCACGTCCGGGTCACGGTCGGAGAGCGGCGGGCAGCGCTCCCCGAACACCCCGAGGCCCCCCATCGCGTGCCAGCGGTCCTCCCGTACCGCGTCCCACCCCCGCTCGTACACGCCGTCATAGGCGGCGATCTCCTCGGGCCGGGCGTGCAGAGGCCAGTGCGGTGCGGTGAAGGGCAGGTAGAGGAAGAACGGGCTCTGCTCCTGCGCCGCCTCCCGGATGGTGCTCGCGGCCCGGACGCCCAGCGCCTCGGTCAGATGAAAGTTCGGCTCGTCGACCTGGATGAGCTGTTCGTCCTCAGCCATGGTCGTCGGCTCGAAATAGCTGCAGGCCCCGCCGAGCGGACCCCAATGCGCATCGAATCCCCGGCGCGTCGGCCAGGCGCCGTTGGGACTCCCGGTGTCGCGTGCCAGGTGCCACTTGCCGATGATCGAGGTGCGGTACCCGTTCTCCCGCAGGAGCTCTGCGAGGGTGGTGCAACGCGGGTCCAGGTCTCCCGCGTACCCGGCGGGCCGGGTGTCTCCGGTGAGGATTCCGATCCCTGTCTGATGGGGATCCAGCCCCGTGAGCAACGATGCCCGGGACGGTGAGCAGCGGGCCGTGTTGTAGAAGCTGCTCATCGTGACCCCGGCCCGGGCCAGCGTGTCCAGGTGCGGCGTGCGGATCTCGCTGCCATAGCAGCCGATGTCGGAGAAGCCGAGGTCATCGGCGAGCAGCACGATGATGTTCGGCCGAGGATCGTCGTTCATGCGTCGGCGCGGTCTGCACGAGCCTGTTCGAGCTCGGCGCGGATCTGGTCGCCGCCGGCGTTCCGCCAGGCTGTGATGCCATCCGCCCACGCGCTGAGGGGTTTGCGGCCCTGCAGGATGTCATTGGTCAGATCGTTGACCCGGCCCTCGATGGTGGCTCCCTCTCGGGTATCGGTCTCCGAGTACAGGCCCAGCACCGGGTTGCTCACCCCGTAGTCGACGACCATCTTCTGGCCGTCGTACCACCGCTGTGTGGAGCCGGTGTTCCCGGGAACGTAGATCGGCCACGGGGCATCGGTCAGGTACCGGAACCCGAGCGGGGTCTCACTGCGGCCACGATCGTTCAGCACCGGGTCGCTGCCTGCGAGCTCGTAGTGGACGCCCTCCTGGCCGTACACCCTGAACAGGTACTCCTCGGTGCCGAACGGTGCCGCGAGGTAGTTCAGCATCCGCAGCAGCGCGGGGATGCGATCCTCGGCATCCTTCCGGATCGCAGAGACCCCGTAGGTGGGATTGCCGAGCCATGCGCAGGCCTGCCCAGCGTCCCCGTCGAAGCCGGGAGTGCGCATCGCCTCCATCACGAACTCCTCGCCCATGCTGTGCATCTGCTCGAAGTTCGGCCAGGCGGAGAAGGTGTCCATCATGAGGTAGTTGCGGCCCGAGACGAACCAGTTCTTCCTGTCGTTCGCCTGCGAGGAGAAGGCATCCGGGCTCAGCACCCCCGCCTCGACCATGCGCCGTGCGGCCGCCAGGGCTTCCTCCTGCTCCGGTTCCTCGAAATTCCGCAGCAGCTCGCCGTCCTTCTCCCGCCAGGCGTTCGAGATCCCGAGCATCTGCCGGATGAGGTCCAGGGGGACCGCGCCGAGTGCCCAGATGTTCTCCTGTGGCCGGGTCAGCTCCGTGCACAGCTCCAGGAACTCCTCGAACGACTGCGGGTCCTCCGTGATCCCGAGCTGCTCGAGCAGATCGGTGCGCTTGTACAGGATCTGCGAGCTCATCACCCCGCGCGGGATGGGGATCCCCATGATCTTGCCGTTGTAGGCGGTCTCGCGCCACGTGTCCGTCGGGATGTTCGCCAGGAACGGATAGTCCCGGGCGGCGCTGCCCGAGAGATGGGGTGTGAGGTCCGCGGCCGCGGAGTCGAGGAACTGGGGGAGCAGGGGGGTGTTCCCGGCGATCAGGAACAGTTCCGGCAGCACGTCCCCGGCGACCGTGGTCGCGAACTTCTGCTCCCAATCAGGGGCCGGCACGATGTTGAGCCTGATATCGGAGCCCAGGCGGTGGTTGAGCTCCTGCCAGAACGCGTTGCGGGAAAGGCTCGGTGGGACGGGAGAGTCTGTGCGGACCAGGGAGGTCACGGCGTCGCCATCCCCCGGTGGCTCTGAGACCGCCGAGTCAGGGGCGGAGGGGAAGGAGAAGTAGCCGTCCATCAGGCCCGTCTCGGGGTCGCCGGGCAGGTCCGGCTCCGCGCCGGCGTAGGGGATGAACTCCGGCAACTGCACGGGGGCGTTGGCGAACTCGACGGGGATGCCGCCGCGGCCCTCGTTGCTGCACCCTGCGCTCAGGGCGATGCCTGCGGCGGCGCCGGCGGTGAGGACTGTTCGACGGGAGAGGGGCGTGCTGGTCATGGTGTGGGACCTCCAGGACGGTCGGGTCGGGTGCTCGGTCGGTGACGGAGGTGGTCAGCCCTTCACTGCGCCCGTGAGCACACCCTTGGTGAAGTGGCGCTGCAGGAACGGATAGACGAGCAGGATGGGGACGATCGAGATGACGAGGATGGCCATCTGGATGGTGGTCTGCGGGGGCGCCGCCTCCACCGCTGCCCCCATCTCCGAGGTGCCCATCTCGGTGCCGTTGACGACGTAGGTGCGCAGGACCATCTGCAACGGCCACTTCGAGGCATCGTTGAGGTAGAGCAGCGCGTTGAAGAAGGCATTCCAGTAGTTCACGCCGTAGAAGAGACCGACCACGGCGAGGACTGCGCGAGACAGCGGCAGCGCGATCCGACGGAAGATCTGCCACTCCGAGGCGCCGTCGATGCGCGCGGCGTCGATCAGCTCCTCCGGGAGGTTCACGAAGAAGGCGCGCACCACGATCACGTTGAACGCGCTCACGGCGGTGGGCAGGATGAGTGCCCACAGGCTGTCGATCAGATCGAACTGCCGCACCACCAGGTAGGTGGGGATCAGTCCGGGAGCGAAGAGCAGGCTGACCAGGACCAGCAGCAGCATCTGTTTGTTGGCCACGGTGCCGCGCCGGGACAGAGCCCACGCGAGCGTCGCGGTGAGCGTGAGGCTGAGCAGCGTCCCCGCGCCGGTGACGAAGATGCTGATCAGCAGCGCTCGCGAGACGACGCCGCCGCTCAGGATCGATCGGTACGCGGTCAGATCGATGTCGCGGGGGAACAGCACGAAGCCGCCGGCCTCGGTGACCTGGTCCGCGGGAGCGAGACTCGTGGAGACGATCCCGAGGAACGGGATGACCACGAGCGCGCAGGCCACCGTCAGGACGGTCGTCTTGAAGATCCTCTCGACGGGACCGGCCGTCTCGAGGCCGCCGGCGCGCCTCTTCCTGGGGCCGGAGGACGTGCTGCGGGGATGTGTGATCGGGACCGAGGTGGTGCTCATGCTTTGTAGACCCCCTGCTCGCCGAACGCGTGGGCGAGCTTGTTCGCAGAGATGACGAGGACGAGGCCGACGGCGCTCTTGACGAGCCCGACGGCGGCAGCTGTGCCCCATTGCCCGCCGGCGATGCCCTCGTTGTAGACGTAGGTGTCGAGCACTTCACTGGCTTCGATGCCGACGGCCTGCTGTTGGAGGATGATCTGCTCGAAGCCGACCGTCAGCGAGTTCCCGAGCTGCAGGATGAACAGCAGGATGATGATCGGCTTCATCCCGGGCAGGGTCACGTGCAGCATCTGCCGGAAGCGGGAGGCGCCGTCGACCGAGGCCGCCTCGTACAGGGACTTGTCGATGCCGGCGAGCACGGCGAGGAACAGGATCGTGGCCCAGCCGGTGTCCTTCCAGACCACCTGTGAGGTGAGCAGGAGCCGGAACACCTCGGCGTTGCCGATGATGTCGAGGGTCTCGAGGCCGTGGGAGCGCAGGAAGTTGTTGATCATCCCCGAGCCGCCGAGCATCTGCTGGAAGACGGCGACCACGATCACCCAGGACAGGAAGTGAGGCAGGTACAGGATCGACTGGACGATCTGGCGCAGCCGGTGGGAGAGCAGGCTGTTCAGGATCAGCGCCAGAACGATCGGCAGCGGGAAGATCAGCACGGATTGGATGAGCGTCAGGATCAGCGTGTTCCACAGGGCGTTGAGAAACGCGGGATCGCTGCTGAGGAGGATCCCGAAGTTCTGGAATCCGACCCAGAGGCTCTCCTCGATGCCGAGGAAGGGCTGGAAGTCCTGGAACGCGATGACGTTCCCGAGCAGCGGGTAGTACTGGAAGGCGAACAGCGCGACCATGCCGGGGATCGCGAAGGCCAGGACCATCCTGTCGCGCAGGATCCGCCTCCACAGCGGTGGTCGGGGCCGGGGTGTGATGGCTGTCGACGTGGGGCTGTCGGGCTCGCCCCGGTCGGGTTCGTGGTGTGGCCGCGTGGCCCTGTCGAGTTCAGCAGTCATGCGGACGGCTCCTTGGGCGCCCGCCCCAACGGTGGGGCGACGGCGAGGTTCGGGGATAGCTGCTGGTGAGGCGTGTATCGAGACGGTTCTGAGTGCGGCTCTGGTGCTCGAATCCGGCGGTTCCCGGTACTGCTACGGATCGAATCTGTCGCGATGTACAGCCCTAGAAAAGTGGTTGCCACAAGTTGCTGTCTGCGGATGAAGCGGGGGAGGCGGAGATATGGACCGGTATGCGGAGTTCGGCGGAAGGAGGATGCGCAGCATGCCGCGCCCAGCCTGTGGACGTGCGCATGGGCGCGATGCTGTGGGCATCGGAGCTCTCGGAGCGGCTGCAGGCCCGGGTGCGCTGTGGGGGCGGCCGACGTACCTGCGACGCTCGGACGCAGCCCTGGATCGAGAGCTCGCCCGGTCGGTGACCGAGTGGGCGCGGGCCGAGGCGGGGTGGGACGAGCCGGTGTGAGCAGTGCGGAGACGGCGGAGCGCAGCGCGATGCTCCGGGCGGCATGCGCCGTCACCGGCCGTGGGACGCCGCGCGGTGCCGATCGGTTCGTCCGGCCGTGCGGACGTCAGCCGGAACCCTGTCGGCGATACTCCCGCGGCGTCATCCCGCAGGCCGCGCTCACGTGCTCGTAGAAGCTCGAGAGCGAGCCGAAGCCCGCGGCGTCCGCGATCTCCGTGATGCGCAGCGGGGTGGTCAGCAGCAGGCGCTGCGCCTCCGCGACGCGGCACATCGTCACGTAGTCGCCGAGCGTGACCCCGGCGGTGCGGCGGAACACCGTCATCGCATGGGACGGGGTCAGATGCACGGCGGCGGCGATGTCCGCGATCGCGAGCGGTCCCTGATGGTGGTCCCGGACGAACTGCGCCATGGCGCTGACCTGTCGCAGGCGAGCCGCCGGGGCGGAGCCCGCGTCGCCGAGGGGAGCGCCGGGGCCCGGGCGGGAGGAGGCGCGCAGGATCCGGCGCACCGCCGCCTGGATCTCGAGCAGCGCGATCTCCGCGCTGTCGTCGTCGGTCGCGCCGTCGTGCTCCCCGTCGGTCCCTGCGTCGCCTTCGCGACCATCGGGGTCGGCCCCGACCGCCCCCTCGCGGCCCCTCGGAGCTGCGGGCTCCGATCCTTCGATCTCGAGCGCCCAGCGCTCCGCCATGTGGGCGATGCGGGAGGCGAGCTCCGGAGCACGAGTGATCAGTGGCTGGGCGCTGAGCAGGGGAGCGGTCTGCGACTCGGGAAGGCCCCAGGCCAGGAACATGCTGAAGGGCACGTGCACCCAGCACATGTCCCCGGTGCGGGAGTCGACCAGCCCATGGGGCTGTGCCGCCCAGAATACGGCGATCTCCCCCTCGCGGATCGTGAGCGGCTGCCCGCCGAAGAGGTAGTGGAGCTGTCCGTGCAGGACAAGGTTCACCTCGATGTCGTCGTGGCGGTGCATCGAGAACATCGGCGGCGGGGCGCCCCGTCGGATCCACAGCCCCGCAGGCATCTCCTCCACGGTGTCGCCGAGCGGCAGCTGCGTCATCGCCCCACCGTAGACCAGCCCGTGGCCCACGGACCGTAGGATCCTGGAAGGTCTGCAAATGATCCCGGGAGACCTCCGGCCCCATGCGCCCCTAACGTGAGGGCATGACAACGACGTTCGTGAAGAACCCCAAGATCACCCTCATCGGCGCCGGCGGATTCGTGTTCCCCTTCCGCCTGATCGGGGACATCCTCTCCTTCCCCGCGCTGCGCGACTCCACCCTCACCCTCATGGACGTGAACCCGGACAAGCTCGGTCCCGTCGCCGCCGCGACCCGCGAGCTGGTGGATCACCACGGCTTCCCCACCACGGTCGAGGAGACCACCGACCGTCGCGCCGCGCTCGACGGCGCGGACATCGTGATCATCACCTTCCAGGTGGGCGGCGTGGAGTCCTACCGGCACGACGTCGAGATCCCGCGGAAGTACGGGATCGACCAGACCGTCGGCGACACCGTGGGCCCCGGCGGCGTCTTCCGCTTCCTGCGCTCCGTGCCCGCCTACGCACAGATCGCGGACGATGCTCTTGAGGTGTGCCCGGACGCCACCTTCATCAACTACGCCAACCCCATGGCGATGGCCACCGCCTACCTGAATGCCAGGGGACTGCGGACCGTGGGGCTGTGCCACAGCGTCCAGGGCACCACCCGCATGCTCGCCCGCACCCTCGACGTGCCCTACGACGAGATCTCCTACCGCTGCGCCGGCATCAACCACCAGGCCTGGATCCTCGAGTTCATGCACGGAACGGAGGATCTGTATCCCCGCGTGCGCGAGGTGATGGCCGAGCGGCACCGGCGCGGCCGCGGCGCGGAGGACCTCGCGGGGGACGACGGCGACCACTCGGAGGCGGCCGACGCGGCCAGCACCTACGAGGGCGGCAACGAGCAGGTGCGCACCTCGATCATGAACGCCTTCGGATACTTCCAGACGGAATCCAGCCACCACGCCTCGGAGTACCTGCCCTACTTCCGCAAGACTCCCGAACTCGCGAAGGAGTTCATCCCCGAGCGCTGGGACTACTACGAGATCTGCGTCGCGCACGACGATCAGGGCGACATCGACGCCCAGCTCGACAAGCTCAAGGCCGAGCTCGCCCCGAGCGTCGAGTACGGCGCGAGCATCGCCAACTCGATCGTCTCCGGGGTGCCGACGGTGATCCACGGCAACGTCCCCAACAACGGCGCCCTGATCACGAACCTCCCGGCCGACGCCTGCGTCGAGGTGCCCTGCCTGGTCGATGCCCGCGGGGTCCAGCCCACCGCCATCGGCGACCTCCCGCCGCAGCTGGCGGCGCTGAACCGCACCAACGTCAACGTCCAGACCCTCGCCGTGCGGGCGGCACTCGAGGGGAACGTCGAGAACGTCCACCATGCCGTGGCGCTGGATCCGCTGACCGCCGCGCTGCTGACGTTGGAGGACGCCCGGGCGATGACCGAGGAGCTGCTGGCGGCGCACGCGGAACGGCTGCCGGAGGCGCTGCGGCAGGGTTGAGGACGACCCCGGGGCGGGAGCACAGGCGCTTCCGCCCCACCCGGTGCTCAAAGGAGAGCGATCACATGAGACCCCTGACCTTTCCACGCCGCGAGATTCTGGTCGTGGCCGGCATCTCGATGGCCGGAGCCCTGGCCGCCTGCAGCGGCCAGTCCCCCGGCACCCAGCACCTGCGGCTCTCGTCGTGGAACATCCCTACGGACCTCGAGTCCTACCAGGCGATCGCGAACAGATTCGTCGAGGACCATCCGGGCACGTCCGTCGCGGTGGAGGTGACCACGGGGTCCTTTCACCAGTGGTTCATCACGCGCCTGGCCGCGGACCTCGCACCGGACATCATCCGCATCACCCCGCAGCAGATCGGCCGGTACGCCGCCAACGGCAGCCTGCTTGATCTCTCCCAGGCGATCCCCGCTGACTATCAGCAGGACTGGAGCGAGCCCTTCTGGGCGATCGGCCAGCGGGAGAACGGACTCTTCGGCGTCTTCCAGCACACCGACAACTTCATCACCTACTACAACCGCTCGGTGATGGAGGAGATCGGCGTCCAGCCCCCGACGAGGCTCGAGGACGCCTGGAGCTGGGACCAGTTCCTGGAGATCTCCGCCGAGGTCAAGAAGGCGACGGGTAATTACGCCTTCTCCTACGGCTGGAGCGGCCCGGACACCGCCTACCGCTGGATGCCGTTGATCTACCAGAACGGCGGCGCGTTCCTCGGCGAGGACGGACTCACTCCCTCGATGGACTCCGACGCCGCGATCGAAGCGTTCGCGTTCGGTCGTCAGTGGTACGCCGACGGGCTCGTCAGCCCCAGCAACATGAGCAAGTCCGGCGGCGGGCACGTGGACTTCGACCTGTTCACCACCGGGCAGGTGGGCATGGCACTGACCAACCCGGAGGCGATCGCCGCCTTCGACGAGGCGATGCCGGGAGAGTGGGGCACCGCCCCCATGATCCGGAACGTCGGCGAGGCCTCCGACCTCGGCGGCAACACCCTCGCCGTCACGAAGTCCACGAAGCATCCCGAGCTCGCTGCGGAGGTTGTCGCCTACATGACCAGCCGCGAGAACATCCAGGAGTTCTGCCACAACGGCAACTGGATCCCCTCCCGCACCTCTCTCAGCGCGGAGGACATCGGCTACGCCGACCACGAGGACGTCATGCAGCAGTTCATCGACCAGGGCACCACGATCCCGCTGTCGATGGTGAAGGCCCAGTCCGGCGAGTACTTCAGCTCCCTGAACACTGTGTTCGCCGACTACCTCGACCTCTGCCTCCTGGGACAGCTCACGCCTCAGGAGACCTCGGCCCAGATGATGGAGGCGATGCTCAGTGTCACGTCCCGCTGACAGGCGCAGCCGCCTGACCCCGTATGTCTTCATCGGCCCCGCAGCGCTGCTGTTCGGCGCCTTCTCCCTGATCCCTATCATCATCGCGATCACCCTGAGCTTCCAGGACACCCAGACCCTCGGCGAAGGGCAGTGGGTGGGGCTGGACAACTACGCAGCCATGGGCTCGGACCGCCTCTTCCGCACAGCGCTGATCAACACCCTTGTGTTCACGATCGGCACCGTCCCTACGGCGATGGCGGCGGGCCTCGCGCTCGCCGTGGCGCTGAACCGTCCGTTACCCGGCCGCGGCGTGCTGCGGGCGATGTTCTTCGTGCCGATGGTCGCCGCCGGTGTGGTCGTCGGCGTGATCATGTCCTGGATCTTCAACGTCGACTACGGCGTCGCCAACAACGCCCTCGCACTGCTGGGGATCGACCGGATCCCGTGGCTGACCTCGCCGTCGATGGCGATGTTCACCCTGATCATCGTGGTGGTGTGGACCCGCATCGGATTCTGCATGGTCATCTACCTCGGCGCCCTGCAATCGATCCCGTCCGAGCTCAAAGAGGCCGCGGCGATTGACGGGGCCGGGCGCTGGTCGCGGTTCCGCTCCATCACCGTCCCGATGCTCACTCCCACCACCTCCATCCTCCTGATCCTCAACGTGGTGTTCTCGATCCAGGCGTTCGACGTCATCTACGTGATGACCGGCGGCGGCCCGGGCTTCTCCACCACGGTCCTCATCCAGTACGTGTTCCGCTCCGCGTTCCAGGACGGCCAGATGGGCTACGCCGCCGCGCTGGGCCTGGTGCTCGTCGGGATCCTGCTGGTCTTCACCCTGCTGCGGCAGCAGGCCTCCAAGAGAGCGGAGAGCTTCCTATGAGCACCACCCTGAGACCGGCAGCGTCGCCGGGCACAGCATCCACCGCACAGCCGCGACGGGTCAGAGCCCGGACCGCCCCGCGACGATGGCTGCTCGTCGCCGCGCTCACTGCCCTCGCACTGCTGATGGTCTTCCCGCTGTACTGGATGGTCATCTCCGCGCTCACCCCGGGCGGGCAGTCCCAGAGCTCCGAGTTCTACCTCTTCCCGGCGGAGCCGAGCTTCGCGAACTTCTCCGAAGTGTTCTCCACCCAGCCCGTATGGCGCTGGATCGCGAACTCGACGTTCATCGCCGTGGTCACCACCGCGATCTCCGTATGCGTCTCCCTCGGTGCGGGCTACGCGCTGGCGAAGTACCGCTTCATGGGCAAGGGTCTGCTGTACACGGCCTTCCTCATCACGATCATGATCCCCATCCAGGTCACCCTGGTGCCCTCGTTCCTGGTGGTGGCGCGGCTGGGCCTCGTGGACTCGCCCTGGGCAGTCATCCTGCCCACGGCGTTCGACGTGGTGGGCATTTTCATCGCCCGCCAGTTCATGCTCTCCGTCCCCAACGCCCTGGTCGAGGCGGCCCGCGTGGACGGCGCCGGGGAGTTCCGTGCCTTCTTCTCGGTGGTGCTGCCCACCTGCGGCCCGTTGATCGGGGTGCTTGTGATCCTCGCGTTCATGGCGCGGTGGAACGACTTCCTGTGGCCGATGGTGGTGCTCCAGGGCAACGAGAGCCTGACCGTCCCGGTGGCGCTGTCGACCCTCACCAACAACCCGGCCTTCGCCTCCCCGTGGGGTGCGGTGATGGCGGTCGCGACCGTGACGGTGCTGCCGATCCTGGTGGTGTTCCTGGCGTTCCAGCGGCAGTTCGTGCAGGGGATCTCGAGCACGGGGATCAAGTAGTCGCGGGAGGGTTTCCCGGCCGTCGAAATCTGGAGGCGACGAGGTGCGACAGAACCCGGCCGCGGCCGTCCTCGCGTTCCTCTCGATAGGACCGGCCTTCGATGAACTCGTGGATCCGGCGTCCGGCCTGGCGAGCGTCCCAGAGGACCGCCGCGGCGTCAGGCCGCATAGATCTCGACCGACGTCCGTGCGACGGATCGGGCGAAGTGCGGGTTCTCGAGACTCTGGGAGGTGACCAGGTCGACCGGTCTTTCGAGCAGGGACTCCAGTTCTTCTTTCAGACCGAAGTAGTCATCGAACGGGGACGGTGACGCGGAGGAGAACTCCACGAGGAAGTCGGCGTCGCTGCGTTCGGGGTCGAATGCCGCAGTGGTGCCGGAGCCGAACATGGACAAGCGCGCCACATGGTGATGCCGCGCCAGCTCGGCGACCGCGACCCGATCTATCACCAGCATTGTTCCTCCTGAACGCCGGTGGCTTCTGGGGCGATCATCTCACGGGCTGAATCGGCACGGAAGACGGGATCGTGCAGTCCGGCCCTCCCGAATCTTTCTGCCGGAGGGTTGTCGGAATAATTCTCGGTCCCTAGCTTTGCCCCATGAGCGATGAGATCGGCGTTCTCGCACTGACGCGACGAACCCATGAGATGCGGGTCCTGGCCGCGCTGCGCACCCGAGGGCCCTCCAGCCGTGCGCAGCTCGCGGAGGCGACGCGGCTGTCCCGCACCACCCTGTCCGAGATCGTCGGCGACCTGCTCGCCCGCGGCGCGGTAGTGGTGACGGAGACTGATGCGGCGCAGCGCCGGGGGAGCGGCCGGCCCGCCGCGCTGCTGGCCCTGGATCCCGGCTCGGCGCAGTTCCTCGGGCTGGACTTCGGGCACCGCCGGGTCGCGCTCGCGATCGCGGGGGCGAGCCACGAGGTCGTCGCCGTGGGCGAGGCCGGGTACGACGAGCGCAGCACCTGGCCAGAGCGCGCCGCACTGGCCATCACGCTCGCCCGTGAGCTGGCGGCCGAGCAGAGGCTGCACTTCGGGGCGCTTCAGGGCGTCGCCGCCGGGGTGACCGGGCGCCGCCGTGACGAGGCGGAGCCGATCGTCGCCGACGCGCTCGCCGAGGCGTTCGGCGTGGACGCCATCGTGGACAACAACGTGCGCTTCGCCGGACTCGCGGAGGCCGGCGAGCGAGGCCGCCCCTTCGCCCACGCGCTCTACCTCCAGCTCGGCGACGGGGTGGGTGGGGCCGTGGTGGTCGATGGCCATCTCCACCAGGGGGCGGGCCGCTCGGCCGGCGAGTTCGGGCACGTGGTGGTCGATCCGGGGGGTGCCCTGTGCCGCTGCGGCAAGCGTGGCTGCCTCGAGACGATCGCGAGGCTCGAGGCGCTCGAGGGGGCGTCGGTCGAGGATCTGGACCGGGTGGCCCGCGGCGTGGGCGAGGTGCTCGGGGCGGCATCGATGGTGCTGGACCCGGAGCTGATCGTGATCGGCGGCCGCGTCGTGGACGAGCACCCGAGTCTGCTGGCACGGATCGAGCAGGCGGTCCGCGACCGCGCCGGCGGATCCGCCGGCCAGCTGCCGGAGATCCGGGCGGCGGTGTGCGGCCCGTTCGCCGGTGCGCGGGGCTCCCTCATCGCCGCGATCCATGAGAGCCCGCTGCTGGCGGGCTACGACCTGGCCATCTCCGCGGGCTCACCGCGGCAGCGATCGGGGAGGGCCGCCGGATGACCGCCCCGAACATCCTCGTGCTCATGACCGACCAGCACCGAGTCGACACCTTCGGCGCCTACGGCGGCCCGTGCGGGCTGACCCCGGTGGCGGACGAGATCGCCCGCACCGGCACCCGGTTCGACCGCTGGTACACCCCGACGGCGATCTGCACGCCCGCTCGCGCGAGCATGCTCACCGGGCAGGCGCCGTTCCGGCACAGGGTGCTGGCCAACCATGAGCGCAACGTCGGCTACCTCGAGGACCTCGAGGAGGGGACGTTCACCGTCCCCGCGGCGCTGCAGGAGGCCGGGTACGCGACCGGGCTGGTGGGCAAATGGCACGCCGGCCACGAGCGGACGGCCCGCAGCTTCGGCTTCGACGGCCCGGAGCTGCCCGGGGACGCCTGGCACAACCCCGTCGACGCCCCCGACTACCTCGCCTACCTGGCCGAGCGCGATCTGCCGCCCTATGCGATCAGCGACCGGATCCGCGGCACGCTGCCGAACGGCGGCCCCGGCAACCTGCTCGCCGCCCGGCTCCACCAGCCCCTCGAGGCGACCTTCGAGCACTACCTCGCCACTCGCACCATCGAGCTGCTGGAGCGCTACGCCGGCCGCCGCGAGAGCGAGGACGCCCCCTTCTCCCTGCAGCTGAACTTCTTCGGCCCCCACCTGCCCTACATCCTCCCGGACGAGTACTTCGACCTCGTCGACGTGGAGGGGGTCCAGCTGCCGCCGTCGGTCGCCGAGACCTTCGAGGGCAAACCGCCCGTGCAGGCGAACTACTCCGCGCACTGGGCCTTCGACACGATGCCGGAGGAGACCTCGCGCAAGCTCATCGCCGTCTACCACGGCTACGTCGCGATGATCGATGCGCAGATGGGCCGGGTCATGGACGCGCTGGAGCGGCTCGGTCTCGCCGAGGAGACCGCGGTGCTGGTCACCTCCGACCACGGGGAGTTCACCGGGTCGCACCGGCTGCACGACAAGGGCCCGGCGATGTACGAGGACATCTACCGCACCGCCGGGATCCTCCGCGTCCCCGGGCAGGAGCCCGGCATCGTGCGCGACGAGTTCGTGAGCCTGCTGGACACCGCCGCGACCTTCCTCGAGCTCGCGGGCCTCGACCCCGCCCCCGCGGTCGACTCCCGCAGCCTGCTGCCGCTGACCACGCGCGAGGAGGTGGCGTGGCAGGAGGACATCGTGTGCGAGTACCACGGCCACCACTTCCCCTACCCCCAGCGGATGCTCCGCACGGAGCGGTACAAGCTCGTGGTGAACCCGGAATCGGTGTGCGAGCTGTACGACCTGGTCACCGACCCCGACGAGATGCGCAACCGCTACGAGGACCCGGAGCTGGCGGCGGTGCGTCGGAGGCTGTCCCGTCGGCTGTACGACCTGCTGGTCGAGCGGGGCGACAACTTCTTCCACTGGATGACCTCGATGTACGACATCGGCGAGGTCTCCTACGACCCGATGATGAGCGGCCTCGACGAGGCCACCTACCAGCAGCGATGATCCCGAGGAGCACAGGCATGTCGACGCAGGCCACGATCACGATCTCCACCGATGACCGGGCGGAGGTGGACCGGAACGTCTACGGCCACTTCCTCGAATCGGCCTTCTTCGGCAACATCGAGGGCGGCGTGTTCGACGAGGGCTCACCGCTCGCGATCACCGGGCAGGGCGCGCTGGACGGCTGCCGGGCCGATGTGCTCGAGGCGTGCCGGGAGCTGGGACTGCCCGTGGTGCGCTGGCCGGGCGGGAACTTCACCTCCGCCTACTGGTGGCGGGACGGGACCGGGCCCCGCGACCAGCGCCCGCGTCGGCTCGAGCTCGCCTGGGGCTCCGAGGAGTCCAATCGTTTCGGCACCCCGGAGTTCCTGGCCTGGATCGAGGCGGTGCGCACGGACTCCTCGCCCACCGCCGCCTATCTCCACCACAGCGCCCGCAGCGTCGAGGACGCCGTGCGCTGGGTCGAGTACACCAACTACGCGGGTGACACCGAGATGACGGGCCTGCGCGCCTCCGACGGGCACCCCGAGCCGTACGACGTGCGCTGGTGGGGGATCGGCAACGAGGTCTACGGGCCCTGGCAGATGGGCCATCGCAGCGTGGAGCGGTATGTCGAGGACGCCCGCGAGCACGCCCGCTTCATGCGCCAGGTGGATCCGCAGCTGCGGTTCATCGCCTGCGGCTGGGAGAAGGAGCAGTACACGCAGACGCTCATCGCCGGGCTCGGCGACCAGGTCGAGGCGGTGTCACTGCACCTGTACGGCCTGGACCACCACCTCACCGACCCGTCGACCGCGGAGTTCGAGGACGTGGTCGCCCAGCCGGTGTACTTCGAGCAGACGATCGCGGAGTACGCCGACGAGATCCTGTTCGCCGCCGAGCGGGCCCACCTCGAGTCCGTGCCGTCCATCGCGATGGACGAGTGGAACAACCGCCACATGCAGTCCGTGGAGCTCGGCGAGCCGGTGCCCGCCTCGGACGGCGGATTCACACCGAGCGGCACCGGCGCCGTCGAGGACCGCAAGGAGGTGAACCGTCACAGCACCCGCACCCTCGCCGATGCGCTCATGTACTCCGGGGTGTTCCACGCGATCCACCGCGCCGCCGGCCATGACGTGCCGGTGAGCATGGCCAGCGCCGTGAACCTGATCAACGCCAACGGCATCCTGCAGGTGCGGCCGGACGGCGTGCTGCGCACCCCCGTCTTCCACATCTGGCACCTCTACCAGAACCTCTTCCAGCCCCTCGCGGTGCGGGCCGAGGTCACCGCCCCGGCGGCCTGGCGGCAGGTGCGCTGGGGCTCCGCCCACCAGGACCCGCGCGGCTACCCCCGCGCCACCCGCCCCGCCGCGGTGAGCCTGCTGGACGTCAGCGCCTCCCTCTCCCACGACGGCCGCACCCTGACGATCGCGACGATCAACCGCTCCGCGACCGACGCGCTCACCGCACGCCTGGACCGCGCAGGCGGGACCCTGCCCGGCACCGCCACCTGCCACGACCTCGGCGCCGACGCCGAGGACCTGTTCCAGACCAACACCCTCAGCGAGCCCGAGAGCTGCGCCCTCCGGGACCGCGGCACCGTGACGCTCGACGAGGGGGCCTACACGTTCCCCGCGCACAGCGTCACGCTGCTGACCTTCGCACTCTGACGGCCGGACCACCCCCAGCGACGAGGAGGTCGCACGATGACCGCAGCCCCGACACCCCTTCGACCGCCGACCAGGCGCCAGCTGTTCTCCGCCGCGGCGGTGACCGCGATGGCGGTCGCCGCGACCGAGCAGACCGCCCGCGCCGACGAGGAGCATCCCGTGCCCGACGCCCCCACATACACGAACCCGGTCTCGACCGGGATGAGCGAGAACTTCGCAGACCCCACTCTCCTCCGCGGGCGCGACGGCTGGTGGTACGCCTACGCCACCAACGGTCCCCGGTGCGCAGAGGACGAGCGTCAGATCATGATGATCGCCCGCTCCAGGGACCTCATCACCTGGGAGTGGGTGGGACCGGTCTTCACCACCGAGACCATGCCGACCTACGACGGCAAGCCGGCCGGGGCGAACCGGCAGTTCTGGGCACCCGAGATCACCGTCGTCGACGGACGGTACGTCCTGTACTACTCCTACGTCGTCGACGATCCCCAGGACCCGTGGCGGGTGATCGCCGCGGCGACGGCGGACCACCCCGCCGGTCCGTGGACGGACACGGGCGAGGTGGTCGTCGGCAACGAGACCTGGGAGGTGCGACCCGGCGTCATCGAGGTGCGCAACAACATCGATCCCGACCTGCTCACCGCCCCCGATGGCACGCGCTACCTGTACTACGGCTCGGTCCAGGGCGGGGTGCGAGTGGTCCGGCTCTCGGCCGACGGACTCCGCGCCGAGGGCGAGCCTGTCCAGCTCACCGACGCCCACCGCTACGAAGCGCCCTACGTCATCCACCGGGACGGGTACTACTACCTGATGCTGTCCGTGATCGGCGGCTGCTGCGCCGGCGCCGCCTCGGGCTACCCGGTGATGGTGGGACGCGCCGAGGAGCCGACAGGACCGTTCATGGACAGGGACGGGCATCCGCTGAACGGGCCGACGGCCGGCGGCACCCCCGTCCTCGCCCCGAACGGGAACCGCTGGGTGAGCACGGGCCACAACGCCGTCGCGACCGACCTGTCCGGGCAGGACTGGATCGTCAGCCACGCCACCGACCGCACCGACCCCTACGTGCGCGGCGGGGAGAACGCCCGGCACCTGGCGCTGACCCGACTGGACTGGATCGACGGCTGGCCCGTCGGCAACGCCGGGCACGGGATCCCCGACGGCCCCGAGCCGGGCCCGCGCACTGACGCCCTCCTCGCCGACGCCTTCGAAGGAGACCTCTCCGCCTGGACGGTGGCGGAGGGATGGGAGCGGCGCACGGAGCCGGCGGGCGGGTACGTCCACACCCGCGGCGAGGGGCGCCTGCTCGCCCGGGCAGAGCTCGCCGGCGACGTCCGCCTGCGCGGAACGGTGCGCCTCGAGCCCGGGACGGGCGGGCGCGCGGGCCTCGTCCTCGGAGCGGCCGGTCGCCACGGCGTCACCGCCTGGATCGATCGCACGCAGGGACGTCTCGTGCTCGAGGGCGGCAAGGGCCGCCACCAGGTGCGGGCCGACGCCCCGCTGCCGGAGGTCTTCGGCTACGAGACCTGGCACGAGATCGAGATCGTGGCGGAGCGCGGGCGGATCCGCGTCGCCGTCACCGAGTCCGGGCAGTACGACCCGGTGGCCGTGATCTCCGCTCTGCTCCACCACGCCGCCGTGCACGGCCGGCCGGCCCTGGCCGCGGAAGGGGCCGGAGCAGACTTCGACGACGTCACCGCCGCGACCCTCCACGTGGTCGACGCGGAAAGGGCACCGGATCCCGAGATCGGCACCCTCGACCCGGCGCTGTCCACGGACTTCGCACAGGGCATCGGCGCCGAATGGCAGTGGACGGGGGAGCCCGCCGCGACCGCCGACGGCGCGGGGCTGCGCTTCGACATCCCCGCCTCGACCCTCATCACGCGCCGCCCGCCGCCCGATGACGACGTCCCCTCGGTGCTCCTGCGCGACCTGCCGGAGGGGGAGTGGACGATCGAGACCACGGTGACCATCCCCTTCGGAGACTCGATCCCCTACGGCTGGCCGCAGGCCGGGCTGATCGCCTACGTGGACGACGTGGACTGGGCGGCGCTCGCCTACACGACGCGGGAGTCCCGACGCTTCACGGCCTTCGCGAGGCAGACCCGCACCCCCGACGGGACGGGCGTCGCGTACGGGCACGCGGCCCTCGGCCCCAGCCGCGACACCATGCACCTGCGGCTGCGCCACACCGTCGCGGGCACCGGCGAGCACCTCTACCGCGCCGCGCTCAGCCTCGACGGGACGCACTGGCAATGGCACGGCACCCGGACGCTCCCCGCCGGCGCCCAGCCCCGGATCGGCCTCGTCGCCATGGACCACGCCCCGGCGAACGAGCATCCGCTGACCGCGACGATCGACGGTGTCCGCGTGTACCGCTGACCCGTCGGCGGCGTGCCCGCGGCGCATTGCTCCGCCCCACCCGCCGCCGCGCCCCATGGCGCCACCCCGCAGCTCCACCCGTCAGATCCACTCCCGCAGCCCCACCCGCACGGCCCTCGCAGCACCCGACGGATTCCACTCGATGAAGAGGACAGGAACGATGACCACGACCCAGAATTCTCAGCACCCCCGGCCCGGCACGGGCGGGAGATTCTCCCGCCGCGCCCTGCTCGGAGCCACGGCACCGCTCTCGATGGCCGCGCTCCTCGCCGCCTGCACCGGCGGCGGTCAGAGCGCCCAGGAGACTGCTCGCGCCAAGGACGGCACCCTGCGATGGTGGGACCAGTTCCGCCCGCTCACGGAGACCTTCGAGAACGAGCTGTTCGCGCCCTACATGGCCGAGCACGAGGGACTCACGATCGAGCGCCGCCAGCTGGATGCCGCGGAGCTCGGCGAAGCGCTCCAGGTCGCACGCCGCAGCGACCAGATGCCGGATGTGCACTCCACCGCCGGACTCGGGGCGACCCCCGCCGCCCTGATCGGCCAGGACTGGTTCCAACCGATCGGGGAGGCGGTGGACTTCGACTCCGCCCCGATCGGGGCGGAGCTCTACGAGGGGGTGCACCGCTTCGACGGGAAGCTCTACACCGTCCCGCTGTTCTCGGGCCGGATCCATGACGCGACCCCGTGGGTGAACACCGAGCTCGCCGAGCAGGCGGACGTGGACCCGGACGCCTCCCCTGCGACCTGGGACGACTTCCGCGCCGCAGCGAAGCAGATCACCGACGCCACCGACGCCAGCGGCTTCGTGCTGCCGCAGAAGGACACGCAGTTCCTCAACGGCTTCGTGTCGTGGATCGCGCAGACCGCCGGGGCTCCCGGCGGGATCGACTGGACCACCGGCGAGTACCAGTACGCGACCGAGCCGTTCCTCGACGCGATCGAGTTCCTGAAGTCCTTCCAGGACGACGGCATCATGCACCCCTCCTCACCGTCCATGGGGCCGCGGGATGCCCGGGCGCGGTGGGCCGCCGGCGAGATCGGCATCTACATGTGGGGCTCGTGGATCATCGGCGGGCTCACGGTGGACGAGCCCGAGTCGATCGAGCGCGGCATCCAGGCCTGGAGCGTCCCGCGCCAGGACTCGACCCGGCACAAGCTCACCCGGGGCCCCGGCACCGGTCAGTTCTGGGTCAACGCCGACTCGCCCTACGCACAGGAGGCCGCCGAGCTGCTCGCCGTCATGTGCGGCGAGGAGTTCCAGGCGACCCTGGCCGGTGCGATGGACCAGCCTCCCGTGCTCACCGAGGCCGTCCAGGGCGCGGACGTGCACCCGGCCTACGCCCGGATGGTCGAGCACTTCACCGAGGACGTGCGGATCAGCCCCGTCCCGGAGGCGGGGAACCCTGCGACCTGGAAGGTCGTCGCCGAGATGACGGACATCCACCCCAACGTCGGCGAGATCGCCCAGTCCTACCTCTCGGGGGCGTCCGATGATCTGCAGGGCGAGCTGACCGCGTACTACGACGCGATGAGCACCGAGCGGGAGCGTGCCATCGAGGCCGTCGCCGCACAGGGCGAGGACGTGAGCCTCGAGGACTGGGTGTTCTCCAACTGGGACCGCGAGACCGACTACACCGCCGATCACTACGCGAGCAGGTGAGCCATGACCTTCGTGTCCGCTGACCTGACCCGGAGCGCCCGCACCGCCTCGCCCCGGACCAGGAAGCCGCTGCTGCGTCGGATCCGGGAGCAGTGGTGGATCTACCTCTTCCTGCTGCCCACGCTGGTGGGATACGGCCTGTACACCGTCTACCCGCTCCTCGCGAGCTGGGTGTACGCGTTCATGGACTGGCCGGGGTTCGCGATGAGCGGGACGTTCAACGGCCTGGACAACTTCGTCCAGCTCTGGAACGACCCGCTGTTCTGGAACGCGTTCGGGAAATCCCTGCTCTTCCTCGTGGTCGCGATGCCCACCCGGGTGATCCTGGCGCTGCTGCTCGCCCTCTGGCTGAACAGCCGGGCGACGCCCTTCAAGGGCGTGTTCCGGACGCTGTTCTTCCTGCCGGTGGTGACCACCGGCGCGATCATCGGCATCGTCTTCACCCTGCTGCTGGACGCGCAGGGCCCCATCAGCCTGGCCCTGGTGTGGGCAGGGATCACCGAATCGCCCGTCAACTTCGTCGCCCACCCCGACACCTCTCTGTGGTCCGGCGTGGCGGTGTGGGTGTGGAAATGGCTGGGGATCACGATGATCTACTGGCTCGCCGCGCTGCAGACCGTCCCCACGGACGTGCATGAGGCCGCCCAGCTCGACGGGGCGAGCGCCTGGCAGGAGTTCTGGCGGGTCACCCTGCCGCTGCTGATCCCGTTCCTCATCATCATCACGCTGATCGACACGGTCAGCGCCCTGAACGTCTTCGACCTCATGCAGACGATGACCGGCGGCGGGCCCGCCTTCTCCTCCGAGGTCATCGAGATCTTCATCTACCGCACCGCGTTCGCCGCGACCACGCCGCAGCTGGGCTACGCCTCCGCCGCCGCGGTCCTGTTCGGGCTGCTCACCGTGATCCTCGCGATCGTGCAGGCGCTCGGCATCCGCTCGGCCCGCGG
The DNA here is from genome assembly GCF_036379615.1 of Brachybacterium sp. GTDB lineage: Bacteria > Actinomycetota > Actinomycetes > Actinomycetales > Dermabacteraceae > Brachybacterium. The sequence continues at coordinate 64,307 of NZ_DASVGJ010000071.1, forward strand.
CATGATGCCGGGAGGGCAGTCATGACGCTCACCGACACCCGCCGCCCCGCCGCGCCGCCGACGCAGACGAGCGCGCCGCCGCGCCGACGGCGACCGTGGAGAGCACGCCGCATCCTCACCCTCGTGCTGCTGGTGCTGATGACGCTGGCCTGGATCTACCCGTTCATCTGGCTCGTCTCCGCCTCGCTGAAGCAGTCCTCGGAGATCTTCTCCAGCGGGCTGAACCTGATCCCGGAGACGTTCCGCTGGGAGAACTACGCCCGCGCCTGGACCGAGGCGGGCTTCGCCCGGTACTTCCTCAACACCGTCATCATCACCGCGGGCGCCATCGTCATCGTGGTGGTGCGCAGCGCGCTCGCCGGCTATGTGCTGGGGCGCTACAGCTTCCCGGGCAAGAAGGTCCTCATCGGCATCTTCCTGGTGACGTTCTTCCTGCCCGAGGGGTACACGATCATCCCCGTCACCCAGCTCACCGACCAGCTGGGACTGTTGAACACCCACGCCGGCGTGATCCTGGGCCTCAGCGCCGGTGGCCACATCGCCTCGACCCTGCTGTACGCCGGGTTCTTCCGCGGTCTGCCCAAGGAGCTCGAGGAGAGCGCGAAGCTCGACGGGGCGGGTGCCTTCCGCACCTTCTTCCAGGTGATGATGCCGCTGTCGTGGCCGATCACCGCCACGGTCACGATCCTGACGTTCCTCGCCGCCTGGAACGCCTACCTGCTGCCCCTGGTGTTCACGCTCAGCACCCCGGAGCTGCAGACTCTCGCGATCGGCATGACCTCGTTCGTGAGCGACTACGGGCAGGACTGGTCCGGGATGGCGGCCGGCGCCGTGATCTCACTGGTGCCCGTGGTGATCGTGTTCGTGATCCTGCAGAAGAAGTTCGTCGACTCGATCGCCGGCGCCGTGAAGCAGTGACGCAGCGCTGGTGATCCCCCTGGAAAGGACTGCCATGGACACCCCGAACATCCTCCTCATCTCGACCGATCAGCAGCGCCACGACATGGTGGGCGCGGCCGGGAACCCGGCGGTGAGCACCCCGCACCTGGACCGGCTCGCCGCGCAGGGCGCCCTGTTCGAGAACTGCTATGTCCAGAACCCCGTCTGCTCCCCGTCCCGGGCGAGCCTGATGACCGGCACCTACGCCTCCACGCATGGCCTCTACGAGAACGGCGTGGACATCGCCCCGGTCACGCGCGTGTTCTCGAAGGACCTGGCCGAGGCCGGATATGACTGCGGGCTGGTGGGGAAGTTTCACCTCCACTCCTGCTTCCACGGCCGTACCGAGCCGCGCCTGGACGACGGCTTCCGCGTGTTCCGCTGGGCGCACGACCCGTACCCGGGCTCGAGCGAGAACGCCTACCACCGCTGGCTGCGCGCCACCCGGCCCGAGCTGTACGAGCGGGCGCTGGGGGAGCGGGGACTGTTCGACTCCATGCCCACCGAGGCGCACTACAGCCACTGGATCGCGGAGGAGACGATCTCCTATCTGCGCACGGACCGCCGGCCGGAGCAGCCGTTCTTCTTCGTCGCGAACTTCTTCGACCCCCATCACGGCTTCGGGGCGCCGGAGGAGTACCTGCGCCGCTACGACGACGTGGACCTGCCGCCTGTCAACACTCGTCCGGGTGAGCTGCAGGACAAGCCCGAGATCCAGCGCCTCACCTCCGAGCATCGCGGCGGCGGCATGCCCAGCTATGTCGAGCACACCGAGCAGCAGCTGGACGAGGTGCGCCGCGCCTACTACGCGATGGTGTCCCTGGTGGACGACGAGGTGGGCCGCATCCTCGCCGTCTTGGAGGAGGAGGGGCTCGCCGAGAGCACGATCGTCGTGTTCACGAGCGACCACGGCGAGCTGCTCGGTGATCACCAGCTGCTGCGCAAGGGCCCCTTCCTCTACGACTGCTCGGTGAAGGTGCCGCTGATCATCCGCTGGCCCGGCGTGGTTCCCGCGGGGCTGCGCCGCGAGGAGCTCGTGCAGTGGGTGGACCTCGCCCCGACCTTCCTCGAGGCCGCGGGGATCGAGCGTCCCCGCTCCTACCAGGGGGAGAGCCTGCTGCCGCTGCTGCGCGGCGAGGACGTGGAATGGCGGGACTGGGCGCTGAGCCAGTACCGCTCCAGCGGCGATCCCGCGAACCCCTCCGCGCACCTGACGATGCTGCGCCACGACCGCTTCAAGCTCATCACGCACCACGGCGCCCCGAGCACCCCGAGGCAGCGGGACGGTGAGCTCTACGACCTCGAGACCGACCCGGGGGAGCTGGAGAACCTGTGGGACAGCGCCGCGCACCGTGAGGTGCGGCTCGCGCTCGCCGAGCGGATGCTCGACGTGCTGGCGGGGGTCGAGGACCGGCGCGGAGTGCAGCTGGCGCCGTGGTGAGGGAAGCCGTCCGACGGGGCCGACCCACCCGTCACCGGTGGGGGTAGGTGCTCTCCCGCGCCTGGAACTCGAGGATCGCGGGTTTGCGGATCACGCCGTCCTGGATCTCGATCGCGTGCTCGATGACGGGATCGGCGGCCCAGGCCGTCGGCCCCGCCATCACGGTCTCCAGGAAGGGGAGCAGCGCTGAGCTGTTCTCCCAGCTCGCGGAGTTCCACAGGTACGAAGGGCTGTGGTCCACCGCGTAGTAGTGGACGTCGTTGTCCAGAGCGATCATCGGCGCCTCGAAGGAGGTGGGGCGCGCCCAGGAGAACCCCATCCCTTCATCGCAGGAGACGTCGACGATCAGGCTCCCGGGGCGGAACGTCGGCAGATCGCTCTCGCGGAGGTACAGCAGCGGGGCGTTGGGATCCTGCAGGGTGCAGTTGACCACCACGTCGCTCTCGGCGAGGAAGGGCGCCAGGGGCACGGGCCCGTCCTCGGTGATGACCTCGCTCAGATAGGGGCCCTCCTCGTGACCGAACTGGACGATCTCCACCGAGTGGATCGGGGAGGCGACCGCGGCGACCGCCCGATTGGTCAGCACCCGGACGCGGGAGATGCCATGCGCGCTGAGCGCCGTGATCGCGCCCCGGGCGGTGGCCCCGAAGCCGATCACGGTGGCGGTGAGACGCCGACCGTAGTTCCCCGTCGTGCCCCGCAGCTGCAGGGCGTGGAGCACCGAGCAGTAGCCGGCGAGCTCGTTGTTCGCGTGGAACACGTGCAGCGCGAAGGAGCCGTCCGGGCCCCAATGGTTCATCGCCTCGAACGCGATGAGCGTCAGGCGCTTGTCGATCGCCAGCTGGGTGAGCTCGCGGTCCTGCACGCAGTGCGGCCAGCCCCAGAGGGTCTGCCCCTCGCGCATCGCGCGGACGTCCTCGTGCTGAGGTTTCGGCAGCACGAGCACGTCGGTCACCTCGAACACCTCATCGCGGGTGCCCACGCCACCCACCAGCGCGGCGATCTCCGTGTCGGAGGCGCCGAAGGGGAGCCCGTAGCCCTTCTCGACGAGCAGGCGGCGGCGCAGATGCTCGGGGATGCGCTCGAGATGGGCGGGATGCACCGGCACCCGGCGCTCATCCGGCTTGCGGGAGGCCCCGATCAGTCCGAGCGTGAGAGGGGTGCCGGTCGCTGATCCTTCAAGATCGTTCTGGGAGGGCTGCACGTCTGTCCGTTTCCGGGCACCTGATGGCTCCCTGGCCTCTGACCATAGAGCATGGCTCCACGGCCACCCGTGGCCCGGCCCGACCAGACGGAGCGCGGTACCGCTCGGGCCGGCGTGGGCTTCCACCCCCGGAGCGGTGCGCGCGCTGCAGAGCCGCGGTCTCCAACGGGAGATCGGCTTGTCGTGGTCCTGTTCCGCTCGCGCGCCCGCGCCGCGGTCGTGGATCGACGCTCCCTGCAGCACGCCCGTCGAGTGCCTCCGGCGGTGATCTCCCGCCCCGTGGTGGTCTGGGAGTCGAGGTCATCGGGGTGGGTGCGGGCCACATCGTTCAGCCGGTCGATCTCGGCGATCTGGTCCAGGTGCGGCGCAGGGGCGCCGCGGCCGCCCTGTCGAACGTCGGCACGATCATGCGGAGGTCACTGACCTGTGTGAGCACATGAAGATCGGCCCGGCGCACCTCGGCCAGAGGGTTGTTCATCCGCTCCCAGAGCTCGCACCACGCGCGGCATCCTCGAGCTGGGCGGCGTCGGACCCCCGCGGCATCTGCTGCGGGGACCCGGCGCCCTGGGGTGGAGCCGGCGGAGAGGCGAGGCTCAGTGGCGCGGCTCCCAGCGGAAGAACCGCTGGGCGAGGACCACGCCGATCACGATCCAGGCGAAGGTCGGCGGGAGCAGGAGCAGGTTGTCGACCAGGTCCGTGCCGCCGTTCCAGGCGTTGATGGTCAGCTCGGTGGCTGCGCCGCCGGGGAGCGCCCGCTTGAGCATGGCGAGCTCCTCGGTGCCGGTGAAGCCGATCCAGAACGCCGCCGCGGAGGTGGCGAGCACCACCGGGAGCGTCGTGACCTGGGCGTGCTCGAGGGAGGTGGTGAACCCGGCCGTGGCCAGGGCCAGTCCCACCATCATCGCCACCAGCGCGAGCCCGGAGACGATGAGCAGCGGGATCTGGGCCGGGGCCTCGGAGACCAGGGCGAGCACGGTGAGCACCGCCGAGACCTGCACGATCGCGATGAGCGCCGGAGGGCCGACGATCCCGGCGAGGGCGGCGGCGTCGCTCACCGCGGTCGAGCGCAGCCGCTTGAGGAAGAGGGTCTGACGGCGCGCGGCCAGGGTGGAGACCGCGGTGGAGTACAGCCCCATGCTGATGAGGATGATCATGAAGACGCCGGCGAGGAAGCCGATGCCGGTGGGGAACTGGCTGAAGGTGTCGCGCTGGGCGATGAACAGCAGGCTCAGGCCCACGGGGATGATGGTCGCGCTGAAGAGCACGAGACGGTTGCGGAGGATCTGCTTCAGTTCGCTGCGAGCGATGTCGAGCATTGTCGTGTCCTGTCGGTCTGGTGGGTGAGCGGTGATCAGTCGCGCGAGACGGAGCGGAAGACGTCGTCGAGCCGGGTGGGTCCGGCGGCGAGGTCGTGGAGCACGGTGCCCTGGGTCTCGGCCCAGTTCAGCAGCGTGCGGAGGTCCTGCTGGAGCGCCTGGGTGTGGACCAGGCGCGTGCCGGCGGCGGTCTCCGTGCTCTCGAGCGGCAGGTGGGGCACGGCGGCGGCGAGGCCGAAGGTGATCGTGCCGGGGAGGGTGGCGGTCAGCTCGCCGACGGTTCCCTGCATGCGCAGGGTGCCCTCGTGCATCAGGCCGATCCGGTCGGCCCGCTGCTGCGCCTCCTCGAGGTAGTGGGTGGTCAGCACGATGGTCGCCCCGTCCTCGCGGAGCCGGTCCACGGTGGCCCACAGGTCGTCGCGGGACTGGATGTCGAGCCCGGTGGTGGGCTCGTCGAGGAAGATCAGCTCGGGCGAGCCGTAGACCGCGGTCGCGAAGTCCAGGCGTCGCTTCTCGCCGCCGGAGAGCGCGGCGACACGGGTGTCGGTCTTCGCGGTGAGTCCGACGAGGTCGAGCACCCGCTCGGGCTGGTCCTCCCGGCCGGTGAGCCCGCCGATGAGGGCGAGCGTCTCGAGCACGCCGAGGTCGGCGGCGAAGCCGCTCTCCTGCAGCATGATCCCGGTGCGGGGGCGCACGGCCGTGCGGTTCTGCGGGTCCTCGCCGAGGATCCGCACGGTGCCGGAGGTGGGGGCGCGGTGCCCCTCGATGACCTCCAGGGTCGAGGTCTTGCCCGCACCGTTGGTGCCGAGCAGGGCGTACAGCTCCCCGCGTCGGACCTCGAGGCTGAGGTCCTTGACCGCGCGGAAGTCCCCGTAGTCGATGGTGAGTCGGTCGACGTCGATGACAGTGGATGAGTTCATGCCGCAATTCCAGTCCCTGGCGGGTGTTCGCGGCAGTCGTGGAGTGTCAGCAGCAGGGATGACTTTTCGTCACTACCGGCGCGGGCGTGAGTCCGGGATGATGGATCGACATGACCCTCGTCGCACCGGATCAGGGAGGCCAGCGCATGTCGTCGACCGCCCCCTCGGGCTCGGGCTCGACCACCTCCTCGAGCTCCGCGTCCACCCCGGCCTCCGCCTCCGCCTCCGCCCCCGCGTCCGTCTCCATCGCAGCGCGGCGCCGGCTGCACCGCACCACGGTGCTCACCACGGTCGTCGCGATCGCCCCGGTGACGATCGCGATCCTCGCCCTGACCTCGGGCAGCTGGCGGGAGACCCTCGCCTTCGGAGCGGGGGTGCTGGTCACCTTCCTGGTGCTGCTGGAGTTCGACCCGTCCCGGCATCCCGTCTCCACGGCGCTCGCGGTGGCGTTCTCGTACCTGATCTGGGTGGTCTGCGCGGTGCTGGCCTTCAATCCGATGGCTTTCTTCGGTGCCGCGATCCTCAGCGGCGTGCTGCTCCCGCTGACGCGCGGCCGCCACCTGCGGTGGATCCTCGCGGTCGGGGCGGTGATCGCCGCGATCGGCGCCCTCTACTTCCTCAGTGAGCCTGTGAGCTGGGAGAACGTGGTGCGCTACATGGTCGTGCCCGGCGGGCTGAGCGTCTTCGTCGCCTCGGTGATCCTGCTGATCCAGGGATACCGGGGCATCATCGACGACCTCGAGGTCGCCCAGGAGGCGGAGGCGGAGCTGGGGATCCTTCGCGAGCGGATGCGCTTCGCGAGCGACCTCCATGACATCCAGGGCCACACCCTGCACGTGGTGAACCTGAAGGTCGCGCTCGCCGAGGAGCTCGTGCGGCGTGATCCCGAGCGGGCCGTCGCCGAGCTGCGGGAGGTCTACGCTCAGGTCGAGCAGACCATCCGGGGCACCCGCGACCTCGCCCACGCCCAGCGCCGCCTCAACGTGCGCGCCGAGCTGGAGAACGCCCGGAACCTCCTCGAGGCGGCCGGGGCCGCGGTGCGGATCTCGCGCCGGGGCGAGGCGGGGGAGGGGAGCGGGGAGCTGCTGGGCCAGGTGGTGCGTGAGACGACCACGAACATCCTGCGCCACGCCCAGGCCACCCGCGTCGCGATCACCCTGGAGGAGACCGGGGTCGAGATCGTCAACGACGGCGCGTCCGACGGGGAGCTCCCGGCGCTGCGGGGCCTCGGGACCCTGCGCGAGCGGCTCGCGGCCGAGGGCGGCATGCTCACGATCGAGCAGGCGGGCGGCGAGTTCCGCACCGCCGCCCGGCTCGGCGACCCAGCCCTGGGCACGCCCGAGGCGTCGGCTCCGCGCACGCCGGAGGCATCGGCCTCGCCGGGCGCCCCGCCCGCCTCGCCATCCGAAAGGGGACGGCGATGATCCGGATCGTTCTCGCCGACGACGAAGCCCTGCTGCGCTCGGCGCTGTCCGCACTGCTGCCGCTGAAGGCCGAGATCGAGGTGGTCGCCGAGGCGGCTGACGGGGCGGAGGCCGTCGCGGCCGTGCGCGAGCATCGGCCCGATGTGCTGGTCATCGACCTCGAGATGCCCGGCACCGACGGGCTCGAGGCCGTGGAGCAGATCCGAGGGGAGCGGCCCGAGCAGGCGATCCTCATGCTCACCCGGCACGCCCGGCCCGGCGTGCTGCGTCGGGCGCTGAAGCTGGGTGTGCGCGGCTTCGTGAGCAAGGCCGCGCATCCGAGCACGATCGCCGAGGTGATCGAGATCCTCCACGCGGGTCGGCGCTGGATCGATCCCGAGATCTCCGCGCTCGCGGTGCTCGACGACTCCCCGTTGACGGACCGGGAGCTCGACGTCCTGCGCGAGACCCTCGCCGGCTGCTCGGTGGCCGAGATCGCCCTCCGCCTCCACCTGGCCGAGGGGACGGTGCGCAACTACCTCTCCAGCGCGATGCACAAGACCCAGACCCGCAACCGACGGGAGGCGGCTCGCTACGCCCGCGCGCGGGAGTGGTTCTGAGCTCACGGGCCCTCATCGACCCCGCCCGCTCGAGCCCGCGCCTGCTCGGCAGAGCGCCCTGGTCGACGGTCCACGCCGTCGCGTCCATCTCGTCATCGCGCTGCGTGGCGAGCGCTACCGGATGGTCCATCCGCGAACGCGCACCTCGCAGGCGTGCCGCTGGAGCCTGGCAGTCGCCGATGAGAAGGTGTTGGTCTGCAGTACCCCACCTCAGGAGGTTCGGCCATGACCAGCACACCGATGTATCACCCCGACGATGATGAGACGAACCCCCACCCGGAGGATCAGGGCATCGCCCCGTCCAGCGCTGAGGCTTCCGACCGCACCGATGGCGACGAGACGCGCTCCTCCCGGGAGGCCGACTCCTCGACCACCGATCTCGGCGAGCTCAACGACGAGGGCGTCGGAGGGACGGTCGGCGCCGAGGACACCTTCGAGCCGGAGGAGTCCGAGGGGCCCGGCGGCTCCGGGGCCGGCGACTCCACGCAGGCATGAGATCCGCCCCCGCTGAGCGATCGCGGTCGCGTGCCCCAGCGTGCGCGGCGGCGGGAACGTCGCGCACCGCTGGGGGCGGGATGTGCTTCCGGCGTGCGAATCCCGTCGGCGCCCTGACCTTGTTGCCGTCGGCGGCCGACGGTCGTGCTCGATGACCAGCATCTGGTGGATCCGCGACGATCTCAGGCTCCACGACAACCCCGCGCTCCGCGCCGCCGCGTCCGAGGGTGAGGTCGTCGCGGTGCACATCGACGAGGAGATCAGCGGCGTGCGCCCGCTGGGAGGTGCAGCCCGCTGGTGGCTGCATCACTCGCTCAGCGCCCTGGCCGGAGACCTGCGCGCACACGGTGTCCCGTTGATACTGCTCAGCGGCGATCCCGAGCAGCGGATCCCGGCACTGGTCGAGGAACTGCAGGCGGGCGCGGTGCTCTGGAACCGCCGCTATCACGCACCGAAGCGGGCCGTGGATGCGCGCCTGAAGGAATCCTTGCGAGCGAAGGACGTGCGCGCCGAGAGCTTCGACGGCTACCTGCTGCACGAGCCGTGGACGATCGCCACCCAGGACGGCGGGCCCTATCGCGTCTACTCCCCGTTCGCCCGCGCCTGCCGCGACGCCCCGCCCCCGCGCGCACCCTACGGCCTGCCCGACCAGCTCACCGGCCCCGAGAAGCAGCTCCGCGCCGGCGGCCACGAGCTGCGCAGCTGGTTGCACGACGACGTTCTCGAGCAGGAGCTGTCGCGGCGCGGCTGGCTCCCGACGGCACCGGACTGGGCAGGCGGGCTGCGTGAGAGGTGGACGCCCGGCGAGACGGGAGCTCGGGAGCGGAGCGAACAGCTCGGGGAGCTGCTGACCGGGTACGCGCAGGACCGGGAGCGGCCCGGCATGGCAGGCACGACGAGCCTGTCACCGCATCTCCGCTTCGGCGAGATCTCACCCCACGAGATCTGGCACCTCAGCCTGGAGGAGGGGCGCGGCGCGGGGCACGAGAGCTTCCGGTCCGAGCTCCTGTGGCGCGAGTTCGCCTGGCACCGGCTCTTCCACCTGCCCGACCTCGCGACCCGGAACGTCCGGTCCCGGTTCGACACCTTCGCATGGCGCGAGGACGACGCCGCTCTGCGGGCGTGGCAGCAGGGGCGCACCGGGATCGACCTGGTCGACGCGGGAATGCGCGAGCTGTGGGAGACCGGGTGGATGCACAACCGGGTGCGGCTGGTCGTTGCCTCCTTCCTCACCAAGAATCTGCGCCTGCACTGGCGGCTCGGCGAGGAATGGTTCTGGGACACGCTGGTCGATGCCGACGACGCCTCGAACCCGTTCAACTGGCAATGGGTGGCGGGAACGGGCGACGACGCCGCCCCGTACTTCCGCGTCTTCAACCCCGAGCGCCAGCAGGCACGGTTCGATCCTGAGGGCGAGTACGTGCGCCGGTGGGTGCCCGAGACGGAGGACGAGTCTGCGGAACGCGAGGCACCGCTCGTCGATCTGAAGGCCTCCCGACGGGACGCGCTCGCGGCCTACGCCGCGCTCGGGGAGGCATGAGAACGCTCCGGTGCCCGCGCGCGAGGCAGTGCGGGATGAGCCGGACGACGGTGGACGTCCGTGCGGCGGTTCTCAGCTCACGGGCTCTGAGCTCGCCCGCTCCCTGTCCGCCCGCTCCCTGGTCGCCCGCGCCCGGGGGACCACCAGCGGCGTGCCCGTCTCGGGGTCCTCGATCACCAGGGACTCCAGGCCGAACACCTCGCGCACCAGTTCGGGGGTGACGATGTCCCCCGGAGCGCCCTCGGCCACGATCCGGCCGTCCTTCATCGCGATCAGGTGCGTGGCGTAGCGGGCTGCGTGGTTCAGATCGTGCAGCACGGCGACCAGGGTGCTGCCCTGCTCGTGGAGTGCGGAGAAGAGGTCCAGCAGCTCGATCTGGTGGGCGATGTCGAGGAAGGTGGTCGGCTCGTCCAGCAGCAGGATCGGGGTCTGCTGGGCCAGGGCCATCGCCGCCCAGACACGCTGACGCTGGCCACCGGAGAGCTCGTCCACGCGACGGGCACGCAGCTCGGTCACGTTCGTGGACCGCATCGCGGCCTCCACGGCCTCCTCGTCGGCCCGGGACCACTGACGGAACAGCCCCTGATGGGGGTACCGGCCACGGGCCACCAGGTCCGAGACGGTGATGCCGTCGGGCGCGATGGAGGACTGCGGCAGCAGGCCCACGATGCGCGCGGCCTCCTTGGAGCGGAGATCGGCGATCGAGGCACCGTCGAGGATCACGGAGCCGGCTGCGGGCTTCAGCAGCCGCGAGAGGGCGCGCAGCAGGGTCGACTTCCCGCACGCGTTCGGGCCCACGATCACCGTGAACGAATCATCCGGGATGCTCACGCTCAGATCCTCGGAGATGGTGCGGTGATCGTAGGCCAGGGTGAGGCGTCGGGCCGCGAGACGGTCCTCGGCCGCCGCGGGAGCGCTGGTGGGGGAAGTGTGCGAGGAGGTCATAGCTGGGCGCGGGCTTCCTGGATGAGGAGGGTGATGAGGTAGAGGCCGCCGATCACGACGGTGACGACGCCCACGGGCATCCCTCCGGGCAGCACATGCTGGGCGAGGAGGTCCGCGCTGAGCAGGAGCAGAGCGCCGGTGATGGCGCTGGCTGCGAGGGGGAGTCCGGCGCCGCCGGTGAGGCGCTTGGTCACCTGCGGGGCGGCCAGGGCGACGAAGGCGATGGGCCCGGTGAGCGCGGTGACCACCGCGATCAGGCCCACCCCCGCCACGAGCACCGCGAGACGGGTGACCTCGGTGCGCACCCCATGGGCGTGCGCGGCATCGTCCCCGAGCTCGAGCTGCCGCAGGGCGGGTGCGAAGGCTGCGGTGAGCAGGCCGCAGATCAACAGCGCGGGAATCGCGAGGGCGAGATCCTGCCAGGAGGTCAGCGACAGGGTCCCCGCTCCCCACAGCGAGGCGGCCATCGCCACCTCGGTCTCCGCCCGGAGCAGCAGGTAGGTGTTCATGCTCGAGAGCACCGCGGTCACCGCGATGCCCACGATGATCAGCCGGAATCCCTGCACGCCGCCGCGCCAGGCGAGCAGGTACACGAGCAGGGCGGTGGCGAGCCCGCCGAGCAGGGCGCCGACCATCTCGCTGAGCACGTTCGTGCCGATCACCGTGATCGAGATGATCGCGCCGGTGTAGGCGCCGGTGGAGAAGCCGATCACGTCCGGGGAGCCCAGCGCGTTGCGGGTGAGGGTCTGGAACAGGGCGCCGGAGACGCCGAGCGCCGCCCCGAAGAGGATCGCGGCGAGCACCCGCGGCAGCCGCCACTCCCGCACGACCGTGGAGGTGAATCCCTGGTCGCTCACCAGCGCTCGCACGGCCTCGGGGATCGTGAGCGGGTAGTCGCCGAGCGTCATCGCCACCAGTCCCAGCACCAGCACCAGTGCCGCGAGCACCAGGCTCACGCCCAGGGTGCGGCGGCGCAGTCGAAGGGTGCTGCCGCCCAGGGTGAGGCGGGCGTATCCGTCCCGGTCGGCGAGGACCAGGGCGCGCACGCGAGGGGGACGGCGGGTGCCGGTGGGGGCGCTCATAGACCGCTCACCCGCTGACGGCGCACCAGCAGCACCAGCACGGGCGCGCCGAGGAAGGCGGTGACGATCCCGACCTGCATCTCGCCCGTGGGCAGGATGACCCGGCCCAGCACGTCCGAGGCGACGGTGAGGATCGGGGCGAGCAGGAGGGAGTAGGCGAGGATCCAGCGGTGGTCCGGACCGACGATCCAGCGCGCCACGTGCGGGATCATCAGGCCCACGAAGGCGACCGGGCCGGCCATGGCGGTCGCGCCGCCGGCCAGCAGGGTGATCGCCACCAGCGAGAGCACGCGGGTGGTCAGCACCTTCGCCCCCAGCGCGTGAGCGAGGTCCTCCCCGAGCGCGACCGCGTTCAGCGCCGGGCCCAGGCACAGCGCGAGCACCAGGGCGAGACCCAGGAAGGGGGCGGTGGAGACCAGCACGTCCACTCCGCGATCGGCGAAGGATCCCGCCTCCCAGGCGCGGATCACGCTGAAGTTCTCCTGATCCGCCAGCAGCAGCGCGCTGGTGATCCCGCTGAGCACCGCGCCGAGGGCGACGCCGGCGAGGGTGAGCTGCGCGGGACTGACGGAGCCCCGGCCCACGGAGCCGATCAGGTACACCACCACGGTGGTGACCAGGGCGCCGCCGAAGGCGAACCACACGTAGCTGCCGGGGGCGGTCACCCCGAACACTCCCACGCCGATCGCGACCGCGAAGGCTGCCCCGGCATTGACACCGAGGATCCCGGGATCGGCCAGAGGATTGCGGGTCACGGCCTGGATCAGGGCACCGGCGACGCCCAGCGCGGCGCCCACCAGCAGGCCGAGCAGCGTGCGGGGAATCCTCAGCGAGGTGACCACGCCGGCATCCGCGCTGTGGTCGGTGCCGGCCAGCGCGCCCCACACCGTGGCGAGGGGGATGTCGCGGGAGCCGACCATCAGGCTCAGCATCACGACGATCACCAGCAGCGCGAGCGCCAGCACCGCACCGAGGACGCGGCGCAGCGGCAGGGAGCGGGCGCGGCGGACGCGCGAGGGAGCACCCGTCGCGCCGGGGGCGGCGTCCGGGCCCAGAGATGTCCGATGGGTGACTGTCACCCGAGTATATTAGGTTAGCCTTGCCATGCTTTGCGCCAGTGTCGTGTCGTCCCGCTACGCCGGCTCGCCGGGCACATCCCCTGTTCGCGCAGATCCTCTCCGCCCTGCCGGAGACACGGAAGGTTCCCCCATGCTGCTCACCCGCCGTACCGCCCTGACCCTCTCCGCCGCCGCCGCGCTCACCCTGGCAGGCTGCGGCACGGCCGAGGAGACCGCCGACGGTTCCGCAGCCGGCGGCTCCGCGGTCGGCGGCTCCGCGGGCGGCGCCGCCGACGGGGCGTTCCCGGCGACCCTCACCACCGAGTTCGGCGAGGTGACGATCGAGGACGCACCGACCCGGGTGGTGGCGCTCGGCTGGGGCGACGCGGAGATCGCTCTCGCGCTCGGCGTCCAGCCCGTCGGCGCCTCGGACTGGCTGGCCTTCGGCGGTGATGGGCAGGGGCCGTGGGCGCAGGGGATGTACGACGAGGCGCCGACGATCATCGAGACGATGGAACCCTCCTTCGAGGCGATCGCCGCCCTCGAGCCGGATCTGATCCTCGATGTGCGCGGCAGCGGCGACGCCGATCGTCACGCCCGTCTCGAAGAGATCGCGACGACGGTCGGGGTGGCCCCGGGCGGTACCAGCTGGCTCACCACGCTCGAGGACCATGTCGCGCTGATCTCGGGGGCGCTCGGGGTCCCCGAGAAGGGGCAGCAGCTGCTCGAGCAGGTCGAGAGCACCTTCGCGGAGATCGCCGGGGCCCATCACGAATGGGAGGGCAGGACGGTCTCCGCGGCGGCCCGGACCAGCGAGGGCTGGGGAGCCTACATCGCCGGCGGCGGGCGGCTCAGCACACTCGCCCGCTTCGGCTTCGTGCAGAACCCCGCCGTCGCCGCGCTGCCCACCAGCGGGAGCGGGTTCAGCGTCGACATCTCGAGCGAGGAGCTCGACGTGCTCGAGGCCGATCTGATCGTCGCCTTCCCGATCTACCTCGAGCCCACCGTGATCACGGATGATCCGCAGTGGCAGACGCTGGAGACCGTCCAGGAGGGGCGCGCGGTGGTGCTCGACGGTGACATCTCCAGTGCGTTCTCCGCCGGAACCCCGCTCGCGCTGCAGTTCGCGGCCGAGAAGCTGACTCCGCTGTTCGAGGACGCGCTGCCGGCGGAATGAGCGCCTGCCGGGCCACGCCCCCGCACTCAGGACCGCGCTCCTGAGCTCACGAGCTCACGCGGCCCCTGCTCGCACGCTGCGGCAGGGGTACTCCCGGAATCGTCTGTCAGCGACGAGGATGGGCGCCATGACGACGACGAACACCCCCCGCCAACTGCGACTGATCATCGAGACCGACGATGTCGACGAGGCGCTGCGGTTCTACCGTGACGTGCTCGGCATGCCCGAGCAGGCCGCCTTCGCCACCGAGGGGGAGGACCGCGTCGCGATCCTGCATGCCGGGGTCGCCACCCTCGAGCTCGCGAGCCCCGCGCATGCGCGGGCGATCGACGAGGTCGAGAACGCGCCGGCCACGGACGGGCCGACGCTCCGCCTCGCCCTCGAGGTCCAGGACACGGAGCAGGCCGTCGCCGCGGTCGCCGAGCACGGCGCCGAGCTGCTCGCCCCGCCCACCCGCACCCCGTTCCGCACGCTCAACGCCAGGATCCAGGGACCGGCGGGATGGCAGGTGACGTTCTTCCAGGAGCTCGAGACGCTCGAGGAGCGCGAGGGGCGGGAGGGGTTCACGACCGACGATCAGCGGCCGCGGTGAGACCCCGACGGCGGCCGCCGGGTGAGACTCCGACGGCGGCCGCCGGGCGAGACCGGGGAGACCCTGCCGGACGAGCTCGAGGACGCCTACGATCGGGACCAGCCCTTCCCGGGCGCCCGCTGACCGAGCGGCGCCTTCCGATGAGAGGACCCGCGATGACCGACGGCACCACCCCCGCAGAGAGCACCGACGAGGAGACCGTGGAAGTGCGCGACAACCCTGAGCGGCACCGCTTCGACATCCTCGTCGGCGGCCGCCAGGCGGGCTTCTCGATGTACACCGCCGCCGCCGACAGCAGCGAGGACCAGCGGATCTTCTACCACACCGTGATCGACGACGACTTCGGCGGACGGGGACTGGCAGGGGTGCTCACCCGCGCCGCGCTCACGACCACCGTCGAGCAGGGGCACCGGATCGTGCCGGTCTGCCCGTACGTGGTGCGCTGGCTGCACGGCCACGATGACGTCGCGGAGTCGGTGGATCGGGTGCGCCCGGTCCACCTCGAGGCGGTGCGCGCCGCGAATGCCGAGGCTGACGGGGGCGAGAGGTGAGGTCTCCGGTCCCGGATTACCTCGAGGAGGTGCTCGAGGCGCTGCGCGAGGACCGTGCCGGCGCGGTCGCGGACTACATCCCCGAGCTCGCGGCGGCCGATCCGGATCAGCTCGGCATCGCGCTGACCACGGCGCTCGGTCGCACCTACGCCGTCGGCGACGTCGACGCCGAGTTCACCATCCAGTCGATCTCCAAGCCCTTCGCCTACGCCGCCGCGCTCATGGACCGCGGTGCCGAGACGGTGCTCGCCGCCGTGGGCGTGGAACCCTCCGGCGAGGCGTTCAACGAGCTCTCGCTCGAGCAGGACACCCATCGGCCGAAGAACCCGATGATCAACGCGGGCGCCCTCACCGTGCACTCGCTCCTGGTGGGCGAGGATGCGGATCCGGCCTCGCGGGTCGAGCGGGTGCGGGAGCTCTTCTCGCGCCTCGCAGGGCGCGAGCTGCGGATCGACGAGACGGTGTGCGCCTCCGAGCTGGAGACCGCCCACCGCAACCTCGCCCTCGCCCACATGCTGCGCAGCTATGGGATCCTCACCGGGGACGTGCCCACGGTCGTCGAGGGCTACATCCGGCAGTGCTCCCTCCTGGTGACCGTGCGGGACCTCTCCGCGATGGCCGCGACCCTCGCCACCGGCGGGATCCAGCCCGTCACGGGCGAGCAGGTTCTCGACGCCGCGACGGCCCGGCAGGTGATGGCCGTGATGGCCTCGGCGGGCATGTACGACGGGGCGGGGGACTGGCTGGTGCGGGTGGGCATCCCCGCCAAGAGCGGGGTGGCCGGCGGCATGGTCGGGGTCCTGCCCGACCTCGTGGGCATCGGCACCTTCTCCCCGCGCCTGGACCGCCAGGGCAACAGCCATCGCGGCGGGCGCCTGTTCGAGCGGCTCTCCCAGGACATGGGCATGCATCTGTTCTCCCCGAACGGCTCACGGCAGGACGTGGCGCGCGTGTCGACGGCCGACGGCACGACCTCGGTCGCCCTCGAGGGGGTCGTGCAGCTCACCGCCGCCTCCGAGATGCTCGACCTGCTCGAGGACTCCGACCCCTCCACCGACGTGCTGCTGGATCTCGAACGGGTCCATTCCGTCACCGACCTCGGCCGGCGGATGCTGCTCGAGGGACTGCGTCGGATCCGGCTCGACGGCCGGGGCGCGGCCCTGCGGGACCCGCGCGGCACCCTGCCCGATCCGGACCTGGGGGACGGGACGTTCCCGGACGTCGTGGACTGAGCAGCGGGGCGGACGGCCCCGTGACCCACGACGACGGCGGATCGACCGACCCGCTCATCGCGGGACCGCCCACACCGCCTCGGGCACGAGAGCGACCTCGACCACCGTCCCCGCCGACCAGGGCTCGTCCCGCGGGCCGAGCGGCCGACGGATGACGAGAGTGCCGGCGTCGGTCTCGACGTCGTGATCGACGTGGTCCCCGCCGAAGGTGGTGGCGAGGACCTGACCCCGGCGGGGGTCGACCTCCCGGCGCTCCGGAGCTTCCTCCATCGTGAACGCGTGGGGGTGCCCGAGCACGATGCACGCCTCGCCCACCGCCCGGAGCTCCGGCGCGGCGGGCACGTCCCACTGCCGCCCCAGGGCGCTGACCCGCACCCGATGGCCGTCGGCGCCCGTCGACACCCCCTCGACCTGCGCGGAGAGGAAATTGGGGACTCCCACCCGGGTCGCGACCCAGGCGCTCGCCGGGCGGGAGTAGATCTGCCGGGGCGCGCCCACCTGAACGATCTCTCCCTCCCGCATCACGGCGATGCGGTCCGCGACGGACAGCGCATCCGTCCAGTCGTGGGTCACCAGGAGAGAGGCGCTGCCCAGCCGCTCGTGGATCCGCGCGATCTCCCGCAGCAGACCGGCGCGGGCGGCCGGATCGACGTGCGCGAGGGGCTCGTCGAACAGCATCACCTCGGGACGACGCACCAGTGCGCGCGCCAGGGCGACCCGCTGGCGCTGACCGGCCGAGAGCTCGTGCGGGTGGCGGCTGCGCAGAGTCCTCAGATCCAGGGAGGTCAGCGCGACGTCGAGCTGATCGGCGGCGGTCACATCCGCCCGCCCGCGCTCGAGGGCGAAACCGACGTTCTCCTCGACGGTCAGCTGCGGGAAGAGCACCGGCGTCTCGAAGAGCATCGTCGCGGGTCGGCGCTCGACCGGCACCCGCGCCATGTCACGTCCCGCGATCCGCACCGTGCCGGCGGGGAGGGGATCGAGACCTGCGACGCGACGCAGCAGCGTGGTCTTCCCGGAGCCCGAGGGTCCGATCAGGGCGACCAGCTCACCGGCGCGCACGTGCAGGTCCGCCCCCGCCACGCCGCTCAGCTCCAGTCCGTCCGCGCCCTTCACAGCGATCCCCTCCGCCCGATGACCGCGGCGCCCGCCATGGCGGCCGGGGCACCGACCGCCGCGAGCAGCACGGCGACGACGCCGGTGAGCGCGAAGGTCTGCTCGTAGGACGCTCGGTCCAGCAGATCCAGCGCGAAGGACGCCACCATCGGCGCGTCCGGGGTCGAGAGGAACACGATGGGGACGACCGAGACGACGTTCCGGGCGGTGACGACGGCCGCGGTCGCTGCGACCAGCGCTCCGGCATGGGGGAGCACGAACTGCAGGGCCAGACGGCGACGGCCGGCCCCGAGCACGCGGGCGGTCTCCTGCAGGGCCTGCGGTGCGCGCCGCTGACCGGCTCGTGCGGCGAGGTGCACGAGCGGCACCGCCGGGGCCACGAACGCGACCACGAGCGCCACCGCACCCGAGCCGAGGGATGCGCCGCCCACCAGGGCGGGAAGCTCGCCCCACGGAGTGGGCGTCTCGAGGCCGTAGGCGAGGAAGAAGGCGATGCCGAGGGTGGTGTCGGGCATCAGCAGCAGGGACACCTGCAGCAGATCGACGCCCCGCGCGGTCCGTTCCCCGGCGCGCTGCGAGGCGCATGCGGTCAGCACTCCCAGTGGAACGGCGATGAGCAGCGCCACCACCGCGTACCCCACGGTGGAGACGATCACCGCGCCCATAGCCGGTGTCACGAGCTCGACCTGGGCACGGATCGTCATCGCGGCCGCTGTCAGCGTCAGGGTGAGCACCAGGGCCAGCACGAGCACGCTGAGCACCCGGCAGACGGTCACGAGCGGTGACGGCGGGAGCACGAGGACGGGACTGGCGCCGTGACCCAGCCACCGCGTCATGAGCAGCGACGGCTCCGGTCGCCGCCACAGGGCCAGCAGCAGCGGGAGCACCGGCAGCGCCAGCAGGACGGCGATGACGGAGGCCGTGCCCTCGCCGCCCCAGGCGATCACCTCGATGTAGGCGGTGTGCGCGAGCGTCGGCACCCGGCCGCGCAGCACCGCGGGGATCGAGGGGTCCGACAGCGTCGAGATGAACATCAGTGCTGCGGTCACTCCCAGGGGCCCACGCAGGGGCGGCAGGAGGACCAGGCGGAACACCTCACCGGCGCGCGCCCCGTGGACCCGGGCCGTCTCCACCAGGCGCGGGTCCACGCCCCTCCAGGCCACCCGGACCATCAGATAGGCGAGGGGCAGGTGCGCGAGGATCATCGCGAGGGCCATCCCCGGCAGGCCGTAGACGTCGGGCAGCACGGCGGCGAAGGGGCCGCCGCGCCCGCCGACCGCCACGACCGCGGCCGCCACCGTGTACGGAGGAACGAGCAGGAGCCCGCCGATGATCGCGTCGAGCAGCCGCCTCCCCCGGCGGGGCAGCATGCGGGCGGTCAGCGCGAGTGCGAGGCCGAGAGACGTGGCGGCGACGGTCGCGACGAGCGACAGCGCCGTCGAGAACGCCGCGGCGCGACCGAGTCCTGGCGTGCTCGCGACCGTCAGCGCGGCCAGCGCCTGGACGGCCATGCGGCCCATGGGCCAGCCGACGACGAGGACCGCCCCGGCGCCGACGAGGACCAGCAGGGTCGACGCCGCGAGACGCGTCCCGCGGTCCGTCACTGCTCGATCTCCGCGGTGAACCAGCCGAGCAGCTCGTCGCGGCGGTCGACGCGCTCGTCGAGCGAGGACCCGATCACGGGATAACGACCGTCCGCGAGGACCTCGGCGAGGTTGTCGGGCAGATCGGAGCGGGTGACGATCTGATGGATCCCGACGCCGGCACCGGCCTGCTGCCCCTCGGCCGAGAGCGCGAAGTCGACGTACTCGTGAGCACTCAG
This sequence comes from Brachybacterium sp., assembly GCF_036379615.1. Classification (GTDB taxonomy): domain Bacteria; phylum Actinomycetota; class Actinomycetes; order Actinomycetales; family Dermabacteraceae; genus Brachybacterium. The sequence goes on from NZ_DASVGJ010000071.1 coordinate 83,760, forward strand.
CGGGTGCGGGGCGTCGGCCAGCACGGCGACCGCGCCGATCTCGTAGTCGGTGCCGTCGCGGGGCACCACCACCTCGACGTCATGGCCCTCGGCGCGCGCGGTCTCGCAGTACGGGGCGAAGGTGAGGGCGACCGCGGCCTCGCCGTGCACCACGACCTGGACCGGGGCGGTGCCGGAGCGGGTGAACTGCAGGACCTGGCCGTACAGGGCGGTGAGGTAGTCGCGCCCGGCGTCGGCGCCGAGGCGGTCGATCTGGAGCGACATGGCCGTGTAGGCGGTGCCGGAGGTGCGGGGCGAGGCCGTGCTGATCTGCCCGGTCAGCGCCGGGTCGAGCAGGTCGGCCCAGCTGTGCGGGGTCGTCGCGCCCGCGCTCGCGAGAGCGGACGGCGAGACGCAGAAGGCCAGCATCGAGGAGTACGCCCCGCTCCACCGGGCGTCCGGGTCGCGGAACTCCCCGGGAACGGCCGCGGCCTCGGGCGAGGTGTAGGAGGCGAGCAGCCCTTCGTCGGCCGCCTCCGCGTACATCTCGGCGCCGCCGCCGTGCCAGACGTCGAACTCGGGCAGGCCCTCGCCATGGCGGATCCGCTCGAGGGCCTCCGAGGTGGGCAGGCGGACGATGGTGACCTCGCGGCCGCTGCGCTCGGAGAACGCCGCGGCCCACGCGCGGCAGATCTCCGCGTCGTTGGAGCAGAGCACGGCGACCTCGCCGCGCTCCGCACGATCGTCGGCCGCCGTGCATCCGGTGAGGACCAGCAGTGCGAGCACCGCCAGTGCGGACAGGACGCACGGCGACCGACGGGAAGGACTCATGATCCCTCGAGAGTAGGCCAGGACTCAGCCGGCGGTGGTCCCGTTCGCCTCGGCGGCCTCCTTCGCCAGCCGCCGCTGCTCGCGAGCCTGCATCAGTGCCTTCTCATCCTTCCCGATCACCCACATGATGCCCACGACGAGAAGCGCGCAGACGGTCAGCACCGCGAAGGTCACGTCCCACCCGAAGGCATGGACCATGAGGCCCACCCCGGAGGAGGCGAGGGTGGCACCCAGCAGGTACCCGAACAGTCCCGTGAAGCCGGCGGCGGTGCCCGCCACCTGGCGCGGGGAGAGGTCGATGGCCTGGAGGCCGATCAGCATCACCGGGCCGTAGATGAGGCCGCCGATCACCGCGACCAGGGCGATCGAGATCCACAGCGGCGCGCTGGCGGGAACCTGCCAGTAGGCGACGAGGGCGACGGCGGTCAGCGCCATGAACAGCATGCCGGTCCCGGCGCGGTACCCGCGGAAGACCTTGTCGGAGATCCAGCCGCACAGCAGGGTGCCGACGATGCCGGCCAGCTCGAACACCACGAAGCCGGTGATGCCGTCGGAGATCTCGGCCCCGCGGGTGTCGGCGAGGTAGACGGTGATCCAGTTGAGCACCCCATAGCGCAGCGCGTAGACGAACACGTTGGCGACGGCGAGCAGCACGATCACGCGGTTGGTGAGGACGTGGGTGCGCACGAACTGCCACATCGAGGGCTGCTCGTCGGCGTCCTCGTCGATCTCGACCTTCGCCGGGTCGTCGCGGTGCTCCTCGATGGGAGGCAGGCCCTCGGACTCGGGGGTGTCGCGGATCAGGACGAAGGCCACCACGGCCACCACGAGGGCGATCAGGGCGGGGAACCAGAAGGCGGCGCGCCAGTCGTCGGCCGTCCAGGCCAGAGCTGCGGCCGCGGCCACTCCGAGTCCGGCGGCGCCGACGTTGTGCGCGGTGTTCCAGATGGAGGTCTTCCAGCCGCGCTCGTTGGTCGAGAACCAGTGCACCAGAACGCGGCCCGAGGCGGGCCAGCCCATGCCCTGGAACCAGCCGTTGATGAACATGACGGTCGCGAAGACCGCGATGGTGCCGGAGACCCACGGCACGAAGGCGACGACCAGGTTCGTCAGCGCCGACAGCGCCAGACCGATCGGCAGGAAGAGCCGCGCGTTGGAGCGGTCCGAGAGCGTGGCCATGAAGAACTTCGACAGCCCGTACGCGAACAGGACCGCGTTGGCGATCAGCCCGATGCCGATCGTGCTGAGTCCCTTGTCCTCGATCAGCAGCGGAGCGACCAGGGAGACGTTATTGCGGATCAGGTAGAAGCCGGCGTAGCCCAGGAAGATCCCGAGGAAGACGTTCATGCGGCGGCGCGGATAGCGGCGCGCCACCTCGGCGTCGTCGAGACGGGGCCGGGGCGGCGGGGCGGCGAGGAAGCTGCGGCGCTTCGTCGGGGCAGACATGGGTCTCCTTCATCATCGGGGAGGTGCCGGGCGGCAGGGATGGCCGTCGGCGACGACGGGCCAGTGCAGGACGGCGGTCCGCAGGACCGCCGGACTCAGCCTGCCGAAGGCGCGGTAACCGCGGGGTGGCGCTCGGTGACGCTCGGTGACGAAGTCAGCGACGACGGGTCGAGGGCAGCACTCGGGCTCGGTAGCCCTGGCCGCGGACGGCCTCGATGAGGTCCGGGGGCGCGCCCTGGGCGAGCATCTGCTGGCGCAGGCGGTAGATCATCGACTTGACCATGTCGCGGCCGCCCTCGGTGCGGCTCGTGCCCCACACCTCCTGGAGGAGCGTGCGCAGCGGGACGGCGCGACCGGCGTCCTGCGCCAGGCGCGCGAGCAGCCTCAGCTCGGTCTCCGGGAGCTGGAGCTCGGTCCCGTCCCAGCTCGCGGTGCCTCCTTCGGCATCCACGCGCAGGGGACCGCAGCGCAGGACCCGGCCGGAGGGGGCGGGCGTGTTCACGGACCCGGTCGAACGTCGCAGGATGGCCTGCGCGCGCAGGGCGAGCTCACGCGGACTGAACGGCTTGGTGAGGTAGTCGTCCGCCCCGGCGGTCAGTCCTGCCACCCGGTCGTCCACCTCGCCGAGCGCGGTGAGCAGGATGACGGGGACGTCGGAGGTCTCGCGCAGGGAGCGGCACAGCTCGACGCCGCTCTCGTCGGGGAGCATCACGTCGAGGACGACCAGCTCGATCGGCTCGCTCTCGAGCAGCCGGCGGGCGGAGCGGGCGTCGGCGGCGACGACCGTGCGCAGGCCCTGGGTCTCGAGGGCGAAGGCGATGATCGCCGTCATCTGCTCCTCGTCGTCGACGACGAGCACGAGCGGCGTCGACGCGGTGGCGGGGGAGGGGTCAGCCATCGGTGACGTCCCGCGACGGCCAGGGAAGGACGATCAGGATACGGGTCCCGCGCCGCACGAGGGAGTCGACGACCACCCGGCCGCCGTGGGCGTCGACGATCCGGCGGATCACGCCCATGCCGAGTCCGGTCCCCTGGGGGTGACCGCTGGATCGCGGCGAGAACAGCTCCGCTCGCCGGTCGGGGTCCATGCCCTCGCCGTCGTCGGCGACCGCGATCGTGGCGCCCTCGGACGTCGCCTCCACCCGCACGGTGACCTCGGCGTCCGGTCCCGCGTGGCGCACGGCGTTGTTCAGCAGGTTCCAGAGCACCTGACGGATCATCGCCCGGTCCACGTCGAGCACGAGCGGCTCACCGCGGCTGTCGAGGTTCACCGCGGCGCTGCGGATCCGGCGCAGCTCGAGGACCGTCCCGCGCACCAGCTCCCGGATGTCCACCGATGCCAGGTCGAGAGTCGGCGCGCCGGACTCGAGCCGTGCCTCGAGCAGGAAGTCCTCGGCCATGCTCACCACCAGCGAGGTGTTGTCCACGATCGTGTCGACGAAGTAGCGCTGGGTGGGGCTCAGCGGGCCGGGGGTCTCCTCGGCGAGCAGATCGGCGGCACCCTTGACCAGCGTGAGCGGGGTCCGGATCTCGTGCGAGAGGAGCCGGGCCGAGGACTTCTCCGGGACGACTTCGTCGGCGCCGTCCGGGGGGACCGGACCGGCCGGCGCGGAACGGCTGCGCAGCGCGAGGAGTCCCGCAGCGGCCAGCGCCCCGAGCAGGAAGGCCCCGAGAGCCAGGGCGAGCAGCTGTTCTCCCGAGACCTGCAGAACCTGTGTCGACACGGGGCAAGGATATTCGCCGTCGCCCGGGCGCGGGGACCGTCGCACGACCGCGGCGCCGACACGGGCCGGTCGGTAGTCTCCGTTCATGAACACCGCCCCGCCCGTGCACGAGTCGCCCACGCCGGCCTTCCGCCTTGACGCGCCGGGCAGCGTCGTCTGGATGCTGCTCGCCTCGCCGTTCCTCCTCGCCGTCGGCACGTTCGTCACGGTGGCGATGCTGCCGTTCGTGAACACCGTCACGGCGAAAGGGGACGCCGTGCTCATGGCCTGGGCCGGTGCGATCCTGCTCTGCCTCGGCCTCACATTCCTCGTCGCCGGTCTCGTGATCCTCGGGGTCCGTTCGCTGATGCAGCAGCAGATGGAGATGCTACGTGGTGCGGGGGTCGAGAATCGCGGCGCGTGACCTCATGACGATCGGCCCCCCCGGCCCCTCTCATCCCTGGCGCAGCGCGGTCCGTGCGATCTCGAGCACCGTGTCGGTGAGCGCCTCGAGCTGGGCCGACGGGGTCGTCGCCACCTGCCAGAACAGGGCAGTGGTCACCGGGTCGCCGCCGAGCGCGATCAGCTCGCCGCCCTCCAGCAGCGGCTCGGCCTGCATGGTCAGCAGCATGCCCCAGCCGAGCCCGGCGACGACGGAGTCGGCCAGCTCGTGGGTGGAGGGGACCAGGTGGCGCGGGGCGAGAGCGGGGTCCACGCCCTGCCTGCGCAGCCACGTGGCCTGCAGGTCATCGCTGGTGTCGTAGTCGATCCGCGGGGCGCGGGCGAGGACGTCCGGGCCGACGGGCCCGCTCGTGGTCCCCGCCCAGCGCTCCCGCCAGGCGGGGGAGGTGACCGCGACGTACACCAGGCTGCCGAGCGGCATCGAGCGGAACCCCGGCGGCGCGGCGGAGGCGGAGGTCACCGCTGCGAGGGCGGCGCCGGAGGTGAGCAGGCGAGCAGTCTCGTCCTGGTCCTCGCGCTGCAGCTCGAGCTGTGCGTCGTGCCTCTGCGCGAACTGCGCGAGGGCCGGCACGAACCAGGTGGCGAGCGAATCGGAGTTCACGGCGATCCCGATCCGCGGCCGCTCGCCCTGCGCCTCGAGCCCGAGCGCGGCCCGCGTCTCCTGCTCGAGGAGCGCGTGGCCGCGGGCGAAGCGCACCACCACCTCGCCCGGAGGGGTGAGCCGCACCGGCTTCGCTCGCACCAGCAGGCGCTGGCCGAGCTGCTGCTCGAGCAGCTTCAGCCGCTGGCTCACGGCTGACGGGGTCATGTGCTGTCGGCGGGCCGCGGCCTCGAGCGTGCCCTCTTCGGCGACGAGGCGCAGCGTCTCGGCCAGGGAGGGATCGATGCGCATGCCCGGAGCCTAGATGAAGCACTGCTTCAGATCGTGCAGAAATGCTCGCTGGTGCTTCACCTCGGGTGGCTCTAGCGTCGATGCGTGACCTCCGCTCTGCACGGCCTCCTCGCCGGACTCTCGCTCATCATCGCCATCGGCTCCCAGAACGTGTTCGTGCTGCGCCAGGGCATCCGCCGCGAGCACGTGCTGCCGGTCGTGGCCGTGTGCATCGTCTCGGACGCCGTGCTCATCACCGCCGGCGCCAGCGGCCTCGGCGCCCTGGTGCGGGCCGTGCCCGAGCTGGTCGCGATCGCCCGCTGGGCCGGCGTCGCCTTCCTGCTCGGCTACGCAGTCCTCGCCGCTCGACGGGCGCTGCGCGGCGGGGAGTCCCTGCAGGCCGACGGGGCCGGGCAGGGGAGCGGCCTCGGCGCCGTGGTCGCGACCGCGCTCGCGCTCACCTGGCTGAACCCGCACGTCTACCTCGACACCGTGCTGCTGCTCGGCTCCCTCGCCTCCACCCACGGCGCGCAGGCGGGGCAGTTCGCGGCCGGGGCAGTGGTGGGCAGCACGCTGTGGTTCGTGGCGCTGGGGTTCGGAGCGCGGAGCCTCGGGCGGGTGCTGTCGAGCGCCCGGGCGTGGCGGGTGCTCGACGGGGTGGTCGCGGTGATGATGGTGGGCGTGGCGGGGGCGCTGGCGATGGGGTGAGCGGCCCACGCGATGACCGACGGACTGCTCGCGACGCGCGGACCGGCTGGTGGGTTGGCAACGGCAGATCCGCTGAACATGGTCAACTCGGGGGTGGCGGAGACGTCACCGCGGAAGCGGTGGGCGTGAGGGTGCCCGGGCGGCGCGCGATTGTCTGTGCTGCTGGATGGACTCGCCGTGCACGGGCATCCACGCCGATCGAAGGCACTCACGGAACCGCTAAACACACTAAGATGCATGCATCTTAGGTAGTTTGTTGGTTCTCTTGGAGGTTCTGGATGCAGTCGTTCACGCCGCTGGAGCGAACGCTGGGTACGGTCCCGGGGACGCTCGTCGGCCAGCTGAGACGTATCGACACCGGTCGCGGACGTGAGGAGCTCTATGCGAACCAGCTGCCCGAGCTGCTCACGGCGCTGGCCGCACGGGCACGTGTCCAGTCCATCACTGCGTCCTCAGCAATGGAGGGTGTTCTGGTGCCTGACAAGGCCCGTGCCGCCAAGATCATCGACGGCTCGGCACGCGGCCTCCGCTCACGCAGTGAGCAGGAGTTCGCCGGTTACCGAGCCGCTCTCGACTATCTCTTCGCGGAGGACTGGCGCCCCCTCAACCTCGGACTGATCCTGCACCTGCACCGGTTGCTCTTCGCCGAGACCCCTGGCAAGGGTGGGAACCTCAAGAGCAGCGACAACCTGGTCGTCGACCGTCACGAGGACGGGTCCCGCAGCATCTGGTTCACCCCGGTTCCTGCTGTCCACACCGCTCAGTTCGTGGACGAGCTGCTGGAAGACTACCGCGAGGCTCGCATCGCCGACGCCCACCACCCGGTGCTCCTGATCGGGCTGCTCGTCCTCGACCTGCTCACGATCCACCCGTTCGACGACGGGAACGGACGTGTGGCCCGCGTCCTCACCAATGCACTGCTGGCCGAGGCGGGATACGGGATCGGCCGGTATGTCTCCCTCGAGCAGCTGATCGCGGAGTCGTCAGATGAGTACTACGCGCGACTGCTGGAGTCCACCCATGGGTGGCACGACAACGAGCACGACGTCTGGCCGTGGCTCAGCTACTTCGTGTCCCTGCTGGCGGATGCGTACCAGCGCTTCGAGGAAGGGGCGGCTTCTGACCGCTCGACGGGGAGCAAGCAGGATCGTGTTCGAGAGTTCGTGCTGGACCACGCCCCGGAGTTCTTCGCGATCGGCGATGTGCGTGCGGCTCTTCCCGGCGTCAGCGACCAGACGATCCGACTGGTGCTGGATGCACTGCGTAAGGAGGGGCGGCTCCGTTCGGAGGGGACGGGCCGGGGGGCCCGATGGCACCGTCTTCACGGAGTGTGAGCCGCCGCAGGCCGTCTCAGATCTCGGGGCGCGCCGCCGCCTGCTCTGATCAGCTCCCGGCCCCCGAGCCGACGGAAGTGTCGACAACGTCATGACCACCTCCATCTGTCGGCGACCCCGCTCTCTTCGAACCTGCCGATGATCTGCGAGGATGGGCACCCCGATCCTTGGAGTGACCTCGTGAACGCCAGATCCTTCCGTCGCGGAATCCAGGCAGCGACCGCCATGGCCGCGGCGACGCTGATCGCCCTGACGGGCTGCGGTCCCGCTGAGGACCCGCCCGCTTCGGAGACGGAGGCCGTCGAGCAGGACGGCCCCACCGGAGACGACGATCCGGCAGTCGGCGGGACCGAGGAGGAACGAACCAGTGGGGACGAGGTCCTTGGCTCTGCAGAACGCCGTGCACTGGTGTTCGTCCATGTCGTCGAGCCCGAGCGACTGGTCGACGAGGACGGCGAGACACGGTTGCCGTCCGCGGACCTCGCCGAGATCGTCCAGGACCTGGGAGGGGTGGCCGAGGCGCCGTCGCCGGAATCTGATCCGGCGTCCTGCGAGAACGGCCTGCGCTATGTCGCGAGCGCCGACGTGCGCTGCACGGTGACGGCGGACTTCGACGGCACGGAACGTGAGGAGACCGTGTACGCCCATCCCCTCGCCGCCCCGGGCGGAGGGCACGGAGTCCTGTACACGGTCGACGAGCCGCTCACCGAGGACGCCAGGTGGGCGACGTTCAACGGGAACAACGAGACCACGGCGATCGGAATGGGCGGTGTGTACGGCATGGACCCGATCCCCGCCGAGCAGCTGGTCGCGGACATGCAGACCGTCATCGATTTTGACTTCCGGCATGCCCCGGTCGACACCACGCAGTGGACCTTCACCGTCCAGAACTGCCCGAGCGCCCTGGACTTCGAGCAGCTCGCACCGGTCCGATGCACCGCCACGCACGAGGAGACCGGGGCCGAGCACATCGCGTGGGCACTGCCCGGCACCTTCTACGGCCAGGAGCCGGGCCTGATCGTCAGCGTCGAGCTGGTCCCTGCAGCAGGATGAAAGGCCTCCCGTTCGGTTCCTCGTAGGGGTCGCGACCGCCTGACCGGCGAGGACCCTCACTCCGGTGTGGGCAGCCAGATCCATCCCTCGTCGGCCGCGGCGGCGGCGAGTTCCGCGCGTGGAGCGATCGCCCTGCCGAGGAGCACCTCTCGGGCGACCACCGCGGCGATCACGGCGTCGAGTGCATCGTCCGAGGCCGCGCAGACGTCCTCGTGTCCTGCCCAGTCCAGCCACGGCCACCGGGCGCTGAGCGCGTCGACGAGCTCGCCGCGCACCAGAGCTCCGGAGGCCTTCTTGTAGCGCTGGGCTCCGAATCCCCAGGCGGCTAGCGCGGCGCCCGGGTAGACCTCGCAGGCCACCCCGCTGCCGTCGAGCGGGGTGGGAATGTCCTGCTCTCGCAGGCGCGCGGCGATCGCTGCCCAGCGGATGGCAGGGTAGGCGATCTTGTCCGCGGCGACGCTGAGTGGGGTCTTGCCCACCCGCCTGCGCACCTCGAGATCCGTCTCTCGGAAGAGCACGGCCCGTCGCCAGTCCGGTCCGGTGTGCGCCGGGGACTCGAGGTCGCCGGCCTGGTGCCCGGCGACCAGATCGACGAACCGGCGTGGCCATCCGAAGGGCACGTCCACGCCGGCCTTCGCCGCGGGGAGGAACGCCGCGAGCACGTCGTCGTCGCTCGCCCCCACGTGGACGTCGTCGAGGCGGACCACGTGGTCCTCCTCGCGAAGCACCGCGAGGCCCGTCCTGCGCGGGTCCGCCGCGAGATCGATGCCGGCGACGAGTAGAGGGACCACGGTTCTCACCCGTCGGACCGCGAGAACCGGTTCGTCATGTGATTGCTCGCGGTGGCGAGGACCTCGCCCAGCAGCGCATCCGTCGCGGCGCGGATCTGCTCGGCGATCGTCGTGTTCGCCTCGGCGAGCAGGCCGGGCACCGCGGCGTCGTCGGCCGAGGACGCCGACGCGGTCGCCGCGTGCACGGCCGCGTGACCGAGGGCGAGGGTGCGCTGCTGGTAGCGCTCGATCGCGGGGAGGGTCTCGGCGTGGTGCGCGTCGGCGAGAGCTGCGATCATGCGCGCCGTCCAGTAGTAGCTGTCCGTGCTGACGCTCGCCTCGGTGGTCGTGAGGTAGGCGGGTGCTTCCTCGACGTTCGTGAACATCGGGATCAGCGTGGTGAATGGGAGCGAGGCGTAGGCGACCCACTGCAGGGCGCGATGGGACGGGGGCAGGTCCGGGCGGATCTGCAGGATCGCGAGCGCGTTGTGGCGGTTGATGCCGATGGGGCGGAACGCCGTGCGCTCCGCCGCGGTGCCGCGGGCGGAGTACGGGTCGAAGACGGTGCCCTGGTAGTGGGAGCTGAGCACGTCCTTGACGTCCTCGATCGTGAGCAGGCGCTCGGGCCGCCGGCTCCACGGGAGATCGTCCGAGTCCGGGCTCGCCCCGGGCAGGCCCGCGTCCCAGTCCTCGCTCGTGGGGTTCAGGGTGCGCTGCATGGACCAGGCACGGGGCGTGTTGTAGACGTGGTCCGCGGGCGTGTGGGAGCCGAACGCTTCGCGCGGGTTGAACACTGAGGGCGCCGCGTTCTCCACGTCCCGCTGTGTGAGGTCCAGGTGGTGGGTGGCCAGGAACTCCCGCAGGTCGGGGCTCGCCAGGTGGTCGCGGCCCGGCCCTTCTGCGTCCTCGAGGTCGAAGGAGTCGATGCCCAGCTGGTTCGGCATCGTCACGTAGTGGTCCTCCGGGACGCGCCGTGCGATCCAGTGGTGCCCGCCCACCGTCTCCAGCCACCAGATGTCCTGCTCGTCGCTGAAGGCGATCCCGTTCATCTCGTAGGTGCCGTGCTCCGCGAGCAGCGCGCCGAGGCGCTCCACCCCCTCGCGTGCGGAGCGGATGTAGGGGAGGACCAGCGTCACGAAGTCCTCCTCGCCGAACCCGCCGGGCGCGCCCGTGGCCGGGTCGTGCTCCACGAGCGGATCGGCGCCGAGCACCCGCGGATTGCTGGTGATCGTCTCCGTGGCGCTCATGGCGACGTTCGCCGCGTTGATGCCGGCGCTCGCCCACACCCCGTTGACCCCCAGCGCATCCGGGATGGCGGTGTAGCGCAGCGGCTCCTCGGGCAGGTTGATCGTGCGCTTGCCGATCACGGAGGTGTAGGTGCGGGGCTGCTCGGCCGGCTGCGCCACCACGACCCGCTTGGGATCGAAGGTCCCGTCACTGGAGTCCTCGGTGCGGGCGACCAGGGGAGAGCCGTCCGCGCTCGCGCGGCGGCCGACGAGGAGGGTGGTGCAGGGCATGGGGGAGGGTTCCTTCGACGTGCGGCAGCAGGACGACGTCAACGGTAGACCCGGAGCCGACGGACTTTGTGCGGACCCGCCCCTGCGCGGGCGTTCGGAGGCCCGTCTCAGTCGGCCCGGATCCGGCGCCGCTCGTGCCGAGGATCGTGCCGCTGCCCCGTTCGAGCATCCCGGGCAGCACCTGGCCGATCGCGGTGATCGCGCCGAAGAGGTTCGTCTCGAGCAGGGGCAGTGCTGCCTCGACGGTGAGGTGGGGCGCGGAGACCAGCGGATGCGCCTGCAGGTCGGCAACGGTCGGGGCGGGGGAGTACTCCAGCACGTCGATGGACCCGAAATGCTCCTCCGCCTGCGCGAGCGCTTGCCCCAGAGCGGGGCGGTCGGTGACGTCGGCCGCGAAGCCGGCGGCGCGGATGCCCGCGTGGCGGAACTCGTCGGTCATCGCGTCGAGCTGGGATTCTCGGCACGCCACCTCCCCGCAGAGGGATCGGACTCGCGGCAGGACACAGCAGGGACCGTCGATGCGCTCCTCGAGGGGAGGCGGGGGAGCGCCGTCGCCCGATGGGGCCGCCCGGGGCGGGAGTGATCACGAGAAGGCAACGTCTCCGGGGTGCGCCTTGACGGCGCCGAAGGCCGCACCGTAATGTTCTCTTACTAAAGCGCTTTAGTCTGAAGAGGGTCCAGGTGGGAGCTGGCCACCTCTCTGCACGTGCCGCGGCGCCCTTCCCTGCGCGCCTCAGGGTGCGCCGCGTACTGCGCCGCCCGACGTGACACGCCGACTCATCCAACGGAGGACCATGCACACCCACCCGGAGTTCACCCTCGAACGGCTCCAGCGCGTGGTGCGCGACAGGATCGCCCCGGCCGTGCACACGGCGATCGCCCCCGTCACGCTCGCCTCCTGGCAGGTCGACGGCGACGGCGAGCCCGTCCCGTCCCGGCACGCCCTGGGTCTGGAACTCCTGCCGGGCCGCGAGGCCCCGCGGTACGAGCCCTTCACCGTCGGCAGCACCTGGGGGCCTGCGTGGAGCACCACCTGGTTCCGGGTCGAGGGGCAGGTCCCTGCTGACGCGCCCGCCATCGTCGAACTGACCGTCGACCTGGGGTGGGAGGAGCATTCCGTGGGCGGGCACGGCGAAGCGCTCGTGCACCGAGGCGACGGCACCCCCGTCAAGGCGCTCCACCCGCGCCACGGCTGGCTGCGCCTGCGGGGACCCGGGGCACAAGACGGCCTCCTCGCCGAGGACGGCTCGTTCACCCTCTACCTCGAAGCGGCCGCCAACCCCCTCGCGCTGGGCCTGCCGCCCTTCATCGTGGTGGACCTCGGTGAGAAGGAGACCGCCGAGAGCTTCCAGCCCTATGAGCTGCGCGCGGCGGCCATCTCCGCCTTCGACCAGGAGGTCTGGGATCTCGCCCGCGACCTCGAGGTGGTCGGCGGACTGCTCGCTCAGCTCTCCGACCAGCACACCCGCTACTGGCGCCTGCTCGACGCCGTGGACCGCGCCCTGAGCGCCTTCGACGACGCGAACCCGCACTCGGCGACCGCGTCGCGCGAGGAGCTCCGCGAGGTGCTCGCCGCCCCCGCGCACGCCTCCGCCCATCTCACCAGCGCCGTCGGCCACGCCCACATCGACTCCGCCTGGCTGTGGCCGCTGCGCGAGACCCGCCGCAAGGTTGCCCGTACCGTCTCCAACGTCCTCGCCCTGATGGACGAGGACCCCGAGTTCGTGTACGCGATGTCCTCCGCGCAGCAGTTCGCCTGGCTGGAGGAGGACCAGCCCGAGCTCTTCGCCCGCATGCGCGAGCGCATCGACGAGGGCCGCTTCCTGCCCGTCGGCGGCATGTGGGTCGAGTCCGACGCCGTGATGCCCACCGGTGAAGCGATGGTGCGCCAGTTCCTGCTGGGAACCCGCTACATGCGCGAGCACCTGGGCGTCGAGCCCGACGGCGTGTGGCTGCCGGACAGCTTCGGCTACTCCGGCGCCCTCCCGCAGCTGGCCCGGCGGGCCGGCTTCCGCTGGTTCCTCACGCAGAAGATCTCCTGGAACGACACCAACACCTTCCCCCACCACAGCTTCCAGTGGGAGGGCATCGACGGCACCCGGATCTTCACCCACTTCCCGCCCGCCGAGACCTACGCCGCCGAGGTCAGCCAGGCGGAGCTCCACCACGCCGAACGCACCTTCCGCGACAAGATGCGCTCCTCGCACTCCCTGCTGCTGTTCGGCTACGGCGACGGCGGGGGAGGGCCCACTCGCGAGATGCTCGGCCGCGCGCACCGCTCCGAGAACCTCGAGGGCTCACCCCGCGTCCAGCTCCGCGACCCTGACAGCTTCTTCGAGCTCGCCGAGACGGAGTACACCCGCCACGGCGGAGCCCCGGTCTGGGCCGGCGAGCTCTACCTCGAGCTGCACCGCGGCACCTTCACCTCCCAGCTCGCCATGAAGCGCGGCAACCGGCGCAGCGAATCCCTGCTCCGCACGGTCGAGCACCTCTCGGCGGCGGCCGCGCTCCGCACCGGTGCCGCGTACCCTCGCGAGGAGCTCGAGGAGATCTGGCGGACGGTGCTGCTGCTCCAGTTCCACGACATCCTCCCGGGTACCTCGATCGCCTGGGTGCACCGCGAGGCCCGCGAGACCTACGGCGGCATCGAACAGCAGCTGCGCGAGCTCGCCCAGCGCGCGGCCGCCGCTCTCGCCGCATCGGGCGCGCAGGACCCCCCGGGGGAGCGGCCCCGGACCGCGGCGCCCGCACGCCTGGCTCCCACCACCCGGGGCACCTGGGACCGGGAGGAGGCGGCGGCGCCGGCCACCGTGCCGAGCCCCTTCTCCGGCGCCGTCCCGACGCCCCGCCTCGACGCGGCGCCGGCCACCGAGCAGCACGTCCTCGACAACGGCCTGCTGCGGGTGCGAGTGGACGCGCTCGGCCACGTCACCTCCCTCCGGGACCTTGAGGCGCAGCGGGAGCTCGTGCCCGACGGCGCCCGTCTCGGCGAGCTGCAGCTGTTCCGCGACCAGCCCGTGCGCTGGGATGCCTGGGACGTGGACCGCCACGTGCTCGAGCTCCCCGTCGCCCTCGACGAGGGCGCCGTTCTCACCCCCGACCCTGCCGGCGCAGCCGTTGACGGCGCCCAGGGACTCACCGTGCACCGCACCCGGGGCGACTCCCGCTTCCGCGTGACGTACGGGCTGCGCCCCGGGGCGACGGCGCTGGAGATCGACGTGGACGTGGACTGGCACGAGACCGAGCACCTGCTCAAGCTCGCGCTGCCCCTGGCCCTGCACACCACCACCGCCCGCTACGAGACCCAGTACGGGCACGTGGAGCGCTCGGTCACCGCGAACACCAGCTGGGACGAGGCGCAGTACGAGGTCAGCCAGCACCGTTTCGTCCACCTCGCCGAGGGCGGCTACGGCGTCGGCGTCGTCAACGACTCCAGCTACGGGCTCGACGTCCGCGGCGAGGGCGGCAGCACCGTGGTGCGGCCGTCCCTGCTGCGCGGTGCTCGGTTCCCGGACCCCGACAGCGACAAGGGCACCCACGCCATGCGCTTCGCGGTGGTCCCGGGGCCCCTGCCCACGGTGATCGACGCGGCCTACGCGCTCAACGCGCCCGTGCTCGACTCCCTCCCCGCCCTCGAGCCGCTGCTGCAGCTCGAGCCCGCCAGCGGCGCCGCCGTCGTCGACTGGATCAAGCTCGCCGAGGACGGCAGCGGCGACGTCATCGTCCGCCTCGCAGAGCTCGCCGGCGGCCGCGCCCACGGGGCCTTCCGCCCCGCGGCAGACCTCGCCGGCGCCCACGTCGTCGAAACCGACCTGCTCGAGCGGAGCACGGCCGACGAGACAACGGCCGACGAGATAACGGCCGACGGGACCCCGGCTGCCGGGGACTCGAGCCCCGCTCTTCCCCGAGCCCTCAGCGAGCCCGGCCCCCTCGAGGAAGCGACTTACGCGCTGCGACCCTTCCAGGTCGCCACGCTGCGTCTCACCCCCACGAACCTCACCAACGAAGGAGTTGCAAGATGACCACCACCACACGCCGCGGAGTCCTCCTGGGCACCGCCGCCGCCCTCACCCTCGGAACCGCCGCCTGCGGCGTCGGCGGGTCCGGCAGCCAGGGCGCCGACACCGACGGGGAGATCACCGGATCCCTCCGCTTCCAGACCTGGAACCTCAAGGGCGGTTACGAGGACTACTTCACCGCCCTCATCGAGGCCTTCACCGAGCAGCATCCCGGCACCGAGATCGAGTGGATCGACAAGCCGGCCGAGGGCTACCAGGACAGCCTCTCCGCCGACGCCGCCGCCGGGAATCTGCCCGACGTGGTCGACATGGGTCCGGAGGCCGCCTACTCGCTGGGCTCCGCCGGCATGCTGCTGGACCTCGCCGCCGAAGATCCGTCCCTCGCCGAGGGCTTCCTCCCCGCGGCCTGGGAGGCCATGACCTTCGGCGGTCTGGGCGGCGGGACCTACGGCTTCCCCTGGTACCTCAACACCGGTCCCTCGTTCTTCAACACCGCCCTGTTCGAAGCCTCCGGCCTGGACCCGGAGAATCTCCCGGTCACCTATGCGGAGCTCTTCGAGCAGGCGGCCGTGATGGCCGAGAACAACCCCGAGGTCTCCATGATCGGGCGCCTGCCGGCCATCGAGACCTTCGGCACCTACGGCGTGGAGCTCATGAACGCGGACGAGACCGCCTTCGCCTTCAACTCCGAGCAGGGCGTCGAGCTGTTGCAGCACTACGTCGACCTCTACGCGGGCGAAGGGTTCACCGCGGAGTCGCTCAACGCCCTCCAGACCGGTGAGCTCGACGCCTTCAAGTCGGGCCAGCTCGCCTGGCTCCCCGGCAGCTCGTACACGATGAAGGAGCTGCGCGACACCGCTCCCGAGGTGTACGAGACCGTCGCCGTCGCCCCGGCGATCGCCGACTCGGCGCCGAACATGTACATCGAGTCCCTCGTGGTCAACGCGCAGTCCGAGAACGCCGCCACGGCGATGGCCTTCGCCGCCTTCGTCACGAACCCCGAGAACCAGATGGAGTTCGCCCGGCAGGCCTCCGTGTTCCCCTCCACCCAGGGGGCGCTGGCGGACCCCTACTTCACCGAGGACGACGGCTCCGATGACGCCGCCATCCGGGTGCAGTCCGCCGCCCAGGTGAGCGAGGCGGTCGTGTGGTGGCCGCCGGCCTTCTCCGGCGAGAGCTCCGCCGAGTACCTGCGCGAGCAGGTGGGCCAGGCCGTGCTCGGCGACAAGTCCGCCCAGGACGCGCTGGACGCCAGCGTCGAGTACGCGGACGAGCGGATCGAGACCGCCGACTGAGCAGGCACCGCCGACTGAGCAGGCAGGGGAGGGGGCGCCGCCGCGCCCCCTCCCGCGCCGACCGCCGCCTCTCCGAGAGAAGGACCGCGTGACCCACGAATCCCCGACCATCTCCCGCCCGCAGCGCGCGAGCGACCCGCCGCCCGCCCGGCGCCGGTCCCGTCACTGGGCCCGCTCCCCGTGGTACGTCCCCCTGCTGTTCAGCGGGGGCGCTCTCGCCCTCGTGCTGGTGATGACGGTCTTCCCGTTCTTCAACACCCTGGTGCTCGCCTTCACCGACGCCACCATGCTCCAGGGCGGGAGCTTCATCGGCCTGGAGAACTTCCGGCAGCTCCTGCACGACGACCGCTTCGCGACCGCGCTGCTGAACTCCTCGCTGTACGTCCTCCTCGTCGTACCGCTGATGGTGGTGATGCCGCTGGTCCTCGCCACGCTCGTGGCCGGCCAGGGGCGTCTGCTGGGCTTCTTCCGCACCGCCTACTACCTGCCGGTGGTGATGTCGGCCGTGGTCGTCGGCCTGATCTGGACGAACCTGCTGGAGCGCCGCGGTCTGGTCAACGAGCTGCTGCAGTGGTTGCAGGTGCTCTCCGGGCCGGTCCCCTTCCTCACCGACCGCTGGCTGCTGCTGTTCAGCGCCATGTTCGTGACGGTGTGGATGGGGCTCGGGTACTACATGGTCATCTACCTCGCGGCGCTCGCCAGCATCGACCCCTCTCTGTACGACGCGGCCTCCGTCGACGGCGCGGGCGTGGTGCGTACCTTCCTGTCGATCACCATGCCGGGAGTGCGCAACACCATGACGCTGGTGGCGATGTTCTCCTCTGTCGCGGCGTTCCGCGTGTTCGGCGAGGTCTACGTGCTCACCGGAGGCACCGGCGGGCCCGGAGGCGGCGTCGTCACCATGACCATGCTCATCCAGCGTGAAGGCACCGGACTGCAGGCCCAGACCGGCTATGCCGGCGCGATCAGCCTGGTCATGTTCGTGATCCTCGCCGTGCTGCTCGCGATCCAGCTCGTCGTGCAGAACCGGAAGGGACAGGCCTGATGACCACCACCGCACCACCCCGCGCCCCCGAGCACACTCCGGTCGGCGCCGCCCCCGTTGCCGCCCCGCGCCGCCGCCGGCGCCGCCCCGGGACCGCCCTGCGCTACCTGGTGCTCGTGCTGATGCTGGTGCTGCTCGCCGGCCCTCTGCTGTGGCAGCTCTCCCTGTCCCTCAAAGGCCCCGCCGACGACCTCTACCAGCGGCCCCCGCAGCTGATCCCCAGCGACCCCACCCTGGACAACTTCACCAGCGTGCTCCAGCAGATCCCGGTGCTCACCTTCGTGGGAAACTCCTTCCTGGTCGCCGCCCTGGTGATCGGCGGGAACATCGTGCTGGCCACCACAGCCGGCTTCGCTCTGGGCCGGCTGCGCTGGCGGCTGCGACCGGTGGCGACCGGCGTGTTCGTCGCCGCCATGCTCGTGCCGCTCGAGGCGATCATCATCTCCCAGTTCCTGCTGGTGCGGTCGATGGGCCTCACGGACACCCTGTTCGCCGTGGCGCTGCCCATGCTCGTGACCCCCTTGAACGTGCTGCTGATGCGCAACGCCTTCCTGGGTATCCCCACCGAGATGGAGGAAGCCGCCGTGATCGACGGCGCCAACGCCTGGCAGCGGTTCCTGCGGATCTGCGTCCCCCAGGTCAAGGGCGTCATCTCCGTCGTCGCGATCTTCTCGTTCGTCGGCTCCTGGAACGACTTCCTCTGGCCCCTGATCGTCCTCACCAGCGAGGACAACTACACCCTGACCGTCGGCCTGAACTACCTGCGGGGCACGTTCTACGACGATCCCCGGCTCATCGCCGCCGGCACCATCATCGCGCTGATCCCGATCATCGTGTTCTTCATGGCCCTGCAGCGCTACTTCATGCGCGGACTCGAACAAGGAGGGATCAAAGGATGATCCACCCCACCCCGCCCCTGCGCTTCGGCGTGAACTATGTGCCCCGCGACGGGTGGTTCTACTCGTGGCTCAGCCCGCGCTGGGACGAGGTGCGCAGAGACTTCGCGACCCTCGCCGAGCTGGGCATGGACCATGTGCGCCTGTTCCCCTTCTGGCCCGTGCTGCAGCCCAACCGCACCCTGGTGCGCGAGGAGGCCCTCGCCGACGTGCGCACCATGGCCGTGCTCGCCGGCGAGGCCGGCCTGGACGTGGCCGTGGACGTGGTGCAGGGCCACATGTCCAGCTACGACTTCCTCCCCGCCTGGCTGACCTCCTGGCACTCCCGCAACATGTTCACCGACCCGGAGGTGGTGGCCGCACAGGCCGAGCTGACTCGGCGGCTGCACGGCGCCCTCGAGGACCTGCCCCAGTACATCGCGCTGACCCTCGGCAACGAGGTCAACCAGTTCTCCGGCGACCCGCACCCCTCGCCGATGCGCGCCACCTCCCAACAGGCGGAGGAATGGATCACGACCCTCCTGGACGCCGTCCCCGCCGACGACGAGCGACTGCGCCTGCACGCCGAGTACGACGCGATCTGGTACCTCGACGGGCACCCCTTCGAGCCCGCCCACGCCTCCCGGCTCGGTGACCTGACCGCCATCCACTCCTGGATCTTCAACGGCACCGCCCAGCGCTACGGTGGCATGTCCTCGCAGAGCCTGCGCCACGGCGAATACCTCACCGAGCTCTCCGGCGCCTTCGCGGCCGACGCGGGACGACAGGTGTGGCTGCAGGAGATCGGGGCCCCGCTCAACGTGCTCGAGGAGGCCGACGCCGCCGCCTTCTGCACCCAGGCCGTCCAGCACGCCGCGGACTCCACCAGCTTGTGGGGCGTGACCTGGTGGTGCTCCCATGACGTGAGCCCTGCGCTCGCCGACTTCCCGCCGCTGGAGTACTCCCTGGGGCTCATCGACGCCGACGGCGCGGTCAAGCCCATCGGTCGCGCCTTCGCCGAGGTCGCCCAGGAGCTGCGCGCCCGGACCGCGCTCCCGACCCCGCGCCGCGAGGCCGTGGTGATCGACGTCGGAGAGGACGAGGCCCCGCTGCGGCGGATCGACGCCGCCCCGGGCGGCACTGTCTTCGAGACCTGGAACGACCTCGCGGCCCAGGGCCGCCGGCCCGCGGTGGTCACCTCCCTCACGGCATCGGACCCCTCCGCGCTCGCCGCCCGCGGCATCGAGACGCTGCACCGGGTGGGGGAGACCACCTCCGGGGGCTACTCGGCCGTCTCCGACAGCGAAGCCCTGGGGGTGCACGCATGAGCCCCGCCGTGGAGGCCGCGCTCGCGTCGATGACCCTGCGGCAGAAGGTCGGGCAGCTGAACCAGCGTCTGCTCGGCTGGACGGCGCTGCGGCGCACCGCCGACGGCTTCGCCGTCACCGAGGAGTGCCTCGCCGAGATCCAGCGGTGGGAGGGTATGGGCGGCCTGTACGCCCCGCTGCGCGCCGACGCCTGGTCGGGGCGCTCCTGGACCAACGGCGGGATCCTCCCCGAGGAACGGGCCGAGGCACTGGCCACCGTGCAGGAGGCGGTGCGCTCCGCGAGCCCGCAGGGGATCGGGGTGCTCGTCTCCGAGGAGGCGCCGCACGGCCATCAGGCCCTCGGAGGGTCCGTGCTGCCGGTGAACCTCGCGGCAGCAGCCGCCTGGGACCCCGCAGCCCTGGAGGAGGCGAGCCGGGCGGTCGCCGCCGAGCTCTCCGCGAGCGGCGCGCACCTCGCGCTGGTCTCTGCCCTGGACCTGCTTCGCGACCCCCGCTGGGGGCGCTGCGAGGAGACCTTCGGCGAGGACCCGCTGCTCGCATCCGAGCTCACCGCCGCGATCGTCCGCGGCATGCAGGGCGAGGACAGGGAACACCTGGGCCAGGGCGGCGCGGGTGTGGTGCTCAAGCATCTCGCCGCCCAGGGGGAGGCGATCGGCGGCCGCAACGGCCAGTCCGCGCACCTGGGACCCCACGACCTCGCCGAGATCCACCTCCCGCCGGTGCTCGCCGGGCTGCACGCCGGGGCGATCGGCTTCATGGCCGCCTACAACGACATCGACGGCGTGCCCTGCTGCGCGAACCGGGAGCTGCTCACCGAGCTGCTGCGCGACCGCCACGACTTCGACGGCCTGGTCATGGCCGACATGTTCGCTGTGGACCGTCTCGCGGGGATGACCGGCGGCCTTCCCGACGCGGGTCGCGCCGCCCTGGCCGCCGGGGTGGACCTCTCCCTCTGCGACGAGGCCTTCACCTCGCTGCACGAGCTGGCGGCCGACGACCACCTCGTCGCCGCGCAGGTCGACGACGCGGCGCGCCGCGTGCTGTCCGTGAAGGCCCGCTTCGGTCTGCTGGCACCGCCGACGGATCCGGAGCCGGTACGGGACCGGGTGCGGCTCGCGGCCGCGCAGGACCGTGCCCGGAACGCCTCGCGCCGTCTGGCCGAGGAGTCGCTCGTGCTGCTGACGAACACCGCGGTGCGCGGCGACGAGGCGGGCACCGACACGGATCGGGTGGGCGCCGCGCGCCCCGCGCTGCCGCTGGAGGCGTCCGCTCTCTCGCACCTCACCGTGATCGGGCCCTTCGCCGAGGACGTCCCCTGCCTGCTCGGCGACTACGTCGCCCCGCAGCAGGAAGGCACCGCCGTCTCCGTGGCCGGAGCGCTGCGAGCCGCGCTGCCCGGGGTCCAGGTCGAGGCCGTGGCGTCGGACGACCCCGCACAGCTGCCCGCGCTGAACGGCACCGACGCCGTGGTGCTCGTGCTCGGCGGCACCAGCCACCGCTCCTACGACGACGAGTTCGCCGAGAACGGAGCGATCGCCGGACGGGCCGGCAGCGCCACCGGCGGCGAGGGTGTGGACCGCGCCGACATCTCCCTGCCCGGCGCACAGGATGCCCTGCTGCGCGCCGTACGGGACGCCGCGCCTCGTGGCGTGCCCGTGGCCGCCGTGATCGTCGCGGGCCGCCCGCACATCCTCACCGAGGCGGTGGCCTGCACCGACGCGATCGTGTGGGCCGGATATCCCGGCCCGCACGGCGGTGAGGCGGTGACCGACCTCCTGCTGGGCCGGCTGCAGCCCACCGGTCGCCTGCCGATGACCCTGCCCCGCCATCCCGCCGTGCTGCCGCTGCGCTACAACGACCGGCAGGATGCGGGCGTGTACCAGGACGTCCCGGACCCCGTCCTGTTCGACGTGGGGCACGGTCTGTCCCTGCAGCCGTGGAGCGTCTCCGCGACCACGGCGCGCACCGAGGGGGACTCGGTGCGGATCACCGCGACCGTCGTCGCCTCCGGCGAGGCTCCCGGCAGAGCCCCCGGCGAGGACCTCGGCGACGCCGTGCTCACCGTGTTCGGGCACCGTCGCGGCGGGCCACGCGTCCCCCGTCGGCGGGAGCTCCTCGCGTTCCGCCGGGTCGCCCTGCGGCCCGGCGAACAGCAGATCCAGCTGGACTGCCCCGCCGACCGCGTCTTCGCCGACCCCACCGACCCGCACTGCCTGACCGAGCTCGACATCGAGGGGATCCGGTGCACTCTCGCACCGTCCCCGTGACCGGAAGGACCCACACCGCCGTGCCCTCATCACCCCGCAGGACTCGTACCATCCCCCCGATCCGGCCCTCCCGCCGCCAGCTCTTCGTCGGCGCCGCCACCGTCACCGGCATGGGGGTCGCCGCCGCGAGCGTGACGGCACCCGTCGCCGTCGCCAGCGACACCCTCCCCTGGGAGGGGGAGCTCGCGCCCGGGCCGCACCAGCCCGCCCAGCGGGCCTACAACCCGGACCAGGTGCTCGCCTGGGACCCCTCGACCGATCCCGACGCCGCGTTCCTGCGCTCCCGGGTGCCGCTGCAGCCACGGGCCTCGGCGCTCGCCGCGGCCCAGCGGCACCCGCAGCTGCCCGCCGAGACGCGCTCGCTCGTGCTCGCCGGCGACTACGGCAACGCCTTCTTCGAGAGCCATCCGTACACCGACGTGTTCTCCCAGCACCTGTTCGAGTACTGGCAGTACGCGGACGTCTACGCCTCCTGGCACGGGATGGCCGCGCAGGGGACCCCGCCCGAGCTGTACCGCCCGGAGGAGGAGTGGACCCAGCGCTGGTTCGAGTTCGGCGCCGTCAACCTCCCCAACCCCGGATACACCGATGCCGCCCACCGCAACGGAGTGCTCTCGCTGGGCAACGTGTTCTTCTCCGACAACGACCGCGGCTCCCAGACCTACTCGGAGCTGCTGGTGCGCGACGAGGACGGCAGCTTCCCCGCCGTCACCCAGCTCGTGAGGATCGCCGAGTACTTCGGCTTCGACGGCTACTTCATCAACCAGGAGCAGGTCAGCGTGTCCATGACGCGCGAGCAGATCACCACCTACCGCGAGTTCCTCGTGGCGCTCCGTGACGCCGGGATGTATGTGCAGTGGTACGACTCGGTCACCGACGAGGGCACGATCGACTACCAGAACGAGTTCAACGCCGCGAACAGCCCGTGGGTGATCAACGACGAGCAGGGGCGCGTCTCCGACTCGATCTTCCTGAACTACTGGTGGAACCGCGACATGCTCGCCGATTCCGCCGCGCACGCCCAGGACGTCGGGCTGGATCCCCGCGAGGCCGTCTTCGTCGGCGTCGAGGCGGGCATGTACCAGTTCGAGCAGCCCTACGACCTGCGCGACAACTTCGATGAGGACGGCGTTCCGCGCAACGCCGTCGCCTCCCTCGGCACGGACTTCACCCACGCCGACTTCGAGGCGAAGACCGACGTCGATCGCCAGCACGAGACGTACGACCGTGCCCGCCGCTGGTGGACGGGCACCGAGGACGGCGCCGGGTCACCGGCCGAGGACGCCTGGCCGGGGATGGACGCCTCCATCGTCGAACGCTCCCCGCTCACCGGCACCCGCTTCCACACCCGCTTCTCGACGGGCCACGGCCTGGGGTACTGGCGCGAGGGCGAACAGGTCAGCTCCGTCCAGTGGGGCAACATCGGCATCCAGGACGTGCCCGTGACCTGGCAGTGGTGGTTCGAGGGAGACGGTGATCTCCGGGCCGACCACGACTACGGCCCCGAGGCCGTGGCCGCGCCCCGCTTCACCTACACCCCGCTGGGGGCCTTCGACGGCGGGTCCTCGCTCGTCATCGAGGGGACCCTGGAGGGCGATGCGCGACTGCGACTGTTCCGCAGCGAGCTCGAGATCACCGACTCCACCCAGCTGCACCTCACGGTGCAGATCCCCCGGGGCGCCGTGGAGCTCTCCGCGGCGCTCACCCTGGCCTCCGACCCCGCCATCGTGCTCGAGCTCCCGCTCACCCTCGAGGACGGCGACGGATGGGTGCGCGCCTCCGTGGACCTCGGCGACCTCGCCGGCGACACGATCCTCGGCCTCGGGGTGGCGCTCCACACCGACGAGGAGCAGGAGATGCAGGTGAACCTTGGTACCCTCGCCGTCGCTCCGGCGGCGACGAAGGCCCCGAAGCGACCCCGCCACTTCACGATCACGCAGGCTCTGCCGGCGACCCAGGAGCTGACGCTCGGCTGGACCCTGGACGGCTTCGACTCCGTATCCCGCTACGAGGTGTCCGTCGACGGCGAGCACCTCGGGGCGATATACGGCGACGTCCTCTACGTGAAGGACTTCGCGGGCCGCTCCGGCACCTTCTCCCTGGAGGCCGTGGGCCACGACGGGCAGCGCAGCCGTCCCGCCACGCTCGATCTCGACCTGGCCGGCGGACCCGGCGCGGTTCAGGCCTCGGCCAACGGCGCCGCGGTCACCGTCACCTGGGACGCTCCCGCGAGCCCCGGCACCGCCGTGACGATCGAGGCCCTCGACGCCGGCGACTCGCCGTTCCGCACGAAGGTCATCGCCGACAAGGGAGCGACCAGCGCGACCCTCGAGGGAACGCCCACCGACGGGTCCCGGTTCCGCGCGACCGTCGACGACCGTCACGCCACCCCGGTCTCCGCGCTCGGCACGTTCACGGATACCGAGCTGGCGCCGTACCCGGCGGAGTTCGCCGAGTTCGACGGCACCACCCTGGTGCTGCGCCGGCCGACGCCGAACGACTGGAGCACCCTGACCGTGCTCGAGGACGGTGA
>NZ_DASVGJ010000072.1:0-2951 GCF_036379615.1 Brachybacterium sp.
GGACCCTCCGTGCCTCCCCCTGCCGCGTCCGGTGCCCCGCGTGCCGCCCGTGCCCCGCGGCCCGGGCGCACCTCCCGCGCCTCGCGCGTCGAGTCCCGTCATGTCGGCATGGGCGTCGGCGGTGCGCTGGCGGGCCTCGCCGTCGGACTCCTGGCCCTGCGCGGGACGGCTCCGCTCGCGGGAGCCGGGTCGATCGGGCAGGTCGCCGCGCTCACGGTGCTGGGCTGCGCCGCGATGACCGCTGCACTCACGCTCACGACCCTCACCCGGCACTCCCTGCCCTGGTTCGGCGGGCGCCGCTGGTGGCGCCGCGCGACCGACGTGATCGGCCTGTCGCTCGTGTGCGGGATCCTCGGCCTGTTCCTCACCGGCGCCCTGTTCGGCGTGTTCCAGCAGGCCTTCCTCGGCGTCGCCCTGGATCAGATGGCCGGCACCTTCTGGGTCGCGCTCGCCGGCGGCGCCGCCGCCTATGTCACCTCCGCGGCGGCCTCCGCCCTCACCGGCCGGGCACTGGCGACCCTGCTAGCGGTGTTCCTCACGGTGGGGGTCCTCGCGAGCGCCCTGAACGCCGAGGACCCCTACTGGTGGGAGCGGTACTTCTCCGAGCTGGGCGAAGGCGGGGACCTCTCGAGCCTCACCTTCAACCTCACCCTCCTGCTGACCGGGATCGCGCTGGTGACCGTAGCCGAGTTCCTCGCCCACGACCTGGATCGCTGGGCGCGCAGCGTGGGCGAGCCGGCGTGGCTGATGACCGTGGTGCGCTCCCTGCTGACCACGGTCGGGGTGCTGGTGGCGCTGGTCGCGGTGATCTCGCGCCCCGTGAGCGTCTTCTGGCATGACATCGTCGCCCAGTCCCTCGTGGTCGTCTTCGGTCTCACCCTGCTGATCATCCCGGTGCTGCTGCGCCGCCTGCCCGGTGCGCTCCTCGCGGTGACGGCGGTGGCCTTCTCGCTGCTGCTGACGGTCACCGTGCTGTACCTGGTGGTGGGCTACCTCAACATGACCGCTTTCGAGATGGGCGCGGCGGCGATCGTGTACGGCTGGCTGCTGCTGTTCATCCGCACGGTCTCCGCGGCCGCCGAGGGCACCGAGGAGGAGCCCGCTTCGCCGGATGCAGTGCCTGCTTCGGCCGCTGCGGAGCCCGCCGGGGACGACGGCGGGAGCGCCGCGGCAACCGGCTGACTCACCGGGGCGCCTGCGCAGATGCATGCGACGATGAGGCCATGAACCCTGCGAGCACCGATGCCACCGCCTCCTCCCTCCCGCTTCCCGAGGGCGTGACCCTGGGAACGACCCACGGGGTCGACGCGCTCCTGGTCAGCACCCCGTCCAGCACCGCCGAGCTGCTGCTGGACGGCGCTCACCTGATCAGCTGGGTCCCTGCCGGGCAGGCGGACCTGCTGTGGCTCAGCCCCGATTCCGCCTTCGGCGAGGGCGAGCCGGTGCGCGGCGGCATCCCGCTGGTGGGCCCGTGGTTCGGTCCGGGCCGCGACCTGGCGATGGACGTCAAGCACGGCTGGCTGCGCACCATCCGCTGGGACCTTGCCGCTGCCGAGCGCGAGGGCGACGAGGTGGTCCTGACCCTCGTGACCCCCGAGGGCGTCGAGGCGCTCTCCGCGAGCATCGACTTCCGCTTCGGCTCCGAGCTGTCGGTAGACCTCACGATCACCGCCGGCCCCCGCGCACTCGAGCTCGAGGCCGCCCTGCACACCTATCTCGCCGTCGGTGACGTGCGAGAGATCGAGATCGCCGGGCTCGAAGGCGCGGACTACCTCGACAACACCCAGGGACTGGCCCCTGCCGTCATGCCGACGGAACCGCTGCGGCTCACCGGCTCCACCGACCGTGTCGTGGACTCCACCGCCACGGTGACGATCTCCGACGAGAAGGACGGGCGCCGCCTCGTCTCCACCCCGCGCGGCACCGCGAAGACCGTCGTGTGGAACCCCTGGGACACGCTCGTCACGGGCATGGCCGACATCCCCGACGCCGCCTGGACCGAGTTCGTGTGCATCGAGCCCGCCGTCGCCAAGGACGGCTTCGTCGCCCTCGCCCCGGGGGAGACCCACAGCATCGGCGTCAGCTACCGCATCGAGAGCTGAGCCTCCTCTCCGCGCAGCGGGGAGCCCGCGAGGACCCGGTCCCCCTCAGGGTGACCGGGTCCTCGGCGTCATGCCCGGCTCGCGGGAGACACCGGGTTTTATTCGGTTGTGCCCTCTGGGCAGGAGTGATGAACTGTCCGTATGGAGATGCACATGACCCCGACCACGACCCCGGCGAGCCCCGCCGCGTCGTCGCTCGGCCTCACGGCATCCCCCATCCGGCGCTGCGGAGATCCCGCGGGCGTGCACGTGGCCGGCGGGGGACGCCGCGCCGCCGATGGCTCCGCGCCCGCAGCGCGCTGACGGCACCACCCGCAGCGCGCCCCGCCGGCCCCTGACGCCGGCACCCCTGAGAACAGCTCCCGCCGTCCGAGATCCCCGGGCCGCGGAGCCTCCCCCTGCACCTTCACGGACAGCTCCTGTCCGTGCCGTGCACGAGCCTTGTCGCAGCACACCCGCTCCAGGAGCGCCCATGTCCCCGCATGCCCTCGTCGACTCGCGCGACGACCTCAGATCCGCCACCACGTCCGATCGGACCATGGAGAGAGCCCCCGCCGTCATGACCACCC
Organism: Brachybacterium sp.; assembly: GCF_036379615.1. Classification (GTDB taxonomy): domain Bacteria; phylum Actinomycetota; class Actinomycetes; order Actinomycetales; family Dermabacteraceae; genus Brachybacterium. The sequence goes on from NZ_DASVGJ010000072.1 coordinate 2,672, forward strand.
TCACCAGCCCCACGCCCCTGACCAGCACGGCCTCCGTTCTGCACCGGCTCGACCGGTTCCCCGACGAGGTCGCCGTCGACACCCTGCTCACGAGCTTCCTCGCCCGCCGCCGCGCGCTGCGCAGGGCCCGCAAGGAGCTCGCGGTCCAGCAGGCGCGCCAGGAGCACGAGATGCTCCACCAGCACGCCCTGCTCGGCGCCGGCCTCACGCACCTGCGATGAGCCCGGAGGCCTCTCACTCAGGAGAGCGCTTCGCGAGCCTCGGCCCGTCCGGACCTGTT
>NZ_DASVGJ010000073.1:0-58214 GCF_036379615.1 Brachybacterium sp.
CCCCGCCCGGGGGGGCCGCTTCCGTATGCTCGACGTGGCCGGCGCCGCACCCGCTCGGGCGCGCCATGTCCGCTCGAGCGGCAGCGCCGCGCTGAGACACGTCAAGACCCCTGAGACGCTCTGCCAGCGGTGACCCGCCACGACGGCCGGGAAGAGCGACACGGCGCAAGGAGCGAGCATGCCGGAGCACACGACCGGGGCCGGCCCTGCGGTCGACGCCCCCGGGGGCCGTCTGCTGGCCGAGGGAACCCTGGGGCACATGCCGGCCTATGGCCCAGCGCACCTGAGCATGCTCGCGCTGCTCGTGATCGCAGCCCTCGCGCTGACCCTCTGGGCACGGCGCGCAGACGGCGCCCAGGTGGACCGGATCCTGCGGGGCGCCGGCTGGGTGCTGCTGGTCAACTCCGTGCTCTGGACGGCGTGGGGGTTCATGCCCTGGGCGTGGAACATCGACGAGTCCCTGCCGCTGCACTACTCCGATGCGCTGCGATTCATCATCCCGATCGCCCTGATCACCCGGGCGCCCTGGGCGATCGTGGTGAGCTGGTTCTGGGGGCTCACCCTGAACATGCAGTCGGTCCTCACCCCTGATGTGAACTACTTCGTGTGGATTCCCCTGGAGTTCATCGAGTACTGGATCGCGCACCTCAGCGGCGTGCTCGCCCCCGTCGTCCTGACCTGGGGACTGCGTCTGCATCCCACCTGGCGCGGCTATGGGGTCGCCTACGCGGCCACTGTGGGATGGGCGCTGATCGCGATCACCGGCAATGCGCTGACCGGCGCGAACTACGGCTACCTCAACCGGGCGCCGAACGGCCCCTCGATCCTTGACCTGCTCGGTCCATGGCCCCAGTACCTGCTGGTCGAAGCGGTGCTGATCGGCGTGGTGTGGGCCCTGATGACGTTGCCGTGGGCCCTGCTCGATGAACGCCGCGGTGCTCACCGCGTGGGTCGGGGCGGCCTGCTGAGACGGCCCGTCCTCCCTCAGGCCAGCAGCTCCACCTCGGCCAGCCGCAGCGGTCCCTCGGAGGTCACCACCACCAGCCGGTGATGCGTGCAGGGCCGCGGAGAAGCGATCTCGAAGGGCCTGGTCTGCCGGCGCCAGCGGAAGCGCTGACCGGACCGCTCGTCGAGCGTCTCCCAGCGGTGACCGTCCTCGGAGCCCTCCAGCCGCCAGGCGATCGGGTCCGCGCCGGGACCGACCGAGGAGGTCAGGGTGAGGAAGCGAGCCTGCTGCGGCTCGCCCAGCTCCGGCAGGTCGATCACGGCCTCCGCGCGCGGGAACTCCCGCTCGGTGCGGGAGTCGTCGTCCTGCAGCGGGTTCGCGGGGTCGGCGGCGAACAGATCCCGCAGCGGCTGCGGCTGCTCGCCGGGCGGTGTGAGCGAGGGCGGGACCCCGCCCCAGCCACCGGGCTCTGCGCCGAGGCGCATGTGGAGACGACCGTGCAGGTCGGAATGGTCGATCCAGGAGTCCTCGTGGGCCCGACCCTCGACGGTCATGCCCGTGATGCAGACGTCATCAGGACCCTCCGCCTCCGCGGTCACGGAGAACGGCGCGCCGCCGAGCGGGTGCACGCTCACCCGGGGGAAGAGCGGTGCCACCAGGTGGTAACGGCTGGTGCCCAGCTGCAGCGGGTAGAGGCCCAGCGCCGTCAGCAGCCACCAGGCGCTCATCTCTCCGTTGTCCTCGTCGCCGGGATAGCCCTGACCGATCTGCTCGCCGACGAACAGCCGACGCTGGACCTCCCGCACGATCCGCGAGGCCTCCTCAGGAGCACCCGCGTGATGGAAGAGGAAGGGGATGTGGTGCGAGGGCTGGTTCGACATGCCGAACTGCCCCATCCGCACCGCCCGCGCCTCGAGCATCTCGTGGATGACGTGGCCGTAGGTCCCCTTGAGATCCGCCTGCTCGGGGGTCGCGAAGAACTCCTCGAGCCGCCCCCGCAGCATCTCGCGGCCGCCGTACAGCGCGGCCAGGCCCTCTCCGTCGTGCGGGACGTGGAAGGCGAAGTTCCAGCCGTCGGTCTCGGTGAAGTCGCCGCCCCATACCCGCGGGTCGAACTCCTCCGGGCTCTGCGCGAAACCGCCGTCCCGTCGGCGCCCCTGGAAGAACTCGATCGCGGGGTCGAACAGCAGCGGGTAGTTCCGGCTGCGGGCCCGCAGATAGTTCGCCTCCTCCTGCAGCTGCGCGGCACCGGGCGCATCGCCCTCCTTCGCAGCGCGGTCCGAGAGCAGCTCGGCCTGGGCGGCGAGGCCGACGTCGTTGATGTGGGCCTCGAGCGCCCAGGAGACGGACTCCGGGGTGTCTGTGTCGACGTAGCCGGTGAAGACGGCCCGGTCATTGCCCTTGCGGCCCACCTCCTGGATCGGCGGGGTGACGGTGGCATTGCGCAGTCCGGCCTCGTACGCGGAGACGGGATCCGGCAGCGGCACGCCCTTGACCTGGAGATCCGCGAAGGCGATGTCGCTGCTGGTGCCGGTCATGCAGTCCGCATAGCCCGGCGAGGACCAGCGGGCGATCCAGCCGCCCTCGCGGTACTGCTGCACGAACCCGTCGGCGAGCTCCGCCGCGCGCTTCGGATACAGCAGCGCATAGGCGGGCCAGGCGGTGCGGTAGGTGTCCCAGAACCCATGGTTGACGTAGAGGGTGCCGGGGACGACCTGCGCATCGGTGCGATGGTCGGTGGCCTCGCCCTTGGGCGGCAACACCGGGCTGGCGTGCACGGGCTCGGGCCGGGCGCTCGTGCCCGCGTTCTCCCAGTGGGAGTTCGGGTAGAGGTTCAGGCGGTAGAGGTTCCCGTAGAGGGTGCGCCGCTGCGGCGGGGTGGCATCGGGGGCCTCGATCACCTGAAGCCGTTCGGTCCAGGCGGCGTGCGCGGCGGTGCGGATCTCCTGAAAGGAGCGCCCCTCGAGCTCCTGGGCGAAGGTGCGCCGCGCCTGGGTGAGCCCGAGATAGCTGGTGACCAGGCGCACCGTCACCCGCCGTGTGCCGGGGGCGAAGGAGAGCACGCTGCCGGTGCTTCCCTCGCGGGCCTGCTCCACGAACACCGGCGCCGGCTCCACCTGGGCCAGCACGTACATCCGGGTCGCCCCCTCGCTGCGCGCCTCTCCCGGTGCGGTCGAGGAGTCGACCCAGGCGTGCACCCGGCCGTCGAACACGGCGCCGGCGGCATCGATCCGGGAGTGCTGGTCCACCCCCTCGAGCAGCAGATGGCCCGCATCGTCACCGGCCGGCAGGTCGATCTCGTAGATCGCGCCGTGGTCCGTCGGAGCGAGGCGCAGGGAGAGGTCGCCGTCGAGCGCGACCTCGTACAGGTCCGGCCGCGCCGTCTCGCGGTCATGGTCGAAGCCGCGCGACCGCGCCTCCGGGCCGGTCTCGGGAGAGGCGCCCAGCAGCGGCATCAGCATGAACTGGTTCCGGTCCCCCATCCAGGGACTGGGCTGGTGGGAGATCGCCATGCCCTGCAGGCGGGGCCGGTTGTCGGGGCCGTTGGCCCGGTGGTACTCGTAGACCCAGCGCCGGGTGCGGGCGTCGGTCGCCGGGGTGAACAGGGCGAAGCCGTTGGGCAGCCCCGTCAACGGCAGCGTGTTCCCGCGGGAGAAGTCGCCGGAGGCATTGCTGCCGCGGCGGGTGTCGACCCACGCCACCGGGTCCGTCAGCGGCGGGTCCGCGGGGAGCGGTGCGAGGTACGGTCCGTCGATCCAGCCGGTAAGCGTGGCGGGCTCCGCTCTTCGACCCTCGTCATCGAGCAGATCGGCGTCCGGATCCTCGGGGAGGTCGAGGACCAGAAGCACCTCCGTGATCGTGCGACCGACGATCCCGCGGAGATCGACCTGGATCTCGTTCCACTGATCCGGGAACAGGATCCTGCCCTCCCCGAAACCGCGCGCAGTCGCCGGGGTCCCGTACTGGTCCTGCGGGTCGTGGGCGGACAGCCGGCTCCCGTCCTCGAGCACCAGATCGACCCCGACGAAGGTCGCACCCCAGGTCAAGGCCGGATCGAGCACCGGGTGCACGAACCAGCGCAGCACCTCACCGGACGCGACGGTGCGTCCGATCAGCTCCTCCCCGCCCGCCACCGCAGGCAGCGCTGCCTCCCCGCTCTCACCGCTCGACGCCGTATAGCGCACGGCCGACGGTGCGAGGAAGCCGGCCCCGTCCTTGCTGGTCGGTGAGCCGACGGGTCCGTTGTCTGCGGTGACGATCATGTCCTCCAGGCTATCGACCGCAGCGGCCCCTCCGTGCGAGGCGTGCCCTGCGTGGACGCCCGTGCGGGATCGGCTGAGCGTGGGGGCTGCTCCGCATCGCAGATCGGGAGCACATACGGGATACTCGGGCCCGTACCTCGTACCTGCTCCGGGAGAAACACATGGTCTACGCACAGCCGCCCCAGGGGCGCCCGATGCCCTCAGCCTCCGGTCGGGCCAAGCGACCGCTGTGGCACTGGCTGCTCCTCGCCGGAGTGGGTCTCCTCGGCCTGGCGGTGGTCGGGGTGTTCGCCGTCTTCATCGCCATCCAGGTGCTGACCCGCGGCAATCCGCAGACGACGCTCGAGGACTTCTACAGCTCCCTCGAGCAGACCGACTGCGAGCTGTTCATGGACTCCACCACCGAGACCTACCGCGAGGCGACGGGCCTGACCAGCTGCTCGATCTTCGAGGAGGCCCTGGGCGGCGTCACCGCGATCGACTACCAGGTCGATGACCGGATCAACCGGCAGGGGTACGCGATCTTCGAGGTCACCGAGACCTACTCGGACAACGGCGAGGAGGTCGAGGTCGAGCTCCGCTACTACGTGCGTCGCATCGACGGCCAGTGGGACCTCGACGGCATCGAGCTGGTGGAGGAGGGCTCGGAGCCGATCACCTGATCGCTCCCCGATCCTCTGACCTGCCCGTCCGGCAGGGTGCCGGAGTCCTCTCGCCGGCAGCCCGTGCCGGAGGCGCCAGCACCGACGGGCAGCGCCTCATCAGGCGGTGCTCTGCGGTGCCGTGCGCCGATGGGTGCGGCACCGTGCCTGATACGACTCGGCCCCGCCCACCTGGGCCGCGGTCGCCTGCAGCGCCGCCGCGCCGTCGGCGATCAACCGGATGTGGAAGGCCGCGTCCGCGCCGCAGACCGTGCACACGGCGGTCAGCTTCACGACCTCCTCCGCCATGGCCATCAGCGTGGGCAGCGGCTCGAACGGCCCACCGTCATAGGTGATGCACAGCCCGGCCACCTCCACCTGCACGCCGGCCGCGAGCAGACCCTCGATCTCGGGCACGATCCGCGGGCCGAAGAACTGCGCCTCGTCGATCGCCACGATGTCGGGCCGCGCGGCCCCGGCGAGGGCACCGAGCCCCGTCGCGTCCTCGAGCATCCGGGCCGGAGTGCTGCGCCCGGCATGCGTGCTCAGCCGGTCCGCTCCACCGCGGGAGTCCAGACGATGCCCGATCACCGCGACCTCGAGCCCTGCCAGCTGCGCTCGATGGACCCTGCGCAGCAGCTCCTCGGACTTCCCGGCGAACATCGGTCCGGCGATCACGTGCAGTCGTCCTGTCTCCATGGAGCGCATGGGCCCACAGTACGCCCGGGGTGCGGAGCGAGGCCACGGGCACGGACGGCTCCACCGGCACCCTGCTCGGTGGAGCGCTACGGTGGGATGATGAGCACTCGGCGCCCTTCTCCCCTGGCCGGCCGCACACCCACCAAGGGCGACCTGGCCGCCTTCGCCGGCCCGGAGCCGGACGCGATCGACGATGTGCTGCCGATCCCCGGTGCGCCGCTGGGACTGCTCATCGTCGGGATCAATCCGGGGCTGTGGACCGCTGCGGTCAACGCCCCGTTCGCCCGTCCCGGCAACCGGTTCTGGCCTTCGCTGCACCGCGCGGGCCTCACCTCGAGGCTGGTCGATGCCTCCCGGGGGCTCCAGGCCGAGGACGAGGAGGATCTGCACGAGCGCGGCATCGGGATCACGAACCTGATCGGTCGCGCCACGGTGCGGGCCGACGAACTGGGCCGCGAGGAGCTGCAGGAGGCAGGGGCGCACCTCATCGACCGTCTGCCGCGGCTGCGGCCACGGACCGTCGCGATCGCCGGGATCACGGCGTTCCGCCTCGCCTACTCGCTGCCGAAGGCGCGGCTGGGGCTCCAGGACCCTGCCACGATCCCCGGCTGGCCCGAGGAGGTGGCGCTCTGGGTGGTGCCGCAGCCCAGCGGGCTGAACGCGCATGCGAACGTGGAGTCGCTCGCCGCGACCTGGCGCGAGGTCGCGCACTCCGCAGGTGTCCGATACCGGAACGAGGAGTGACCGCCGCCTGACGGGCCGAGGGCGGCGAGCGGAAGCCCCCGACGTGCGCCGCCGGGGGCGTGGGAGATGTCCTAAGGTGCGATGAACAGGCCCGGGACCCCGCCGCGGAGGCGGGAGCAGGTCCCCTCCCTCCCTCTCCGAAGGAGCCCGCGGTGAGCCGCAGCGAACGCCCCGAATCCCCTGATGATCACCAGCGGTTCTCGCTGAACGAGGACTGGGCAGCGACGCTCGTGGGCCTGGTCATCTTCGCCGCCTGCATGCTCGGCCTGCTCTCCCCGGACCTGCTCCCGTGAGCGCCACGGAACGCACGGCCGACGGCACGGCGAACGGGCGGGCGGGCGAGAGCAGCCCCGCCACCGCCGTGGACGGCGAGCACGGCGCACCCACCGGGAGCCCGGACGCGCGCACCGGAGGTGCCGCCCTCTGGACCGTCGCCGGGCTCGTGATCGTGGTGCTCCTGGCCTGGCTGGTCATGGTGCTGACCGATCTGGTGCCCGCGGTCACCGAGGGCACCGGCTTCGGGCAGGTCGCCAAGAGCATCGAGTACCCGGTCTACGCGATCGCTCTCGGGTTCGCCGGGAACGCGGTGCTGTCGCTGACCGGCGTGCGACAGCGCATGGCGGCCGCCTTCCGCACCGAGTTCTTCATCAAGATCGGCCTGGTGCTGCTGGGCGCCACCGTGAACTTCGCCGTGGTGGTGCGCGCGGCCGGTCCCGCGGTGCTGCAGGCGATCCTCCTGATCACCGTGGTCTTCGCTTTCACCTGGTGGTTCGCCGGCGTGCTGGGACTGGACGACAAGCTGCGTGCGCTGCTGGCCACCGCGCTGTCGATCTGCGGGGTCTCCGCGGCGGTCGCCGCGGCCGGGGCGGTGGAGGCGAAGAAGGAGCAGCTCGCCTACACCGCGACCCTGGTGATCGTCTTCGCCGTGCCCTCGATCTTCCTGCTGCCGTGGCTGGCGGGGCTGATGGGCCTCTCCCCCGCCGTGACCGGGGCCTGGATCGGCGGCAACATCGACACCACCGCCGCGGTGACCGCTGCCGGTGCGGTGGCCGGCGAGCAGCCCCTGCAGATCGCCTCGATCGTCAAGGTCACCCAGAACGCGCTGCTCGGCGTGGTCGCCGTGCTGCTGACCCTCTACTTCTCGTTCCGCGCGGCACAGACGGTGGCCGCGGGGTCGGGCGCCGCCGGGTCCGCCGCTGCGGGGTCGGGCGCCGCGTCGGCAGGCGCCGCAGGAACAGGTGCCGCAGCCGGTGGTGCATCGGCCGGGGACGTCCCGGCCAGGGCCCCGCGCTTCGGCGACCGGCGCTCGCTGGCGATGCTGTGGGGTCGGTTCCCGAAGTTCGTGCTGGGGTTCCTGCTCGCCTCCGTGATCGCGACCGTGCTCGCGGAGTCGATGCCCGCCGAGGTGCTGGAGCCCCGGCTGGATACGGCGAAGGAGATCCAGAGCTGGGCGCTGACCCTGGCGTTCGTCTCGATCGGGCTCGAGTTCAACGCGTCGAGCATCCGGGAGTCGGGCTGGAAGCCGATCGTCGTGTTCGCGGCGGCCACGCTGGTGAACCTGGTGGCGGGGCTGGGCCTGGCGCTGCTGCTGTTCCGCGACTTCACCTTCTGACCCCGCCGGGGCGGCGGCGAGATGACCGCGATGCGGACGGACGGTCCCTCACACAGGTTTGGTGAGGCTATCCTTAATCACGCTCGCGGATCGCTGCGGGCAGCCCACCCGTCCCGCCGCCCTGCGGCTTCCCGAAAGGCCCTCCATGGCCCCGCTCTCCCGTCGCGCCTTCGCCGGCTCCGCCGTCACCCTCGCCGCCCTCCTGGCCGGATGCTCCACGGAGGGCTCGTCGACCGGCGCGGAACCGGCGGCCGGCGGCAACGGCGGCGGTGGCAGCGGCGATGGACCGGTGACCGTCGATCATGCCTTCGGAAGCACCGAGCTGCCCGGGACGATCGAGGTCGTCACCACCGTGGCCTGGGCGAACCATGAGGTGCCCCTCGCCCTCGGCGTGGTGCCGGCCGGCATGGCGGCCGCGACCTTCGGCGACGACGACACCGACGGGGTGCTCCCCTGGGTGACGGCCCGGCTCGAGGAGCTCGGCGCCGAACCGCCCGTGCTCTTCGACGAGTCCGACGGCATCGACTTCGAGGGCGTGGCGGACACCGCCCCGGACGTGATCCTGGCCGCCTACTCCGGTCTCACCCAGGAGGACTACGACACCCTCACGGAGATCGCCCCCACCATCCCCTTCCCGGAGGTGGCCTGGGGGACCTCCTGGAGGGACATGATCACCGCCAACGCCGCCGGGATGGGCCGGGCCGACGAGGGCGCCGCCCTGGTCACCGAGCTCGAGGGCGTGATCGAGGAGGCGGTCTCGAAGCACCCGGCGATCGCGGGCCGGAGCGTCATGTTCCTCACCCATGTGGACGCCTCGGATCTCTCGACCGTGAACTTCTACACCGCGCACGACACCCGCACGATGTTCTTCGAGGACCTCGGCATGACCATCGCGCAGAGCGTCCAGGACGCCTCCGCCGAGACCGAGGAGTTCTCCTCCTCGGTCAGCGCCGAGCGGGCGGATCTGTTCGACGACGTCGAGATCATCGTGACCTACGGGGACGAGGCGCTGGTCGCCGCGCTCGAGGCGGATCCGCTGCTGTCCCAGATGCCGGCGGTCAAGAACGGCGCCGTGGTGCACCTGCCCGGGGACAGCCCTCTGGGAACCGCTGCGAACCCGACGCCGCTCGCGATCCCGTACATCCTCGAGGAGTATCTGGTGGAGCTCGAGCGCGCTGCGACGGCATCCGCCTGATCCCCGCCGTTCCGTGACCGCGACCGCTCCCCCGTCGCCCGGACGCACGGCCTCGCTCCTCCGCCGGGCGTCCCGGGTGCGGCTGTCCTGGATGCTCCTGCTCCTCGTGGCGCTGCTCCTGGTCGCCGTCCTCTCGGTGTCCATCGGCTCGCGCGGCGTGACCCCCGGCGACATCCTCGCCGCGCTCGGCGGCTCGACGGAGGGCTTCGGCCCCGCCTCTGTCGCGAAGCGCATACCCCGCACCCTGCTGGCCCTCGCCGCCGGCGCCGCACTGGGCGTCTCCGGAGCCGTGATGCAGGGCGTGACCCGCAATCCGCTCGCCGATCCCGGCATCCTCGGCATCAACACCGGCGCGTCGCTCGCCGTGGTGGTCGGCATCGCCTGGTTCGGCCTCACCGCCGCCTCGTCCTACATCTGGGTCGCGATCCTCGGCGCCGCACTCACCGCCGTGCTGGTCCATACCCTGGGCTCGCTCGGTCACGGCGGGGCCACTCCTCTCAAGCTCGCTCTCGCCGGCGCCGCCACCGGTGCCGCCCTGGCGTCGTTCATCAGCGCCGTGGTGCTTCCCCGCTCGGACATCGGGGACAGCGTGCGCTCCTGGCAGATCGGCGGAGTGGGAGGCGGGACCTATGCCTCCCTCGGGCAGGTGGGTCCGTTCCTCCTCGCCGGAGCGCTGCTGTGCCTGGCGACCGCTCGCGGGTTGAACACCCTCGCCCTCGGGGACGACCTCGCCGCAGGCCTCGGCGAACGGGTCGCCCTCACCCGGGCGGCGGCGGGGCTGGGCGCGGTGGTGCTGTGCGGTGCGGCGACCGCCGTGACGGGACCGATCGGCTTCGTCGGCCTTGTGGTCCCCCATGCCTGTCGCCTGCTGATCGGACCCGACCACCGCTGGCTGCTCCCGTTCAGCGCCCTGGCGGGGGCGGGACTGCTCACCGCCGCCGATGTGCTGGGCCGGATCGTCGCCCGCCCCGACGAGCTCGCCGTCGGCATCGTCACCGCGCTGCTGGGAGCCCCCGTGTTCATCGCCATCGTGCGTCGGCAGCGGATGGCCCATCTGTGAGCGCCGCGAGCACGCTCGAGCGCGTCGCGGCGGTGCGCACGCGCCGCCGACGCCGTACCGCCCTCACCGTCGGCGCTCTCGCCCTCTCGATCCTCGCGGTGTTCTGCCTGACCCTGATGGTCGGGCGCACGTTCTACCCTCCGACGGAGGTGCTCGGGGTCCTGCGGGGCCACGAGGTGCCGGGGGCGAGCTTCACCGTGGGCCGGTTGCGGCTGCCCAGGGCCGTGCTCGCCGTGCTGGCCGGGGCAAGCTTCGGACTGGGCGGAGCGACCTTCCAGAGGCTGCTCCGCAATCCTCTCGCGAGCCCCGACATCATCGGCATCACCTCGGGGGCGAGTGCGGCGGCCGCCTTCGGGATCGTCGTCCTGGGACTGTCGGGAACCGAGGTCTCGCTGCTGGCGATCATCGCCGGCCTGCTGGTGGCACTGGCGATCTATCTGCTCTCCGCCCGCGGCGGCATGGCCGGGACACGGCTGATCCTGGTGGGTATCGGCATCTCGGCGATGCTCACCAGTCTGACGGACTGGGTGCTCTCGACTGCCGGGCAATGGGACCTCCAGGAGGCCCTGCGCTGGCTCACGGGGAGCCTGAACAACTCCTCCTGGGAGCAGGCTCTGCCGGTGCTCGGTTCGCTCGCGGTGCTGGGGCCGGTGCTGCTCTCGCGCTCCGCGGAGCTCGGTGCCACTCAGCTCGGCGAGGATGCCGCGCAGGCCCTCGGGGTGCGGGTGGGCCGGATGCGCCTGGTGGTGGTCATCGCCGCGGTGGGCCTGATCGCCGTCGCCACCGCGGCGTGCGGGCCGATCGCCTTCGTCGCCTTCCTCTCGGGCCCTATCGCCGTGCGGATCACGGGCCCCGGCTCCTCGCCGCTGCTGCCGGCCGCACTCGTCGGTGCGCTGCTCGTGCTGGTCGCCGACCTCGTGGGCCAGTTCGCCACCGGCACGCGCTACCCGGTGGGCGTGGTGACCGGGGTGCTCGGCGCCCCCTTCCTGCTCCACCTCATCATCAGCGTCCACCGTCGAGGGAGTTCCCAGTGACCATCGACCATTCCCTCCGCGTGGAGGACCTCACCCTCGGCTACGGCGAGCGCACCGTGATCGAAGGCCTCGATCTCGAGCTCGTCACGGGAGGCATCACCTCCGTGGTGGGGGCGAACGCCTCGGGGAAATCGACGCTGCTGCGGTCGATGGCGCGGCTGCTCACCCCGCGGCACGGTCAGGTGCTGCTGGACGGCCGGCAGATCCATCATCTGCCCGCCAAGCAGCTCGCCCGCGTCCTGGGGCTGCTCCCCCAGTCCCCGATCACCCCCGAGGGGATCACCGTCGCGGACCTGGTGGGACGTGGCCGCCACCCCCATCAGCGACTCTTCTCGCGCTGGGGAACGGCCGACGACGAAGCGGTCGCCGCGGCGCTCGATGCCACCCGCACCGCCGACCTCGCCGAACGCCCGGTCGACGAGCTCTCCGGCGGTCAGCGCCAGCGGGTGTGGGTCGCGATGGCTCTCGCGCAGGACACGGACCTGCTGCTGCTCGACGAGCCCACCACCTTCCTGGACGTGAGCCACCAGGTCGAGGTGCTCGACCTGCTGACGGATCTGAACCGGGAACGAGGGATCACGGTGGTGATGGTGCTGCACGACCTGAACCTCGCCGCGCGCTACAGCGACCAGCTGGTGATGATCGCCGGCCGCGCGGTGGCCGCCTCGGGTCCACCGGCCGAGGTGCTCACCGCCCAGCGGGTCGAGGAGGTCTTCGGACTGCGCAGCCAGGTCATCACCGACCCGATCTCCGGGACCCCGCTGATGGTGCCGATCGGCAGGCACCACAGCACAGGCCCACCGGCACCCTGACCCACCGGCCCTAGGACGCACCAGCACCCTGACCCGCCAGCCCCTTGACCTGCTGGCCCCGAGCCACCGGCGACTCCCCGGCCCGCTGCAGTCCCTGGACGGCAGTCCGTGATCTGCCGTGATGCTTGCGGCGGCCCGTCCCGCGTGGAAAGGTTGAGCGGACCCAGGCGGGGCGATGACGCCGAGCTGGACGTCCGGTCCCCGCATGCCGAGAACGCTGGAGGTCCCCTGTGAAACTGCCCTGGCTCACGCCCGTCCTCGACCAGACCGGCCCCCTGACGTCGGTTCATCTCGACACCACCCGGACCGACCCGCAGTCCGCCGGCGAGCTCGAGGCGAGGTGGGCGCAGCTGCGCTCGCAGCTCACCGCCGAGGGCGCTCCGCAGCAGCTGCTCGCGCAGATCGAGGAGACGGTGCTCAGCCCCTCGCCCCTCGGCGGGCGCCACGGCCGCTCCGTCTTCGCCTCCGACACCGAGATCCTGGTGGATCGCGTGCTCCCGGCACCGCCGCTGCAGGAGTCCGCGCACCGCGGCGAGTTCCCGCGGCTGCTGCCCTTGCTGCAGCTGATCCCCTTCGCGGTGAGCCAGCTGCTGATCGTGGTGGACCGGGCAGGGGCGGATCTGCATCTGCGCTCCCCGGAGAACCCCTCGATCAGCCATGGTGCCAACGGTCTGGGCGCGGATTCCACGGTCGACGGCGGACACGACGTCCTGCACAAGGTGAGCCTCGGCGGGGGCGCCCAGCACGGCTGGCGGGCCGACAACTACGAGGCCCGGGTCGAGGATTCCTGGGAGCGCAATGCCGATGCCGTCGCCGGGACGGTCGAGAAGATCCTGCGGGAACGCCCGGTGGACATGGTGATGGTCAGCGGAGACGTCCGAGCGCTCGGACTGCTGCGCGAGGCCTTGGGCCGGGAGACCCGTGAGCGCCTGATCGAGGTGCAGGGGGGCAGTCGCGGCGGGGTCCTGGACCGGGGTCCCTTCCGGGAGGAGCTGGACCGCACCACCGAGGACTTCATCGACTCCCGCCAGCATGAGCTCGCGGAGCGGTTCCGGGAGAGTCAGGCCCGCGACGGCGCTTCTGTGGGCGGATCCGCGGAGGTCTGGCAGGCCCTCTCCCGCGGTCAGGTCGAGGAACTCGTCTTCGTCGCCGGCCATGAGCCGGCCGGCATCGAAGAGCTGCTCCGCGGAGCGCTCGCCACCGATGCGTCCCTCTCCGCTCTCCAGGAGGACGCCGACGGGATCCCCGAAGGAGTCGGCGCGCTGCTGCGCTGGAGGGATGAGGCCACCCCGTCCAACCGGGTCGGTTCGATGTCGGGGGATGCCCGCCGGGAGTGACCTCGTCTCCCCGGTCCGCGGGCCGGAGAAGATGCGACCGGCCGGAAGAGATGCGACCGGCCGGAGCCGGGACGGCGCAGGCTCGTCGACCGTTCGGTGGACGTCCTCGACCGCGCCGCCCGAGCGATGCAGGATGGGGGTGCGGCGCCGACGGCCCCGCGGTGTCGACGAGAGCAGGAGGACTCATGCCCGAGGCATGGAGCGAGAAGCGCGAGCGTCAGTACCAGCACATCAAAGACGGCCAGCTGGACAAGGGAGTCTCCGAGGACGAGGCGGAGGAGATCGCCGCCCGCACCGTGAACAAGTCCCGCGCCCAGGAGGGTGAAGCCGAGGAGGCCAGCCGCTCGTCGCTCGAGGACAAGTCACCGTCCGAACGCGGCGGGGAGCGCTCCCACACCGGTGCGCAGGGACGCACCAAGGAGCAGCTCTACCAGGACGCCAGGCGTCAGGACGTCGACGGGCGGTCCAGCATGACCAAGGAGGAACTGCGGGACGCGGTCGAGGACCGATGAGACGCGCGTTCTGAGACAGGCGTCCTGAAACCGGGGCCCGGACGGGCGCCCGGACGGCGGCTCCGCATGGCGGAGAAACTCCTGGCGGGCACCGTCTCCCGAATGGCACGATGCACGGATGGCTGCCGACGATGCACTGACACCGCTCGAGCCCGGCGACCTCGAGGCCCTGGTGGCGCTGGGCGCCGACCATGGGCTCGAGCTCTCCCCGGACACGCTGCGCACCGAGGAGATCGGGCTCGACTTCCGGGTGGCGATCGCGACGGCTGCCGACGGAACGGACTGGGTGCTGCGCATCCCCCGCCGCCCTGACGTGCTGGATCGCGCCTCCGTCGAGGGTCGCCTGCTGTCCTTCCTCCGCCCCCGTCTGGACGTCGCGATCCCGGACTGGCGGATCGTGTCGGACTCGCTGATCGCCTATCCCCTGCTGCCGGGCGTCCCCGGGCTCAGCGTCGGGGCCGATGGCGCCGTGTCGTGGCATCTGGACATCACCTCTCCTGTCCACGCCGCCTCACTGGGACGGACCGTCGCCCAGCTGCACGCCGTCGACCCCGCCGCTGCAGCCGGCACCGGCATCGACTCCCGCTCCCCTGCCGAAGTGCGCGGGGGCTGGCGACGCGACCTCGACCGGGTGGCCGCCGAGTTCGAGATCGCCCCGCGGCTTCGGCAGCGGTGGGACGCCTGGCTGGCCGAGGACGATCTCTGGCCGCAGCACACCGTCCTCACCCACGGCGAGCTCTACCCCGGCCACACCCTGGTCGAGGACGAGCAGATCTCAGGGATCATCGACTGGACCACGGCCACGATCGGCGATCCGGCCAAGGACCTCATGTTCCTTCAGGTCAGTGCCCCCGCGGACGCGTTCGAGGTCGCGGTCCAGGCGTATGAGGCGGCAGGTGGCACCACCTGGCCCCGTCTCGCGGAGCACTGCGCGGAGATGTTCTCGGCCGGGCCCATCGCCTACGGGCTCTTCGCCCTGCAGACCGGCGAGCCGGCCCACCGCGAGGCCGCGAGCGCGGCGCTCAACCCACCCGCCGACCAGTGAGCCGCCCGCCGGCAGCCTGCCGCCAGGCGGCCCCCGTGCAGCCGCCGTGTCACCCCGCAGCGTCTCGCTGAGCGGGCTCTGACCCTGCGCGACAGTGATGTGGCAGACACGGTCGAGCAAACGATCACAAAATCATCACGACACCCACGATCGTTGCCATCATCGCTGGTCAGATGTCCGCACAGGGAGGGGTTGAGCGTCAACACCGCTTCAGGACATGGTCAATTCTGGCCCGTCCCGGCGCGTCACCCCTTGCGTCCGGGGGCCCCGGATCGCCTACGTTGGCCGCCGTTCGTCACGCGAGATACGCGAGATACGCGAAAGGACGGCTGCATGTCCCTCCAGACCACGCACACCCATCGTTCCTCCCGCCCGGCCTCCCTGCGCCGCGGCCTGACCCGCACGGCGGTGACCCTCGCCGGCGGCGCGGTCGTCGCGACCGGCATGCTCGCCACCGGCGGCGCCGCGAACGCTGCGACCGGCTGGGATGACGTCGCCGCCTGCGAGTCCGGCGGCGACTGGTCGATCAACACCGGCAACGGCTACTACGGCGGCCTGCAGTTCTCGCAGCAGACCTGGGAGGGCTTCGGCGGCACCGAGTACGCCTCCAGCGCCGACCAGGCGTCCAAGAGCCAGCAGATCGCCGTGGCAGAGCGCGTCCTGGCCGAGCAGGGTGCAGGCGCCTGGCCGAACTGCGGCTCCGCCCTCAGCGGTGGCGCCGACACCGGCAGCTCCCCGACCCCCGAGCAGGAGGCCCCCGAGCAGGAGGCCCCGGAACAGGACCAGCCGGAGTCCACCGAGAGCCGTCAGTCCGGCCAGCAGGCCAACCGCTCCACCGAGCGCGAGAGCACCGAGCCCCAGGGCGACTGGAGCTGTGACGGCGATGGCATCGCCGACAACTGCGACGAGAACGGCTTCACCAAGGAGACCGAGAAGCCGCAGGAGGAGCCGCAGCAGGCTCCCCAGCAGGAGTCCGCCCCGGCCCCGGAGAAGCCCGCCGGTGAGCCCGGCTCGAAGGCCACCGGTGACCTCTCCGTCGCCGGCACCCTCGAGGTGGACGGCACGATGGGCCCGAAGACCGTCACCGCGCTCCAGGACTGGCTGGGCGTGGAGCAGACCGGTGAGATGAACGAGGAGACGACCCTCGCGCTCCAGGCCTGGGCCAACACCGAGCAGGACGGCAAGATCGGCGAGGACACCGTCGCCGGGCTCCAGCACGAGGTCGGCGCCACCCAGAACGGCTCCGACGAGATCGACGAGGACACCACGGAGGTCCTGCAGGCCTTCCTGAACCTCTACTGATCCCTCCCGGACGCCGCGGCCCTTCGGTCGCCGCTCCCGCGCGGCATCGCCGCACCCTCCCGGACGGCCGGGCCGCCCTCACAGGTGGCCCGGCCGTCCTCGTCGTCCCGGCCCTGCCGTCGTCCCGTCACGCCGTCGCGCGGTCGCGCGGTCGCGCGGTCGCGCGGTCGCGTCACACTGCCCGTGGCCGCCTCGCCCCGTGCACGCCAAGACCGCGTCGGCCGAGCTCGAGGCGGCGGGCTCCGCACCGACGATGACCGCACCCCCGCTCGGACGTGGCAACCCGTGGCAATTCGACTCCCAATGCTCTCTCGCTGACCGAAAGTGAGACAGATCTCTTTCCTCGCGCCCTCTAAGGACTGCAGGTGACGTGGCCATTACCGACGAGTTCGTGATCACAGGACTGGATACGGATCCTGCAACATCTGGCAACAACCACCTCGTCAAGCGGGTGCTGATCAGACTCGACGCACCCGCCGCAGCCGCCCTCGTGGCGACACCTGCGTGACCGAGCCCCGCGCCCCCGGCGCCCGGGTGCTCACGCCCTCAAGGATGAGACCCAAGGAGCACAACGATGAGCACCACCAGCGCGATCCGGGACCCGGGACCGGTGATCCCCTCCGGCGCGCCGCAGCAGACGGCCAATCGGCCGTTCGGCTTCCGGGACAAGATCGGCTACATGTTCGGCGACTGGGGGAACGACTTTACGTTCATCCTGCAGTCCACGTTCTTCATGATCTTCTATACCAACGTGATGGGCATCAGCGCCGCCCACGTGGGCACCCTGCTCTTCGTTGCACGCCTCCTCGATGCCTTCACGGACGTCGGAGCCGGTCGACTTATCGACGTGCTGAAACCGGGCAGATCCGGGCGCTTCAAGCCGTGGCTGCTGCGGATCATGATCCCGGTGACCGTCGCCGCCTTCCTGATGTTCTCGCCGTTCCTGCGGGACGGCATCTACGGGGCGAAGCTGGCATGGATGGTCGTCACCTACATGCTGTGGGGCTCGGTCTTCTACACCTTGATCAACATCCCCTACGGCTCGATGGCCTCGGTCATCTCCAACGATCCCGGCCACCGCGCCTCGCTGTCGGTGTTCCGCTCCCTCGGCGGCACCCTCGCCAACCTCGCCATCTCCGTGCTCCTGCCGCTGATCGTGTTCGTCCAGGTCTCCGGCCAGTCCGAGATGTCCGGCAGCCGGATGATGTGGGCTGCGCTCGGCTGCGGCATCCTCGCCGTCGTCTGCTATCTGCTGTGCTTCGTGAACGTCGAGGAGCGCATCGACACGCCGCCGAAGGCCAAGGATGAGCGCCAGGGTCTGGGTGCCGCCCTCGGCTCGATGATCACCAACCGCGGCCTGACGGGCCTGATCGCCACTGCGCTGCTCATGCTCGTCGCCTTCATGATGCTCGGCGGCATGATGCCGTACATGCTCAACGAGTACTTCAACAACGGCCAGCTGCTGAGCGTCGTGAACTTCGTGGGCCTCGCCCCGACCCTGCTGCTCGTCCCGGTGGCCTCCAAGCTCGCCAAGACCTTCGGGAAGAAGGAGGTCGGCGCCGTCGGCCTCACGCTCGGCGTCTTCTCCGGCGTGCTGCTCTTCGTGATCCGCACCGACAGCCCGTACGTGTTCATGGTTGGCTATGCGCTGCTGATGCTCGGCGTCGCCGCGCTGAACATCCTCATCTGGGCATTCATCACTGACGTGATTGACCTCCAGGAGATCCGCACCGGAGAGCGTAACGACGCCACCGTGTACGGCATGTACTCGTGGTCCCGGAAGCTGGGTCAGGCGATCGCCGGTGGCCTGACCGGCTGGGCGCTGGGCTGGATCGGCTATCTGCCCGGCGGCGTCGACCAGGAGCAGTCGGTCCTCGAGGGCATCTACACCCTGGGCACGCTGGTCCCGGCACTCCTGCTGCTGGCCTCCCTGCTGGCGCTGGTGTTCTGGTACCCGCTGTCCAAGAAGCGGGTCGACGAGAACGTCGCCCTGCTCGAGGAGCGCCACGCCACGGCCGCCGCGGCCGCCGAACACCCCTGACCCTGCAGGCCCCGGCCGGTGTCCCGGAAGCGGGTCCGCCGGCCGTTGTAGGGTCGACGGAGGCCGGGAAACGCATTCCGTGCCCGCCTCCCCGCACTCCCACCCCGCCTCCCCGTCCCGGGGCAGCGCGTCCTCACCATCAGAACGGAGACACCATGTCGGAGAAGCCAGAGAAGACCGTCCGTCTCGGAATCATCGGACTCGGCGCGCAGGGCGGCATGTATGCCGGCCTCCTCGCGGACGGCAAGGTCGCGGGCATGACCCTCGGCGCCATCGCGGACACCGATCCCGCCAAGAAGGACGCCGCCGCCGAGAAGCACCCGGACGTCCACTTCTACGACGACTATCTCGCGATGCTCGATTCCGGCGACGTCGACGCCGTGGTCACCACCGTGCCGCACTTCGACCACGCGGGGATGACCATCACCGCGATCGGCAAGGGCATCCACACCCTCACCGAGAAGCCGGCCGGCGTGTACACCAAGCAGGTCGAGGAGATGAACGCCTTCGCGGCGGAGCACCCCGAGACCACCTTCGCGATCATGTTCAACCAGCGCACCAACCCGGTCTACACCGACCTCAAGGCCCTCATCGCCTCCGGTGAGCTCGGGAAGCTGCGCCACACCTCCTGGATCATCACCAACTGGTGGCGCCCGCAGGCCTACTACGACCAGTCGGCATGGCGCGCGACCTGGGGCGGCGAGGGCGGCGGCGTCCTGGTCAACCAGGCCCCCCACCAGCTGGACCTCTGGCAGTGGCTGTGCGGCACTCCGAAGAGGGTGTTCGCGAAGCTCGCCTTCGGCTTCCAGCGCGACATCGCCACCGAGGACGAGGTCAACGCGGTGGTCGACTTCGGCGACGGCGCCACCGGCAGCTTCATCACCTCGACGAACGACATCATCGGCACCGACCGCCTGGAGATGCTGTTCGACAAGGGCAAGATCGTGGTGGACGGCTCCAAGAAGGTCACCATCACGCGCCTGAAGCAGGACGAGCGCTCGCTCTCGGACACCATGTCCACCGAGGACGTGGGCCGACTGTTCAGGGGCAAGATCGACACGTCCGAGCTGTACGAGACCGAGGTCAAGGAGTACGAGTCGGCCTGGGGCCAGCAGCACATCGCCGTCCTGACCAACTTCGCGGCGCACATCAACGATGGCACCCCGCTGATCGCCGATGGCGCCGAGGGCATCAACGGCGTGCGTCTGGCCTCCGGCATGCAGCTGTCGGCCTGGACCGGCCGCGAGATCGACCTGGTCGACTACCCCGCCGAGGAGTACCTCACCGAGCTGAACCAGCGCATCGAGGCCGAGGGCACGTTCCCGACCCGCAGCTGATCACCTCCGCGCACGACCCGGCGCCGACAGCTCGTCGGCCCGGGTCGTGCCGCACCCGGTCGGCGTCATGGCCGACCACCTGGCCGGCGCCGCTGCCGACTGCCCGGCCGGCGCCGCTGCCGACCGTCCGGCCGGCACCGCCCTCGGCCCCCTCCGCTCGCACCCCGGAGCCGCACCACGGCTCCTCCCCCACTTCGAAGGAGAACCACCATGCCCGTCCTCGGACTCCAGCTCATGATGCTCAAGGACCAGATCAACGAGCAGGGGATGTATGACGTCCTGCGCCAGGTGCGCGAGCTCGACATCGACGCTGTCGAGGTCTCCCAGGTCGAGATGACCGACGAGCTCATCGACGACCTGGTGCGGGGCAAGACCGATTTCGGTGTCGAGACCGCCGCGATGAGCGCCTCGATCGAGCCCGGCGGCAACGGCTTCGCCCTCTCCACCGAGTTCGACCGCGCCGTCGAAGCCTGCCAGAGGACAGACTCCCGCTTCCTGCGCATCGGCATGATGCCCTTCAAGGCGATGACCTCGAAGCCCGCCGTCGAGGAGTGGGCCGCCTCGGTGGAGCCCTACGCCGCCCGCCTTGCGGAGCAGGGCATCACGCTGTGCTACCACAACCACCACGTGGACCTCATCCAGTTCGACGGCGAGCGGATCTTCGACATCGTGCGCCGGGTCGCCCCGTCGCTGCTGTTCGAGGTGGACCTGCACTGGGTCCAGCGCGGCGGCATGGCTCCGCTGGACATGCTCGAGGCATACTCCGGCGCCTGCAAGCTCATCCACGTCAAGGACTTCCGAGTCGCCCCGCTCCCCACGGATGTCTACGCGAAGTTCGAGGCGAAGGAGATCGACATGAAGGAGTTCTACGGAGCCTTCCTGTCGCTCGGCCAGTTCGCCGAGGTGGGCCAGGGCAACATGAACTGGCCCGCGCTGCTCCCCGCTGCGGAGAAGGCCGGCGCCGAGTACTTCCTCATCGAGCAGGACGACACCTACGGCCGCGACCCGATCGACTGCATCCGAGAGTCCCGCGAGTACCTGAGGTCCATCGGGTACTGAGCGCTCGGGCCGACGCCGGCCGGCTGGCACCTTCCCTTCCAGCCCGCGTTGCCCGGTCGGTTCCAGACTCCACCGTGACCCCGACGCCCGGCGCATCGTGCTCCCGCGCGATGCGTCGCGCGTCGGGCGTGAGACGGGTGGCGAGCACACGGCGAGCGGCCGACGGACGGCTGCAGGCGAACGACGAGCGGCCAGCGGACGGCCAACGACGATTGTCTGGATCTGAACCACGTCGAGCGCCGATCCGGTTCACGTCAACGCAATGGCCGTCGCCCCTCGCGCAACGGCACAGCGGGCGGCCACCGGTCCGTGCAGATCGGTACGGGACTCGCGCATCCGTCCGCGCTCGTGGATCCGCCGGCACCCGCTCGGCGGCTCAGCGCACGGTCGGCGAGCGCTGCAGGTAGGTGCGGATCTCGCGGATCTGCGCGGTCTTCGTCGTGCCGGCGAAACGCAGCACGTGACAGAAGTCCACCCGCTGACCGTCCCCCTCCAGAGAGCCGTCGCACGCGGCGAGGCGGCCGTGGTTCAGGACGGTGAGGATCTCTCCTCGCGCCGCGACGAAGGGCGGCGGGACGATCCCCTCGGGTGCCGGGGCGTCCTCGCCGACGAGGTGCCAGGTGGCGTCCTCGCGCAGCCACTCGCGCACGGCGCCCTCCTCCCCCGCCGCCCAGGCCGTCACGATGTCGGCCACGATCGCCATCCGGGGCGAGTTGCCGCAGTCCTCGGGGATCCTCATCTCCATGGCTCGACACCCTAGAGGCGGACCGCCCCGTCTCGCACGTGAAGCGGTCGAGATGCCCGCTTGCGCTTGACGCGACGTCAAGCGACAGGATGGAGCATGCACCGATCGCAGCAGGGTGTCGCGACGGGGAGAGGAACCGGCATGAGCACACAGGAATGGTCGATGCAGGAGGTCGTCAGGACCACCGGCACGACCAGCCGCACTCTGCGCCACTACCAGCAGACGGGCCTGCTGCGACCCTCTCGCACCGGGCACGGCGGACTGCGGTACTACGACCGGGACGGTCTGCTGCGCCTGCAGCGGATCCTCGTGCTGCGCGAGCTGGGGCTCGGGCTGCCGGAGATCGGCCGGGTGCTCACGGAGCAGGTCGACGTCGCGTCCTCGCTGAGGGAGCACGCCGAACAGCTTCAGCGCGAGCAGCAGCGGCTCAGCCGCATCGTCGATTCGGTGCATTCCACGATCAGGATTCTCGAGACAGGAGGAGATCTCATGGCGAACACGATGTTCGACGGATTCGACCACACGCAGTACAAGGACGAGGTCGAGGAGCGGTGGGGCGCGCAGGCGCACGCCGACTCCGACAGGTGGTGGCGCTCGCTGAGCGACACCGAGAAGCAGGAGTTCCAGCACCGGATCGACGAGCTGGTGGCCGGCTTCGCCGACGCCTCGGCGAGGGAGCTCCCCGTCGAGGACGAGCAGGTCCAGGCCCTCACCGGACGGCTGCACGAATGGGTGAGCGCCGGGTGGGGCGGACAGCGCCCCGGGCCCGACGCCTTCGTGGGCCTCGGCGACATGTATGTCGCCGACCCCCGCTTCGGGAAGACCTTCTCGGAGGACGGGCGGGAGTTCGCCGCCTACGTCCGGGACGCGATGACGGTCTACGCGCTCGCGCACCTGGAGTAGACGAGGGCTCTGCGCATCCCAGGCGGGTTCGGTGGCAGCAGCCGCCGGGCCCGCCATCGGCGCGCCGGGTCCCGGTCGGGCCACGCCGGTGCGTGAAGCAGGTCTCGGCCGGATCTCCACGTCACAGATGCCCTCTGACCGGCGAGAACACTCTCGCCTGACCGTCAGCTGGACGGAGCCGCAACAGCGTTCCAGGTTTCGGCGCGTAGCGTCGCCCGCGCCAACGACCACAGGAGGCACAGTGAAGGTTCCCAGTCAGCGGACACTCCGGCGAGCTCTCGCCGCCCTCACGTTCAGCGCGGCGATCGCGCTGACCGGATGCAGCGGCGACCAGGCCGGCACCTCGGGCGCGAGCGACGGCGGCGGACAGCCGGCGGCGAGTGAGGGAGGGCAGGCCCCCGCCGCGAGCGACGGCGGCGGTCAGCAGGCGCCCCAGGCACCGCAGGCGGACGTCTCCGACGTGCCCGAGGTCGTCGCCGAGATCAACGGCGAGAAGATCACCAAGGAGGAGTTCGTCCCGGTCTACGAGTCCCAGCTCCAGCAGGCCGCGATGCAGCAGCAGAGCACCGGCCAGGAGGTGGACCAGACCGAGATGAAGTCACAGGTCGCCAACCAGCTCGTGGACAACCGCCTGCTGCTGCAGGGTGCGACGGACGCCGGCATCGAGCCCACGCGGGCGGACGTCGACGCGACGCTCGAGGAGATCGCCGGGCAGAACGGGCTGGGATCCGCCGACGAGGTGGTGACCACGCTCGAGCAGCAGGGCATGAGCGAGGAGGACGTCCGCAAGGACGCCGCCTCGCAGTTCAAGCTCACCACCTTCATCGAGCAGGAGGCGGACATCAAGGAGCCCAGCGACAAGGAGCTGAAGACGCAGTACGACCAGATGGTCGAGCAGCAGTCCCAGGCCGGCGGTCAGCAGGCGCAGGTGCCCCCCTTCGAGGAGGTGAAGGACCAGCTCGCACAGCAGTCCGTCACCCAGCAGCAGAACGAGGCGGCGACCACGATCGCCGCCGAGCTGCGTGAGTCAGGGGACGTCACCGTCCACCTCTGAGCATTTCCCTGAGGAGCACTCCTCCGCTGATCGCTGTCCCGCCGAGCACTCCCCCGCTCCGCGGCGCACAGCGCGACGGCCGGGTCACCCTTCAGGGCGACCCGGCCGTCGTCATGCGTGGGCCCGCTGGCTGGTGGGCAGGTCCGCGCGGTGGGCCGTCCGCGGGGCGGCCCGTCGGCGCGGTGGGCCCGCCGACGGGTGCACGTGGGCCCTCCGACGGACGCGCCATGCGCCGCGCTCAGAGGTCGCGGCGTGTCCGCTGGCGCACCGCGGCACGCACCGAGAGGGCGATCACACCGAACAGCAGCAGGTAGATCACGATCGTGATCGGGCTGGAGACCAGCACCCGGGGATCCCCGACCGAGGAGAGCAGCGCGTCACGCAGCGAGGACTCCGCGAGCGGGCCGAGCACCATGCCGATCATCAGCGGCGCGACGGGATAGTCGTAGCGCCGCATCAGGAAGCCGATCACACCGATGACCAGCAGCAGCACCAGATCGAAGACCGCCCCGGAGATCGCCCAGATCCCGAGACCGCAGAACAGGGTGATGCCGCCGTAGAGGTAGGGCTTGGGGATCAGCAGCAGCTTCGCCCACAGCTGGGCGAAGGGAAGGTTGATCACCAGCAGCACGACCATCGCCAGGAAGAAGCTCGCCAGCAGCGGCCACACCAGGTCGCGGCTGTTCTCGAACAGCAGCGGCCCGGGCTGCAGCCCGTACTGGCGGAAGGCGGCGAGCATGATCGCGGCCGTCGCGGAGACGGGCAGGCCCAGTGCCAGCAGCGCACCCATCGCCATGCCGGTGGTGGCATTGCCCGCCGCCTCCGGGGCGGCGAGGCCGCGGATCGCGCCCTTGCCGAACATCGGCTTCTTGCGACGTCGGTCCAGACGCCGCTCCGCCTCATAGGCCAGGAAGGTGGGGACCTCGGCGCCGCCGGCGGGGATCACACCGAACGGCAGCCCGATCACCGTGCCCCGGCCCCAGGCGGGCGCCGCCTCGACGAACTCCTTCCGACTGAGGAAGGCGCCTCCGCCCCCGGCCCGCACGCGCAGGTCCTGCCGGTCGCGGCGCACGCGGGAGGCGACGAACAGCACCTCGCCCAGAGCGAGCACGGCGACCGTGACGGTGACCAGGGAGATCCCGTCGAACAGCTGCGGCGATCCCAGGGTGAAGCGCGGCAGTCCGGTGACGCCGTCGGTGCCGATCACGGTGATGCCGATGCCGAGCACCAGAGCAGCGAGGCCCTTGAGGACGTTGTCGGCGACCACCGAGGAGGTGGCGACGAAGGCGAACAGCGCCAGGGCGAAGAACTCCGGCGGGCCGAAGCTGGAGGACAGCGCCACGAGGGTCGGCGCGAGGAAGACGACCAGGATCGAGGCGATCATGCCGCCCACGAACGCCCCGATCGCAGCGGTGGCCAGCGCCTGCGGCGCCCGGCCGGCATTGGCCATCTTGTGCCCCTCGAAGGTGGAGGCGATGGCGGAGGCCTGTCCGGGGGTGTTCAGCAGGATCGCCATGGTCGAGTCGCCGAACAGGCCACCGAAGTACACGCCGGCGAACAGGATGAACGCCGCCGTGGGCTCGAGGGCGAAGGTCATCGGCAGCAGCAGCGCCACCGCCATCGAGGAGCCGAGTCCGGGCAGCACGCCGACGGCGGTGCCGAGCAGGCAGCCGACGACCACCCACAGGAGGTTCATCGGGGTGAGGGCTCCCGCGAAGCCCTGCATGAGCAGGTCGAGCTGTTCCATCAGAACCCTCCTCCCAGGATGCCCGACGGCAGTATCAGGCCCAGCCCGCTGCCGAAGATCAGATAGATGACCGAGCTGAGGAAGAGCGCGATCAGGATGTCGAAGAGCGGGCGGCGGGAGCCGAACCCGTGAGCGGCGCACCAGAACAGCAGCGCCCCGGCGAGGATCCACCCCAGCCACGGCATGAGCAGCGCGAAGGCGAGGAAGCCGCCGGCCACCCAGCCCAGGGCGGCGAAGTCGGAGTGGGTGCGGTAGCGGCGCCCGGAGGTCTCGGTGACCGGTTCGGGGGTGCGCAGCACGCCGAGGGCGAGCAGCACCGCCAGCACCATGCCGATCGCCCCGAGGAGCACGGGGAAGAAGCGGGGGCCGGGGAAGTCCGCATCATCGGCGGGAAGCAGCCCGGCACCGATGAGCAGGAACAGGCTGAACGCGGCGAGCAGGCCCGGCATCAGCAGTGCGGAGCGTCCGTGCCAGAAACCGTGCTGCCCGGTCCCGGGGGCGGGAGCGTCTGCGCTGCTGTCGCCGCCGCTGGTCGCGAGGGCGGCGTCAGCGGTGGCCGGCTCGGGGAGCGCGGGGTCCCCGGGGGCGCGGTTCTCGGCGCTCATCCGTTGATCTCCTCGAACAGTCCGGCGATCCGCTCGGTCTCGTCGGCCACGTACTGCACCAGTTCTTCGCTGCCCAGGGGGACTTCCTCCCAGTAGTACCGCTGCACGGCGTCCTTCCATTCGGGGGTCGCGACCGCCTCGGTGATCAGCTCCTCGAGGTCGGCGATGTCCTCCGGGCTCACGCCGGGGGGCGCGAACAGGGCGCGCCAGTTGGTGAGGGTCACGTCGTACCCGAGCTCGGGCAGGGTGGGGATGTCGATGCCGTCCAGGGGCTCGGGGGCGACCACGCCCAGTCCGCGCAGGCGCCCGGACTGGATCTGCGGGTACATGTCCGCGAAGCCCCCGGCCGTGGCCTGGGCGGTGCCGTTGAGCAGTGCCTGGATCGCCTCCCCGCCGCCGTCCGAGGAGATGTAGGTGGTCTCCTTGGGGGCGATGCCGGCGGCGAGCGCGAGGTCCGTCATCACCAGCTGGTCGAAGGAGCCGCCGCCGGTCCATGCCATCGCGGGCGGGTCCTCGGCCCAGGCCTCGATCAGGGAGTCCAGGTCCTGGTGCGGAGACTCCGCCGGCACGGTGACCAGGGCGTACTCCTCGACGACGCGGGCGACGGGAGTGACGTCGGTGAGCACGGCCTCGGTGCCGAACTGGATCTGCGCCGCGATCTGGCCGGTGCCCCCGACCATGAGGTTGTTGGGGGCCGTCAGCTGGCTGAGGCTGCCCACCGCGATGGTGCCGCCGGCTCCGGGGATGTTCACCACCTGCACATTGCCCACCAGGCTGTTGGAGCGCATGGTCTGCTGCAGCTCGCGCTGGAAGGCGTCCCAGCCGCCGCCGGCCGCGGCCGGTGCGATGAGGGTCAGGTTCGAGCGCACATTGGTGCCGCCGGCGGCGGCGCGGATGGACTGCGCGGCAGCGATGCCGATCACCGGGACGGCGAGCACGCCGAAGCCGATGCTGAGGGCTCGGCGGCGGGTGGGATTCGGTGTGGGCCGGGGCGGTTCCGGCTGCTCCGCGGGGGCGATGGCAGGTCTCCTTCTTCGGGGCGCTGCACAGCCATGACGGGCGCCACGGTGCGCTGATCGGCCAGTGTAACCATGGAACGGGTGGTGCTCGCCCTGTCCGTCCGCAGATCAGCTAGGGTGCCCGGACAGACCATGCGAAGGAGCATCCATGTCAGTCCTCGTCGCCGGAACCGACACCCCCGCCGGACAGGCCGCCTACCGCTTCGGCATCGAAGAGGCCCGCCGCCGTGGGGAGGACGTGGTCCTGTTCCTGATGTCCGGGACGCACACCCCCTCCCCCGATCTCGGCGAGGTGGTCGAGAGGGTCGAGCGCCCGGACGAACGGGACCACTCTCCCACCGGTGACCTGATCGACCGTGCGGAGCAGGACGACATCTCCGCGGTCGTGATCGGGGTGCGCCATCGCAGTGCGGTCGCGAAGCTCTTCCTGGGGTCCTCCGCGCAGCAGATCATCCTCGAGTCGAACAAGCCGGTCATCTGCATCAAGGCCTGAGCCGGCCCTCCCGCGCCGGTCACCGGCGCGACCGGCCGTCGGCAACGGGCAGCCGACGGCAGACAACCGGCAGCCAGCAGTCGGAGAACTGCGGCCGACGGCCGGTAGCCGCAGCATGAGGACAGTGTCCCGCCCTGTGATCAACAGGGCTCTTCTCGAATGTCCCCGCGGTGGGTTATCTTCCTGCCATCGAGGGCCGGAGGCGGCCCTGGAGGCCGCGTCCGATGGTGGGCGCCGCTCGCTCTCCTCACCCTGCTCTTTCCCGCTCTCCCTGCATCACCCCCATGTTCCTGCAGCCCGTTCCCGGGAGGTCCCATGTCCAGACTCCAGCGACTGACGACGTCGGCGGTCGCCGTCCTGATCGCACTGCTCGCCTCGGTCGCCCTCGTCCCCTCGGCGAGCGCGAGCACCCGCCCGATCGACATCAGCTCGTACAAGGTCTCCGATCAGGTGATCACCTCGAGCTACTGCCGCATGGTCTCCGTCTCGATGACCACGAAGAAGCAGAAGGACTACAAGGAGTCCTGGATCGACGTGGACGTCACCCGGGGCCGGGACCTCGTGAACTGGCTCTCGTCCGAGGACGGGAAGACCCTCAACCGGCTGCAGCTCTGCCCGTGGATGGACGGTCTGGGCAAGTACACGATCGGCCCGGCCGACGTCGTCGCCGGATACACCGCGCGCGACTCCCTGGGCACCTACACCGACTACCGCAGCTACACCGACGGCACGACGAAGTCCTTCTACGTGAGGGCCAAGTCGAAGGCGTCCCTCAGCTCGAGCCGCACGGGCCGCACCGTCACCCTCACCGCAAAGGCGAGCAGCCTGAACCTGGACTGGGACCAGTACCGGGCCTACAACCCCTCCAGCGCGACCCTGCAGGTGAAGTCCGGGAAGACCTGGAAGACGGTGAAGAAGGTCAAGCTCTCGAACGGGAAGGCGACCGTGAAGGTCACCTCGAGCTCGAAGAAGCAGTACCGCTTCACGTTCCCGAAGACCTCGACCCGCACCGGGGCGACATCGAACACCGTCGCGCGCTGAGCGTCGCACACGGAACGCCGTCGGCCGATCGGGCATGATGCTGGATGCGAGCGGGCCGCACCGGGCCCGCGAGCGCGCCCGACCACACGATCAACCGGAAGGACCCCCGATGATCCTCATCAACGTGAAGTTCCCTGTGAAGCCCGAGTACGCCGACCGGTGGCCGGAGATCGCGAGCGAGTTCACCGAGACCACCCTCGCCGAGCCCGGGAACCTGTGGTTCGAGTGGTCGCGCAGCGTGAAGGAGCCCAGCACCTATGTGCTCATCGAGGCGTTCACCGACGAGGGCGCCGGTCCGCACGTGAACTCCCCGCACTTCCAGAAGATGCAGGAGGAGTTCCCGCAGTACCTCGAGGCGACCCCGCAGATCATCTCCCACCAGATCGACAGCGACGGCTGGGGCCCGATGGGAGAGATCACCGTGGAGTGAACCTCCGGGGCGGGGCTGGCGAGGGGGTCAGTGCGCCTCGCGCCTGCCCAGCGTCGTCACCGGGGCGGCACCGGGCCGAGTCCACTGCGGAAGCGGTCTGCTGGTACCGCCCCAGGTGGGGGTGCCCTCGGCGTCGGTGCGCCAGGACCAGCAGGCGTGGCGCCCGGCGGGCCAGCCCTCCGGGACGTCCTCCCACTCCTCGCCACGGCCGTAGGGCGTCATGTCCAGCAGCCCCATCGAGAAGTTCACCCGCTCATTGCCGCGACCGGTGGTGCGGTAGGTGAGGAACACTCGCTCCCCGAGACGCAGGAAGCTCGCCAGGTACCCCATGTCACCGCCGATCGGAGCCGGCGCCTCTCGCGCCGAGTACCAGGGCACGCGCCTGTAGCCCATGAAGGCGAGGAAGGGCTGAACCTCCTCCCAGGGACCGGTGGTGAGGATCGCGAGGGAGACCCCGTGGCCCTGAAGGTAGGTCGCATCGTGGAGGTGCCAGGCCGTGGTCGTGCACCCCTCGCACTGGCCCTGGTGCGGGGCGCCGTCGTGCCACATGTGCTGGTAGACCACGAGCCGGTCGCGCCCCTCGAACAGCTCGACAAAGGGCACGGGGCCGTCGGGGCCGGTGACCGTGGCGCTCCCGTCGATCTCCACCATCGGCAGGCGGCGCCGTGCGGCCGCGATCGCATCGCCCTCCCGGGTGTGGGCCTTCTCCCGGGCCAGCAGGCCGTCGCGAGCCGTCTGCCACTGCTGCCAGTCGACGATGGCCGGCCTGCCGGGCTGGTCCTCCATCGGCGCGCTCATCGCAGCTCCCCGTCGCTCCGTTCCCAGGCCGTGCCGGGAGGCTGGGCGAGATAGGTGGGGACGTACTCGAGCAGCTGGAGACCGCCCTCGAAGGTGCGGGCGGCGGCCAGCTCGAGGCCGAAGTCCTCGAACTGCTCCCAGATCCGCTCCAGGCCGGTGCGCCCGGTGATCACCGGGAACAGGATGATCC
The DNA here is from genome assembly GCF_036379615.1 of Brachybacterium sp. GTDB lineage: Bacteria > Actinomycetota > Actinomycetes > Actinomycetales > Dermabacteraceae > Brachybacterium. Next base: position 29,665 of record NZ_DASVGJ010000073.1, read on the forward strand.
GGAACCGGTCCACGATCCCGGCCTTCAGCAGCGAATGGCTCAGCCGTATGCTGCCGGTGGTGGTCAGGGGCGAGGTCGCCGTGCGCTTGAGCTCCCGCACCGCCTCGACCGCATCAGTGCTGATCAGTGTGGTGTTCGGCCACGCCAGCGGTTCCTGAAGGGTGGAGGAGAAGACGACCTTCGGCAGCTCGGCCATCTGGGCGAAGCTGGCCTTCTCCTCCTCGGAGACGTCGATCCGCTGCGCCTGCTCGGCCATCTGGGACATCAGCCGGTAGGTGGTGGCACCCATCAGGGTGACGGAGTCCGGCTGCTCGGACAGCCAGGTGAGGTACTCGGGGCTCTCGAGCCCCCACCATCCCGGCCAGCCGTCACCGGCGGCGCAGCCGTCGAGGGAGAGGATGAAGTCCACCAGCAGCTCCCCGGCGGCGACGCCGGTGGGTGAGGCTGCGGGGATGGTGCTGGTCTCGGCATCGCTCATGGCGATCGCTCCTCGAAGAGTTCTGCCCCGGCCCTCGCCGCGGCTCCCTCCACTCAAGCACGTCCTCGGTGTCGCGTCCATGGTGGTTCCCGGCGGGGTCAGCGACGGCGAACATCCCCAGCGGGAACACGATCGACCACAGGGAGGGCGTGCAGCGCAGGGGGACGCGGTGGAGCAGGTGCCGTCACAGGCTCGCCCCGGCCAGCAGCAGCACCGGCCAGAGCGCGAATCACCAGAGGATCCGGGCGGTCCCGCCGATGATTCCCCGCACGACATGTCACACCCTCGAGGAAGAACATTGCAGTCGGTGCAGGTTCCGCCTACGGTGCTTCCGAGACACCACCACTCAGGAGAGGACGCCCGTGGCCGACGAGCCGACCGGATCGAGCACGCCCGGGAGCCCCCCGGACCCCGACGAGCATGTCCAGGACCAGACCAGCCGCAACATCACCATGGCGGTGCTGCTGGCGGGCGCGTTCGTCATCATCCTGAACCAGACCCTGCTGAACACGGCGCTGCCCGCGTTCATGGTGGACTTCGGCATCACCGCGAACACCGCGCAATGGGTGACCACCCTGTTCATGCTGGTCAACGGCATCATGATCCCGGCGACCGCGTTCCTGATCCAGAAGTTCTCCACGCGCACGATGTTCTTCGCCGCGCTGGGCATCTTCGCGGTGGGGACCGTCATCTGCGCGATCGCCCCGGTGTACGGCGTGCTGCTGCTGGGCCGGGTGGTGCAGGCCGCGAGCGGCGGCATGATCATGCCGCTGATGCAGACGATCCTGTTCGCGATCTTCCCCATCCACAAGCGCGGCACCGCGATGGGCACCTTCGGCCTGGTGATCTCCTTCGCCCCCGCGATCGGACCCACCCTCTCCGGATTCATCGTGGACCACTGGTCGTGGCGGGTGCTGTTCGTGATGATGCTGCCGATCGCACTCGGGGCGCTGCTCTTCGCGCACCGGACGCTGAAGAACGTCACCGAGCAGACGAACCCGCGACTGGACGTGCTCTCGCTGATCCTGTCCACCTTCGCCTTCGGCGGGCTGCTGTTCGGCTTCAGCAACGCCGGCAACGTCGGCTGGACCAGCGGGCAGGTGCTCGTCCCGCTCGTCGTGGGCGTGCTGACGCTGGTGTGGTTCACCCACCGCCAGCTGCGCCTGGAGGAGCCGCTGCTGGAGCTGCGGGTGCTGAGAAACCGCATGTTCACCCTCGGCACCGTGCTGGGCATGCTGGTGTTCATGGCGATGATCGGCGGGATGCTGATGATCCCCCTGTTCATGCAGAACATGAGCGACTTCACCGCCATGGAGTCCGGGCTGGTGCTGCTGCCGGGTGCGCTCATCATGGGTTTCATGTCCCCCGTGACGGGCCGGATCTTCGACCGCTTCGGTGCCTCGGCGCTCGCGATCATCGGCTTCGCGCTGCTGATGATCACCAGCTTCCTGCTCGCCCGCCTCAGCGTGGACACGACCTTCGCCTACATCGCGATCGTCAACGCGGTGCGGATGCTCGGCACCGCGATGGTGATCATGCCGGTGACCACGGCCGCCCTGAACCAGCTGTCGCCGCTGATGATCCCCCACGGCGCCGCCGTGAACAACACGATGCGTCAAGTCGCCGCCTCCGTCGGCACCGGGGTGCTGGTGACGGTGATGACGGCCGCCGCCCGTGACCCCGAGGAGTACGGCGTGGCCGGCACGATCCACGGCGTGAACGTGGCCTTCGCGGTGGCCGGGGTGATCTCCCTGCTGGGCCTGATCGGCGCCTGCTTCCTGCGCGGCTCCCGGCCACGGCAGCCGGAGCCGGAGAACGCTCCGCAGGCGTAGGCGTCGACGACCCGACGGGACGACGGCCCTGCCCCCTTGCGGTGCCGTGCCGAGCTCGTAGACTTCTCTCTGTGACTGCGCTCACCGCGGCCCCGGCGGCGGACCGTCCGGTCCCCGTGCTCGACCTCCTCCAGGAGCACACATGAGCAGGACCACCGGAACCAGCACCTGGACCGATCTGTCCGTCCAGGACCTCGACGCCGCCAAGGCCTTCTACACGGGAGTCTTCGGCTGGACCTTCCGCGACCTCGGCGCGGAGTTCGGCCACTACGCGATCATCTCCAACATCGACGGCGCCCCCGTGGGCGGTGCCATGTCGGTCGCGGGGATGACCGCGCCCGACGGCACGGCACTGCCCACCGGCTGGGACGTCTACCTCACCGTGGACGACGCCGACACGCGCCTCGCCGCCGCCCTCGAGCACGGCGCCACCGCCCTCACCCCCGTCATGGACATCGGCACCGACGGCCGGAACGTCATGCTGAAGGACCCCACCGGCGCCACCATCGGCATGTGGCAGGCCGAGGAGTTCGAGGGCTACGAGTTCACCGGCTCACCCGGCTCCCCGGTGTGGTTCGAGCTGATGACCCACCAGTTCGATGCCGCCTCTGCCTTCTACACCTCCGTGTTCGACGCACAGCTGGTGCCGATGGGCGAGTCGATGGAGGATGACTCCGTCCGCTACGCCACCAACGGCCCCGGGGAGTCCGCGAGCTGGGGACTGTGCGATGCCAGCGGAGTGATGCCCGTCGAGGATGCCGGCTGGCGCTTCTACCTCGCCGTCGATTCCTCCGCCGCGGCGATCGAACGCATCGAGGAGCACGGCGGGACCGTGCTCGACGGTCCGATCGACTGCCCCTTCGGGCGGATCGCCACGATCGCCGATCCCGAGGGAGCGACGTTCCAGATCAGCGCAATGAGCGAGGCGGTAGCGGAGGGGTGACGGTCGATCCGGGCAACCCGGAACTCGGATAAGGGGTGTTATCGCGCTGGAGGGCTTGAGAAGTCGGACAGCTGTCGCATTCTGTGATCGTGGCTCGCGAGGCCGGCACGGAACCGGCGCGGGTCGAGATCGTGGACTGTCCGGCACCACAGGGGGCCCGAGTCGTGTGACGCCGTTCCCGGTCCTGAGCAAGCACGTCGCACCTGAAGCGCGACCCGCCTCGGGGGCGCTGGAATCTACGAATGGCGATCGACAATCCCTTGGTCCCCGATGGGGCCGGCCACCACACGGGCCCCATGGGCGGGGCACAGGGGATCGAGCACGAGGTGCGCGGCAACGAGCGCACGGCGGCGAGGCACTCCCACCACCGGTCCGGTGGCTGACACCTGGACTACTGTAGTGGCGCAGGCCACACTGGAACGGTCTCGCGGCACGCGCCGCTGACCCCCTCACGGATCCGGATGGTGACTGCTGGATCACCTCCCCCGCGCGACATTGGCCTCAGGTTCTGAAAGCTTCTAAGGTCGAAAGGCCTGCGACCTGGGGATGCACTCGGGCGTCGGCTCCGATCCCGCTGCGGGTCCCGCTCGCCCGTGCGAGCAGGTCCGCACCGCTCGCACGTCGAACGAAAGGACCGTGATGGCTGAGGCCACGCCCTCTCCTCGTCCCGCTGACTCCCCCGGCACCGGCGCGAGCCCCGGAGGAGGGGACGGTCCGCACGTGTCCCCGGCCGCTGCGGCGGCGCCCGCCCGCTCCCCGGTGAACTGGCCGGTGTTCCTCGGCACCGCCGTGATCATCGTCGGCTTCGTGCTCTTCGCCGCGATCTGGCCCGGCACCGCGGAGACCGTCATCTTCGGCTCCATGGCGTGGGTGGCGACCAACTTCGGCTGGTACTACGTCCTGACCGCCGCGCTCGTGGTGGTCTTCGTGCTGATCGTCGCCTTCTCCAAGGTGGGTGGGACGAAGATGGGCCCAGACCATTCGGTGCCGAAGTACAACCTGTTCACCTGGGCGGCCATGCTGTTCGCGGCCGGCATCGGCGTGGACCTGATGTTCTTCGGGATCTCCGGACCGGCCACGAACTTCCTCACCCCTCCGGACGTCCCGGCCGGTTCCGAGGACGCCGCCCGGATGGCCACCGTCTGGACGATCTTCCACTACGGGATCCCCGGCTGGGCGATGTACGCGTTGATGGGGATGGCCTTCGGCCTGTTCGCCTACCGGTACCACCTGCCGCTGTCGATCCGCTCGGCGCTCGCGCCGATCTTCGGCAGGCGGATCCACGGCGCCGTGGGCCATGTCGCCGAGATCGGCGCGACCATCGGCACGATCTTCGGCATCTCCGTGTCCCTCGGCATCGGCGTGGTGTTCCTCAACTTCGGACTCTCCGCACTGTTCGGCATCCCGAACTCGCTCGCGGTGCAGATCGCCCTGATGGCCCTGGCGGTGTTCATCACGATCCTGTCCACGGTCTCCGGCGTGGACAAGGGCATCCGCCGGCTCTCCGAGCTCAACGTGGGCCTCGCGATCGTGCTGATGCTGTGGGTGCTGTTCTCCGGGAACACCCCTCAGCTGCTCAACGCCCTGGTCCAGAACATCGGCGACTTCTTCTCGCGGTTCCCCTCGATGCTGATGAACACCTTCGCGTACAGCGAGGGCGCGGCGGACTACCCCGCGGATCAGTGGATGGCCGACTGGACCCTGTTCTTCTGGGCCTGGTGGATCGCCTGGTCGCCCTTCGTGAGCCTGTTCCTGGCACGCATCTCCCGGGGCCGCACCCTGCGACAGTTCGTCATCGGCGTGCTGCTGATCCCCTTCGCCTTCATCCTGATGTGGGTCTCGATCTTCGGGAACGCGGCGATGAGCTTCTTCGGGGACGAGGCGTTCCTCGACCTCGCGATCAACCAGCCCGAGTCCGGATTCTTCAACCTGCTCGACCAGTACCCCGGCGCGCTCTTCACGGTCTCGCTCGCGCTGCTCACCGGACTGTTCTTCTACACCACCTCTGCGGATTCCGGTTCGCTGGTGATGGCGAACATGACCTCCAAGGCCACCACGACCGACTCCGACGGCCCGCCGTGGCTGCGCATCGTCTGGGCCGTGATCACCGGCGCCCTGACCCTGGTGATGCTGTTCATCGACGGTGTCTACACGCTCCAGGCCGCGACCGTGATCGTCGGACTGCCGCTGTCGGTGATGATCTACCTGGTGATGTTCAGCCTGTGGAAGGTGCTGCGCACCGAGCGCATGAACCTCGAATCCCGCCAGGCGACCCTCCCCGCCCTGCTGACCAGCCGCGTCCGTGAGGCAGATGGCGGCGACCGTGGTTCCTGGCGCCAGCGGCTGCGGCACCGCATGTCCTACGCCACCGCGGAGCAGGCGAGCGCCTTCATCAACTCCGTCGCGACCCCTGCGGTCGAGGAGGTCGCCGCCGAGCTGAGGACGCTCGGCGCGGAGGTCTCCTGCCACCGCGGTGCGCATCCGGACAGCGAGATCCCGTTCGTGGACCTCGTCGTCTCCTTCCCCGACGCGGAGGACTTCAAGTACCAGACCTACCCGGTCGCGTACTCGACGCCCAGCTTCGCCGCGAACCTCGCCGCGGTGCGGGACACCTACTACCGGGTGGAGATCTTCTCCTCCCTCGGCTCCCGCGGCCGCGACATCATGGGCTACTCGAAGGACCAGGTCATCGCCGATGTCCTGGACTCCTACGATGCCCACATCATGTATCTGACGATGAGCACCGAGATCGGCACGGCGACCGGCACGATCCCGGTCACCGCGCCGGACACCTGGAGCGACACCGACCACATCGACCCCGCCACCGAGTCCGCCGGCTCCACCCACGCCACCGACTCGACCGACTCCGAGGAGCGCCATGACTGACACCACCGCCACCCTGTTCATCGATGGAGCGTGGGTCCCCTCGTCCTCCGGCGAGACCCGCGCCGTGATCTGCCCGGCCGATCAGCGCGAGGTCGGCGTCGTCTCCGAGGCCACCACCGAGGACGTCGAGCGCGCGATCCTCGCGGCCCGCCGGGCCTTCGAGTCCCGCGTCTGGGCCGACAGGCCGGCCTCCGAGCGCGGTGACTTCCTGCTGCAGGTCGCCGATCAGCTCCAGGAGCGCAAGGACGAGTTCGCCCGCGCAGAGGCCTTCGACACCGGCAAGCGCCTGGTCGAGGCCGAGGGCGACATGGACGACATCACCGCCTGCTTCCGCTACTTCGGGAAGGTCGCGGGCCAGAACCCGGGCCGGCTGGTCGATGCCGGGGACGACACCGTGATCTCCCGCGTGGTGCACGAGCCGATCGGCGTGTGCGGCATGATCACGCCCTGGAACTTCCCGCTGCTGCAGGCCGCATGGAAGATCGCCCCGGCCCTGGCCGCCGGCAACTCCTTCGTCATCAAGCCGGCCGAGCTCACCCCGCACACCACGATCCTGATCGTGGACGTGATGGAGAAGCTCGGCCTGCCCGCGGGGGTCGCGAACCTGGTGCTCGGCAGCGGCGCCGTGGTCGGCGCTCCACTGTCCTCGCACCCGGAGATCGACCTGGTCTCCTTCACCGGCGGCCTGGTCACCGGGCGGAAGATCGCCGCCTCCGCCGCGCAGGACATCAAGAAGGTCGCCCTCGAGCTGGGCGGCAAGAACCCCAACGTCATCTTCGCCGACGCCGACTACGAGGCCGCGCTCGACAACGCGCTGAACGCCGCGTTCATGGACTCCGGACTGCTCTGCTCCGCCGGGACGCGCCTGATCCTGCAGGACACCATCGCCGAGCAGTTCGTCGACGATCTCGTCGCCCGCGCCGAGGGCATCGTGATGGGCGGCCCGCTCGACGAGGCGGCGGAGACCGGCCCGCTGATCTCCAAGGAGCACCGCGACAAGGTCACCGACTACGTCCAGCGCGGCATCGAGGCCGGTGCCCGCCTGCGCACCGGCCACCACTGGGGCGGTCCCGAGCACGAGCAGGGCTTCTTCTTCGCCCCGACCGTCCTCGACCGGTGCACCTCCGAGAACCCTGCGGTGGTCGAGGAGGGCTTCGGCCCGGTGATCACCGTGGAGACCTTCTCCACGGAGGACGAGGCGATCGCGATCGCGAACGACACCGAGTACGGCCTGGCCGGTGCGGTGTGGACCTCGAGCTCCGGCACCGCCAACCGGGTCTCGCGGCGGCTGCGCCACGGCACCATCTGGATCAACGACTTCCACCCCTACCTGCCGCAGGCGGAGTGGGGCGGCTTCAAGAAGTCGGGCGTCGGCCGCGAGCTGGGCCCCACCGGGCTCGAGGAGTACACCGAGGCCAAGCACATCTACGAGAACACCGAACCGGCCGTGACCGGCTGGTTCCCGCGCAAGGACTGACCTCCCGGGCTGACCGGGGCCGTCCCGTCCACCCGCACACCGGGGCGGCCCCTCCCCCTCCCACGCACTTCTCTCCCACGCACTCCTCACCTGCGCCTCGCTCACGCGCTCCGCGCTCACCCGCCCCACATCCACCCGCTCCACAGACAGGAAGCAGCAGTCATGCCCGCACAGGACCTCCCCTCCGAGAACCCCGTCGCCGAGTTCGACTACGTCATCGTCGGCGGCGGCTCCGCCGGCGCGGCGCTCGCCGCCCGCCTCAGCGAGGACCCCTCGATCGAGGTGGCCCTCCTCGAGGCCGGCCCCTCCGACCTCGAGCATCAGGAGGTGCTGCAGCTGAAGCGCTGGCCCGAGCTGCTCGAGGGCGGGCTGGACTGGGACTACCCGATCGAACCGCAGGAGAACGGCAACTCCTTCATGCGCCACGCCCGTGCGAAGGTGCTGGGCGGCTGCTCCTCCCACAACTCCTGCATCGCCTTCCACCCGCCGGCGGAGGACATGGACCTGTGGGAGCAGCTCGGCGCCGAGGGCTGGAACGCCGAGACGATGATGCCGCTGATCGCGCGCCTGGAGACGAACCGGGACCGCACCGGCGAGGGCCACGGCACCGACGGTCCGGTGCACCTGATGGATGTGCCGCCCGAGGACCCGCTGGGCGTGGCGCTGCTGGACGCCTGCGAGCAGGCCGGCATCCCGAGGGCCCGGTTCAACGACTTCGAGACCGTGGTGACCGGCGCGAACTGGTTCCAGGTCAACCGCCAGGCCGACGGCACCCGCGCCTCCTCCTCCGTGTCCTACCTGCACCCGAACCTGGAGCGGGAGAACCTGCACGTCCTCACCGGCCTGCAGGTGACGCAGGTGCTCTTCGACGAGGACCAGCGGGCCACCGGCGTGGAGTACATCGACAACGCCTTCGACCGCTCCTCGATCATGCACGCCCGCCGCGAGGTGATCCTCTCCGCCGGCGCGATCGACACCCCCAAGCTGCTGATGCTCTCCGGCATCGGCCCGGCCGAGCACCTGCGCGAGGTGGGCCTCGACGTGCGCGTGGACTCCCCCGGCGTCGGCTCGAACCTGCAGGACCACCCCGAGGCGGTCATCTCCTGGGAGTCCACGCAGAAGATGACCCGCGAGTCCACCCAGTGGTGGGAGATCGGGATCTTCGCCGCCACCGAGGAGAGCCTGGACCTGCCGGATCTGATGATGCACTACGGCTCGGTGCCCTTCGACATGCACACCCGCCGGCAGGGCTACCCCACCTCGCCGGAGTCCTTCGCGCTCACCCCGAACGTCACCCATGCCCGCTCCCGTGGCACGGTGCGCCTGCGCTCGATCGACTACCGCGACAAGCCGAAGGTCGATCCGCGCTACTTCACCGACGAGGACGGTCATGACATGCGCGTGGCCGTCGCCGGGATCAGGAAGGCCCGCGAGATCGTCGCGCAGTCCGGGATGGACGCCTACCGCGGCCGGGAGCTGTTCCCCGGGGAGGATGTGCAGTCCGACGAGGAGATCGCCGAGTACGTCGCGAAGACCCACAACACCGTCTACCACCCCGCCGGCTCCTGCCGGATGGGGGCGGTCGATGACGATATGTCTCCGCTGGATCCGCAGCTGCGGGTCAAGGGCGTCACGGGCCTGCGCGTGGTCGACGGCTCGGTGATGCCGCAGCTGGTCGCGGTGAACCCGAACATCACCACGATGCTGATCGGCGAGCGCGCCGCGGAGCTGATCCGGAACGAGCAGGGAGCCTGATCCCACCGGCCCTCACCGGGCTGACGCGCGGCACCCGTCGGATGTCCCCGACCGTTGCGCAGTGGGCGCTCTGAGCACCGAGAACCCCCACTGCGCAACGGTCGACTCGCGCCTGCCGAGGCGCCTCCGGTCCGGGATCCTTCGCACCTCGCACGGGGCGTCTCGCTCGTCCTCGAATCCGTGCGCCGCGCCCCCTCGGGCCCGCACCTCCCCGGGGTGAGCTCAGCGGGTGACGTCGATGAGCAGCTTCCCGTTCGCGGTGCCCGCTCTGCTGGCCTCGAAGGCCTCGGCCGCATCGGCGAGCGCGAAGGTGCGATCGATCTCGACCTCCAGGGCGCCGCCGGCGACCTTCTCCAGCAGGGTCCGCAGGCGCGGGCCGTCGGGGCGCACCCACACCCAGCGCCCGCCGGCCTCCTCGACGGAGGGATCGGCGATCGAGACGTGCCGGCCGCCCTCGGCGAGCAGTGCGAGCGTCTCCCCGCGGACCCCTCCCACGAAGTCCGCGACGGCGCTGACGCCGTCGGGTGCGATCTCGCGGACCCGCTGGACGAGGCCCTCCCCGTGGGCGACGGGCGTGACGCCGAGGGCCGTGAGCTTCTCGTGGTTGCGAGGGGAGGCGGTGCCGATCACGGTCGCGCCGAGCTCCCGTGCCAGCTGCGCGGCGAGATACCCGACCCCGCCGGAGGCGGCATGGATCAGCAGCGTGTCCCCGCTGGCCAGCCCAAGGGTCTCGAGGCTGCGCAGCGCGGTCAGGCCCGTCAGCGGCAGGCCCGCGGCGGCCTCGACGGTCACTCCGTCAGGGATCGCGGCCACCGAGGTGGCGGGCAGGGCCACGAACTCGGCGAAGGTGCCGTGGTGGATGAGGTCGGTGCGGCCGTAGGAGGCGACACGATCACCGGGCGCGAACTCCGGGGTGTCGGGGCCGACGGCCTCGACCACACCGGCCACGTCCCAGCCGGGGATCACGGGGAAGATCGCCTCGATGAGGCCGTCGAGCCCGCCGGCCATCACCTTCCAGTCGACGGGGTTCACGGAGGCGCGCTCGATGCGGATCAGCACCGCACCGGGGCTGAGGGTCGGCATCGGGACGTCGCTGAGCTCGAGGGTGCCGGGCTCGCCGTACTGGGAATAGGTCATGGCTCGCATGCCAGGGACAACACGGCCAACTGCGGATTCATTCCCGACGGTCAGGGATCAGGAGGTGGGGGGCGCTGGGATCTCGGCACCCGCTTCAGGAAAACAGTGGTCGCGCGGGTGCCGAGCGACTAGCCTCGAAGAACACGTCGTCGCGCGATCTCGACGGGACGACCAGAGGATCGGGAAACGTCATGCCGCTCCACGAGGGCCGCACGTATGTCATCACCGGCGCGGACACCGGCATCGGGGCGCTGACCGCTCAGACCCTGCAGGAGCGGGGTGCACGGGTGATCCGATGCGGCATCGGCGAGGACGTCGACGTGCGCGCGGACCTCGGAGACGAGAGCGGACGAGACCACCTGGTCACCGAGGTGGGCCGACTGGCGCCGGGAGGAATCGACGGTCTCGCGCTGATCGCGGGGATCGGGGTCCCGACGGCCGAGACGATCCGCGTCAACTACTTCGGCACGCTCTCCGTGCTCGCCGGCCTGCGCACTCTGCTGCGACGGAAACCGACTCCGCGAGTCGTCGTGGTCTCCTCTGCCTCCGCCCTGTCCGCCGGCGACCCCGACGTCATCGGTGCCTGCCTGCGGGGTGACGAAGAGGCGGCGGTCGCCGCTGCGCAGCGCGTCATCGCACGCGGACGGGGCGGCGTGCTCTATCGGTCCTCGAAGATCGCGCTGAATCGCTGGGTCCGCCAATCGGCGCCCGCCGAGGAATGGGCGGGCACCGGGGTGCCTCTGAACGTCGTCGCGCCGGGAATCGTGGAGACCGGCACCGCCCGCGAGACCATGCTGGAGGACCCGGCACAGGCGAAGATGCTCAGCACAGCGCTCCCCCAGCCGCTCGGATTCCCTGGCCCCGTCCAGGCCATCGCCGACGCGGTGGCGTGGATGCTGAGCGCGGAGAACTCCTTCATGGCCGGGCAGATCGTCTTCGTCGACGGCGGGGCCGATGCCACCCTCCGATCCGACAAGCCCTACGCCGACGGTGTCCGGTACGGCGCCGCAGCCACGACGAAGATGCTCTACTGGGCCCTCGCCGCGAAGGTCAGAGCGCTTCGCCGACGGTGAGCACCGCTGGCCTGCCGGCCCCACGTGCACTCTGACCTCGCCCGTGCGGCCTGGCGTCTCCGCCTGGCCTTCTACGACGCCTGGACCTCGACGACGCCTGGCCCTCTACGACGATTCGTCCACAGGCTCGGCATCACGGATCTGGCCGTGGGCGAGCGCGCTCCAGAAGTCGCCGCGCACGTAGCGCTGCTCGGGGTCGGGCTCGAAGTCCCAGTGCCGGGACCGGCCCTGCTGCAGCGCCTCGGCCACCAGGCGGCGTCGGTCCTGGCTGTCCAGCACCTGCTCCTCGAGCACGGCGAGGTCGTACTGTCGCTCGAGCTCCCCGCGCAGCGTGCGGGCGAGCTCGGCGTGCTCGGGTGCCGCGGCGACGTTGACCAGCTCGTGCGGGTCCGCGACGAGATCGAACAGCTGGTCCGGATCGCCCGGGCAGATCACGTACTTGTGCTGCCCGCGCACCAGGGTCAGCTGGGGCCGCAGCGTGGCCTCGGCCAGATACTCGATGACCAGGTCACGATCCGCCGGCCCGGACTCCCCGGCGGCTTCGCGGCGGGCTGATTCCAGCAGCGAGATGCCGCCCCGTCCGGGGGCGGCCGCAGGCTGCTCGACGGGAGCGGCCGCCAGCTCGAGCAGGGTCGGCATCAGGTCCAGCAGGGAGACCGGGTTCGCATAGCGCCCTCGCGGCACCAGATGCTCCGGCCCGTGGACGATCAGTGGCACCCGCGCAGACTCCTCGTAGGGAGACATCTTGTACCACAGGCCCTTCTCGCCCAGCATGTCGCCGTGGTCGCTGGTGACCACGATGACGGTGCTCTCCCGCAGCCCCAGCACCTCCAGCCGCTCCTGGATCCGCCCCACGTGGTCATCGATGTAGCTGACGGCCGCGTAGTAGGAGCGGCGGGCGCGCGCGACCTCTTCGGTGGTGGTCTCCCGCTGGTCGAAGCCGCTCATCGCCCGCAGCCGGTGGGTGTGCGGGTCCTGCGCGGCGTCGGGCACCTCCGGATGCTGCGGTGCGGGGATGTCGACGCCCTCGAAGCGGTCCCAGTGCTCGCGCGGCGGCTCGTAGGGATCGTGGGGGTGGATGAAGCTGGTGACCATGAGGAAGGGGATGTCCTCGCCGGCCGCCCGGTTCGCCCGCACCCGGTCGTTGAGGTGGCGCAGGGTGCGGAAGCCCACCTCGTCGTCGAAGTCCTGCTGCACCGTGGCCTGGGAGACCCCGGCGGTGTAGACCGTGTCCGCGTCGTGGTACCACTGCAGCCGGTCGGCCGGGTCCTTCCGCCAGTCCGGGACCATGTCCATGTCCGCCGGGTAGACGTCGGTGGTCAGGCGCTGTTCGAAGCCGTGGTGCTGGTCGGGGCCGATGAAGTGCATCCGGCCGACGAGTGCGGTGTGGTACCCGGCGGCGCGCAGGTGGTGGGCGAACGTCGGTGTCGAGGCGGCGAAGTCGTCGCCGTTGTCGTAGCAGCCGATGTCCGAGGGCATGCGGCCCGTCATCATCGAGGCGCGCGAGGGGGCGCACAGCGGGGTGGTGCAGTACGCCCGGTCGAAGACGGCGCCGTCCGCCGCCAGCGCGTCCATGTGCGGGGTGCGGGCGGCCTCGTCCCCATAGGCGCCGAGCGCCTGCGCCGCCATCTGGTCGGCCTGGATGATCACGATGTTCGGTCTCATGGTGCTGTCCTTCCTGTGAGTCGGACGCTGGTCCGGGCGCGCCGGCCCTCAGGTCCGTTCGGGCTCGCGGTGCTCATCTCGGTCCGAGGCGGTGCCCTCGACGCTCTCGCCGGCCGTCGCCTCGTCGGGCTCCGGCTCCCAGCCGTCGGCCCACTTCCCGGTCTCGAAGTCATAGCCGACGGGTTCGCCGTGCTCATCGGTGCGCTGATACCACTCGGTGTAGTCCGCGTGGGTGGAGTCGACCTCCGCTCCGGCGCCCTCGCCCGGTTCGGCCCGGACCACCTGCAGGCGGAAGTCGTCGTCGAATCTGTCGACGCCGTCCACGACCGCGTTGCTGACCGCGACCTCGGCGTACTGCTGGCGCAGGGTGAGCGGATCCGTCCGCAGCTCCCGGAACCAGGCGACGATGATCAGGAGCATCACGAACGCGAAGGGCACCGCGGTGATGATCACGAGCGACTGCAGCCCCTCCAGGGCGGTGTCCCCGCCCAGCAGCAGCATGACCACGGCGATCCCGGCCATCACCAGGCCCCAGAACACCACGACCGGCTTGGGCGGGTTCTGGCTGCCGCGCGTGGTGAGGATGCCCATCACCACAGAGGCCGAATCCGCCGCCGTGATGAAGAAGATCGCCAGGATGCACATGATCAGCACCGGCATGATCTCGGACAGCGGCAGGTTCTCGACGATGGAGAACAGCACCTCGGCGGGGTTGACCTGCTCGATCGCCCCCAGCCCGCCCTCGCGGTACATCGCGATCGCAGTGCCTCCCATGATCCCGTAGGCCACGAACAGCAGCGTCGAGGGGATGAGGATGACGCCGAGCACGAACTGGCGGATCGTCCGTCCCCGGGAGATGCGCGCGATGAAGATGCCCACGAAAGGCGACCAGGAGATCCACCAGGCCCAGTAGTAGACGGTCCAGCTGGACTGGAAGTCGAGGGTCTCCTGGCCCCAGGAGGCGGAGCGCGCCATCATCTCGAACATCGACCCGATGTACTCCATCATGGCCGAGGGCAGCAGGTTCAGCAGGAACAGCGTCGGTCCCAGCAGGAAGATCAGCCCGGTGAAGCCGATCGTGAGCACGATGTTGATGTTGGAGAGATAGCGGATGCCGCGCGAGACGCCGGAGATCGCCGAGATCACGAAGCCGATCGACAGCACCGCGATGACCAGCACCAGGGCAGTGTTCGTCAGTTCGGAGACCCCCGAGACGATCACGACGCCCTCACCGATCTGGAGCGCGGCGATGCCCAGGGCGGCCGCCGTGCCGAACAGGGTCGCGATGATCGCGAAGATGTCCACGAGCTGGCCGGCCCAGCCGTCCGTGTGCTTCTTCCCGAACAGGCGCTGGAAGATCGAGGACATCAGCAGGGTGCGCCCACGGCGGTAGGCGGCATAGGCCACGGCACCGCCGACCAGGGCATACATCGCCCAGGCGTGGAAGCCCCAGTGGTAGTAGGTCTGGGCGAGGGCCGCGTGCATGGCCTCCACCGACTCCGCCTCGTTCGTCAGCGGCGGAGGATTGAGGAAGTAGGTCAGCGGCTCGGAGGGTCCCCAGAACATCACGCCGATGCCGAGGCCGGCGGCGAAGAGCATCGCGACCCAGGAGAAGGTGGAGAACTCGGGGCGTTCGCCGTCCTTGCCGAGCGGGATCTTGCCGAACCGGCTCAGCGCCAGGGCCAGCAGTGCGATCAGCACCACCGTCGCGACGGCGTTGAACAGCCAGCCCAGGTGGCTCATGGTCCAGCCGTAGGCCGCGTTCGCGACCGTGCTCACGCTCGCCGTGTTCACGATGCCCCAGATCACGAACGCCACCGCGAGGGAGCCGGCCACTGCGAAGACGATCTTGTCCACGCTGTACGTGCGGCGCTGCTCGTCGATGGCGATGCCCGGCACCAGCGCCGGGTGGATGTTGTGGGGGTACGGCGGGCGCGAATAGTCCAGGGTGGGGAGTCGCTCCCCACGTCGGGGCTGCGGGCTCCTCGTCGTCTCTGGCGTCGTGCGCGGTGCGGGCTCGTCCTCAGTGGTCACGATGCGGCTCCGTTCAGGTGGGCCCGAGGGCTCGGGAGGGAAAGTGGCAGGCCGACGGGCGGAGGCGGAGCCCGCGGTCAGGTCGGCCGCGCGCCCGGCCGACCAGCGGCAGGGATCTCTCCACTGTAGACGGCCCCTCGACCGGCCCTCCATACGGCCCCTCCGCCAGTCCTCCCGTCGACCCCGTGACCGGTCCGTCGTCCCGCTCGGACCGCCGGCTCTCCGTGACGGGCCGTCGGCGATCGAGGCGCACCGTCCTGGCCGGTGGTGCCCGTGCCCTCGTGTGACGGCAGATGACGGTGATGGGCACTGCCCGTGCTCCCTCGCCCTCTCGAGGCATACAGTGAAAACCATGCTCACCGACACCGCGCTCCGAGAGGCGTTCTCACAGTTCCCCCAGGGGATGGTGCTGGTCGCCGCCGAGATCGACGGCGTGCGCCACGGCCTGGTCGCCTCGACCTTCACCGTCGGCGTCTCGCTGGATCCGCCGCTGGTCTCCTTCGCGGTCCAGCACAGCTCCAGCACCTGGCCGATCCTCCGCGAGCACGGGCATCTCGGAGTGACGGTCCTGGGGCGCTCGCAGGTCCCGGTCACCCGCCAGCTGGCCTCGACCGATCGCGCCCGCCGTTTCGACGGGATCGACGTGACGGTCGATCCGGCCGGCGCCCTGATCGTGCAGGACGCCCCGGCGTGGATGACGGTGCGCGTCCACGATCAGGTGCGCGCCGGGGACCATGACCTCGTGCTGCTCGAGGTGCTCGCGATCGACAGCCTGCCCGAGGCGACAGCCGTCGTGTTCCATCGCAGTCAGTTCAAGGAGCTGACCTACGAGATCTGAGCCGGCGATCGGCCGGGCATCCTCGGAGCAGACTCCGCCCACCGGTCCGCAGGATCGACGCCCAGCACCCGGGCGCGGGCCGCTCGGCGAGACGCGCGGCACCCGGGAGTGAGCCGCTCGGCGACGTCGTGCGGGGCTCACCGCTCGTGCAGCTGCCCCTCCTCGACGTGCCAGCGACGGTCGATCCGCACCGTCTCCAGCATCCTTCGGTCATGGGTGACCAGCAGCAGCGTGCCCTCGTAGCTCTCCAACGCCTGTTCGAGCTGCTCGATCGCGGGAAGGTCCAGATGGTTGGTGGGCTCGTCGAGCACCAGCAGGTTCACGCCGCGGGCCTGCAGCAGTGCGAGGGCGGCGCGGGTCCGCTCCCCCGGCGACAGCTCCGCGGCGGGACGGCCCACGTGCTCCGCCCTCAGCCCGAACTTCGCCAGCAGGGTGCGGAGATCCGCCGGGGTCATCTCCGGGAGCTGCGCCTGGACGGCCTCGGCGAGCGAGGCGGGGCCGGTGAACAGTGAGCGGGCCTGGTCGATCTCGCCGATC
Organism: Brachybacterium sp.; assembly: GCF_036379615.1. Classification (GTDB taxonomy): domain Bacteria; phylum Actinomycetota; class Actinomycetes; order Actinomycetales; family Dermabacteraceae; genus Brachybacterium. The sequence goes on from NZ_DASVGJ010000073.1 coordinate 46,320, forward strand.
TGCACGCTCGCACCGAGAGCAGCCGTGCCCTCGTCCACCGGTCGGTGTCCCAGCAGCGCTCGCAGCAGAGTCGACTTCCCGGCTCCGTTGGGCCCGGTGATGCCGATCCGCTCCCCCGCACTGACCTGCACCGAGATCGGTCCGAGCGTGAACTCGCCCTGCCTCACCACGGCCGACGAGAGCGTGCTGACCACTGTGCTCGAGCGCGGCGCGGACCCGATGGAGAACTGCAGCTGCCACTCCTTGCGCGGCTCCTCGACCTCGTCGAGCCGAGCGATGCGGCTCTCCATCTGACGTACCTTGCGGGCCTGCTTCTCGCTCGACTCCGACTGCGCCCGACGTCGGACCTTGTCGTTGTCCGGGGACTTCCTCAGCGCGTTGCGCACACCCTGGCTGGACCACTCGCGCTGGGTACGGGCCCGGGAGACGAGATCCGCCTTCGTCGCAGCGAACTGGTCGTACTGCTCGCGGGCATGGCGGCGCAGCGTCGCCCGCTCCTCGAGGAAGGCGTCGTATCCGCCGCCGTAGAGGCGGTGGGAGTTCTGGGCGAGGTCCAGCTCGAGCACCCCGGTGACACAGCGGGACAGGAACTCACGATCGTGACTGACCAGCATTGCTCCCCCGCGCAGGCCCTGGACGAAGGCCTCGAGCCGCTGGAGCCCGTCGAGGTCGAGATCGTTGGTGGGCTCGTCCAGCAGCACCAGGTCGAAACGGCTCAGCAGCAGCGCGGCGAGCCCGACCCGCGCCGCCTGCCCGCCGGAGAGGGACGTCATCATCGTCCCGTCGATCTCGTGCGCGGCGACGGGCAGCCCGAGCTCGGCGAGCACCACCGGGATCCGCTCCTCCAGGTCCGCCGCGCCGCTGACGAGCCAGCGCTCCAGGGCTGCGGCGTAGACGTCGGCCGGATCCGGACCGCCGCGCGGAGCGGGATGCTCGAGGGCGGCCGCGGCGGCATCCATCTCCGCGGTGGCCTGTGCGCAGCCGGTGCGTCGGGCGATGTGCGCCGCGACGCTCTCGCCGGGGCGACGTTCGTGCTCCTGGGGAAGCCAGCCCACGAAGGCATCCGGCGGAGTGAGGGAGACGGTTCCCTTCTGCGGAGCGATGACCCCGGCCAGCAGTCGCAGCAGCGTGGACTTGCCGGCACCGTTGGCGCCCACCACACCGATCACGTCGCCGGGCGCGACAGTGAGGTCGAGACCCTCGAAGAGCGTGCGGTGGCCGTACCCGCCGCTGAGTGCGTGGGCGACGAGAGTGGCGGTCATCCGCACAGTGTCCCATCGGGGACCGGACGCTCAGCGCGCCTCCGGCCGCGGGGCCCTGGCCTGGCCGACGCCCTCGGCTGGCCCGGCCGCGGGATCCTCATCCTCGGTGTCCAGCACCACTCCGCGACGGATCGAGATCGTCACCGCCACGGCGATCGCGGCGAGAGCCGTTGCGGCGATCAGGTAGCGCAGCGGGTTCGCCTCGCCGCTGAGCGCGCTCATCCCCACCACGGCGGGGGCGATCAGCACGGCGACCAGGTTCATCACCTTGATCAGCGGGTTGATCGAGGGACCGGCGGTGTCCTTGAACGGGTCGCCGACGGTGTCGCCGATGATGGTCGCCTCGTGGGCGAGGGAGCCCTTGCCACCGTGGTGGCCGTCCTCGACGATCTTCTTGGCGTTGTCCCAGGCCCCGCCCGAGTTCGCGAGCATGACGGCCATCAGCACGCCGGTGGCGATGGCCCCGGCGAGATAGCCGGCGAGGGCGGGTGCGCCGAGGCCGAAGCCAACGGCGATGGGCGCGGCGACCGCGAGCAGGCCCGGGGTGGCGAGCTCCCGCAGCGAGTCGCGGGTGACGATGTCGACCACCTTCCCGTACTCGGGCTTCGCGGTGCCCTCCATGATCCCGGCGATCTCGCGGAACTGCCGGCGCACCTCGTACACGACGGCGCCGGCGGCTCGACCCACGGCGCTGATCGCGAGGCCGGAGAACAGGAACACCACGGCACCGCCGATGATCACGCCGACGAGGGTCTGGGGGGCGAAGACGACGGACTGGTCCAGGAAGTCCTGATAGCGCTCGCCCAGCACGTCGCGGATCGAGTCGGTGTAGGAGCCGAACAGAGCGGTCGCGGCCAGCACGGCGGTGGCGATCGCGATGCCCTTGGTGATGGCCTTGGTGGTGTTGCCGACGGCGTCGAGCTCGGTGAGCACCTGAGCGCCCTCGCCGTCCACATCGCCGCTCATCTCGGCGATGCCCTGGGCATTGTCGGTGACCGGACCGAAGGTGTCCATCGCGACGATCACGCCGACGGTGGTGAGCAGGCCGCAGCCGGCGAGTGCGATCGCGAACAGGCCGGCGATGCCGGAGCCGCCGAGCAGGAAGGCGCCGAACACGGCGCCGGCGATCACCAGGGCGGTGAACACCGCGGATTCCAGGCCGAGGGAGAAGCCGGAGAGCACCACGGTCGCGGCGCCCGTGCGGGAGGTGGCGGCGACCTGGCGCACGGGCCGGTCCTCGGTGCTGGTGTAGTAGCCGGTGAGGTAGAGGATCAGCACGCCGAGGGCGATGCCGATCGCGACGGCGCCGGCGGCGATGATCCGGGGATCGTCGATCACGGCGCTCGAGTCCTCGATCCCGAGCTCGGCGAAGCTGCCGGGCAGGTAGACGAAGGCTGCCACGGTGCACAGCACCGCGGAGATCACGGCGGAGTACAGGAACGATCGACGGATCGTGGTCAGAGCGCTCTGGCCGTCCTTGGGGGTGGTGAGGTAGATGCCGATCAGGGCGGTGAGCACGCCGATCGCGGGAACGATCAGGGGGAAGACCATGCCCGCCTCGCCGAAGGCGGCTCGGCCGAGGATCAGGGCGGCCACCAGGGTCACCGCATAGGACTCGAAGAGATCCGCCGCCATGCCGGCGCAGTCGCCCACGTTGTCGCCCACGTTGTCCGCGATGGTCGCGGCGTTGCGGGGATCGTCCTCGGGGATGTTCTGCTCGACCTTCCCCACCAGGTCGGCGCCCACGTCGGCCGCCTTGGTGAAGATCCCGCCGCCGACGCGCATGAACATCGCGACCATCGCGGCACCGAAGCCGAAGCCCTCGAGCACCAGGGCGGCGTCGCCCCCGAAGATCAGCACCACGGCTCCCGCCCCCAGCAGGCCGAAGCCGATCGTCGCCAAGCCCACGCACGCGCCGGTGCGCACCGCGATCAGCATCGCAGGGTCCCGTCCCACCTCGTGCGCAGCAGCGGCGACCCGCACGTTCGCGCGGACCGCGAGCCACATCCCGAGGTAGCCGATCAGGCCGGAGAACCCGGCCCCCACCAGGAAGGCGACCGAGCGGGCGGCGCGCAGCAGCATGCCCTCGGTGCCCGTGGCCCCGTGGGTGGGGAGCAGCAGGAGCAGCACGAAGGCGATGGCGGCGAAGACGGCGAGGGTGCGCAGCTGCCGGCGAAGGTATGCCGCAGCACCCTCCTGCACGGCGCCGGCGACCTCGTTCATGGCCTCGGTCCCGGTGCGGGCTCGCAGCACCTCGGTGCGGAATCTCAGCGCCATCGCGATCGCGATCAGGGCGATCACCACGATCACCGCGACCGTGGCGAGACTCGCCCCGGAGAGTGAGATGGATTCCGGTGTCATGAGGTCCTCCGCACGTCGTCGTGGGTCTGAAGACCGGCATCACGGATGCACTGTGTGGCAGCGCGCATGCCTGATTCTGGAACCTTAGCCGCGATCCGCGCCCGGGATCACCCGTTCCGGCAAGTCGCGGAAGGAGCAAGGCGGAGCCGGAGGGGGTCTCGTCGGTCCGCTCAGGAGTTGAGTCGTTCCGGAGCGGAACGTGTCCGCGCAGCCGAGAGTCAGCACGGGCAGTGCAGGGTCGCGCTGGATGGCGTCACGAGCTTCTCGGTGTCGAGCTCCGCCCTCGGCTCCCTGGGTGGGAGGCGCGGAGGTCGAGGAAGAACACGCGCTCGACGAAGTGCCACCGCTCGCGCGGTCCGGTGCGGAGCTCGTGCTCCAAGGGTTCTGACCAGGGCTGGTCGGTGAACTCGCCGAAGGGGTCGAGGTGAGTCGGGTCAAGCTGGGCGAACTGGCTCTCGAAGATGGTCCCGATCTCGTCGATCACGGTGCCGACGGTCTGCTCGGCATCGGGCGGCGTGGGCGCGGCCCGTTCGGTCCCGGTCAGCGACTCCGTCTCTGTCGGTGACTCGGTCTGCGCGACCTGGGACTCGGCGGTATGGGCGTCGGCGACCTGACGATCCGCCTCGGCCTGTCGCCTCTCGGTGAGGTACCGGGCGGCGGCTCGGCGAGTTTCGTCGACACCGGCCTTGTGCTGGCGGGCCAGTTCCTGCTGCCGCCGCCGGGCGGTGCCGACGGGGTCGAAGTTGACCCCACCCCGCCGAGAGGTCTGCCCGTATCGGGTGGTCCACTCCACGCTGCGGCGGATCCCGTGCTCATCGGTGATGACCCGGGCACGCTGACCTGCGTGCTCCTTCTGATTATCCGCCGCGCACAACCCGTTGCCGTTGGCATAGTGGGTCTTCCCGCCCTGGGACCAGGGGATGATGTGGTCGATCTGCCGGATCGGGGCATCACAGTGCGGTGCCCGGCAGGTCTGATGCGCATACCGGATCAGCTTCGCCAGCGCGGGCGGGAACTGGCGGGATCGGGACTCGAGCGCCACCACCTGGCCATCCTCCTGGTCCAGGAACACCTTCCGCAAGGTCAGCGCCAGGTCAGGATCCTCCCCCGCCTCGGCAGCTTCGAGAGTCATCAGCATCTCCTGGCGAACATGCTCGTAGGGAACACTGCCGTAGCCCTCGATCGTGGCGGCGTCTGCATGGTTCGGTGCCAACAGCGACCGATCCGTGACCAGCACTCCGATCTCCAACGTCGAGGGGTCGATCCCCTCGCCTCGCCCGATCAGGGCGTCGATGAACTGATCGGCCATGATCTGCTGATGCCCCCGCCGATCCCCACCTGCCCGGGCCTTCTCCGCCGCCAGCGAGAGGCCCTTGCGGATCCGAGCCGCGTCCAGGGCCGTCACCTTCGCGGTGACCGTCGCCATCCCATGCCGACCCCGATGCACGGTGACGTTCCGCTCGCCCTTCGCCTTCTCATGCCGGGCCGCGGCACCGGCGGGGTCCAGACCGTGCAGCACGCGCTCAGCCTCATCGCCCCACTGCCCCGGACCACAGCCCTCGAGGTCACCGAGGTGACTGGTGAGGATCTCATCGACCCGTGCCCGCTGCTCCGAACTGGCCGGACCCATCGTCTTGCCGACCTGGTGCGCCGAGGCGGGCGCCGTCCGCCCTTGAGCGAGAGCGGTCAGCATCCCCGGCATCGACTGCACCAGGCGCCGCGAGGAGGACATGGTCTGGCCCGCGGCAGACTTCGAGATCCTCAGCGCCTCACCCGTCTCGGCCCGCGCGATCATCAGCGCCTGCTGCGCCGTCTCCCCACGCTCCCGGCTCTCCTGCTTCACCGCGCGCTCCAGATGGACCAGCGCCCGCGCCTGCACCGCCGCGACCGCACTGGCCAGCCTCTGCAGCCTCCGCAGCAGAGTGATCGACTCCTGCGCCGACAACCTCTCCAACGACCGCGACCCCTGCGCCCCCAGCTCCGCCAGCGCGATCCGGGCCCGCTCGATGTCGACCTCTCCCAGGAAGAGCTCCTCGTCATTCACCGCGATCACGACGTCGCCGACCGACGGCCCGCACGTCGCCGCTCCATCGGCCGACGGCCCGTTCGTCGCGGCATCGTCGACTGCAGGCTCCCCCTCGAACCGCGCGGCATCGTCCCTGCGGGAGCCGTCGTCGGCTCCCGGGAACTCTGCACGCTCGCCGTTCGAATCGAATGTCATGCATTCATTGTCCCACGAGGCAGCCCTCCACGAAAGGGTTAGACCGATATTACTTAGCCGTAGCATTAACTTGTGGATAACTCGCCGCGGTGTAGGAAACGTTGCATGACCGGTACGGACAGCGCGAGCAATACATCGTACTAGCGCCCCGCAATTGCAAGTGGGCGCATCGCAAGAGAGCATGAGAGATGAATCGAACGGACATTCCCACAATCACAGGATTCACTCAGGCGGTCGATCCGCGGTCGTCCGGTGCGTGGTCGTGCCTGGGAGGCTATCGACACGCTCCGACACCCGAGGCCCGCGCACCGGCCTTCCCCACCCCTGGCCTCCCCGGCGACCCTGGCGTAGGTTGTCTGCACCGATCCCCCGCGGGGTCCGGCCCGCGGCCGACCACAGGAGGGCACCATGGCAGGTCACGTCTACAGCATCACCGAGATCGTCGGCACCTCACCGGAGAGCAGCGACGACGCGATCAAGAACGCCATCGCCGAGGCGTCGAAGACGCTGCGGAACCTCGACTGGTTCGAGGTCACCTCGATCCGCGGCCACCTCGAGGACGGCTACGTCGCCGACTGGCAGGCGACGCTCAAGATCGGCTTCCGTCACGAGCGCTGAGCTCGCGGGGCTCGGGGCCGTCAGTCGCGCGACGACGCGACCCCGAGCGTGTCGGCGTGCTCGCTGATCACCCGCGCGAGGTCGACATCGCGACTGGTGATACCGCCGACGTCATGGCTGGTCAGAGTCGCGGTGACCTCGGGATAGGTGAGGGTGAGGTCCGGGTGATGATTCGCCGCCTCGGCGGCGTCGCCGATGCGGTTGATCAGATCGAGACCGGTCACGAAGTCGCCCGTGGCGAAGCGCACGGTGAGGGTCTCGCCGTCCTGGCGCCAGCCGGTGAGCGCGGCGTCGGAGATCTCGGCAGGGGTGAGGGTCTTCCTGGGATCAGCCATGCCTCCATCGTGCCCCTGTCCGCACCGCACGGCTACCCCGTCCGGCGGTCCTAGAACGCACGCGCGCCTGTCCCCCTGCGGTGACCAGCCCCGTCGCAGCGACCGGTGGTGCCAGAGATCCGTCCAGTCACCAGAACGCGCCGCCGCCTCCCCCATCCGCCACACTGGAGGCATGAACGATCTGCAGGTGGCCCCCGGGCCGGGCGCGCCGCGGGGCCTGCGGGTGCCCGCCTCGGAGCTCCTCGAACAGTTCTCGCACTCCTCCGGTCCGGGCGGGCAGGGCGTCAACACCACCGACTCCCGCGTCCAGCTGAGTCTGGATCTGGCCACCACCACCGCGCTCGACGAGGTCCAGCGCGATCGGGTCATCTCCCGACTGTCGACGAAGCTCGCCGGCACCGTCCTGACCATCACCGCCACCGAGCAGCGCTCCCAGCGGCAGAACCGTCGGGCGGCGCGTGAGCGTCTCGCCACGCTGCTGCGCGAGGCCGTGGCCCCGCCGGTGGTGCGCCGGGCGACCCGCCCCACCAAGGGGTCGAAGCGGCGGCGGCTCGAGGCCAAGCGCCGTCGGGCGGGCCTGAAGCAGAGCCGCCGCGCACCCGGCACGGAGTGAGCGCGATGCAGCACCCCTGCCGCGTCACGATGCGGTGACCCGCGATCTCCGCCTCGAGAATCCGTGTGCAGCGGGTCCGCGATCCCGTTGATCCCGATCCCGCGGTTCGCAGCGTCGGTGCCCCGAGGGTCCCCCGTCGCCTAGATTGACCTCATGCTCCGCAACCTCCTCGCCCGCGCCTACTGGGCTCTCAGCCCCTGGACGCTCGTCACGGAGCCCGCCCCGCGGCGTCCCTCCGTCCTCCTCGGTGCCCCGCACACCTCCAACTGGGACTTCGTGCTCATGCTGGCCATCGCGTGGCGGCTGCGGATCCCGCTGCGCTGGCTGGGCAAGCACACCCTGTTCACGTCCTGGCGCGGCCCGTTCATGCGCGCCCTGGGAGGGATCCCGGTGGATCGTTCGGCCCCGAGCCGGGTGGTCGACGAGGTGGTGGCCCGAGTGCACAAGGGCGAGGTGTTCGGCCTGGTCGTCACGCCCGACGGGACGCGCGGTGCGCACAGCCACTGGAAGTCCGGATTCCATCGGATCGCCCGCGCCACGGGGATGCCGGTGGTGCTCGGCTACGTGGACCGCACTACGATGACGACAGGTCTGGGGCCCAGCCTCGAGATGACCGACGAGATCGGCGCCGACATGGACCGCATCCGGGCGTTCTACGCCGACAAGTCCGGGTACCACCCCTCCGAGCGGGTCGAGCCGCGTCTGCGCGAAGAGGGCATGGGGACCGACTCCTCGTCCGAGCCCACCCCCTGAGACGCGCGGAGGGCGGCCCGGGCTCGGCACGTCCCCTGCCGTGCACGCGTGTCCTCCTCCTGGCCCGGACCTGCGTCCTCTAGCGTGAGCCTGTGCCCCAGCCCACACAGCCGCCTCGTCCGCTCCAGCTCACGCGCCGAGGCCGGCTGGTCCGCTCAGGGCTGGTGCTCCTGCTCGCACTGGTGCTGATCCTGGCTCTGGTCTCCCTGCTGCGAGCGCTCGGCGGGAACGAGTCGGAGCCGCCGGCGCCAGCCGCCCCCACCTCCCCCGCGCCGAGCGACGGAGGCACCTCGGACGGCGGCGGCGCCTCCGACGGCGGCGGCGCCTCGGACACTGCCGGCGAGTCGGCCGACGGCGACCAGGAGGCGCTGTCCAGCCCCACGCCAGAGGCCGAGACCGGCTCTGGAGACGCCGCCACCGAGGATGACGGGTTCGTGCGCACGGGCACCGACGGCGAGGGGACCTGGACAGTCGCCGCCGCGGAGGAGCCGCACCACGGGTCCGAGGCAGGTTCTGGTGACGACGAGGAGACGGAGCGGGCCACCCGGACGTACGCGGTCCGGGTCGAGGACGGCATCGGGATCGACGCCGAGGAGGCCGCCGCCGAGATCGCGACAGTGCTCGCCGATCCCCGCGGCTGGCAGGACCTCGAGGGGGTGAGCTTCCGACGGGTGGCGGAGCCGGCAGATGCCGAGTTCACGATCTCGGTGGGTTCGCCGCCGACGGTCGACGAGCTCTGCCTCCCGGCACGGACCGGCGGGCTGTGGAGCTGCCGCATCGGCGGCGACGTCGCCCTGAACTCGGATCGCTGGCTGCACGCCACCCCCACCTATGAGGACCTCACCGAGTACCGCGCCTACATGATCAATCACGAGGTGGGGCACTTCCTCGGGCATGGCCATGCCCCGTGCGGCGGCGAGGACGAGCCGGCACCGGTCATGCTCCAGCAGTCGATGGACCTCGCCGGCTGCACGCCCAATGCGTGGCCCGCGACCGGTGCGACGGGCTGAGGTCCGGGCTCTACCGCAGCAGCCTCGAGAGCAGGCGGTGCGCCGTGCGGCGTCCCACCCGTCGGCTCACGGCGCCGGGGCCCTGTTGTGCGGCGCGGACGTCACCGCGCACCCGTCGTGCGCGCAGCAGCCAGTTCAGCATGAGGTCCTCCTGATCGTCGGGTCCCCCGACCGTACCCTCCCGCCGTGTTCTCCCGCCGGAGTGCCGGCCCCTGCTGCCGTCGCGACGTTGTGATGGTTCCAGCGCACGCCGCACCGCCCTCCGATCGCACACCGCACCGCCCTCCGATCGACAGTGCACAGGCCCGCTCCTGATCAGCCCCTGCGCCATCTCGGCTTCCTCACCATCGGGCTCTTCGATCCCGAGGATCCCGCCGCAGGGCATGAGTCGACCCTCCAGATCATCGAGCTCCAGGGCCTGGTGGTGATCCCCACCGACTCCGCGACCGACGAGCAGGAGCAGCGATACCGCGCCCACGTCGAGGAGCGTCTGCCGCGCACCAGCTGAGGTCACCGCATGCCTGCTGGCTCGTCGCGTGCCTGCTGGCTCGTCGCCCGGCCCGCTGCCGCACGGCAGCTCCCCCTTCCGCCCTCGAGGGCGCGGGTGCAGGATGTCCCCAGGACCACCGTGCAGACCTGTCTCTGGTTCGACGGCCGTCTCGACGAGGCCGCCGAGTTCTACCTCTCGCTCCTGCCGGGGTCGAGGATCCTTCATCGCAGCGTGTACGAGGAGGGCAGCGGCCCCCCGGACGGCCCCGACATGACCGGCCAGGCCCTCACGATCGACCTCGAGCTCGCGGGAGTGCCGTACACCCTCCTCAACGGCGGTCCGCAGTTCCCGCTGTCCGAGGCGGTCTCGATCGTGGTCACCGTCGACTCGCAGCAGGAGATCGACCGGCTGTGGGAGGCGATCGTCGGCAGCGGCGGCCGCGAGTCGCAGTGCGGATGGTGCTCGGACCGTTTCGGGCTGTCCTGGCAGATCGTGCCGCGCCGGCTGAACGAGCTGCTCGCCGGTCCGTCTGCGGAGCCGGTCATGAAGGAGATGATGCAGCAGGTGAAGCTGGACATCGCCCGGTTGGAGGCGGCTGCGCGCTGAGTCGGTTCGCGCGCCGGAGGCGAGAGGAGTCGTCGAGATGGAGGGGCAGCAGCGAGGGGATCACCCTGAGACAGCACGCCGCCGTGCCGCCCGGATCCGGGAGCGCCGGGAGGAGGTGCGCGCACAGCTGGAGGGCCTCGAAGCGGAGCTGACGGCGCTGCGCGCCACCCGTGAGGGGCTCAGCGACGACGACGAGCACGACCCCGATGGGGTGCCGCTCTCGGCGCAATGGGATCGGTTGGAGGGGCTGAAGCAGGCGAAGCTCGCTGCGCTCGAGCAGGCGGGAGTCCGTTCCCGCAGCGGACTGGACGGACGGTGCGAGGTGTGCGGGCGCCCCATCGCCCCGGCCCGGCTCGCGGTGCGACCGGAGTCGACCACGTGCATCGACTGCGCGGCCTGATTCCGCAGGGCGGATTTCTCGGCACTCCCGAGGCGCGCTCTGCGTCGGCCCCGAGCTCGCGGCCCCCGACCCGCGCGGCCCTGACCCCGCGGCCCCCGAACCTCGCGATCCGCGAGCCTCGCGACCCGCGACCCGCGACCCTCGCGTCAGGCCTGCGTCATGTCCTGGGCGAGCATCACCAGGATCCCGCTGGGACCGCGCAGGTAGGTGAGGCGATAGATCCCTTGGTAGTCGGCGACCCCGCGCAGCGGATGGCAGTCGTGCCGGGCCGCGATCTCGAGCGCGGCGTCGAGATCGTCGACCTGGAAGGCGACCCGGTGCATGCCGATCTCGTGGGGCAGGGTCGGGGTGGTCTCGAGCGCTTCGGGGTGGAGGTACTCGAACAGCTCCAGCCGGCCGTGACCATCGGGGGTTTGCAGCAGCGCGATCTTCGCGTGGTTCCCGTCCAGTCCGACGGCGGTGTCGGCCCAGTCCCCGCGCACGGTGTCCCGGCCGAGGACGCTCAGTCCCAGGTCGGTGAAGAACTCGATGGCGACTTCGAGGTCACGGACCGCGATGCCGACGTTCTCGAGGGTGATCGCCATGGGCGTCACCGTATCTCGCTGTGCGCCTCCGGGGCCAGGGTCTCGGGACCGCGACGGGCGCGATGGTCCCAGTCCACGATCAGTCGCAGGAACAGCCCACCCGCGATCAGCCCACCCACCAGATCCGTCACCCAATGCCAACCGATCAGGAACGACACCGTCACAGAATTGACGCTGATCAGCACCACCACCCACCGCAGCACCCGCACCAGACGCTCCGAGGCACCGGTGTAGTGCGCGATCAGATAGACCGCAGCCCCATAGATCAGCACCGCCTCCGCAGCATGCCCCGACGGGAAGCTGATCCCCTTCGACCCCATCTCGAAGAACCCCGCCTCGAAGAACCGCGGATCCCGCTCATAGGTCACACCACGCGCCGACAGCACCTTGATCGACCCCACACCCACCAGGAACCCCAGCTCCGCCAACCCAGCGATCAGCAACGGCCGCCACGACCTCCGACGCCGAGCGATCACCACCGCCACCCCCATCAGCACCGGAAGACACACCGCCTGACCCGCGATCGGATCCAGCACGTTCTGCGCGAACGGCAGCAACGACGGCTCGATCCGATACAGCCAGCGCTTCGCCAGGAACAGATCCAGCTCCTGGAACGGCCCGGCAGCCACCACCGTCACGACG
>NZ_DASVGJ010000074.1:0-108515 GCF_036379615.1 Brachybacterium sp.
GAGTTCTCCCGCTTCGCCGAGTCCGGGGACGAGCCGTACTACCCGATCAACTCCGGCCGTGACCGTGAGCGCGTGCTGGCGTACCGAGAGCTCGCCGACGGAGAGCCGCGTACCCTGTTCGGCGGGCGCCTGGGCACCTACCAGTACCTGGACATGCACATGGCGATCGGCTCCGCCCTGTCCATGGCTGACAACAAGCTGACCGACCTGCTGAGGGCCTGAGAGGTTCCGTCGCCCCGCGAGGGCGCGAGAACCCATCCACGCCGACGAGGAGCATTACCACCCATGAACTCCACCGCCACCGACGCTCAGCCGAGCACGTCCGCGCCTGCACAGGAGGCCCGGCAGCGGGTGCTGCAGCGTCTGATCCTCCCGGCGGAGGTCTCGCCGGACATCGTCCCGCTCTACATCGAGGCCGAGGAGACCCGCTCCGCGGTCTCCGGGAAGTCCTTCGGTCTGCGCGGCGAGGCCGGGGCCTCCGGCGGAGGCGACGACCAGGTCGTCGAGCGCAAGGGGGCGCAGGCCCGGGTCGACGTGAACGAGCTCAGCGAGCGGCACGCCGTGCCGATCCCGGCCCATTCGATGCGGTCCTTCGGCACGTACTTCAACGCCTTCCCCGCGAGCTACTGGCGGCGCTGGACCCCGGTGCGCGCGATCCGCCTGACAGTGCGCACCGTCGGCAGGGGCCAGCTGATCGTCATGCGCTCCACCGCCCGCGGCAGCTTGCAGCGTCATACCTCTCTCGACGTCACGACCGACGGCACGCAGGTCGTGGACCTGCCGCTGACGGCCTTCGGCGACGGCGGCTGGTACTGGTTCGACGCCTACGCGGGCAACGAGGACTTCACCATCCTCGGGGCGGAGTGGACGGCCGATGCCGATCTCGCCCGCACCGAGGGAAGCTTCTCCATCGGGATGACCACGATGAACAAGGTCGAGTACTGCCTGGAGAACATCCGCACCGTCGCCGCGGATCCGGGGCTCCGAGAGCTGCTGGATGTCATGTACGTCATCGACCAGGGCTCGGACCGCCTGAACGATCACCCCGATGCCGTCGATCCCCTGCGCGAGGAGATGGGCTCTCAGCTGCAGATCATCGAGCAGGGCAACATCGGCGGCTCCGGCGGCTTCTCCCGAGGCATGTACGAGGCGTCCACCGGAGGCACCTCGACGTACGTCATCAACTGCGACGACGACATCGTCATCGAGCCGGAGTCGCTCATCAGGATGGTGACCTTCGCGGACTTCGCCACGCGCCCCACCCTGGTCGGCGCGCACATGTTCGATCTGAACAACCGCTCGGTGCTGCACGCCTTCGGCGAGATCGTGGACCCGTGGGTCATCCAGCCCTCCCTCCCGACCTCCGCGCCGGAGATGCAGCACGATTTCGCCCAGAGCCCTCTGCGCTCGACGCCGTGGCTGCACCGCCGGACCGATGTGGACTACAACGGCTGGTGGACCTGCCTGATCCCCACGGAGACCGTCCGGGCGATCGGGTTGAGCCTGCCCGTGTTCATCAAGTGGGACGACACCGAGTACGGGCTGCGCGCTCGCCGGCACGGATACCCGACCGTCTCCCTCCCCGGCGCGGCTGTGTGGCACGTGACCTGGGCAGACAAGAACGACGCCCTGGACTGGCAGGTCTACTTCCACGAGCGGAACCGTCTCATCACCGCGCTGCTGCACTCGCACTACGAGCGCGGGGGCGGCGTGCTGACGGAGTCCCAGTCGATCGACATCAAGCACCTCATCTCGATGCAGTACTACACGGAGAGCGCGCGCCTGAAGGCGCAGGCGGATGTGCTGAGAGGGCCCGGCTACCTCCACGACGAGATCTCCACGACCCTGCCCGAGCTCCGCGCGATGGTCGCGGAGTACGACGACTCCACCACCCGGGAGGGTGCGGAGTCGTTCCCCCGGATCCATATGGAGAAGCCTCCGCGCAAGGGCCGGGAGGTCAGGGCCCCCCACCGGGCCCTGCTGCCGGCATGGACGGTGAAGATGATGCTGCGCCAGCTCGCGGCCCCGGCGACCGAGCTCTCCCGGCGGCATCCGCAGGCGGAGATCCCCCACCAGGACGCGAAGTGGTGGCGGCTGAGCCGATTCGACAGCGCCGTGGTCTCCAATGCGGAGGGCACCAAGGCCGCCTGGTACAAGCGTGATCCCGAGAAGGTGCGCCGGATGCTCGCCGAGACCCTCAGGACCCACACCGCGCTGCTGACCCAGTGGAACTCTCTGCGCGACCAGTACCGCGCGGCCGCTGAGCAGATCACCTCCTTCGAGGCGTGGGAGCGCACGTTCGCGGCGAACCCCGCCCCGGTGCGTCCGGGGGATGCCCTCGCGGACGGTGCGGAGGCCTCGGGACCCGGTCGCGGAGGCTCCGCAGCGTGAGCGCTGCCGGATACGGTCGCTCGGCGCAGCTGCCCTCCCGCGCGGAGCAGGCCGAGGGCTGGCGCGCTCCCGGGCAGGATGCCGGCTGGCTGAACCCCGTCAAGGAGAGCTTCCTGCTGCGCCTGCTGGTGCGCAAGGAGCTGCGGGTGCGCTACCGCGGCAGCGCGCTGGGGATGGTGTGGAGCTACGTCAAGCCTGCCGTGCAGTTCCTCGTGTTCTACATCGCGATGGGTGTGTTCCTCGAGCTGAACAAGGGAACCCCGGCGTACGCGGTCTATCTCTTCAGCGGGATCGTCGTCGTGAACCTCTTCGGAGAGGTGTTCGGCAACGCGACCCGATCGATCACCGGCAACCAGGCACTGGTCTCCAAGATCTATCTGCCCAGCGAGCTGTTCCCCTGGTCGAGCATGATCGTGGCGCTGGTCCACTTCCTGCCGCAGCTGGTGGTGCTGCTGGTCGGAGCGCTGCTGTTCGGATGGCTTCCCTCGACCACGGCGGTCATCGCCTTCGGCCTCGGCATGCTGATCCTGCTGATCTTCACGATGGGGCTGGGCATGCTCACCGCATCGCTGAATGCTGCTTTCCGCGACGTGGAGAACTTCGTGGACCTCATCGTCATGGTCGCCACCTGGCTCTCCCCGGTGCTCTACCGGATCGACATGGTGCAGCGCTCGATCGACGGGACCGTGTGGTGGTGGCTCTACCAGCTCAATCCTCTGACCATCGTCGTGGAGCTGTTCCACGTCGCCTTCTGGCGCTACTCGAAGCCCGTCGTGGACGAGATCGCCTCGGGAGTCCCCGGCAGCGAGACCCTCGCGACCCCGGGCGAGCCCTTCGGCCTGTGGTGGGCCGGAATGCTGATCGCCCTGGCCGTGTTCGTGCTGGGCACCGTCGTGTTCGAGCGCTCCAAGCGACGCTTCGCCCAGGAAATGTGAGGGGAGCGCGATCATGAGCCCGAACATCGACTCCGTGCCCGAATCCGCTGCGGTCCCCACCGACCGCGAGATGGTGCGCATCGAGCACATCACCAAGCAGTTCTCGCTGCGCCATGACCACTCGCTCAAGGAGCTGGTGTTCTCGGCCCTGCAGCGCAAGAAGCTCGCCGACACCTTCCTCGCGCTCGAGGACGTAGACCTCACCGTGCACGCGGGAGAGACGGTAGGCCTGATCGGCTTCAACGGTTCCGGGAAGTCGACGCTGCTGAAGACGATCTCCGGCGTGCTCTACCCCGACGAGGGGCGGGTGCTGCTGCGCGGCCGGGTCGCCGGCCTGATCGAGGTCGGCGCAGGCTTCCACCCTGATCTCTCCGGGCGCGAGAACGTCTACCTCAACGGTGCGATCCTCGGCATGTCCCAGGAGCAGATCGACGCGAAGTTCGACGACATCGTCGCCTTCAGCGAGATCGAGGAGTTCATCGACACGGATGTGAAGTACTACAGCTCGGGCATGTTCCTGCGCCTGGCGTTCGCCGTCGCGGTGCACACCGAGCCGGATATCTTCCTGGTCGACGAGATCCTCTCCGTGGGCGACGAGCCGTTCCAGAAGAAGTGCCTCGAGCGCATCCGGGAGCTGCAGAAGGCCGGGCGCACCATGATCGTGGTCTCCCACGAGCTGGAGATGCTCGAGAAGCTGTGCACCCGCATCGTCGTGCTGCGCAAGGGCCGGACGATCTTCGACGGTGATCCGAAGCAGGCGGTCTCGACGCTGCGCGCCAGCTGACGGCGCGCGCCTGCTGGTGCGCAGCCCGTCTGAAGCAGGGGTCGTCTGTCGCGCGGGTCGGCCTCGCCCCGTCGCGGCTCCGTCGTCGCGCGGCCGCAGCCTCGTTCGGCCTCCGGCCCGCCCGGCCTCAGCCTCGCGCGGTCACGCCCTCCTCCTGGGCCGCTCGCGCGGTGACGGCCGCTGCGGGGCAGACGATCCCGCCGCCTGCCAGGAGCGTGCCGAGAACATGCGGGAGCGCGCTCAGCCCGTCCCCGTCCACGAGCAGCCGCGGCGGGCCGGCATCATCCCGTGGCACGATCCGGTCCGGCACTGCCCGGTCCGGCACCGCCTCACCCGGTCCGGCGGCGACCTCCGGCGTCACGGGCGGCACCTGCGGGGCCGGTCCGCTCCAGTCCGGAAGCTCGATGCCGAGCCGATCCGAGCTGCCGCGCACCTCGGCGAGCCAGTCGTGGACCAGCGGCGGCAGCGCACCGGGCCAGCGGGGAGCGAGCGAGACGGCTTCGAGGGCGAGCACCTCGTCGGCCGACTGCGCGAGCGCGGAGCCCGGACGGTCCGTGATCACCACTGACGGTTCCTGGTCCGCTCCGGGTGCCGCCGGGTCGTCGGCAGGGGCGCCGCCGGTGCGCTCATGCACCGTGACCTCGGCCCCCAGGGAGCGGGCCGCGAGCACGAGGGCGAGGCGCTTCCAGTGGGGCGCGAGGTCCACGAACACGGCGTCTCCAGGCTCCAGGGCGATCTCGTCGTGCAGGTGCCCGATCGTCTTGATCACCCAGTTGGCCAGCACGTGTCCGGACAGCTCGATCCGCGCCGACTCCCCGTACCAGGCGAGCACGGGTCGCGGGCCGGTCCGCTCCAGCGCCTGCAGCAGACGCGTGCCGGTATCGGTCAGCGGGGCCGGGTCGGTGCTCATGGCTGCTCCTCCTCGGAGATGGTGTGGACGATCTCGAGCGTGATCTCCGGCAGCGGGACGCCGAGCGACTCCGCCCCGAGAGCTGTGCGGATCCTCTCGGCGAGGGTCGCCGCATCGATCAGGGCGTCGGCCGTGGCTCCCACCGCGTGGACCACGATATGCGGGCGCGGTCCCTCCGGTGTGCTCACGCGGGCCACTGCCGTCGACGGTCGCCCGGCGTCGCGGGGCACGGCCGCGACCGCGAGCGCCCGTGAGATCCGCTCCGCGGCGGGCTCCGGCGACATCCGGGCGACGGGCTCCTGCTCCGGGGCGAGCCCGAGCGCCACCCACACGGACTCCAGGCTGGGGCGTCGGAACCAGTCCTCCGGGCCCGTACGGGAGAGCTCGCGGGCGGCGATGTCCTGCCCGGTCGCCTCCGGCACACCGCGCACCAGTGCCGCCGGGACACCGCTGGACTTCCCCTTGACGAGGTCCGCCGCGGCCGCGAGCTCGTCGGCGAGGTTCCGGACGGTGACGGAGAGAGGGCGGCCGTCGGCATCGGTCCCGCCGCGCAGGTCCTGGAGCGAGGCGACCCCCGCGGCGCCGAGCGCGATGTCACCCACCCCCACCCGCCAGATGCGCGAGGAGGTATCGGTCAGCACCACTCCGAGCTCCACCCCGAGGGCGGCCAGCAGTCCCTCGCGCACAGTGCGGGCGCAGGCGTCAGGGTCCTCGGGCAGCAGCAGCGGGCCGTCCGGCGCGTTCGAGGAGTCGACGCCGGCGGCGGCCATGATCGGCCCGGAGGGGATCTGCACCACGGAGGTAACCACGTGGGTGTGCAGGCGCCGAGCGACCGTGCGGACGGCGGCCTCGGCGATCGCCCGCTCCCGCTCCTCGGCGGGGACCCGCAGTCCGAGCGCTTTGGAGACGATCTTCGTCGAGACGCACAGGACGTCGCCAGGGCGGGGGGAGAGCGGGACCAGCGCCGCGGCCAGCTCCGCGACCAGGTCGTCGCCCTCCCGGATCTCACCGAGGCCGGACACCGGGAGCACCCGGACGCCGCTTTCCGGGACGACCGGGCCGGAGACCGCGGTGACCTGCGCAGGGTGGCGAGATGTGGACACGAGGGCCTCCCGGGACTGTGATTCGGTGACGGCATGCAAGGCGACGCGCCGACGCCGCTTGACGGACCATAACTACACCGGTGTACTTTAGGCCCCGACGGGCCTTCGGTGGTCGACGCAAGAGGACGACGCAGCAGTGGAAGGAGTGGTGGCGATGGACGAGGATCGTGTCGACGACGACGCGCGTGCAGAGCTGTCCCTGCTCGACATCTCCGGGCAGGACTCCGACGATGCTGAGCTGACATGGCAGGAGCGCGCCCTGTGCGCGCAGACCGACCCGGAGGCGTTCTTCCCGGAGAAGGGCGGCTCCACCCGCGAGGCCAAGAAGGTGTGCGTCTCCTGCGAGGTGCGCGCGGAGTGCCTGGAGTATGCCCTCGAGAACGACGAGCGCTTCGGCATCTGGGGCGGCCTCTCCGAGCGCGAGCGTCGCAAGCTCAAGCGCCGGGTGGTCTGACATCCTTCCCCGGTGAGCGACCGTCACATCATCGCGGTCGCCCTGCTGAGCGGGGCGACGACAGCGCCTACCCACAACGCCCTCCGTGAGGCGCTCTCGTCGCAGATCCGCCGCCCGGACGAGGTGCTGGTCATCGCCCCTTCCGACCTCCCGGCAGAGGTGCGCGAGAGCCTGGAGGCCGATCTCGCCGCCGGCACGATCGACCGGCTGCTCCCGGTCTCCTCCTCCCTGAGCCGGGCCGGTGCGATCCGTGAGACGCTCGAAGTGCTCTCCTCGCGCGCCCCGGCAGCGGACACCGTCACGGGAGAGGACGACTCCGCCGATGCGGAGGGCACCTCCGACACGGCCGGCCCGACCGAGCGGTCAGCGGCCGAGGGATCTCCCGACGGGGAGCCGCAGCCCGCCCGCCGCGGGGGCCGGCGGGCCCGCCGGGTCGACAGCGCCGCCGTCGAGCGCGAGCGGACCCAGCGCGCGGAGGACCTCGCCAGGATCCCGCTGCGCCTGCGCGGGCGGCGCTACCGCTCGGGCCGACGGGTCGGCGCAGCGGACGGCACCGCGGGGGAGCCCTGGCTCTGGTTCGTCCTCGACGGCGCGCCGCCCGCACCCGACGCTCTCGCCCGCCAGCTGGAGATCACCGAGGTCTCTCCCAACACGGCCGCGGTCGGCGCCAAGCGGGTGCGCCATGCGGAGGCCGAGGAGCCGCAGCAGTGGAGCGTGGACGGCGCGGATGCGCTCGTCGACGTCGGGCTCACCCTGACCCACGGCGGACAGATCATCACCGGTGTCGACCCCGGTGAGATCGACCAGGGACAGGCGGACTGGCGCCACGACGTGCTCGCGGTCCCGCTCCCGGGCCTGCTCGTGCGGGAGCAGACCCTCCGGGAGATCGGCGGTCTCGACCCCGACCTGCCTGCCCCCTGGGCGGAGATCGACCTGTGCCGTCGCATCTGGCGCTCGGGGGAGAGGGTCGCGGTGCAGGCCGCAGCCCGCGTGCTGCACCCCCACCCCACGAGGCCCCTGCTCGAACGGCTCCGCGAACAGCGCACCGGACAGCTGCTGGTGCTGCTCAAGCAGCGCTCCCTGCCCCACGCCCTGCTGACCCTCATGCTGCTGCCGCTGGTGACCCTGGTGCGCATGCTCGCAGCGGTCGCCGGCTCCGCCCCGCGCATGGCCATGATGGAGCTGCGCGCCGCGGCCGGCGTGCTGCCGCGGATGCATCGGGTGCTCGCCCGGGGACTGCGGGAGCGCCGTCATGCGCGGGTGCCGCGCGGGCGCCTGGCCCCGCTGTACGTCCCGCGCGGTGAAGGGCTGAGGCGCTGGGCGGACGACGCCTGGACCAGGAACTTCGGCGACGACGACCGACGGCGCCAGATCCGCCGCACCACCTGGGGCATCGCCGGGACCCGGCACGGTCTCGAGGATGCCGACTACGGCCGCCACATCGTGTGGACCGTGGTGGTCGCACTGGCTGCGACGGTCTTCGGCCTGTTCGCCCTGCGCGGGCTGTTCGGTCGCGGCGAGCTGGTGGGCCCGGCGCTGCGCACCCTCCCCGAGGAGCGGGCGGATCTCTGGGCCGCCGCCTGGTCGACCTGGATCCCCGGGGGATTGGGGGAGCGGGGTCCCGGCGATGCGCTGGCGCGGCTGCTGGGGCACCTCCCCGTCGGCGGGCAGCTGCCGATCGAGATCCTCGTGTTCGCCGCCGTCCCCGCGAGCTCCCTGTTCGCCTGGTGGGCCTCCGGCGCGCTGACCAGAGCAGTCGGCGCCCGGCTGGTGATCGCGAGCGTCTGGACCCTCTCGCCCTCGCTGCTGACCGCCCTCACCGTCGGGGCCTGGCCGCTGATGCTGGTGCATCTGCTGCTGCCGCTGCTCGCCCTCGCCATCGGCCGGGCCGTCGGACTTCCCCACAAGGTCTCCCAGGCCAGCATCTCCGCCGCGGCCGCCGGCGGCCTCCTGCTGCTGGTCATCGGTGCCGTGCAGCCGGTCATGGTCCTGCTGTGCGCAGTGGCGCTGGTGATGATCGCGGTCGCGGCGCCTGGCCGCCGGCGCCGACTGCTGTGGGTCCTGCTGCCGTCCCTCGCGCTGCATGCCCCTTATCTGCCCACCTACATCGGCCAGCCCGGCACACTGCTCGCGGTGGCCGGGGTCCCGCCCACGGCGCTGACCGCCACGAGCACCGATCTGCTGACGCTGTGGCCCGTCGCCCCGGGCATCCAGTCGATGCTCGCCCCCCTGGTGGGCGGGACCGCCGCAGCCCTGCTTCCGCTGCTGCCCGTCGCCCCCGTCGTGCTCGCCGCCCTCGTCGCGCCCGTGCTGCCGGGAGCGGCCGGACGGGTGGGCCGCTTCGGCCTCCTGCTGGCGGCCACGGGAGTGCTGGCGGTGCTGCTGGCACGCTCGACCTGGACCGGCGTCGACGGGGACCAGCTGGTCACCCCCTGGCTGCACGGACTGCTCAGCGGGGTGCTGCTGTCCCTGGCCGTCGGCGCCGCGGCGACCTTCGACGCCCTCGCCCGTCGCGAGGTCCGCGACGGCCGCCTGCGTCGCCTGGCCGTGGCGACGATCGGCGCCGTCGTGGCCGCCGCCTGCCTCGTCTCGGTCGCGGGGTGGATCGTGCTGCTGCCCGGCCAGCTCCGTCTGGACCGGGCCGAGGCCGGTGAGGTCCCCGCCGCCGCAGCAGACCAGGGCCGCACCGATGCGCGCTCGCGGGTGCTCGTGCTCACCCAGCAGGAGGACGGTGCGGTGGAGGCACGGCTGGTCGTCCACGGCGGTGACACCGTGATCCAGCACGCGGTGATCGCGGACGCCCGTGACGTCGACACCGTCTCCGCGGGCCGGCCGGTGGATGCCGATGCCGGCTCCGAGGCATTGCGCGAGGCCGTGGCGGGGCTGCTCTCGTCCGCGGGCGCGTCCGGCGGTGACGAGTCGGACCGCCGCGCGGTCTCGGAACTCGCGGTCTCCTACGTGATCGTGCGCGGGGACCTCGAGGCCCAGGCCGGGCTGCGGGGGAGCCTGGATGCCTCCACGGAGCTCGAGAAGGTCACCGAGGGCGCGCAGGGCGGGATGTGGCGGGTCATCGACGCCATGCCCCGTGCGGTCGTCGTCGGCGGCGCCGAGCCTGTCGCGCTGGACAGCGGCGCCGTCGAGGCCACGGGCCTGCTGCCGGCCGAGGACGAGGCCCGCACGGTGGTCCTCGCCGAGCGCTATGACACCCGGTGGCGGGCCACCCTGGACGGCGACGAGCTGCAGCCCGTCGAGGTCGCGGGCTGGGCCCAGGGGTTCGAGGTCCCGGCCGGAGCAGGAGGAGAGGTGGACGTGCGCCGCGACCAGCCGCTCACGCTGCTCTGGCAGCTGGTGCTGTACTCCGCGACCGCGCTGACCCTCGTGATCTCGCTCCCGTGGCGAGTCCGGTCCCGCACGGTGGAGGAGATGTATGGCTGAGCACCCCGCCCACGGCGAGTCGCCCCGGCCCCGGCACCGGCCGATCGCCCAGCGTTCGCTGTTCGCGCTGGCCTCGCTGGTCCCGCTCGTCCTCGCCCTCGGTGCCCTGAGCACCACCCCGGCCCCCGCTCCCGTTCCGGTCGAGCGCGCCGCCGCCGAGTCACAGCCGGGAGCGAGCACGCGCTGGTGCCACGGTCCGCTGGAGCTGCCCGAGGAGGTGCTCGAGGGCGGACCGGACAGCGAGCTCGCCGTCACCCCGCCGACCAGCTCCGTGACCCTGCGCACCGTGGCGGTCGAACCCGCGTCCTCGCTCCTGTTCGGCACCGTCAGCGGCTCCTCGACCCTGCAGGAGGAGGACGGCTCCGTCCGTGCGCCGTCGATCGTGGTCGACGGCGCCGACGGGTCCGCCCTCGCGGACGACCCCGCCTCCCGCGACCTGGGCGTCTCCGTGGTGGGGCTCGAGGACGTCGAGGACGCGCCCCACGTGACCGGCGCGACCTCCGAGGGTGGCCGTCCCGTCACCGACTCGCTCCAGAGCACCCTCACCGGCTCCGGCGACTTCCGCTCCCTGTCGCTGACGCGCTGTGCGGAGCCGACCACCGACGCCACCTTCCTGGGCGTCTCCACGGAGAGCGGGGACAGCGCCGTGCTGGTGCTGCGCAATCCGACCGAGCGCCCCGCCACCGCCTCGGTCCAGCTGTGGTCCGAGGACGGCCCGGCCTCCATGGAGGGACGCAGCCAGGTGGTCGTCGCACCGGGGGAGGAGCAGCGGGTGCTGCTGGAATCGGTGGTCCCGGGCCAGGAGGCCGTGGGCGTGGGCGTCTCCGTGCTCGGCTCGCCGCTGACCATGCATGTCCAGGCCACCGAGCGCGACGGCCTCACCCCGGGCGGCGCCGAGATCCTGTCCCCGCTGCCCGTCGTGGCCGATGAACTGGTCATGCCCGGGGTGGACGTCACCGAGGCCGCCCCCACGGTGGTGCTCGCCAACCCTCACGGCGGCGACACGACCGCCTCGCTCGAGGTGGCCGGACCTGACGGTCCGATCCAGGATGCTGCGGTCGAAGGGATCGACGTGCCCGCCGGGACCGTGGTGCGCGTCCCCGTCGACGACCTGCCCGAGGGCACCTACTCGGTGACCGTCACGGCCGAGGACCCGATCAGCGCCGTCACCCGCAGCAGCCGGGCCGGCGGGGACCTGCCCGGTGACACCATCGGCACCCCGATGGACTTCGCCCTCACCTCCCCTGCCCCGGCGCTCGGCACACATGGCCTCACCGCGCTTCCTGCCCAGGGCACCGCGGGCGAGCTCACCCTGACCGGTACGGAGGATTCGGCGGTCACGGTGATCCCGATCGCCGAGGACGGTGCGGCCGGGGAACCCCTCGAGGTCGAGGTCACCGCGGGAGCGACCACGTCGCTCTCGTCCCGACAGTTGGAGGTCGACGGGGAGTCCGCCGCCGGGCTCACCCTGGTGCCGGACGTCCCCGGCGCGGTGCATGCGAGCTGGATCCAGCGACAGAGCGACGGCAGCACCCGTTCTCTGATCTCCTCCATGCCGGTGCTGACCGACAGCGGAGGTCAGGAGTCCGTCACGGTGCGGCGCGCCGACTGACTGCGAATTGTGGACTGTGGGCCGGCGTGCGCGCGCTGCGGGCTGCGGGCTGCTGGCGGTCGTGCGCCGATCGAGGAGCTCAGCCGTCCCACGCGTCCGGGTCGACGTCCTCCGGCGCGATGTTCAGCAGGGACCCGATCTGCTCGGACAGCACCTGACGCACCAGCGTCTCCAGATCGTCCTCGTTCGCGCAGCGGGTCTGCAGGGGACGCCGGTAGACGATCACCCGCGCAGGATGCTCGCGCGAGGGCGGGATCACGCGACCGAGCAGCACCGTCGCCTCCTCCCACGGCGCGGGGTCTGTCGGGGGCACCTCCTCGACCATGACCTGGAGGTGGGCGAGACGGCGAGGGAACCGCTCGGCGAGGGCGGCCCCGGCATCGGCCACGAGATCGTCGAACCGTTCGCGGCGGGTGCGATATCCGGGCAGGTGCGGTGGGATCAGCTCCCATCGACGGCCGCGTCCGCGGCGGTCGCGGCGGGGAGGGCCCTGGCGCGGGCCCGGCGCTCCGGGGCGCAACGGCTGGACGTCCATGGCCGCACTCTATCCGCCCCCTGCTCAGTGCCCGCAGCGAGACGGTGCCGGGTCCGCGGTGTGCACGGGGCGCGCCGTCGGCCGGGACGCCCGGTGCCTGCGTAGACTGCGGGGCGTGCCTGCTCGAGAATGCTCCCGGACCGCCTGCTCCAGGCCCGCTGTCAGCTCGCTGACCTTCGTGTACGAGGACTCCACCGCGGTGCTGGGGCCGCTGTCCCGCCACAGCGAGCCGCACGCCTACGACCTCTGCCGCGAGCATGCCTCCCGGATGACTCCGCCGCGCGGCTGGGAGCTGCTGCGGGTCGCCGGCGGGGAGCAGGTCAGCGATGATCTGGTCGCGCTCGCCGATGCCGTGAGCCCCCGCTCCGCAGCCGTCGAGTCGACGAGCACGGGAGGTGCCTCGGGGCCCGCCTCGGACCTGCCCGCCGGGGATGCCCGCTCCTCGCGCAGGATCCGCGACACCCGCCCCGGCGGCGAGGAGGACTCCTCGCCCGCCCGTCACCTCCACGTCGTCAGGAGCACCCATGACTGAGCAGTCCGTGACGCAGCCCGCCACCGGGCCCGGTCGTCCCGACCTCTCCGCCCTCTTCCTGGCCAATGACGTGCGCGGTCGCGCAGGAGTGGAGCTGACGGCCGAGGTCGCCCGGGCGCTCGGTGCCGCCTTCGCGGACCACCTGGACGCGCCGGCGATGATCATCGCCCATGACATGCGGCTCAGCTCCCCGGAGCTCTCCCGGGCCGTGATCGAGGGCGCGGTGCGCCGTGGCGCGATCGTCGCCGATGCGGGGCTGTCCTCGACCGATCAGCTGTACTTCGCCTCGGGGCAGCACCATGCCGCCGGCGTGATGGTCACCGCCTCCCACAACCCTGGGGCGGACAACGGATTCAAGCTGTGCCTGCCGGGCGCGCGCCCGGTGGGGCGGGAGACGGGCCTGGAGGAGGTCCGGCACGCCACCGAGGCCTACCTCGCTGCGGGAGAGATCCCGGTGCACGGCGAGGGTCGTGCCGAGGGGATCGAGACGCTCGACGGCTACGCCGCGGCGCTGCGTGACCTGGCGCCCCTGCCAGAGGGTCGCAGGATCCGGGTGGTCGTGGACGCGGGCAGCGGGATGGCCGGGCATACCGCTCCGGCCGTGTTCGGCGGGCTGCCGCAGGTCGAGCTGATCGACCTCCACTTCACGCTCGACGGCAGCTTCCCCCATCACCCGGCCGATCCGCTGCGCCCGGAGAACCTCCGCGATCTGCAGGAGGCGGTGCTCGGCGAGGGCGCAGACCTGGGACTCGCCTTCGACGGCGACGCCGACCGGTGCGTCGTGCTAGACGAGCACGGGACGGCGGTCCCGCCCTCGGCGATCACGGCGCTGATCGCCCGACGCGAGATCGCCCGGGCTCGCGCCGCCGGCGAGGAGCAGCCTGTCGCCGTCGCGAACCTGGTCTCCTCCCGCCACGTCGCCGAGACCGTCCGTGCGGCCGGAGGGGAGTTCGTGCGCACCCCCGTCGGTCATGCCCGGATCAAGACCATCATGGCGGAGCGGGACGCGGTGTTCGGCGGCGAGCACTCCGCCCACTACTACTTCCGGGATTTCTTCTTCGCGGACTCCGGCATGCTCGCGGCGCTGCATGTGCTGTCCGCTCTCGTCGAGAGCGACGGTCCCGCCTCGGGGCTGGTCGCGACGCACTCCCCGTACCACGCCAGCGGTGAGATCAACCTCCGGGTGACGGATGCCGAGGCCGCTCGCGAACGGGTCCGTTCGCACATCGCGTCCCGGCCCGGGGTGTGCACTGATGATCTCGATGGACTCACCGCGGTGCACTGGGACGGGGAGCTCCCGGCGGAGGACCGCTGGTGGTTCTCCCTGCGCTCCTCGCACACCGAACCGCTGCTGCGCCTGAACGTCGAAGCGGAGCAGGAGGAGTCGATGCTCCGGATCCGGGACCAGATCCTCGCGACCGTGCAGAACGAGGACATCGTGCAGGACGAGAGCGGCGCTGCGGAGACCGAACAGGCCGGCGCCGGCGGTGCTCCCGCCACAGCGACCACCACGGACATCTCCCTGCCCTCCGGGGCGAGCGGTGCGGACGTCCCCGGATGGGTCCGCGCGATCCTGCGCTGCCCGGACTGCGGCGGCGAGCTGAGGGACGTCGACCGCGCGATGCAGTGCACCGGCTGTGCCCGCGTGCATCCCGTCGATGGTGGTATCCCGGTGCTCATCGCGGGCCAGCACGAGGCGCCGTCGGCGCCCTGACCGGGAGCGACCTCGCCCTCCGGAGGGACACTGCGCTCCGGAGGGACCTTGACCTCTTGAGCGGCGGCGTGCGGCGAACGCCGACGGGACTCGCCCTCGGAGGCGGCACGTGCTCCGGTCAGGCCGTGAAGGGGACCGTGCGGACCTCTGCCGCCAGCTCCTGCTGTCGCTGCTGACGGCGGCGCAGCCGGACCTCGTCCCGGCGTGAGCGCTCGGCGATCACCGCCGTGAGGAAGGCCTCGGGATCGGTGCCGGGGGGCGGCGCCGGTGCGACATGGGGAAGGGTGCGCCGCAGCAGGTCGCGCGAGAGCTGGCGGCGGGACTCGGGATTGATGCTCGTCGCGCGCGGCAGGAACGAGCGGATGTCCTGCATCAGGGTCAGCGGCAGGCGGCCGACGTCCGCTCCCAGCACCCACTCCCGCAGCTCCGGCGGCACCTCGCGGCGCTGCGGGCTGAGGCTGCGCATGCGCTCCTGGATCACCATGGTGCCCGCCAGCAGATCGCCCACCCGTCGGGACCGGCGATCGATCACCGAGCAGGTCAGGGCGATCGCCCCGGAGGTGGACCAGATCTCGAGCATCGCCATCACCGCGCGCAGCAGGCTCTGTCGCACGTGCACGGGTCCGCCGTCGTCGCGCACCACACGCGTCCCCATCACCAGGCGGCCCACGGAGCGGCCGCTCAGCAGCAGCTCGCACAGCACCGGGTAGGCGACGTAGGCGAGCACGGACATCAGCACGATCGCGGCGGCGACGAAGCCGTCGTCGAGATCCGACCGCGCCGCCGCCCAGGCCACGGCGACCGAGCCTCCCACGAGCAGCGCCAGCTGGATCACGCCGTCGATCGCGGCGGACACCATGCGCACGGCGAAGGAGGCGGTGCGCAGATCCAGGAGCACCGCATCACCCGTGATGAGGGCGTCGCGGTCGCGAGGGGAGGAAGCCGCTGCGGCCGTGCCCATGGATGCCATGACCCCATCCTGGCACCGGAGCGTCTCCCGGGTGAGCATCGAGCGTCGGCTTCCGACGGCGCGGGGTCCGACTTTCGTCGGCCGTCCCGCGGCGCGCGGGACCCTACCCTGAGGTCGTGGACACAGACGCCTTCATCGCCGTGCACCGACCGCAGTGGGACCGACTCCGGGATCTGACCCGGAGCCGCTCCCTCGATGCGGCCGGTGTCGACGAGCTGCTCGCCCTCTACCAGCAGACCTCCACCCACCTCTCCACAGTCCGCTCCACGAACCCGGATCCGGCGCTGGTCTCACGGCTCTCCCTGCTGGTGCACCGGGCACGACTGCGCATCACCGGTGCTCGCACCCCGCTGTGGAAGCACGCCCGCACCTTCTTCTGGGAGGATCTGCCCGCCGCGCTCTACGAGTCCCGCTGGGCGGTGGCGCTGGCCTCCGGGATCTTCCTGCTGGCGACGCTGGCCTCGGGGCTGTACTTCGGCCTGGACGAGACCGCGCGGGGGCTCGTGGTCCCCGAGGCGCAGCAGCGCATGCTGGTCCAGCGCGATTTCGTCAGCTACTACTTCCAGGGTGAGGCCTCGGGCTTCGCCGCGCAGGTGTGGACGAACAACGCCTGGATCACGGTGCAGGCGGTGGTCTTCGGGGTCACCGGGATCTGGCCGGTGATCATGCTGGTCCAGAACGGACTGAACATCGGCCTCTCGGCCGGAGTGATGGGAGCCCACGGCGGGCTCGGCACGTTCTTCGTCTACATCCTCCCGCACGGGCTGCTGGAGATCACCTCGGTGCTGGTGGGGGCCGGGGCCGGGCTGCGCACCTTCTGGGCGTGGGTGCGTCCCGGGCCGGTGCCCCGGCTGTGGGCCCTGTCCCGGGCGGCCCGTTCCCTGGTCACCGTCGCGATCGGCCTGGTGCCGGTGCTGCTGGTCTCCGGGTTCATCGAGGGCTTCGTGACCCCGAGCTCGCTGCCGCCCGCGGTGAGGATCGCCATCGGCGCCCTCGCCTGGCTCGCCTTCCTGGTGTTCATGCTCGGGCGCGGTCGACAGGTGCACCACGCGGGTGTGTCCGGGGACCTCTCCGAGGAACTGGTCGGCTCGCGCGTGGCCACCGCCGGCTGAGCGGCGGGGACCCGGCGCGCCGGGCGGGAGCGGGCGCCGCTACGCTCGGTGCCATGCAGAGCCGCAGCGCCGACCGGGACTTCTCCACCTACAACGCCGCGCAGGCAGGGCGCGCGGTGCGGCCTCTCGCAGTCGCCGGTGTCGAGGCGGCATGCGGACCGGTGGAACCGCCCCGCACCGTGGCTCGGGGCGGTCCCGCGACGAGAGCTTGCATCGCGGTGGACCTGGGATGCGGCCTCGGGATCGAGGCTCGCCACCTCGCCGAGAACGGCTACGAGGTCCACGCCTATGATGCGGATCCGAGCGTGAGCGAGGCGCTGGAGGCGCTGGCCGCCGAGCTGCCCGTGCATCCCCGGCATGTCGACCTCGCCGAGATCCGCGCCCTGCCCGACGCCGATCTGATCCTCGCCTGCGCCTCCATGCCGTTCATCCGGCGTGATGCCTTCGACCGGCTCTGGCGGGCCGTGCTCGGCGCACTGCGACCGCAGGGGATCCTCGCCGTCGACCTCTTCGGGGAGCGGGACGACTGGGCGGGGACCGAGGGCACCTATCTCTCCCGGGACGAGGTCGAGTCGCTGCTCGACGGCCTCGAGGTGCTCGAGCTGACAGAGGAGGAGCGCGAGGGGCGATCCTTCAGCGGCCCGAAGCACTGGCACACCTTCCGCGTCCTGGCGAGGCGCCCGTGACCCGAGCCCGAACAGGTGCCCGATCCGCAGCACCGGCGGAAGTCACCGTGCGGCGGCCCGTGCTCCGCGGTCACGTCGCCCAGGCCCCGGTGAGCAGCTCGCGGTGCTCCTCGAGGACGCTGATGATCTGCGCGCAGGAGGCCTGCATCGTCACAGCCGCCCGGCGGCCTTGAGCGCCAGATAGGCATCGGCGAGGGCCTGCGGCGCACGCTCCGGCGGGGCGTCGACCACATGGGCGCCGACCCGTTCGAGAGCCTGCGAGACGCCTGTCCTCTCCGCGCGCGCCTGCTCGGCCGCCGCCGCACGGTAGACGGCCTCGAGATCGCCGCGACCGGCCGCGAGCTCCTCGAGGGCGGGATCGGAGACGGAGGCGACGACCAGCGGGTGGTCCTTGGCCAGACGGGCCGCCACCGGCAGCAGCCCGGAGTCGATCACCGAGGACTCGACAGGGGTGATCAGCACGACCAGGGAGCCACGCCGGGTGCGCTCGGCGATCGTGCTCGCCGTGAGCTCCCAATCGGTCTCCACCAGCGCCGGGTCCACCGCGGCGGTGGCGGCGACCATGTCGTGCAGCACCTTGGTGCGGGTCGAGCCGAGCACCGAGACGTGGGGGATGCGGTCCACGCACACCAGGTCCACCCGGTCCCCGGCCTGACCGGCCAGTGCCGTGAGCAGCAGGGCGGCATCGAAGGCGGCATCCAGCCGCGTCGCCTCCCCGAGGCGGCCGGCCGAGGTGCGGGAGGTGTCCACCACGATCAGCACGTGCCGGTCGCGCTCGGGGCGCCAGGTGCGGACCACCACGCTGCGACGCCGAGCCGTCGCGCGCCAGTCGATCGAACGCACGTCGTCGCCGTCCACGAAGTCACGCAGGGAGTCGAACTCGGTGCCCTGGCCGCGCTGATGGATCGAGGCGAGCCCCTCGATCTCCCGCAGCCGCTGCACCCGGGAGGGCAGGTGGCGGCGAGCGCCGAAGGGGTGCAGGGCCAGGAGCGGTCCCGGAGCGGTGGCCCGGGCCGTGCGCCGGGCGAGCCCCCACGGCCCGCGGGAGGCGATCAGCAGCTCCCGGGAGCGGTGCTCGCCGCGCCGCGTCGGGGTGAAGGACTGGGCGATGGCGCGCCGCTCCTGCGCGGGCAGGCGGAGGGTGCTGCGCTGCTCGGCGAGGCCTGCGGTGGGGTTCCAGGCATCGCGCACCTCGAGAGAGGCGGTGCGGGAGGTGGGGTTGGTCAGCAGCAGGCGGCCGCTGACCGTGTTGCCCAGTCGCACCTGGGTCGGGGTCTCACGACGCACCCGGAGCGTCCGGGGATCCGTCGCCGCCAGCGCGTCGGCGAGGACCACCACAGTCCACAGCGCGGCGAGGATCAGCAGCACCCACCAGGTGGGCCACAGCACGATCACCGGCAGCGCGAACAGCGCGACCAGGGCCGCGCGCGGGGTCAGCGAGATCCTCATCGGCGTCGCCTCAGCGGGGGACCGGCACGGAGGCGAGGGTCGCGGCGAGCACGGCCTCGACCTGGGTGCCCTCGAGCTCGGCCTCGGTGGTCAGCCGTACGCGGTGCGAGAGGGTGGAGGGGGCCATGGTCTTGACGTCGTCGGGGGTGATGAAGTCGCGCCCGGTGAGGTAGGCCCAGGCCCGGGCGGTGCGCAGCAGTGCGATCGCACCGCGGGGGGAGACGCCGAGGGCGAGGCTGGGGGAGCGGCGGGTCGCGCGGCACACGTCCACGATGTACTGCACCACCGGATCCTCGGCCACCACCTGGGCGACGTCCTGCTGGGCGCGATGCAGCGAGGGGATGTCCACCACGGCGCGCAGCCCCATCGCCGTGAGATCGGTGGTGTCGAAACCGCCGGCATGGCGGCGCAGCACGTCGACCTCGACCTCCCGCTCGGGCAGGGGCATGACGGCCTTGAGCAGGAAGCGGTCCAGCTGCGCCTCGGGCAGCGTGTACGTGCCGTCGAACTCGATCGGGTTCTGGGTGGCGATCACCAGGAAGGGATCGGGCAGGGGACGGCTCGCGCCGTCGACGGTCACCTGCCGCTCCTCCATCGCCTCCAGCAGCGCGGACTGCGTCTTCGGGGGCGTGCGGTTGATCTCGTCGGCCAGCAGCAGGTTGGTGAACACCGGCCCCTCGCGGAAGACCAGGTCACTGGTGGAGTTGTCGTAGACGAGGGAACCGGTGATGTCGCCGGGCATCATGTCCGGGGTGAACTGGACGCGCCGCATCCGCACATCGAGCGCCGCGGCCAGGGAGCGCACCAGCAGGGTCTTGGCCACGCCGGGCACCCCCTCGAGAAGCACATGGCCCCGGCAGAGCAGCGCGACCACCAGGCTGGTGACCGCCGCGTCCTGCCCGACGACCCCTTTGTGGATCTCGGCGGAGAGCCGCTGCAGCTGGGATCGGGTGCCCGCGTCGACCTCGGGCTCTGGCTGTGAGGGGTGGGTCTGCGGGCCGGCGCCCGGGGTGGTGTCGGTCATCGGTCGATCTCCTTCTCGAGACGGTCGAGCTCGTGCGCGAGCTGGACGAGGTCCTTGTCGCTGGTGATGGGGGTGGGGCCGAGCAGCTGGCGGAGCTGCTCGGGGGAGCGGTCCACATGCGTGGTGAGCGTGGCGAGCAGACCGTCGAGCGCGGGCTCGTGACGCAGCCCCAGTCGATCCGCGAGCCGGGAGGAGGCCGCGGAGCGCAGGGCGGTGGCCGCCGCATCGCGGGCCTCGGCGCGCTGGAGCAGCCGGGCACGGCCCAGCACCAGCTCCTGGGGACGGACCGTGACGGGCAGGGGTTCGATGACCACGGGCCCGAAACGCCGGCCGACGGCCACCAGCGCGAGCGTCGCCACCAGCAGCAGCCACAGCAGCAGCGGACCCGCCCAGTCCGGCAGGTACCCCAGCGGGGTCTGCGAGGAGGGAGCCATCGGGTCGTTCGCCGAGGGGACATACCAGCTGAGCTGACCGTCGGCGGCGAGCAGGTTGAGCACGAGCGCCGAGTTGTCGGCGCGGCCCACCCCGTCATTGGTGAGCAGATCCGCGCTGCCCAGCACCACCACGCCGTCGTCCTCGGCCACCAGGGCGCCCTCGCCGGTGGGGAAGCAGCCCTCGGCGCCCTCCCCGATCCGGTACAGCGTGGCGGCACCGAACACGCCCTCGTCCGCGTCGGGGACCTCGAGGGTCCGCGCCTGCTGGGCGAGATCTCCGCACTCGGTGCCCGCCTCGAGCTGCGCGGAGGAGCGCACCGAGCCGGCGGGGCTGATCCGCGGTGTGAAGTAGGACAGGGTCACGAAGTCGGGCCGGACCAGCACCAGGGTGCCGTCTCCGGACCCGTGGGCCTCGGCCAGTGCGTCGAGCTGCTCGCCGCCGAGCTCGGAAGGGGCGGTGACCAGCACGGTCTCACCCTCTCGCAGCGCCTGGGCGGCGTCGGCGGTGTGCCGGTCCACGTCCACCTCGACCTCGAGATCTCCGAACACCTCCACCACGGCCTTCGAGCCCTGCCCGGTGGGGGCGTCCGGCTCGAGCGGCCCGTCCCGGTACAGGCCGCGGGCGACGGAGGCGAGGACCGCTGCGATCATCGCGAGCACGATCAGGGTCACCAGCCAGGGATGCCTGCGGGCAGCCCCGGCCTCGCCCGCAGCCTCGCCCGCGGTGGGGCGGGCGGCGGGGACAGCGGGAGCGGGTCCGACGCTCATGCGCCAGCTCCGGGGACGGCCCCGCGCTGCGCGCTGTGCTGCGTCCCGTTCTCATTCCCGTGCTGCGGCCCGCGCCCTGCCGGGGTGGGGTCCTCCTCTGCCGGGTGCTCGGCGTCCGAGAGGTCGGGCGCGGATTCGGAGATGTACTCGGCCAGGCGCAGCAGGTCCTCGGCCTGCTTGGCGCTCGCCGGACGGTGGGAGTAGGCGGCGGTGTCGAAGGCGTCGGCGCCCCGCTGGAGGCGGCCTCGCAGTTCGGGGAAGGAGACCGCCGCCCGCGACGCCGCCTCGTGCGCCGTCATCCCGGCGGCCACGTCCAGCAGAGTGCGTTCCTCGAGATCACGCACCAGGGCTCGCAGCGCCAGCACCGTCCCGTCGTCGGTGCGTCCCGCCTGGATCGCGTCCCGGGCGGCGCTGCGCAGCTGCTCGCCGCTGATCACCGGCTCGGCATCGAGCTGCGACTGGACGGAGAGGGTGTGCCCGCGACGGATCAGCCCGGTGCGTCGCAGCACCAGGAGCATCACGGCGACCAGGACCAGCACCAGCAGCACGGCGATGCCTGCCTGGGCCGTGGAGGAGCCGTCGATGCCGTCCAGGAGGCTCATCATCCAGCGTTCGATGCTGCCCAGGAGCCACTGGATGAAACCGGGGGAGTCGTCGTACTCGGGCTTCGAGAGCTCCTCGAGGATCCGGGAGCGGGCCTCGTCCGGATCCTGCGGCGGGGGCGCGGCGGAGATCATCGCACGCCGTCCGCCGCCCAGGCCTCGCGCGCCTGGCGGGTCAGCTCGACGTCCCAGGCCTCGTGGCGCATCCGGGCATCGGCGTAGATCGACACGAATCCGGCGGAGAGGAACGGTGCGAGCAGGAAGGTCGCGGCGTAGCTGCCCACCATCATCAGGATCGTCATGACCACCATGGCCAGCACGAACCCTTCGAAGGAGGTCGCGAGCAGGATGGCGATGTAGAGGACGGCCGCGATCGTGCTGAACACACCCGCGATGATCTGGACCGCGACGGTGTAGAGCAGGTAGAGCAGGAGCGAGGTGCCCAGCACCCGCCACAGCCGACGGCCCCGGGTGAGCACGACGCTGCGTCGCAGCGCACTGATCACGCCGATGTCCTCCAGGACGAGCGCCGGGATCGCGAGCACGGTGCGCGCCCAGATCCACAGCATGGCCAGCAGGGCCACCACGGCGCCGAGGATCAGCGGGACGATCGTCAGCCATGACGCCTCCTGGACCAGGAGCAGGGGGAGCATGCCCAGTCCGAACGCCAGGACGAAGGCCACGATGCTCAGCACCCCGATCAGCAGGCTGACACCGATGGCGGCCGGGCCGCGACGGCGCATCGTGGTCCACATCTCCTCGGCGGGGACGGACCGGCCGACGGCCTCGCCCAGCGCGACCCGGGTCAGCGCCACGGTGACCAGCGCCGTGGACACCATCGTGACGATCACCGTCACCGCGGAGGACAGCACCATCAGGACGACGTCGCGCACCGTGGACAGGCCGGTCACCTCGGACGTGGCCTCCGGGTTCTCCAACATCGACTGCATGTCCCCCATCATCGGGACCAGGCTCGCCCCGGTCGCGAGGGTGAGGACCACGAAGGCGACGCCGTAGACGGCGGCGGCGACGCCGAGCACGGTCCGCGCCCGCAGCCGGTAGATCCGCACGGCGGCTCCCAGCACCTCGCCCAGTCCCAGCGGCCGCAGGGGGAACAGCGGGATCGACTGCACCAGCTCACGGCGGGGGCCCCTCGGCGCAGGACCGTCGGGGGCTGCACCGGAGGGCGGGGCCTGGTGCGGCGCCCGAGCGTCCGCGCCGTGCGCCTGGCTGGTCCGGTCCTCGGAGGACGGTGACGACGGGGACGGCTCGCCGGGTCCGGTCGCCCCCGGTGCGGTCCACTGCGTGCTCATCGTTCCTCCTGCTGATCGCGTGCTGCTGGTCGTGTCCTGCGGGTCCGTGTCCTGCTGATCGCGTCCTCATGATCATCCGGGGCCCCGGCCGCCTGGCCCGGTGGCCGGACGTCGGCCGAAGCTCCGAGGACCACAGTGATGCAGTGACGACAGTGACGACAGTACGGAGTGGAGTGCCCCGCGCCGATCCGACGAACGTCGAAGACCCGGCGTCTTCCGGCCCCTTTGCCGGAGCGGACACCCCTGACGGCCGGGCCTCCCAGGTCCGGGCGCCGTACGGTGGCATGATGTCCCCATGACGACGCCTTCACGGATCCTCGTGGTCGATGACGATCAAGCGATCGCCGAGATGGTCGGCATCGTTCTGCGCGGCAAGGGCTACGAGGTCGCCACCTCGCCCGACGGCGCCTCGGCGCTGGAGACCTTCCCGCGCCTGCGACCCGACCTGGTGCTGCTGGACCTCATGCTGCCCGGGATGGACGGCATCGAGGTGTGCCGGCGATTGCGCCGAGAATCCGGGGTCCCGATCATCATGCTCACCGCCCGCACCGACACGGCGGACGTGGTCGAAGGACTCGAGGCCGGAGCCGACGACTACCTCACCAAGCCCTTCGAGCCCGAGGAGCTGGTGGCCCGGATCAAGGCCCGAGTGCGTCGGGTCGAGGAGCCCACCACCGAGAAGCTCACCATCGGTGATCTCACCATCGACGTCGACGGGCACGAGGTGCGACGCGGCGAGGAGCCGATCTCGCTCACCCCGCTCGAGTTCGATCTGCTCACCCAGCTCGCCCGCAAGCCCTGGCAGGTGTTCACCCGCGACGTGCTGCTGCGCGACGTGTGGGGATACCGCCACAGCGCCGACACCCGCCTGGTGAACGTCCACGTCCAGCGGCTGCGTTCGAAGATCGAGCATGATCCTGAGAACCCCTCGATCGTGGTGACCGTGCGCGGGGTCGGATACCGCGCCGGGGGCGCGTCCTGAGAGCGTCGGCCGATCCGTGAGCACCGCCGGCGGCGGCAGCGAGATCGCGCCCGACACCATGCGCGCGGTTCTCGATGCCGATCCCCGCAGCTGGCCGCTCGCCCTGCGGGTGGTGCTGGTGACGACCCTGCTGTCGATCGTCGCGCTCCTCACGGTGGGCGCCTACCTGTCCTCGGTGATCGCCGACGGGCTGTACGAGCAGCGCCGGGACCGGGTGCTCGAGGAGACCCTCGAGGTGAGGAACGATCTCACCGACACCCTCACGCAGGTCTCGGGCGCCACCAGCACTCAGCAGCAGGATGCGGTGAGCTCCTTCGTGCAGACCACGGGCGGACAGGGCGGGGGCGACCGTCGCGAGGTGGCACTGGTCCCGGTGGAGACCACCGGGACCGTCTTCCCTGTGGCCTCCTCGGATCGCACCCTCTTCGACGAGGTCGACGACGGTCTCGCGGCGACGGTCTCCGAGCAGCCGGACTCGATCTCCTGGCGCTCGATCGGCCGTGAGGACGCGGCGGGGAACACCGCCCCGGCGCTCCTGGTCGGCACCCGGGTGATGATTCCCGGCGCGGGCTCCTACGACCTCTATCTCGTCTACTCCATGCAGGAGGAGCAGGAGACCCTCGCCTTCGTCCAGCGAGTGATCCTCGGCGGCGGCGCCGTGCTGCTGGCGCTGATCGTCGGCATCGCGATCGTCGTCGCCCGGATGGTCACCACCCCGCTGAAGCGGGCGGCGCATGCGGCGGAGAGGATGGCCGCTGGAGATCTGACCAGCCGGGTCGAGGTCTCCGGCGGGGACGAGCTGGCGCGGGTGGGCGAGTCGTTCAACGACATGGCGCGCAGCCTCGAGCAGAAGGTCGACGATCTCACCGAGCTCTCCCACGTCCAGCAGCGCTTCGTCGCCGACGTCTCCCACGAGCTGCGCACCCCGCTGACCACCATCCGCATGGCGTCCTCGGTGCTCGATGCCCGGCGAGAGAGCCTGCCCGGAGATCTGCAGCGCACCGTGGAGCTCCTCGCCACCCAGGTGGAGCGCTTCGAGGTGCTGCTCGCGGACCTGCTGGAGATCTCGCGCTTCGATGCCGGGGCGGCGGTCCTGGAAGCGCATCGAGAGGACATCGACGCGCTCGTCGAGCGTGCGCTCGAGGACGTCCGGCCGCTGGCGAGCGCCCGCGGCTGCCTGCTGGACGTGCGCATGGCCGGTGCGGACACGGGCGCGATGGTGGACGGGCGACGCATCGACCGGATCCTGCGCAATCTGCTCACCAATGCTCTCGAGCACGGCGCGGGCCACCCGGTCCTGGTGCAGACCGCGGCGGACGAGGAGTCCGTGGCCGTGGTCGTCCAGGATCATGGGCACGGCATCTCGCCGGAGGATGCCCAGCACGTCTTCGACCGGTTCTGGCGGGCGGACCCGTCCCGGGCCAGGACCCTCGGGGGCACCGGACTGGGCCTGTCGATCTCGGTCGAGGACGCGCACCTGCACGAGGGTTGGCTGCAGGCCTGGGGACAGGAGGGGCAGGGGGCGGTGTTCCGGCTCACCGTCCCGCGCCGTCCCGGGACGGTGCTGTCCCGCTCGCCGCTCCACCTCGAACGCTCCTTCGATCGCACCCAGGCCGACGAGGCGGTCTCCACCACTCCCACGGGGGAGATCAGGATCGGTCCGGAGATGCTCCCGGACCTGGACGAGGCCGAGGGAGACCGGTTCGAGGGATCCGGAGACGGAGGGGTCGAGCGATGAGACCAGCACGACGAGATGTGCTGCGAGCGGCCGGCGCCGCCGCAGTGCTCGGGCTGGGCACGGCCTGTGCGCGGATCCCCACGGATTCGCCGATCGCCAGCCGGACCCTGAGCGGGAAGTCCCAGCCCGGCGCCCCGTACGTGCGTGCGCTGCCGCCGGCACCGGATGCCACTGCGCAGGAGGTGGTCTCCGGGTTCGTCCAGGCGGGAGTGGGGTCGGAGGACGACTTCGCGGTGGCCCGCGACTACCTCACCGAAGCCGCCTCGGAGGTATGGGACCCGTCCGCCCTGATCACGATCTACTCCGGGTCCCAGGAGCTCCGGGTGGAGCCGGCCGCGGACGGCCGACTCTCGGTGGTGCTCCAGGTGGTCGCGCTGGTGGACGCGCGGGGGGTGCGGAACCAGCTGTCGAGCCCGTCCTCCCGTGAGATGGAGGTCGCGATCGAGGAGGTCGAGGGGCAGTGGCGCCTGAGCGAGGTCCCCGATGGGATCTTCCTGTCCGAGGCGGCGTTCGAGACGCTGTACGGTCCGGCCCGCCTGTACTTCCTCGATCCCCGCGAGCAGCATCTGGTGCCCGATCATCGCTGGTTCCCGCTGCGCCGCGGCGCCGCCGCAGTGCTCGAGGGACTGGCCGACGGGCCGTCAGCCTTCCTCGAGTCGGCGGTGACGAGCCAGGTGCCGAAGACCTCCGGGGTCACCGACGCCACCACGACCACCGGTCCCGACGGATCGGCGCAGATCACTGTGCCCACCGCCATCCAGAACCTGGCGAGCCGTCCTCGGGCGCTCGCCCTCTTCCAGCTGGAGGCCTCGCTGCGCTCCCTGCGCTCCCTGTCCGGGGTGCGCCTGGTGCACGACGGTCAGGAGCTGACGCTCGACGAGGACACACGGATCGAAAGAGCCCTCCCGGGCCATCGGCCGATCGCTGCGGGGCCCACCGGGATCATCTCGCTCTCCGATGCCGGAGCGGAGGC
The DNA here is from genome assembly GCF_036379615.1 of Brachybacterium sp. Taxonomy (GTDB): domain Bacteria; phylum Actinomycetota; class Actinomycetes; order Actinomycetales; family Dermabacteraceae; genus Brachybacterium. The sequence goes on from NZ_DASVGJ010000074.1 coordinate 26,457, forward strand.
CCCGGCGGTGCAGCTGGTCCCCGCGCTCGGCGAGGTCGAGGTCTCCGCTCCCGCGATCGGTCAGGACGGAATCCTCGCGGCGGCGCTGGATCCTGCGGGATCGACCGTCCTGATCGCCACCACGGACGACTCCCTGCCCATGAGGGAGGCGGCCACCGGCGGCGCCTTCGTCGCTCCCCGGGTGGACGATGCCGGATACGTCTGGACTGCGACCCGGTCCAGCCCGGGTGCGCTGCTCGCGCTGTCCGGGCAGGGTCCTGATCTCGACGCGAAGGTCGATGCGCCGTGGCTCGCTGGGCGCACGATCCGCACCCTCGACGTCGCCGCCGACGCGACCAGGATGATCGTGCTCTCCACGGACTCCGCGGGTGCGCGAGTAGACCTGTGTGCGGTGGTGCGGGATACCGAGGGAGTGCCCAGCTCGCTCACCGAACCGACGACGGTGCGCACCCTCCTCACCGACGTCACCCAGGTGAGCTGGTATGACGAGGTCGCGCTGATCATGCTCGGCACCGAGCCCTCGGCCGAGGAGCGCCGGGCGCAGATCGTCGACTTCGCGAGCGGGCAGGAGTCCCTGCCGCTCCTGGTGCCCGGGACCGACCGTCTCGCCGGGTCGGTGGTGGCCGATGCGGTGTGGGCCGGCACGAGCGACGGCGAACTCCTGCGCAGCGACGGGGAGGGCTGGACTGCCGTCGACCAGACAGGTCGCGACCCCTCCTTCTACTGAGTCGCCTCTGGCTGCTGAGGCACTGCAGGTTGCCGGGGTCTCGGCAGCCGGGGGCCGACGGTTCCTCCCCAGCACGACCGCGTCCACCGCCCGCCGCGTCCGGGCCCGTGCCGGCCGGGAATGCGCTGGGATCGCCTCATGGAAACCGGTACAGCCCACGGTGAGGCGTCCGCCAGCGGCGACAACGTGCGCGGCAGGCATCGGGGCACTCGGCATCGCGGTGCCCGCGAGGAGCATCGAGGATCCCCGCTTCACGAGATGATCGCCCAGACCTGCGGACTCATCGCTCCGCGACAGTGCCCGTGCGGCCAGGAGGGGACCTGGCTGTGCCCAGGCTGCGAGGCTCTGCTGCATGCCGGGCCCCGCCGGGTCGAGACCTGCTGCGACGCGCTCCAGGTGCTCTCCGCCGCTCGCGTGCGGGAGGAGAGCCGCGATGGTGCGCCGCTCCCTGCCGGGGTCGACCACAGCCCGCTGCTGCCCGTGCTGGCGCTGGGGGAGTACGGAGGGGATCTGCAGCGGATCGTGCTGGCCTGGAAGAACGGAGGAATGCTGCACCTGGGGCGCCGGATCGCGCCCGCACTGGCTCCGGCGGTCCACCGCCTCGCCGAGGCCACCGGCGTCGCCGGCCCGTCGCTGGTGCCCGTTCCCTCCCGGCGCAGTGCACGGCTGCGTCGCGGGGAGGACCACACCGCCGAACTGGTCCGAGCGATCGAGCGTACGGGGGCCGGGAGCGCCCTGCTGCTGAAGGCCCGGCCCACCACGGGTCAGGAAGGGCAGGGATCGAGGCAGCGCAGGACCCGGAGGATCCGGCTCGAGGGGCGTCGCGCAGGCTCCGCGGGTCGCCGCCGGGAGCCGGTCATCATCGTCGATGACGTCGTCACCACCGGCTCCACGCTGCGGGGCATGCATGAGGCGCTCACCGGCGCCGGCATGGACGTGCTGGGGGCAGTGGTGGTCGCCTCCGCGCGGCTGCCCGGCGAGAGTGTCGGGCTCGGGCGGGTGGAGAGCCTCGAGGCGGAGGAGGACCGGAGGAGACCGGACGAACGGACAGGAAACATGGAGTGAATCGTGGCATGCTGGTGGCACTCGCCACATCAGCGCGGGACCCCCTTCCTCAGGAGGTGCGACACCAGCCGAAGAGCCATCGCGGCCGGGCTCAGAGCGGCCGCATCCTGATAGGAGGAGAACCCACTCATGGAGATCAATGTCGTCGGACGCCACATGGACGTCCCGGATCGATTCCGCCGTCATCTCACCGACAAGCTCGACAAGGTCACCCAGTTCGCCCCCGCGGCACTCCGCGTGGACGTCGAGATCTCACAGGAGAAGAACCCCAGGCAGGCCGAGCTCAGCGACAGGGTCGAGCTCACCGTGCACGAGAACGGCGCGGTGATCCGCTCCGAGGCGCGGGCGGACGATCTGTACGGGGCCCTGGACGTCGCTTACGGAAGACTCCTCGAACGCCTGCGGCGCGCCCGTGACCGTCGCAAGGACCACCGCCGGGGCCGCGACCGAGCGCACCAGGAGACCGCGGCGAGCCTGCGGACCATGCCGGCCGATCAGGACCTGCCCGCCGCCCTCCGGCAGGAGGAGTCGCCGCAGGAGCCCGCGACGGAGCCGGCAGCCGATGTCGACGGGAACGAGATCGACCTCGCGGAGGCCGGCAGTCCGGTCGTCATCCGGAAGAAGAAGCATCCCGCCACCCCGATGAGCATCGACGACGCGCTCAATCGGATGGAGCTGGTGGGACATGACTTCTTCCTCTTCGTCGACGCCGACTCGGGCAGCCCGAAGGTCGTCTACCGTCGCAAGGGCTGGAACTACGGCATCATCGAGCTGGAGTCCGAGCTGACCGCCTGACCTCCCCTCATCGACCACGGGGCGGGAGGAGCCCAGAAGGCTCCTCCCGCCCTCCCACGTCCGCACAGCGCCCGACCCCGCAGGAGCACATCGCTGATGAGCCCGACCCTCACCTGGACCCGCGCTCGTCGGATCGCTCTGCGCTCGCAGGGGATGGGGAGAGCTCGTCGCAGCGATCCGCCGACACCGGCCACCAGCCGTCGCGCGCTCGCACGCACCCTGGAGCGCACCCACATGCTCCAGATCGATTCGGTCAGCGTGTTCGCTCGGGCGCACCACCTCCCCGTCTTCACCCGCACCGGACGGTGGGATCCCGCCATCCTGGAGAGTGCCGTCCGTCCCGGACCGCGGCGAACGCTGCGTGAGAGCTTCGCCCACGAAGCGACCTATGCCGTCCCCGAGGTGCATCGCCAGCTCGCCTTCCGCCGCCGCGCCACCTCCGAACGGGACTGGAGCGTGCTGCGGGAGATCGCGACCTCCTCACCGCATCTGTTTCCGCGGATCCGGGAAGTGCTGGCGGACATCGGGCCCGCGAGCGCGACCGCCGTGACCCAGCATCTCGGCGACACGGAGCGCGGCGAGGGCTGGGGGTGGCGCCGCACGTCCACGCAATGGGCGGTGGAGTACCTGTTCCGCACCGGAGAGCTGGACTGCGTGGGCCGTTCCGGACAGTTCGAGCGCCTCTACTCGCTGGAGACGGCCGAGGACGCCCCACCCGAGCCGGAGATCGCGATCCGCGAGCTGGTCGGCCGGGCGGCCCGTTCGCTCGGCATCGCGGAGATCGCATCCATCGCGGACTACTTCCGGCTCCGGCGGAGGGAGATCGCCCCCGCCGTCGAGCATCTCGTCGCGCAGGGTGAGCTCGAGGAGGTGGTCGTCGGCCACCCTGCCGGGGACCGCACGATGCTGCTGCACCGCGAGGCCCCGGCCCCTGCACCACTGGATGTCGCCGCGCTGGTCAGCCCGTTCGATCCGATCGTCTTCCATCGCCCGCGGCTCTCCCATCTCTTCGACGTCGAGTATCGGATCGGCATCTACACCCCGGCCGCGAAGCGCACCACCGGCTATTACGCTCTGCTCTTCCTGCTCGGCGACCTGATCCCGGCCCGTGTGGATCTGAAAGCGGACCGGGTCCGAGGCGTGCTCGAGGTGCGCGGCGCGTACAAGGAGCCGCTGCCGCACCTGCCCGAGCGTCGTCGGCCCGAGGACTGTGCGGTCACGGAAGCGCTCGCCGGAGAGCTCCGCCGTGCCGCGGACTGGCAGGGCCTGGCGGGCATCGAGGTCCTCACCGGCCCGGGGACGGGCGAGCTCTCGGACGCGCTGGAGGCGGCCCTTCGTGGCTGAGCCGAATCGGCGTGACGATGCGCGCAGGTGGTCACCTTCGCCGACGGTGACGCTTACGATGGGTCAGGCACCAGCCGCCCGCACGGGCGGATCCGCGATCTACGGGAGCACGAGTGGTCAACCTCTTCGACAAGATCCTGCGCGCCGGCGAAGGCCGGGAACTGCGCAGGCTCGAAGCCATCGCCCAGCGAGTGGGAGAGGCGGAGGACGTCTTCGCGGAGCTCACCGACGATGAGCTCCGCGCCGAGACGGACCACTTCAAGGAACGCCTCGACGACGGCGAGAGCCTCGATGACATCCAGGTGGAGGCCTTCGCGGCAGTGCGCGAAGCCGCTCTGCGCACGCTCGGCCAGAGGCCCTACGACGTGCAGATCATGGGCGGCGCCGCGCTGCACCGCGGCCGCATCGCCGAGATGAAGACGGGCGAGGGCAAGACCCTCGTCGCGACCCTTCCCGCCTACCTCAACGCCCTGGCCGGCAAGGGCGTCCACATCGTCACCGTGAACGACTACCTCGCCGGCTACCAGAGCGACCTGATGGGCCGCGTGTTCCGCTTCCTGGGACTGACCACCGGCGTGATCAAGTCCGGGATGACCCCTGCCGAGCGTCGTGAGCAGTACTCCGCGGACATCACCTACGGCACGAACAACGAGTTCGGCTTCGACTACCTGCGCGACAACATGGCGCTGAAGCCGGAGGACCGGGTCCAGCGCGGGCACTTCTTCGGGATCGTCGACGAGGTCGACTCGATCCTCATCGATGAGGCGCGCACGCCGCTGATCATCTCGGGCCCCGGGTCCGGAGACGCCAACAAGTGGTTCAGCGAGTTCGCGAAGGTCGTGAAGCTCCTGCGCAAGGATCGCGACTACGAGGTCGATGAGAAGAAGCGCACCGTCGGCGTGCTCGAGTCGGGGATCGACAAGGTCGAGGACCATCTCGGCATCGAGAACCTCTACGAGTCGCTGAACACGCCGCTGATCGGGTTCCTGAACAATGCCATCAAGGCGAAGGAGCTGTTCAAGCGGGACAAAGACTACGTGGTCCTCAACGGCGAGGTGATGATCGTCGACGAGCACACCGGTCGCATCCTCGCCGGCCGCCGCTACAACGAGGGCATGCACCAGGCGATCGAGGCCAAGGAGGGGGTGAAGATCAAGGCGGAGAACCAGACCCTCGCCACGATCACCCTCCAGAACTACTTCAAGCTCTACGAGAAGCTCTCGGGCATGACCGGCACCGCCGAGACCGAGGCCGCCGAGTTCATGAACACCTACAACCTGGGTGTGGTGCCGATCCCCACGCACCGGGAGATGCAGCGCGCTGACGAGCCGGACCGCATCTACCGCACGGAGAAGGCGAAGTTCGATGCGGTCGTCGAGGACATCGTCGAACGTCATGAGACGGGCCAGCCGGTGCTGGTGGGGACCACCAGCGTCGAGAAGTCCGAGTATCTCGCCAAGCTGCTGAGCGCGCAGGGCGTCGAGCACGAGGTGCTCAATGCCAAGAACCATGCCGGCGAGGCCGCGATCGTGGCGATGGCCGGAGCGAAGGGCGCCGTCACCGTCGCCACGAACATGGCCGGTCGCGGCACCGACATCATGCTCGGCGGGAACGTCGAGTTCATGGCGCATGCGGAGCTCGAGAAGCGCGGACTCGACGCGGAAGAGGACCAGGAGGCTTACGAGGCCGCCTGGGACGAGGAGCTCGCGCGGGCCAAGCAGGCCGTGGCCGAGCAGCATGACGAGGTGGTCGAGGCCGGGGGACTGTACGTCCTGGGCACCGAACGTCACGAGTCACGCCGCATCGACAACCAGCTGCGCGGTCGGTCAGGTCGCCAGGGCGACCCGGGCGAGTCCCGCTTCTACCTCTCGCTCCAGGACGACCTGATGCGACTGTTCAACTCGGGGGCCGCGGAGTCGCTGCTGGCACGCGGCGGGGTGGACGAGTCGATCCCGCTCACCGGACGGATGGTCTCCGGCGCGATCCAGCGTGCGCAGAACTCGATCGAGTCGCGCAACGCCGAGATCCGCAAGAACGTCCTGAAGTACGACGACGTGCTCACCAAGCAGCGCAAGAAGTTCTACGAGGAGCGTTCGAGGATCCTCGAGGGCGAGGCTCTCGAGGAGCACGTCGAGCGCTTCATCGACGAGGTCATCGGGGGCACCGTCGATGCCCACACCCAGGGCAAGACGGCCGAGGACGTCGACCTCGACGAGCTGTGGGGCGCTCTGCGGCCTGCCTATCCCGTCTCGCTCACCGCGGAGGAGCTGATCGAGGAGGTGGACGGCAAGGAGAACCTCACCGCGAGCGTGCTGCGGGAGGAGATCCTCGCCGATGCCCGAGTCGCCTATGAGAAGCGTCGTGAGGAGCTCGGCGAGGAGGGCCTCAAGCAGCTGCAGCGTCGGGTCCTGCTCTCGGTCCTGGACCGCCGTTGGCGGGAGCACCTCTACGAGATGGACTATCTCAAGGAGGGCATCGGGCTGCGCGCGATGGCCCAGCGCGATCCGCTCATCGAGTACGAGCGCGAGGGCCACCTCATGTTCAACGACATGATGGCCGGAGTGAAGGAGGACGTGGTCGGCTACGTCTACCACCTCGAGGTCCAGGTGGAGAAGGCTGAGCCCGTGGTACCGAAGGCCGTCAGCGACCTGCTGCGCAGCGCGGCGAAGGTCGCCAGCGACGCGAGCGCTGCCGTGGCGGCGACCGCGACCACGACGTCCAGCTCCGACACCCCCCGGGCGGCGGCGGACGGCACCTCCGGCGACGGTGGTGCTGACGGTGGTGCTGACGACAACGCCGATGCCGCGTCCGAGGATGACGCCTCCGCAAACATCTCGGGTGTGCAGGAGGGCGACTCCACGGACGAGGCAGCGGATCAGCTTGCCCAGGAGAACACCGTGATGCTTCGCGCCAAGGGACTGGACGACGGCCCCACCGAACGACAGCTGAGGTACACCTCGGCCGAGGGCAGCGGAGTCCAGGACACCGGGTCGATGTCCCGCGCACAGCGCCGTCACCATGAGCGCCATCATCGGGACGACGCCTCGCACACCGACGCGCACGACAAGGTGCAGGACAAGCCCGAAGGCGCTCCGCAGGGCAACGGGAGCAACCGGGCCCAGCGTCGGGCCAAGCGCAGGAGGCGCTGAGTCAGCCGATCTCGAGCACCGTCACGCGCCATCCCGTGTGGCGCAGTTCCCAGCGCATGGCGAGGAACCGTGCGCGTTCAGGTTCTCGCAGCACACAGCTCGCCTCGACGGTCTGCGCATTGACGACGCAGATCCGGACGCCGGTGACCATGAGCTGCCTCGTCGGTGCGAAACCGGTGGTCGCGCGGAGTCGGCGGGTGAGTGCCGCCCGCCGCGCCAGGAGCTGACCGACCTCGGGGGTGACGAGACGGGACAGAGAGTTCTCGGGGCGCATGTCCCGCACGATCTCGACCGCTCGCCGGGCCACCGGGGCGACCAGCTGCTCGACGGAACGAGGATCGTCCGGGGCGAAGCCCGCGGAGCGGGAGAGGGCGTGGGCAGGGCGCTGGTCTGTGGTGGTCACGGTGTGTCCTGAGGGATGAGTGAGGCGGGGACGGTGAGTTCCTGACCGGGACGCAGCTGGTCCGGATCCTGACCGATCAGGTCCCGGTTCGCGTGGTGCAGCAGGGGCCAGGCCTCGGCGATCTCGGCAGCATCGGAGGTGCCGGGTCCGAGCAGATCATCGGAGATGCTCCAGAGGCTGTCGCCAGGCAGGACGACCACAGTGCGTGGGGACCGCTCCGACGTGGCTGCTCCGGCATGCTGACCATCCCCGCCCTTGTGATCATCGCCCTGCTCCGTCGCCGCCGCGGCGGAGGGACTGTCATCGCCCCAGCCCAGGGGTGGCAGGGGCGCTACCGGTTCCGCCTGACCCGAGACGTCCTCGCCGTCCTGGGCCGCGGCCTCCGGCGCAGGATCTGTCGACGGCCCCTCCGTGGAGACCAGTTCCGCGGTCTGGGCGATCGGGACCGGCTCCGGTGCGGGCTCGGAGGTCTGGGTGTTCTGAGAGGCCATCCCGGAGGTGAACGTCAGGGCGGTGGCGGCCGTGGCGACCGCTGCACCGGTGGCGAGACGACGTGCGAGGCGAGGCGCCAGGATCCGCAATGCCCCCAGCAGGGCGGTCCCGGAGCGGGTCGCCGGCCCGATCACGAGGATCGCGGTGGCGAGACCCCAGATCAGGGCGAGATAGAGGCAGAGCAGCACTCCCAGCCCGGCGAGGCCGATCAGCACCCACGAGATCAGTGCGTCCTCGCCCTGGGCGGAACGGGCGGTGCGCTGCATCGAGGCGAGCACGGCCCCCATGGCCAGTGCGCCCGCTGCGGCGAGGATCGCGCCCGCCAGGCTCGGTCCGAGCCTGGCCGGTTCCGGTGTTGAAGTGTCGTCTCGCATGGAGCCCCCTGAAGTGGACGTTCAGACCGCAGATCACACCAACTGGGCGATTCAATGCAGTTTGATCGAGTTTGATGGTGGTCACTCTCTGTAAGGGCAAAGTAGTCGCATGTGACGAGATTCGCAATGCCGGGCGGGTCGCGTGTGGACACGGACGGGTCGGGGAGGAGACATCGCGAGAGGGACCGTGGAGGAGGGCCTGCGGAGGGGAGCGAGCAGGCGGGCCTAGAGTGGTCCCATGCGATTCGAGCGGATCTTCGACGACCTCGAGGGCCAGTTCGCGCACCAGCAGCAGGAAGAGGTGCGCGCGGTCTCGGAGGACCTCACCCGTGCGGAACAGGCTCAGCTGACCCTCTCGGACCGTCTGCGAGGAGCCGGCACGCATCCGGTGACCCTGCACCTCGACGCGGCACTGCGGGTGGGAGGGACGGTCGCTGAGGTCGGTCAGGGATGGGTCGCGCTCGCCGGCGAGGGAGGTGCGAGGAAGGCCGTCGTCCCGTTCGCCGCCATCGCCCTGGTCGAGGGACTGCCCTCCCGGGCGCGTCCTGCCGAGGAGTCTCTCCGCTCGCCCCTCGGGCTGGGATCCGTGCTGCGCGAGATCGCCCGGGACCGGAGCGTGGTGCATCTGGAGACGGCAGCCGGCCGCGTGATCGGGCGCATCTCAGCGGTCGGCGCGGACACCCTCGACCTGCGATCCCTGCCGACGGGGGAGTCGATGGCCGTGCCGGGCTCCTCGCGGATCACCGTCACGATCCCGGCGCTGCGCGCCGTCCTGCTCCGCTGAAGGGTCAGCTGCTGCACTGGATGGTGGGCGGCTGCGCCGAGCAATCAGCCGCTGCACTGGATGGTGAGCTGCAGTATCGGATGATCAACAACCGCGCGGAACGCTCAGGCGCGTTCAGGGTGGGCAGGACGCTCCGGGGAGGGCGCGGGATTCACTGCTTCCCGTCGGCCTTCGCGCGCTCCTGACGTCGCTCCTCCTCGAGGATGTTCGCCGTGGCGTCATAGCTGCGCTGGATGTACGACTCGATCTCCGAGACCTCCACCCGCCACTGCCCCCGGCCGCCCACCTTGATCGCTCGCAGCTCTCCGGAGCGCACCAGGGCATAGGCCTGCGAGGCGGAGATCGAGAGCATCTCCGCGACATCGCTCAGCGGGACGAAACGTGGAGGCATCGACGGCCCTTCCTATGGGTCGCACCTGGGGCGGGACATGCACAGTCTCTCATCTTCGGGCGGTCTCGACGTCGTGGCTGTGGACGGCCGGTGCTCCAGCGCGCTGCGACGAACCCCCCGGCTGAAGTTCTCCACAATGCGCCGCATCCGCCCCACCGGCGGCCCGGCTGACGTACTCTCCGGTCAGATCCGCGGCCAGAGCGGCCGGGGCGAGGGGAGGGATTCGCAGTGGGGGCCACCGCAGCGATGATGAGGCTGCGCACGCCGCGTTGGAAGGACCCGCGACTGATCGTCGGGATCGTCCTCGTCGTGGCGAGCGTGCTGATGGGAGCCGGCTTGGTCTCCAGGATGTCGGAGACGACCCCGGTGCTCATCGCACGGTCCGCGGTCGTTCCGGGGGACTCCCTGGAATCCGCCGACCTGGTCGCGGTCGATCTCCGCCTGGCCGACCAGACCGATCACTACCTCGGCACGCTCGAGGCGATCCCGGACGGCGCCGTCGCCACGCGAACGATCCGGCCCGGGGAGCTGGTGCCGATGTCGGCCATCGGGCAGTCGGACGACGTGCCGCTGCGGCCGGTGGTGATCCCGGTGGATGCGGCCGTGGCCGAGTCCGTCGTCCCCGGGGCGACGGTGGAGCTCTGGCACACCTCCCCGACCACCGACGACGGTGCCGACGCGGAGGCCCAGCTGCTGGTCGCCGATGCCGTGGTCCGGCGCATCGACGAAGGCAGCTCCCTCGGGATGCGTGCCATGTCCGTCGAGGTGCTCGTGCCTGCGGACTCCCTCGGAGAGGTGCTCGAGGTGCTCTCGAAGGACGAGCGCCTGGACGTCATCGGCGTCCCCGGAGCCCACGGACTCGCCCCATGATCGATATCGTCCTGTGCGCCTCCGGCAGCGATGAGGTCCGCATCGTCCACGATCTCGCAGTGGACCGGGATCGCCCGGCGCGGGTCGTGCGTCGCTGCGCCGACCTCGCGGAGACTCTCGCGGTGACCGCCGCCGGCATCGGCGACGTCGTCCTGATCGACGTGACGGTCAGGGGGCTCGGCCGTGATGTCCTCACCTCCATGATGAGGGATGCGGCGGTGGTCGGCATGCGACCCGTGGATGCCCCGGACACGACGGCGCTGGGGCTGCGTCACGTGGTCCCGGCGGAGGCGTCGGTCCAGGAGATCCTCGCGGCCATCGAATCGGCGTCGGTCGGGGAGCAGGAGGATGCTGAGGCGTGGGTGCAGGAGGCGGCTCCTGACTCGCCGGGGCCTCGGGGTCGTGTGCTGGCCGTCTGGGGGCCCGTCGGCTCCCCGGGCCGGTCGACGATCGCGGTGAATCTCGCCGCCGAGGCGGCCGCGGCGGGACGGGAGACGGTCCTGGTGGATGCGGACACCTACGGACCTGCGCTCAGCCAGATGCTGGGAGTGCTCGACGAGGCTCCCGGGATCGTCGCGGCAGCGCGAGCCCACGACCGCGACACCCTGGACTCGGACGCGCTGGACTCCCTGCTGCCGCTGGTCCAGCCCAGGCTCCGCCTGCTGAGCGGGATCGGGGTCCCCGGGCGCTGGGCGGAACTGCGCCGCACCGCGCTGGACGGGGTGTGGGGTGCACTGGCACGTCGCGGCGAGCTGGTGATCGCCGACGTCGCCGCCGTGCTGGAGGAGGATGAGGAGCTCAGCTACGACACCGCCGCACCACAGCGAAACGCAGCGGCCATCAGCGCGCTGGAGGCCGCCGATGCAGTGCTCGCCGTGGTCTCCGCGGATCCCGTGAGCATCACCCGACTGCTGCGGGATCAGGCCCGTCTCGAGGAGCTCGGGGTCCAGGAGCTACATGTCGTGGTCAACAGAATCGGGTCCCCGGTGCCGGGGGACAGGATCCGGGATCTGATCGCCTCGCGTCTGCCCGTGGCCTCCCTGAACCTGCTCCCCGATGATCCCGTCGCCTGCCGCACCGCGGCGTGGGACGGGGCGCTGCTGGCGGAGTCCGCCTCGCGCTCCGCGCTGCGGCGGGGACTGCGAGATCTCGCGGACTCGCCCGCGGTGCAGGGGGCGCCGGACGCAGCGGTGCCGGAGCCCGCACGCGCAGGACCGGAGCGGCGGACCCGGTGAGGGGACGGATCCGGTGAGGGAACGGATCCGGTGCGGCGATGAGTCCGGTGAGGGGCGGAGCCGGTGAGAAGATGACCCCATGAGGATCTATCTACCGCTCACCGCGCAGGACCGACCGGCGCTCGAGGCCGCTGGAGCAGTCGTCGAGCTCGCCGCGGAGCGCTCGGCGTGGGCCGTCACCACCGAGGCCCGCAGCGACAGGCCCGGCGAGGACGAGGAGGATCTCGAGTACGAGGCGCTGCAGGATGCCATCCATGTCGCCTTCACCGGCGCAGCCCCGATGTCGAGGGTGCTGGTGATCGCCGCAGACGTCCCCGATCGCGCCGTGGTCCCCGCGGGCGAGGAAGGCGGCGTCTTCGGCATCCGGCTGCGGGAGGCATCGTCGGCGAAGATCGCCAGCTTCCACGTCACCGAGCAGGATGCCGCCGCCGCGGAAGCGGATGACACCGACCCCGCCCTGCTGTGGTTCGATGCCGGCGAGGGCCGAGATGCCCTCGACTACCTGGACGCCGCAGCGACCGGCTGACGCTCCGGTGGCTCAGCCGGTGTGGGACGTCGCGTAGGTCGCGGCCGAACGCTCCTCGGCACGCAGCACCGTGGAGACGTAGGGCACGGCCGCCTTCTCCAGCCGCGGACCCAGCAGCGGGATCTTCGCCACCAGATCCCCGTCGATCTCGACGCGTGAGCTGCTGCCCTCTCCGGGCAGCAGTCGCAGCGTGCCTGTGAGTCCCGCCGGGGTACCGGCGACCTCGAGGGAGGTGGTTCCCCGCCGGCCGCCGTCGGCCTCGGGCGCTTCCCACTTCTGCACCTCGTGGATGGTCACGGAGGAGCCCACGAAGGGCCGCACGATGTCCGGCACCCGATCGGTGGGCATGGAGAGCTCGGTGCGGACGGTGAAGGCACCGGCGGGGTCCCCGTCCAGGGTCGACTCGGCAGCATTCGCCCCGAGAGTGGAGCGCCGGATCGCGGTGTACTCCGGATCGGCATACATGGTGGCCGCCGCAGTGGCGGACAGGGGGAGGTTCAACGTCTCGCGGAGCTTCATCCTGGTCCTTCCTCGGAACTGTTCATCCTCAGCCTAGGGCAGAGTCGCCGAACTCCGGACGGCCCGCCATCCCGACCTCGACGCGGTGCACCCGTGGGACGGTGACGGGGCAGCGCGCGTCGGCCCCTATCCTGTCCCCATGCCGAGTCTGTCCAAGTTCCTCGCCGACAACCGTGGTCTCTCCGAGAAGGAGGCCGACTGGTTGCAGCACCTCGTCGGCGACTGGAACCTGCTCTCCGACCTCCTGCGCTCCGACCTCGTGCTGTGGATCCAGGAGGAGGCGGGCGCCCTGGCTGTGGCGCACTGCCGCCCCGCCACCGGGTCCACGGTCTACTACGAGGACCCGGTGGGCAGCCCGAGCGACGACGGGATCGAGGGCACCGAGATCGCACGGCTGCTGCAGGGCGGCGACCCGCAGGCCAGCCCCACCGCCGTCGAGCGCGAGGGACGGGCCGCGACCGGTCTGCTGGTCCCGGTGCGCAAGAACGGGCGCACCCTCGCGGTGCTGGCGGCCGAGAGCCCGGACGGTGACAATCAGCCGTCCAACAACGAGATCAACCAGCGACGCCTCGGGCACCGCCTGCTGCAGATGCTCGAGAGCGGGGCTTTCCCCATCGAGGGTGCTCCGATCCCGCCGCGGCGCGGGGCCCCGCGGGTGGGTGACGGGGTGGTCGAGCTCGATGACGCCGGAGTGGTCCGCTGGACCTCGCCCAACGCCATCTCGGCCTTCCATCGCTTCGGCATCGAAGGCGGTATGGAGGGCATCACCCTCGCCGAGCTCTCCACCGAGGTGCTGCAGTCCCGCAGCCCGGTGGACGAGTCCCTCCCCTTGGTGCTCATGGGACGGGCCGCCTGGCGCTCGGACATGCAGGCGCGCGGCGGCACGCTGTCCCTGCGCGCGGTGCCGCTGACCGACCGCGGCAAGCGCACCGGCGCGATCATCCTGGTGCGCGATGTGACCGAGCTGCGTCGCCGCGAGCGAGAGCTGATCACGAAGGACGCGACGATCCGCGAGGTCCATCACCGGGTCAAGAACAACCTGCAGACGGTCGCGGCGCTCCTGCGGATGCAGTCGCGCAGGATGAAGACCGACGAGGCCCGCGAGGCGCTGGCCGAGGCGATGCGCCGGGTCTCGACCATCGCACTGGTCCACGAGTCGCTGTTGCAGGGGTCGCAGGAGGCGGTGCATTTCGACGAGGTGATCGACCGCTGCCTGCGGCTCGCCGTCGACGCCGCGAGCGCGACCGTCCATCGAGCGGGGACCCCGCGGCTGACCGATGCTCAGGTGGAGGTGCGCACACAGAAGATCGGACGGGTCGGCTCGCTCCGGGCGGAGGAGGCGACCCCGCTGGCGCTGGTCGTCACCGAGCTGGCCACCAACGCGGTGGAGCACGGTCTCTCGGAGACCGGTGGCACCCTCACCATCCGCAGCGAGCGCACCGGCTCGCACCTGGTCATCGTCATCGAGGACGACGGAAGCGGTATGGGCGCGGCGAAGCCGACGGGGCTGGGGACCAATATCGCGCTCACCCTGGTGCAGGGTCAGCTGGGCGGGACGCTCACCTGGGAGGATCGAGCCGAAGGCGGGACCCGGGCGATGGTGGACGTCTACCTGGACCCGCTGACCCTCTGAACCCGGTCGCTGTGTCCGGCCGATGGGGGCGCAGCGCCTGAGGCCGACCGGCGGGCTCGTCTCGCCTGCGTCTGACCGGCGTGGTCGGTGCGCCCCTCAGACGGGGGACCGCCCGACGGCGCCTCGCACGGCGAGACGCCGCGCAGCGTCGGAGGTGGTCGGGGAGGCGGTCAGCCGGCGCGACGGGCGCGGGCGTTGCGGCGCTTGAGGGAGCGGCGCTCATCCTCGGACAGGCCGCCCCAGACGCCGGAGTCCTGACCGGACTCGAGAGCGAACTTGAGGCATGCGGTCATGACGTCGCACTTCTGGCACACCGCCTTCGCCTCCTGGATCTGCGTGATCGCCGGTCCGGTGTTCCCGATCGGGAAGAACAGCTCGGGATCATGGTTGAGGCACTCGGCACGGTGGCGCCAGTCCATCGTCACTCTCTCTTTCCAGGACGCCACGCCCCGCCCAGGGGGCGCGACGCGGCGAGGGTCGCTCCCTCGGGGGGCGTTCTCGGGTCTCAGGCCCGACGTGGTGGACGGGGAGCATTGCGCTCCCGGGATGTCCGCCGACGTGGCGAGCCGAGTTCCATTCTCTGGGGAGGTCGCGGCGGCGACAAGGGGCTTCCTGCCCAAGCCTGGTGGCACTTCCCACACCGTCCCGCGCGAGTCCCCCGGAGCCGTGATGCCGGGCACGAAGGCGTTGCATCAGGGCGTGGAAAGTGCTTCACGTCGGGTCTCGCGACCGCTGAGATCTGCGCTCGCCACCGATCCCCCGGGGCGGCGTCGGCTCGCGCCCGTGGCTGCCACTACAGTGCCATCATGCCCACCGCACCCCGCTCCTCCGCGCGCACCGCCGTCGATGCCGAGGATCCCGGTCCCCGCACCCGTCCTCTGGCCGCCGCGCTGCTCGGTCTCGAGGCGCTGATGCTCGCCGCCGCCGCCACCTACTGCTTCGTCGCGGTCTCCGGTGGTGTCCTCGATGCTCGTTTCGGCACCGGGCTGGCGGTCTTCCTGCTGCTGTTCGCGCTCGGGGTCGGTCTCGCGGCGCGTTCGATCCTGGCCAAGGGACGCTTCGGCCTCGGCTTCGGGATCACCTGGCAGCTGTTCCAGGCTCTGGTCGGTGCGAGCCTGCTGCGGGGGGCTCTGTACTGGCAGGGCGGGCTCGCACTCCTGCTCGCCGTGGTGCTGTTCGTGCTGTTGACCCGTCTGGTGAGCTCCACTCCGCTGCCGGGCGACCGCAGCTGACGTCTTCCGTCGAGGCTGACTCCTCCGGCTCCGACCGATCGCGAACGGGCCCCGCAGCGGATCTCTCCGCTGTGGGGCCCGTTCTCCGTCCTGGACCGCCAGCCATCCGGTGTCGTCGGCCGCCCGCGGCCGGTTCGGCCCGCGCCTGGTCAGTCGGCGCCGGCCAGCGCGGCCGCGGGAGCGGTGCGCGCGGCGGCTCGGCCCGGCAGCACCGAGGCGAGAGCCCCGGCCACGACGGCGAGCACGAGCACCACACCGAGCTGCACCCAGGGGATCGTGATCGAGACCGGGTAGATGGAACCGAGCAGGGCGTTGATCCCGAGCACTCCGTACACGCTGCCGAGCGCGAGGCCCAGCACCGCCCCGACGAGGGCCAGCAGCACGCCTTCCCAGCCGAGCATCGCCCGCATCTGACGGCGGGTCGTGCCCAGTGCCCGCAGCAGCGCGTTCTCGCCGGTCCGTTCGATCACCCCGAGGCTGAGCGTGTTGGCGACCCCGACGAGCGCCACGAGCACCGCGACCGCGAGGAGGGCGACGGTGATGCCCAGCAGGATGTTCAGGATCTGTCCGTAGGACTCCCTTTCGGCGCCGCCGGCGACGATCGAGACCTCGGAGTACCCGGGTCCGGTGGTCAGCTCATCCACCGAGCCCATCAGCTGCAGCACGTCGACGTCCCCGCGGGCGGGGCTGCCGGGGTCCTCGAAGTCGGCGAGTACCACGGGCCGGGTGCCGTCCCCGAGCAGCAGCTCGAGGGTGGCGGGAGAGACCAGGGACATCTGCAGGTTCGCGTCGACCTGGACGCGCAGCTCCTGCACGGTCCCGTCGGAGGCCTCGATCCGGAGCACCTGGCCGTCCTCGAGTGCGAATCGTTCGGCGCGCTCCTGCCCCAGGAGCACCACGCCGTCGGACAGCTCGTCCGCCATCTCCGGCCGATGGGAGGTCTCCCGCAGCGTCTCGGGCGTCACGGAGTACATCGTCATCGGTTCCGTGACGCCCACCTCGACGTCGCCGCGGGCCGAGAGATGGGCGGAGTCCATGCCGTCGATCGCGGCGACCTGGTCGGCCGCGTCCTCGGGCATCTCCTCGGCGCTGACGACGAGGTCGATCGGTCGCCGGGAGTCGAGCTCCGAGGTGAGGGTCGCCTCGGCGGTGCGGGCGCCGACGGCCATCATCGTCATGAGCGTGGTGCCGATCAGCAGGGCCGCGATGGTCGCGGCGCTCCGGCGCGGGTTGCGGGCGACGTTCGCGCCTGCGATCCGGGCCGGCAGCCCGCCGAGCCGGCCGACGATCCGGGCCACCAGTGCCGAGAGTGGGCGGGTCAGCGCCACCAGGACCAGCAGCACGCCGGTGAAGCTGACCACGCCGCCGAACATCGCGGCGAGGATGCCGAGTCCGGCCTGACCGGCCAGGGCCAGAGCTGTGCCGCCGGCGAGGGCGGCGATCCCGAGCGCCACGGCGATCAGGCCGAGCACGCCGCGCACGCCGAGCCCGCGGCGCTGGGCCGGAGGCGCTGGGCGCAGTGCCTGCAGGGGGGCGACGCGGGTGGCCGCACGCATCGGCGCGAGGCTCGCCAGCAGGGTGATCAGCACGCCCGCGAGCACGGGCAGCAGCACGGACAGCGCAGTGACGGGGACGAGCATCACGCCCTCGAGCCAGCCGAGGCCCGCGGCTCCGAGGAGAGCGGCCTGGACCAGGAGATGTCCCCCGAGCATGCCGAGGCCCGCACCGAGCAGGCCGACGGCGAGGGATTCGCGCAGCACCACGGCGCGCACCTGGGAGCGGGTCGCGCCCAGCGTGCGCAGGAGCGCGAGGGAGCGGGTGCGCTGCGCGACGGTGACGGCGAAGGTGTTGGCGATGACGACGGCGCTGGTGAACAGGGCGATCACGACGAATACGGAGAGCAGCATGCCCAGCGCGGCGAAACCCTGCAGGATGTCCGAGGCGGCCTCCTGCTCGGCCTCCTCGACGCTGCGCACGGTGACACCGTCACCGCTGGCAGAGTCCGCGACGGCGGCGGGGTCCGAGCCCTCCGGGACGGTCGCGAGCCAGGTCTCGGTGACGGTCCCGGCGGTGGGGCCGAGGAGCGTGGCGGCGTTCTCCTCGCTCACCAGCATCCGCGGGGTGCCGCCGAAGACGGCGCCCTGCGGGGTGCCCGCGAGGCCGACCACGGTGAGGGGCTGTTCCTTCCCGGACCCGGAGCTCTCGGCGGGCAGGGTGACCTGGTCGCCGAGGCCGACGCCGAGCGTGTCGGCGGCGTCCTGGCCGAGCACGATCTCGGAGTCGTCGACGGCGGGGACGCCCTCGGCGAGGGCTGCGGCCCCGGCCTCGCCCGGAGGCATCATGGCCAGGGAGAGGAAGGCACTGCCTTCTGCCGTGGTGAGCTCGACATATCCGGAGACCTGCGGCCAGACCGCCTCGGCGCCCTGGACCTGCGGCGCGGACAGGGGCTCTTCGGCGGCCCAGTCCGACTCCGTGAGAGGGCGCTGGATCTCCAGGTCGGCGCCCTCGTACTGCTGGGCGGCCTGGGAGCTCAGGGACGCCTGCATGAGGTTCCCGGCCAGCACCATCACGGCGACGAAGGCGCAGGACAGGGCGATGGTGATGACAGCGGCGAGATGGCGCCGCAGCGGGGTGAGCTTGACGGGGGAGCGGCGGGCCATCAGCGCTGACCTCGCAGGTCCTCGTCGCTGGCGATCTGGCCGTCAGCGAGGGAGATGATGCGGTCGGCGCGCTCGGCGGCGTCCCGCTCATGGGTGACCATGACGACGGTCTGCCCGAACTCGTCCACCGAGAGCCGCAGGAACTCCAGCACCTCCTCGGTGGTGCGCGAGTCGAGGTTCCCGGTGGGCTCGTCGGCGAAGACGACCGCCGGTGAGGTGACCAGGGCACGGGCGATCGCCACGCGCTGGATCTGACCGCCGGAGAGCTGGGAGGGGAGATGGGTGAGCCGGTCGCCGATCCCGAAGGCGGAGGTGATGGTGTCCAGCCATGCGTGGTCCACCCGGGCGCCGGCCAGTTCGAGCGGGAGCAGGATGTTCTGCTCCGCGGTGAGCATCGGCAGCAGGTTGAAGGACTGGAAGACGAAGCCGATGCGCTCTCGGCGCAGCCGGGTGAGCGCATCATCGCCCAGCCCCGTGATCTCGGTGCCCTCCAGCAGAATCGATCCCTCATCGACCGTGTCCAGCCCGGCCAGCACGTGCAGGAGCGTGGACTTCCCGGACCCGGAGGGGCCCATGATCGCGGTGAAGGCACCGCGAGCGATGTCGAGATCCACGGCATCCAGGGCGGTGACGGTCCCGGCACCGCTGCCGTAGCGGCGGGTCACCGTGCGAGCGACGAGAGCGGGCGCGGGGCTGCCCGTGGTGGTCGGGGGAGCGGCCTGGGGAGCTGAAGTCATCGGGAGTCCTTCACGAGGAGGTGAGCTGGTCAGGGACCATGCTTCCGTGCACCCCGCCCATGTGTCGTCACCCCGTGGTCGGGCGTGGGATGTCGAGTGTCCGGCCCGAGGTCTGCCGGTGTCATACCGTGGACGGACGCGCTGCTCCGGACCGCGGGTCAGTGCGAGCCGGGGGCCACCAGCCCGGTCTCGAAGGAGATGATCACGGCCTGGACGCGGTCGCGTGCACCGAGCTTCGCGAGCACGCGGCCCACGTGGGTCTTGACCGTCGCCTCCGCGACGAACAGTTCGGCTCCGATCTCCTGATTGGAGAAGCCGCGGCCCATCAGGGAGAGCACCTCGCGCTCACGGTCGGTGAGCGCGGCGAGGACGGAGTCGTCCCGCTGCTCGGGCTCCGGGGTCTGCACCACGCGCTCCAGGAGCCGGCGCGTGGCCGAGGGAGCGATCACCGCGTCCCCGCTGTGCACCGTGCGGATCGCTCCCAGCAGGTCCTCGGGCTGGGCGTCCTTGAGCAGGAAGCCGCTGGCCCCGGCGCGGATCGCAGCGACCACGTACTCGTCGAGGTCGAAGGTGGTCAGCACGATGATCTTCGGTGCCCTGTCCTCGGGGACCTGCGCGAGGATCTCTGCAGTGGCCTCGATCCCGTCCTTGCGCGGCATGCGCACGTCCATGAGCACCACGTCGACGGTCCGTCCCCGCAGCTCGCTCACGGCGGCGACGCCGTCGGAGGCCTGGACGACGACCTCCATGTCGTCCTGCGAGTCGATGACCATGGCGAAACCCGCCCGGACCAGCGGCTGATCGTCGACCAGCGCGATGCGGAGCGGGCGGTCCAGGGATGCGTTCATCGAGCTTCTCCTCGGTGGTGACGGGCGGGACGCGAGGCGCCGGAGGGCGCTCGGGACGACGGGGCGGGGGGCGAGGGCCTGCGGGACGAGGGGGCCTGGAGCGAGGGGGCCTGGGGCGAGGGCGCGCGGACCGACGGCGCGAAGGCCGGTGCCGCCGGTGCCGACGACGCATCGGCCGATCGCACCGGACGGGCCGTTTCGCGCGACGAGGGCTCTCCCTCGGTCAGCGGCACCGTGGCCCGCACCCGATACCCCCGGGAGGGCAGCGGACCGGCCTGGAGCGTCCCGCCGAAGACCGACATCCTCTCGCGCATACCGGTCAGGCCATGCCCCTGTCCGTCGGAGGCGGGGTCGGTGCCCTGCCCGTCATCCAGCACCTCGATGGTCAGCTGCTGCGGCGTGCGGAACATCCGCACGGAGGCGGTGGCGCCGGGACCGGCATGCTTGAGCACGTTGGTCAGGGATTCCTGCACCAGGCGGAACAGCGAGACCCCGAGCGCCTGGGGGAGATCGTCCAGGTCCCCGTCGCGTTCGAGCTCGACGGACAGCCCCGCGCTCCGCACCCGCTCCAGCAGTTCCGGCAGCACCTCAGGGCCCGGCTGGGGCCCGAAGCTGGTCTCGTCCTCCTGGCGCAGCACGCCCAGCAGGGAGCGCATGTCGGCCAGCGCCGCTCGGCCGGTCTCGCCGATGGTGCCCAGCACCTCGGCGGCCTTCTCCGGCTTCTGTGCGGCGACGAACCGCCCGCCGTCGGCCTGCGCGATGATCACCGAGAGGGAGTGGGCGACCACGTCGTGCATCTCGCGGGCGATACGAGCGCGCTCATCGGCGACGGCGAGCGCGGTGCGCTGCTCGCGCTCGCGCACCGCCTGCTCGGCCCGGTCCCGGGTCAGGGCGAGCTGGCGCACGCGCGCCCGCTGCAGGTTCGCCAGCGCCCAGACCGCGACGATGGTGATGGTGCCGACCACCATCAGCATCACGAAACTGGTGGCGGCAGGGACCAGGCCGCCGTACTCCGAGACGAAGGAGTTGATGCCCCAGAAAAGGGCCTGTGCGATGACGCCGAGCATGCCCGCGGCGACCCCGATGCCGTGCACGAGCGGCCTGCCGTAGGCGACGGCGCAGAACATCGCGTAGAAGGTCATCGCGTCGCCGAGGATCACCGGGACCATCATCAGCATGTGCAGCACGGCGAGCGCGCCGATGACTGCCACTCCGACCAGCGGTCGTACCCGGCACAGGGCCCCGGTGGCGATCATCACGGCCGAGTACAGCGTCCACCAGCCGCTGGCACCGGCTCCCAGGGAGAAGATGAGCACCAGGAAGGCGGCACCGCCGAACACGATCACGTCGACCGTCCCGGGATTCTCGATGATCCAGCGGAACGGGTCGCGGAACCGGGCGCGCCGCGAGGGCGAGCTCGGAGGGGGTGCGGAGCCGTCGGTCATGGCCACGAGGGTACGGCGGTGACGGCTCCGGGCGCGTCAGTCCGCGGTCGGATCCGGCGCGGCACCGGGGCGGTGCACGTCACAACAGGGTCTGTGGGGGCTCCAGCAGCTCCGGCCCGTCGTTGCCGACCTTCCCGACCGCCGGATCCACCTCGCGGACCTCGAGCGTCGCGTCGTCGAGCAGGTGCGAGTCCTCGAGGATCCACTCCTGGGCGGCGTGGCGATCGTCCATGGTCGTGTCCAGCCAGGCATCGACCCGGTCGCGGCGCAGCATCACCGGGGTGCGGTCGTGGATCTCGGCGAGACCCCCGCTCGCCTCCCGGGTGATGATCGTGGCGGAGAGCAGGACGCTGCCGTCCTCGCTCGCCGCCGGGCCCTCGTGGCCGCCGGGACCCTTCCACCAGGAGACAAGAGCCGCCATGTACAGCGGGGTCCCGTCGGCCGGAGCGATGAAGAAGGGCTGCTTGCGCGTGCCCTTCTGGTCGCGCACCCACTCGTAGTAGCCGTCCATCGGGACGATCGCCCGGTACCTGCCCAGGCTGCCGCGGAAGCTGGGCTTCTCGCCGAGGGTCTCCCGGCGTGCGTTGAAGGTGCGGGAGGAGAAGGAGGCGTCCTTCGCGAAGGGGGGCAGCAGGCCCCAGCGGGCCACGCGCAGCGCCCGCAGCACCTCTCCGGTGTCCTTGTCGATCGACTCGGTGACCACGTGGATCGGGGCGGTGGGCGGGATGTTCCACCGGCTGCGCAGGTGGGGGTCGGTGAGGTCGACGGCACCGAGATCGTCCACCAGGGGCTCGATCTCCTGGAAGAAGGCGAAGCGCCCGCACATCTCAGTCGTCCTTCGCGGAGGTGATGCGCCGGTCGGCGTCGGCGTCGGTGCCGGCGCCGGTTCCGGTGTCGGTATCGGGCTCCACAGTGGGGACCCCGTGGCGCGGGGTGAGGCGTGCGGATTCGCCGGTGTAGGCGTCGGAGTCGTGGTGGAGGTTGCGCAGGCGGATGTCCCGGCCCTCGTCGACGATCTTCTCGCGCTTCTCCTCGGCCTTCTCCGCGGCGGTGGTATCACGCATCGGCAGGGCCAGGGAGTCCTCGGCGGGCTTGCCGGCGACCAGCTCACGGACACGTTCGTACTCGGCATCGACCTCGGCGCCCATGATGATCACGATGTTCATGACCCACAGCGCGAACAGCACGGCCATGATGCCGCCGATGGCGCCGTAGCTGGAGTAGCCGGCGACCGTGCCCATATAGATGGACAGCGCCACCGCGGCCACGGCGATGCCGAGGATCGCGAACACTCCGCCGGGGGAGATGAAGCGGAAGGGCTTCTGGATGTTGGGCGCGCCCCAGTACAGCAGCGAGATCAGCGCGAAGGCGATCACCAGGATCACCGGCCACTTCACCCAGGCCCAGATCGGCAGGAACGAGCCCACGAGGAAGGACAGCACTCCCTCCGCGCCGATCTGCGAGGCGATCGGACCCAGCAGCCCCTGGACGAGCGACTCGTTGAGCAGCAGCGAGACCATCACCAGCAGGATGCCCAGGATCATCGCGACCGTGAGCAGCAGCATGGTGCCGTTCATGCGGATCGGGCCGCGGCCCTCGGGCACCTCGTAGATGTGGTTCGCGACCCTCCCGTAGGCCTTGATGTATGCGGAGGCGGACCACAGAGCGGTCGCGATACCGATGATCAGCGCGACCGTGCCGCCGGTCGAGGAGCCCATCAGGGAGTTCACGGTGGAGGTCACCGCATCCTCGGCACCGAGCCCGCTGCCGCCGGCCGCCTGGTTGATGAGGTCGACCAGCAGAGCGGCGATCTGGTCCTTGATCCCCGCCAGCAGCAGCGTGGCCAGCGAGAACAGAGCCAGCAGAGTGGGGGCGATCGAGAGCACCATGAAGTAGGTGAGCTTTGCGGCCTGGTCCGTGCCGCCATCGCGCAGGAACTCGTTCAGCACCCGCTTGGCCATGTACTTCAGTGCGGGGCCGTTCAGCGAAGGGGCATCGTCATCGGTGCCGGCGGAGGAAGCGGCCATGAGGGGGCTCCTGGGGTCGGGGGACTCACGGACAGCCGTCATCCTGCCATGAGAGCGGCCGGGGAGAGTTGTCCACAATTCCTGGGAGTGACGGCGGATCGAGGGCGATTCGCCCTAGAGTGGCCGAGGTGTCGCGATGTGCGTCACATATCGCGGGTGCCGAAGGACCGCCCGGTCGGGACCATTGGGGGGAATGGATGGACGCCGCCACCATCATCGAGAGCGAGTCGCGGGAGCTGATCCGCCGTCGCGGCCTCGACGTGCGCGCCGATCAGCTGGAGCCGTTGATCCGCGAGGTGATGAGCGATTACGACCGGCGCTCCTCCTCCGGTGAGGTGCCGGTGCTGCGCGAGGACGACGAGACCATGGTCGCCGAGGTCGCCGCCCGCATCGGCGGCTTCGGACCGCTGCAGGAGATGCTGGACGACCCCACGATCGAGGAGATCTGGCTGAACTCGCCCTCGCAGGTCTTCTGTGCGCGCAACGGGCGCAGCGAGCTGACCACGATCGTGCTCAGCGACACGGAGGTGCGCGGGATCGTCGAGAGGATGCTCGTCAGCAGCGGGCGGCGCCTGGACATGAGCACTCCGTTCGTGGATGCGCTGCTCCCGGACGGCTCGCGCCTGCACGTTGTGATCCCCAGCGTCACCCGGAAGCATTGGGCGATCAACATCCGCAAGTTCGTCGCCAAGGCGTACGACCTTCGTGGCCTGGTCGCCCTCGGCTCGCTCCCGGCCCACGCCGCGGATTTCCTGGACGCCGCGATCTCCAGTGGGCTGAACGTCGTCGCCTCGGGGGCGACGGGTGCCGGGAAGACCACCTTCCTGCGCTGCCTCGCCCGCTCGGTGGGAGCGCGCGAGCGGGTGGTGACCATCGAGGAGGTCTTCGAGCTCAACCTCGCCCTGCGTGACGTGGTGGCGATGCAGACCCGCCAGGCGAACCTCGAGGGCACCGGCGAGATCTCGATGCGGCGCCTGGTCAAGGAGGCCCTGCGCATGCGGCCCAGTCGGATCATCGTGGGGGAGGTGCGTGAAGCGGAGAGCCTGGACATGCTGATCGCGCTGAACAGCGGATTGCCGGGACTGGCGTCCATCCATGCGAACTCGGCCCGTGACGCGGTGACGAAGCTGTGCACGCTGCCGCTGCTGGCCGGGGAGAACGTCTCCAGTCGATTCGTGGTCCCGACGGTCGCCAGCGCGATAGATCTGGTGGTGCATCTGGACATGTTCGCCGACGGTCGCCGCCGGGTGCGCGAGATCATCGGCCTCAGCGGCCGGGTCGAGGACGAGATCATCGAGGTCTCGGACATCTTCTCGCTGCGCGGGGACCGACTGGTGCGAGGGGAGGGCCAACCGCCCCACCCGGACCGCTTCGCCCGGGCGGGGCACGACCTCGCGGAGCTGCTCGGCGGGATGGCCGCCGCATGAGCGACGGAGCGTTCCTGGGACTGATCGCCGGCCTCGGGCTGCTCTCGATCTGGTGGTCGTCATGGGAGCAGGACGAGGCGCCGACCGGGCGAGGAGTGATCGGGAGGGCGCTGGACAGGCTCCGGGACGATCTGATCACGGTGGGCCTGCCGTCGGTTCCCCCGGCCGCCGTCCCGGCCCTGAGCGCAGGCCTGGGCCTGGTGGTGGCCGCCGCGCTCTGGGCGCTCTCCAGCGCGGTGGTCCCGTCGCTGGCGATAGGTCTCGTCGCCTCGATGCTCCCGCCGCTGGTGCTGCGCTCGGCGGCACGTCGCCGCACCACCGCGATGCGAGAGGTGTGGCCCGAGGCCGTGGACCACATCAACTCGGCGATCCGAGCCGGGCTGTCGCTGCCGGAGGCGCTGGTGCAGCTCAGCAGGAAGGGACCGGAGGAGCTCCGCCCCGCCTTCACGGAGTACGCGCTGGACTATCAGGCCAGCGGCGACTTCGGCTCATGCCTGGACCGCTTGAAGATCCGTCTGGCCGATCCTGTCGGTGATCGGATCGTCGAAGCGCTCCGCATCACCCGGGACGTCGGCGGCACGGATCTGGGCGGACTGCTGCGCACGTTGTCGGCGTTCCTTCGGGAGGACGCTCGCACACGTGCCGAGCTCGAGGCGCGCCAGTCCTGGACCGTCAACGCAGCGCGCCTCGCCCTCGCGGCACCGTGGATCGTGCTGGGGCTGATGGCGACGCGCCCCCAGGCGGCTCAGGCCTACGACTCCTCGACGGGTCTGCTGCTGATCGTGGTCGGCGCCGTGGCCTCGCTCCTGGCCTACCGGGTGATGCTCCTGATCGCCCGTCTGCCGCAGGACGAGAGGGTGCTGCGATGACCGGCTCCGGACCTCTCGTGGCAGGCACGGTGCTGGGGCTCCTGTTCGGCATCGGTCTGTTCCTGATCCTCGGACAGCTCTCCTGGATGCGTGCTCGCGACCTGGGTGCCCGAGTCGATCCGTATCTGCGCCGTTCTCGCTCCATGTCGCTGTTCGCGAGCCCGCGCAGTGCGAGCCGCGTCCGGGTGGTGTTCGAGAACCTGATGGGTCCTGTCGCTGTGCGTGCTCTCGGTGTGCTCGAGAGGCTTACCGGCGGAGCGGAGCAGCTCGAGCGGCGACTGCGCCTCGCCGGCCGCCGCTCCTCGACGGACTCCTTCCGCGTCGAGCAGGTGGCCTTCGGTGCCGCAGGACTGGTGCTGGGCATCGTCCTGGCCGTGGCCGCGATCGCTCTGCGCGGCACCAGCCCGCTGGCGGGGCTGCTGATCGTCGGCTTCGGCGCCCTGATCGGAGTGCTGCTCCGCGACTATCTGCTGGGGGTCGAGATCAAGCGGCGGGCGGCGCGGATGGCGAGGGAGTTCCCCACCATCGCTGATCTGCTCGCCCTTGCGGTCGCGGCCGGGGAGAGCCCGATCGCCGCGATGGAACGAGTGGCGCGCTCGTCCTCGGGGGCGCTTCCCGACGAGTTCGCCGCCACCGTCGCCGACATCCGTGCCGGGACCAGTGTGTCCCAGGCATTGGCCTCCCTGGGGGCGAGGACCCCGCTCGCGTCGCTCGGGCGCTTCGGCGAGGGAGTCTCCGTCGCCATCGAGCGCGGCACCCCGCTCGCCGACGTGCTCCGAGCGCAGGCGCAGGACGCCCGTGAGGAATCGAAGCGGGAGCTCATGGAGACCGCCGGGCAGCGAGAGATCCTCATGCTCGTCCCGGTGGTGTTCTTCGTGCTGCCGCTCGTCATCGTCTTCGCGATCTTCCCCGGGCTCGCCGTTCTGGAGATCTCCCTATGACCTTCCGGACTGTGAGGCTCCGATGTCCCCGACCCCGACCCCGACCCCGACTAGGCGCCGGTCGTCGGCACCGACACGGACGACGGCTGTATTCCTGACCTGACCCGTACCACCCCGGAGTCCGCTCCGAAACCCACACCGAGGAGGCCGACATGACTGTCCACCGTTCCCGACTCCACCGCAGCGCCCGCCATCGCGCGGCCCGACCGTCCCCCGCTCAGCGACTGCTGACGCGACTGAACGCTGACCAGGGCGACGTTCCGGGATGGGTGCTGATCACGCTGATGACCGCAGGCATCGTCGTCGCGCTCTGGGCCGTCGCCTCCGAGCAGATCGTGCAGATCTTCCAGAACGCGATGGCGCCCTTCCTCGGCGGAAGCCTCTGAGCCGCAGACTCCCCGGGACCGAACACCATGAGGGCCAGCCGCCGAGCACCTCACGGCCGCACTGCGCGGTCGGGGGAGTCGGAGCCTGCCACGATGCCGTCGCATCGCGGGAGTCTGCTGCGACGGCAGCTGCTGCGACGGCGGCTGCGGGACGACGACGGCTCTGCCGTGGCGGAGTTCCCGATGGTGGCGGTGCTCATCATCATGATCGGCCTCATGATCGTCCAGGCCGCCCTGATCGTGCACACCCGCAACACCCTGGTCGATGCGGCGGTCCAGGGCGCCCACCATGCAGCGCTGATCGGATCGTCCCCACAGGACGGTGCCGAGCGCGCTGAACGACTCATCGGGGACCGCTTCGGCGCAGGACTGGACGCGGAGGCGACTGCCGTCCAGGAGCCTGATGGAACCATCCGGGTCACCGTGAGCTCCACCCTGCCGCTGGTAGGACTCCTGGGCCCCACCGGATCGATGACCGTCGAGGGCAGAGCCATCGCCGAGGAGTCATGGTGACGCCGCCCCGCCCCAGCCAGCCACGTGCCGTGCCGTTCCGGGAACGGCTCGCCGGCGAGGACGGCAACGCCGTCCTCGAGTTCGTGGTGCTCTCCGCTGCGCTGCTGATCCCCGCGCTCTATCTGGTGCTCACCCTGGGCAACGTCCAGGCCGCGGTGTTCGCCGCGGACACGATCTCCCGCGACGCGGCCAGGATCCACGCGACCGAGACCGATCCGGGCCTCGCCACCGTCCGTACCTCCGAACACTCCCGGATGGTGCTGGAGGATCATGGACTGCCTGATGGACAGGTGGTCGAGATCCACTGCAGCGAGGACCCGTGCTCGACGCCGGGCGGCACCGTCACCGCCCAGGTCCGCATCCCGGTGCAGGTCCCCGGGCTCCGACCGATCCTGGGCGAGGTGGGCCCGGTCGCGGTCGGCTCGTCCCATGCGGTGCAGGTCGACCAGTACCGGGCGGGCGCATGATGCGCCGGCTCATCGACAGGGTGCGCGAGCGGTGCGCGGACGCCCAGGGATCGATGACCATCCTGACCACCGGCGTCCTCGTCGTGATCCTCATGGTGATCGGCGTGGGCACCGCGATCACCGGCGTGCAGCTGGAGCGCAACGGACTCCAGCACGCCGCGGACAGTGCCGCGCTCGCGGCATCCCAGGCCGTGGACCCGGCGCGCATCTATGTCGACGCAGACGGCGCCGCGATCCATGCCGGCTCCGCCCGCCGGGCCGCCGAGGAGCACCTGCGCAGCTACCCTCTGGAGAGCTCTCGGCTGGAGGACCTGCGCATCGTCGAGGTCACGGTGGAGCCGGAGGGGACCGTCCATGTGGTCCTCACCGCGCGCACCCACCCGCCCCTGGCAGGATGGTTCACGCGAGGGACGGACACCGCCATCCCGCTGACCGTCGACGGAGAGGCCCGCGCCCGATGACCACCACCCCCGCCGTGCTGCTCGCGCCCGACAAGTTCAAGGGCACCCTCAGCGCGGCTCAGGTCGTGCACGCACTGAGCGTGGGGATCGCTCAGACCGCCCCGCAGCTGCGCCTGCTGTCCTGCCCGATCGCCGACGGAGGGGACGGCACCGTCGACGCCGCGCTCGCCGCCGGGTACGCCGAGCATCGGGCCGCCGTCACCGGCCCCACCGGCGCCGCCCGCACCGCCCGCTGGGCGCAGCAGGGCGAGATCGCCGTCCTCGAGCTCGCCGAGACGGTAGGCCTCCACGCCCTTCCCGGCGGAGACCTCGCCCCGCACCACGCCTCCACCCGAGGCCTCGGCGAGCTGCTCCGCGCCGCGCTCGATGCCGGAGCCCGTACCGTCATCGTCGGCCTCGGCGGCAGCGCCTCCACGGACGCCGGTGCCGGCATGCTCCAAGGTCTCGGTGCGCATCTGCGCACCGCCGACGGCACCGACATCCGCCCCGGTCTCGAGGGCCTGACCTCACTGGCGAGCGCGGACCTCACCCCTGCGCTGAACGCTCTGGAGGGCATCACCCTGGTCGCGGCGAACGACGTCACCAATCCGCTGCTCGGCCCGGAGGGTGCCGCCGCCGTCTACGGACCGCAGAAGGGACTGCGCGCCGAGGAGATCGACCCGGCGGACGCATCGCTCGCCACCGCCGCGGGGATCCTCGACCCGGCGGGCACCCGCAGTGAGCTGCCCGGTGCCGGTGCCGCCGGCGGCACCGGTTTCGCTCTGGCGCTGCTGGGCGCGGTCCAGCGCTCCGGCGCGGACGCCGTCTTCGAACTGCTCGACGTCGAGGCGCTCCTGGACCAGGCGGACGTGGTCGTCACCGGCGAGGGGAAGCTCGACGCCCAGACCCTGCACGGCAAGGGTCCCGCCGAGGTCGCCCGTCGGGCACGTGAGCGGGGCCTGCCCGTCGCCGCCGTCGCCGGCGCGCTGACCCTCACCGAAGAGCAGCTCGCGGCGGCCGGCATCGACCGGGCGTGGGATCTCACCTCCCGCGCCGGCTCGACCCGTCGGGCGCTCGAGGAGGGGGAGCAGCTGCTGGTCGAGGTGGGCCGCGACCTCGGCTCCTGGCTCGCCGCCGTCACGGACGCGGTCACCGCGCCGTCCTGAACGGTTCCGGCACGATCCAGGCACGGCGCGGAGCCCGTGTGAGGCCGCCGGGGGAGAGCCGCCTGAGCGTGCGCCGGAGAGTCCTGCCGTAGACTCTCGCATCGTGGCTTCCATCGACTTCTCCGTAGAGATCCCCCGGCTCCGTTCCACCCTGTCCTCCATCGAGCAGGTGACGGACGTCGAGGCGCTCGACGCCAAGATCGCCGATCTGGAGCAGCAGGCCTCGGCGCAGGATCTCTGGGACGACGTCGACAACGCCCAGAAGGTCTCCTCCGCCCTCTCGCACGCGCAGTCCGAGCGGCGCCGCATCGCGGAGCTCTCCTCCCGCATCGAGGACCTCGAGGTGATGGTGGAGCTGGCCGCCGAGGAAGATGACGCCGACACCCTCACCGAGGCCGAGAACGAGCTGGTCAGCATTCACAAGACCCTCGATGAGCTCGAGGTGCGCACGCTGCTGGCCGGGGAGTACGACGAGCGTGATGCGGTGGTGACGATCCGCGCCGGCGCCGGCGGTGTCGACGCCGCGGACTTCGCCGAGATGCTCATGCGCATGTATCTGCGCTGGGCCGAGCGCCACGGCCACGCCGCCAAGGTCATGGACACCTCCTACGCGGAGGAGGCGGGCCTGAAGTCCGTGACCTTCCAGATCTCCGCGCCCTACGCCTACGGCACCCTCTCCGTCGAGGGCGGAACGCACCGCCTGGTGCGCATCAGCCCCTTCGACAACCAGGGTCGCCGCCAGACCTCCTTCGCCGCTGTCGAGGTGATCCCGCTGATCGAGACCACCGACGCGATCGAGATCCCCGAGAACGACCTCAAGGTCGACGTGTTCCGCTCCTCCGGCCCCGGCGGCCAGTCCGTGAACACCACCGACTCCGCCGTACGCATGACCCACCTGCCCACCGGCACCGTGGTCTCCATGCAGGACGAGAAGTCCCAGATCCAGAACCGCGCGGCGGCTCTGCGGGTGATGCAGTCCCGACTGCTGCTGCTGAAGAAGGCCGAGGAGGCCGCCGAGCGCAAGGAGCTCGCCGGCGACGTCAAGGCCAGCTGGGGCGATCAGATGCGCTCCTATGTGCTGAACCCGTACCAGATGGTCAAGGACCTGCGCACCGAGCACCAGGAGGGCAACCCCTCCTCGGTGTTCGACGGCGAGATCGACGAATTCATCGACGCGGGCATCCGCTGGCGTGCCGAACAGGGCAAGTCCGACAGCTGAGTCACCACGATCACGTGACCAGCGGCACCCACACTTGACCAGGTTTTGACCTCGACGCTGTCCACAGCTGAGTCGAATCCGGGCGCCGCGCGCCTACCCTGGGCGAGGACGACTTCCCCGATGTGACAGGCACCAGTGATCCGTTTCGACGACGTCACCAAGACGTACATGCGTGGCCAGCACCCCGCGGTGGAGAATCTCGACATCGAGTTCACCCGCGGGGAGTTCGTGTTCCTGGTCGGTGCCTCCGGCTCCGGCAAATCGACCCTGATGCGCATGGTGCTCAAGGAGGTCGCCCCCACCCGCGGCACCGTCTACGTGGCGGGCAAGGACCTCTCCCGCATCCCCTCGTGGAAGGTCCCCTCGCTGCGCCGCGACATCGGCATGGTCTTCCAGGACTTCCGCCTGCTGCCCTCGAAGACCGCATACCAGAACATCGAGTTCGCCCTGGCCGTGATCGGCACCCCGCGCAAGGTGGTGCGACGCCTGGTGCCCGAGATGCTCGAGATGGTGGGCCTGGAGGACAAGGGCAAGCGGCTGCCGCACGAGCTCTCCGGCGGTGAGCAGCAGCGCGTCGCGATCGCCCGCGCCTACGTGAACCGCCCCTCGATCCTGCTGGCCGACGAGCCCACCGGCAACCTCGATCCCGCCACCGCAGAGGGGATCCTCGACCTGCTGGCAGAGATCAATGAGCGAGGCACCACCGTCGTGATGGCCACCCACGACCGGACTGCCGTGGACCGGATGCAGCGTCGCGTGGTCGAGATGGTCGGCGGCCAGGTGGTGCGCGACCAGCCGCACGGCACGTACGAGACCCCCGCTCCGGTGAGCGTGATCTCCGGGAACCTGCCCGACGACTCCGCCCACCGCGCCGAGCATCCGCTGGATGACGAGGAGCTCCGCAGCGATTGGGACGGGGCGCCGTCACCGCAGTCCCCGCCCGAGGAGGACCAGAGCGACCCCGCTGTGGACGCCGCGCAGGACGCTCCTGCGCAGGACCCGGCCGATGACCTGACGGCCGACGATGGACTCGCCGATGATGTGATCGAGGAGGACCTGATCGACGAGCGCGAGGCACGCCGAGCGCGGGACGAGGACCTCTCGGCCGAGGACGGCTTCGCCGAGGACCCGTTCGGGACCACCACCGAGGGGGACCGGCGATGAGGGCGCGGTACATCCTCGGGGAGATCCTCACCGGGCTGTGGCGCAACATCGCCATGGTCATCTCCGTCATCATCGTCACCGCGGTCTCGCTGACCTTCGTCGGCGCCGGAGCGCTGATGCAGAAGCAGATCATGGACATGAAGTCGACGCTGGTCGAGCAGTCGCAGGTGACGATCTTCCTGTGCTCGCCGCACTCGACGGCCGCGTCCTGCGCAGGCGGTGCCGCGACGGACGCCCAGATCGACTCGGTGCGCGAGGCGCTCGAGGGGGATGTGCTCTCCCCGTACGTGGCCTCGTACTCCGAGCGGTCCCAGGAGGAGGCGCTGTCGATCTATCAGGAGCAGTTCGCCGGCGAGAGCTTCGTCTCGAACTTCACCGAGCAGGACATGCCGGTCTCCTTCCACATCACCCTCGAGAACGCCGACGACTCCGCGGCCGTGGTCGAGTTCTTCCAGGGGCGGGACGGCGTGGACGAGGTCACCGACCTCCTGAGCACCTTCGCCCCGTTCATCGATGTGCTCAACCAGTCCACCATGTTCGCCCTCGGGCTCGCGGTGCTGATGCTGATCGCCGCGCTGCTGCTGGTCGCGACCACGATCCGGATGTCGGTCGCGGGCCGTCGCCGGGAGATCGCGATCATGCGCCTGGTCGGAGCCTCGAACCTCTTCATCCGCCTGCCGTTCCTGCTCGAGGGGGCGGTCGCGGCGCTCATCGGCGGCGTCATCGCCTCCGGGATGCTGTGGGTGGGATTGCACTACATCGTCCAGGGCTGGCTCGCACCCACCCTCGGGCAGCAGCTGATCACCGTCGGCACCGCTGACCTGCTGTGGGCCGCCCCGCTCCTGATCGTGCTGGGGGCATTCCTCTCGATCGCCTCATCGGTGGTCTCCCTGAACCGTTACCTGAAGGTGTGAGCATGTCCCAGAGCATCCTGCGCCGACCGCTGAGCCTGCTCGCCGCGGCAGTGGTGGCACTGCCCCTGCTGGCCTCCCCGGTCTCCCCGGCCCTGGCGGACGGGTCCAAGGATGACAAGATCGCCGAGCGGGCCGAGGTCGATGAGGAGCTCGAGGACCTCCGCATCGAGCTCAGCGACGTCAACTCCGATCTCGCGGACACCTACATCGCACTGGCCGAGACAGAACTGCTCATCCCGCAGGCGCAGGAGGACCTCGAGGAGGCGCGGGCCGCGCTCGAGGAGGCCCGTGAGGAGGACCGCCGCATCGGCGAGCGCCTCGGCGCGGCCGAGGAGGAGGAGCGGGAGCTCTCCGGCCAGGTCGAGGAGGGCCAGGAGGAGGTGGGCCGCAGCAACGAAGAGCTCGCCACCGTGGCGCTGACCGCGTACAAGGGCGGCGGGATGCCGAATCCCTCGACCGTCTACATCGGCAACCAGAGCCCCCAGGATGCCGTCGACCGCTCGATGAACTACCGCCTGACCATGGCCTCGCAGGGCACGCGCCTGGACGGGCTGCGCACCGATCAGGCCGTCACCGAGAACTCCGCAGAGCGGCTGACCGCGGTGCGGGAGGAGATCAAGCAGCTCAAGATCGATGCGGAGGAGGCCGTCGAGCGCACCGAGGAGGCCGAGGACGAGGCCGCCGTGGCGAAGCAGGACCTCGATGATCTCTACGCCACGCAGAAGACGCAGAGCGAGCTGCTCGAGACCAAGAAGTCGCAGTACGAGGGTGATGTCTCGACGCTGGAGACCCGCAGCTCGACTCTCGACACCGAGATCGAGGAGCTCGCCCGCCAGGAGCGCGAGCGCGAGGAGCGCGCACGGCAGGAACGGGAGCGTCAGCAGAACTCGCAGAACAGCGGCGGCTCGAGCGGCTCCTCGAGCGGCTCGGCGGATCAGGGCGGAGGCTGGGTCTATCCCGTCAACGCTCGGCTGAACTCGAACTTCGGCTGGCGCGTCCACCCGATCTACGGCACTCGCAAGCTCCATGCCGGGGTCGATTTCCCCGTCGCCTGCGGGGTCCCCGTGGGTGCGACCCATTCCGGGCGCGTCATCGCACGGGAGTACAACAGCGGCGCCGGGAACAAGATCATCCTCAGCCACGGCATCCACAACGGTCGCCTGGTCACCAGCTCGTACCACCACCTGCAGGGCTATGCGCAGCCCGTGGGAGCGCAGGTCTCGGCGGGCACCACCGTGGGCTATGTGGGCACCACCGGCTCCTCGACCGGCTGCCATCTGCACTTCGAGATCCATGAGGACGGCAACGCCGTCAACCCGGCCAAGTACATCTGAGCGCATCGGCCCCGGTGACGCCTGCGGCGAAAACAGCTCGCGGCCGATGGTGACCAGCGCGTAAGCTGGAGCGTCCGGTCGTCAGGTGCGTCCGGGTCATGCTCTGGACGCGATGATCGACAGGAGGGACGCGATGTCGGCCAAGAACGGTGGCGCGAAGAAGGCCGCGGCCACGGGCGACGGGCCCACGAAGAAGCTCATCGCCTCGAACAAGCGCGCCCGTCACGACTACTACATCGACGACACCTGGGAAGCCGGGATCGTGCTGACCGGGACCGAGGTGAAATCCCTCCGGGACCGCGGCGCCTCCCTGATCGACGGGTACTGCTACGTCGACGGGGGCGAGGTGTGGATGGACAACGCCCATATCGCCCCGTACGTGAAGGGCACCTGGACCAATCATGCCGCCCGTCGCAAGCGGAAGCTGCTGATGCACAAGGTGGAGATCGAGAAGCTCGCGAGCAAGTCCCGCGAGAAGGGCTTCACGATCGTGCCGCTGGAGATGTACTTCCTGGGCTCCCACGCCAAGGTGCTGATCGGGCTGGGGCGCGGCAAGAAGGAATGGGACAAGCGCCAGACCCTCCGGGAGAAGCAGGACCTGCGCGAGGCGCAGCGCGCCATGCGTCAGCGCGAGCTCGCCTGACGGCGACCGCGTCTCAGGCCGCGAGATCCTGACGGCTCAGGCGGGTGACCGTCTGCCGACTGGAGGCGATCGCGCCCTCGCCGTCCACCCCGAGCCGCTCGCGCATGAACAGTGCGCGCCGGGCATCCTCCAGCGCCGCCTCCCAGAGGCGTCTCGCCGCCTCGGGGAATCCATCACGGTGCTCCGCCTGCGCATGCTCGAAGCGGCACTTGGCCCGGTGCTGGAACACGGCGGCCAGCACCGACATCGACGACGGGGAGGTGGGGTCCTCCAGTCCTGTCTCCTCGGCGGCGAGGTCGAGCTGCTCCTCGGCAGCCACGAAGGCCCCTTGCCACTGCAGCACGTGGGCGTAGCGTGCGCGACGCACCGCCCGCATCACCGGAGAGAGTCCCTCGTCGGCGAGCGCTCGACGCCCGGCGATCGCCGCCTCATCGAGCCGGCCGAGCATCCTCAGGTAGGAGACGGCACGTGGGTCCTGGGGATGCTGCGCGCACCAGGACGCCAGGGCCACGGGGTCCGAGACCTGCTCCCGCAGCGTCTCGTCGTCGACGGTGATCGGGGTGCCTGCTGCCTCGAAACTGCTCACCGGGCCATCTTCGTCCGTTGCGGTGTCCAGGTCCAGAGCTCGCCGCTTCGCCGTGAGCTGAGGAATAACGGCTTCAGATCGTCCCTGAGGCGCGGTAGACTCGTCCTACGACGTTCGAGCTCGCCTCGCAGCAGCCCGGCGTCGGTGGATGTTTGACAAGTGAAGAGTGAGTGCAAGACGGCGGCCCGACAGGGCTGTCGAGAGTTTGTTCTGCATATCCACGCCAGGGGCCGATCGGTTTCGACGGTAGTTGTCCAGCGAGGGGAAGCGGGCCGAGAACCCAGAGTCATCTCGTTAATGTCCTCTGGAAACCAATAAGTGCCGAACCCAAGCGCACTGACTTCGCTCTCGCTGCCTGATCAGCGTTAGCAGTCTGGAACCCCGGGGGTGCTCCTGACCCGGATCGTTCCATCATCTAAGGAGCCACTGCTGCCGACCCTCGTCATCGGGGAAGGATGAACACCTCAGAGTGACTGAGTCCGTCGACGACGCGTTCGCACGAGCGTCGGGACTGAGAAAACGCCATTGCGGACTGCGCCCGGAGAAGCCCTCGCTCCGCACTACCGGACGCGGGTTCGATTCCCGCCGGCTCCACCATTGCACTCACCACGAAAGGCCCCCTCACCTGCACTGATGTGCGGGCGAGGGGGCCTTTCGCGTGCTCGGGGTCCAGCCGTGCTCAGTCCTCGTAGGTCAGGCCGTGGCCCAGCCGGTAGCGGTTCCCGTCGGCGTCGACGTAGACGTAGGGGCGGCCGCCCATGTGCTCCTCCTTGGCATACCCGGGGACGTCGTTCGGGGAGGCGCAGCGGCCCTCCTCGTCCACGGCGATCGCGGCCGCGTCGATCGGGAAGGTGATCGGCAGCTGTCCGGTGGGGGAGAACTCGCCGAGGATCGCCTCGACCATGATCCCGTAGTCGGTCTCGAAGCCCATCAGCAGTGCGTCCGCAAGCGGCTCGATGCCGTCCAGCAGCCAGGGGAACAGGGTGTTCAGGCCCACCACGAGCGTGTCCACATGGGCCCGGATGTCACGCACCTTGGCGATGTCCACGTGCGAGTGATCGTCGATGCTGAGATCCCCGATGCCCACGAACTCGAAGTACGAGCCGATGAACGGGCGCAGCAGCAGGATCGCCACGTCGGCGTCGTGGTAGTCGGTGGTGAAGGAGATCCCGGGATGGGCCTCGGTGAGGCGGCGGCGCAGCGCGTCGAGCTCCGTGACCGTCAGACGGGTCGCGAACAGCTCCACGTACACCCGCTTGCCGGCCAGCGATTCTGCGGTCAGCGGCAGCACCCCGTCGTGGTTCTTGGCCAGCACCACGGACCTGCGGTGCGCCTCCTCGGCGGCGGCGCGGGCCTCGGCGTTCTGCACCGTGCGCTCCGCTTCCTCGGGATCGGCGTACGGGTTCTCGAACAGGCCGAGCGTGAACAGCTCCTCGAGCAGCAGGGAGGCGGCCTCGTCCAGGCGGTCCGCGGTGAACAGGCCCGTGATGTAGGCCTCCCGCACGGAGGCGACGTCGTTGGTGTCGGCGAACATGTCGGTGCCCGCCATGACGGCCGCGCCGACGCGCTCGGCGGGGGTGAGCTGCTCGACGCCCCAGGCCATCTTCGAGAGCACGCCCGAGTCGGAGTTGATGTAGCCGCGGTGGCCCATGGTGCGCAGCAGAGCCAGGGTCTCGCGGTTGAAGGCGAAGCCGAGCTGCTCGAAGTCCGTCAGCCGGCCCTGGGGCGTGGAGGACTTCTCGTCCGAGGGGATGGCGTAGTACGGCATGATCGACGCGGTGCCGGCATCGATGGCGGCCTGGAACGGCGGGAGGTGGTACTCCTCGAGCGACCCGGCCGTGGGGTAGATGTTGAAGCGGCCCTCGGCATAGTGCGGATCGGTGCCGTTCTCGCGGGCACCGCCGCCGGGGAAGTGCTTGACGGTCAGGGCGACGCCGTCGGTGTCGAGCCCGTCCTCGCCCTGGAACCCGCGCACCACGGCGTCCATCGCCTGGGCGACGAACTGCGGGTCTTCGCCGAAGGTGCCCTGGCCGCGGAACCAGCGCGGATCGGTGAAGACGTCGGCCATGTACATGTAGCCCTTGCGCAGCCCGGAGCTGAACCATTCCCGGCGGGAATGCGCGGCGAAGGCCTTGATGGTCTCGATCGACCCGGTCGCGGCCAGCCCCAGAGTGCCGGGCCATGCGGTGAAGGGCTGGTCCTCGGGGGTGCTGCCCATCCTGAAAGCGCCCGCCTCGTTCTTCGAGTTCGCGGCGACGATCACGGGGATGCCCCAGCGGGTCTCCTCGGCGACCTCGTTCATGGTGTTGATCCAGGTGGCGATGCGGGATCCGGTGGGCTCCTCGCGCATGATGAAGTGCCGCATGTGCAGGCCCTGGATCATCTCGGTGGTGCCCTCGAAGGGAATGCCGGCGCTGGTGTGCGGATCGATCTTGATGGGCAGGTGCTGCTCGTCCAGCACACCGTCATGGCTGGTGAAGTCCTTGTTCCGCTGCGAGATGCCCATCGGGCGGGAGCTGATGACCATCAGGCCGAGCTTCTCGTCCGGGGACATGCGTGAGACGAGGTCCGCAGCGCGCTCGGCCGGGGTCAGGCGCCAGTCCTCGTAGGGGGTGAGCTCGCCGTCGCCGTCGAGGTCGCGGAACTGCAGTCCGTCGATCTCGATGATCTTCTTGAGCCTGCTGGTCAGTGGGATCTGCTGGGCCATCGGGGTCCTCCTGTGGTGATGAGTGCTTCGTAGCCGAGGGAGACGAGGTGCTCGCGGCTCATGTCCAGTGACTCCCAGATGTCCCGGCCGTAGGTGCGGTCCTGCTCGATGAGGAGGTGCTCCGCTCCGGAGGCGATGGCCTGCTCGATGACGGGCCTCCAGTCGAGGGTGCCCTGACCGACCTCTGCGAACTGCACGATGTCTGCCTGCCAGAACTGGGCGAAGACATCCCGATCCCCGGACTCCATGGACTCGAGGACCTCCGCCGGCGGCATCGCGATCCGGAAGTCCTTGAGGTGGACCAGGTCCAGCACTCCGTCGAACGCCTTCAGAGTGCGCTCGGGGTCGAATCCACCGCGCTGGACCCAGTGGCAGTCGATCTCGAAACGCAGGTGGGGCGCCTTCCGACGCAGTCGATCCAGCAGAGTCTCGCCCTCGATCTTCGCGAACTCGACGTGGTGGTTGTGGTAGCTGAGGCTGAGGCCCTCTGCGGCCAGGCGCTGCGCATGGGCGTCGGCCTCTGCCGCGAAGTCGTCGAAGGCCTCCCTCGAGCGCAGTGCGGACATCGGCATCATCCCGATGCGGAGCATCGAGGTCCCCAGTCGGCGGGCATGCTCGATATGGAGGTCGACGTCGTGCTCGAGGCTCAGCTCGTCGCTGCCGGCGGGGACGGAGGTCTTGGCGGAGATCGCCGCGACCTCGATCCCGAGGCTCTCTCGCGCCGCCTCCATGCCGGCGACGTTCTCTTCGGTCATGGGGATCTGCGAGACCTCCACGACCTCGAACCCGGTCTCGTGGACACGCTGCAGAACCGGGCCGATGCCCTGCTCGGCGACATGGTCCTTGAGCATCATGAGCTGAATGCCGATCCTGGCCACGGGGTCCTCCTGGAGCGCGCTGGACGGGGAGCCCGACGTGTGCGCGCGGATCAGCGCTCGTTGCTCGCTTCTCGCTGCGCCGGGAGCTCGCCGCTCACCGTAGTCAGTGAACTGGCTCACCAGGGGGTCTTGCCTCGGATTGCCGCCGCGAGGCCGACTTCTGCCGCTCCGGACGGGGCAACCTGATTGCTGTTCCGACCGCGGCCGCCGTACCGTGGCCGGATGACCGGCATGTCGAATGTCGTCCCGACCCTGCCCGCCGCCGACCTCCCCGTCGATCTGCGGCGCATCGAGCTGCTGTGCGCTCGGCTCCGCCCGGAGGAGGGGGTGGAGCTGGATCACATCGTCTGGAAGCTCGCGAAGCTCCCGCGGGCCGAGGGCTGGGACAACGTGCTGTGGCCGGTCGGTGCGCTGGACGGGCGCGAGCTGGTGCTCCGGGTCGCCCGGCGCGAGGTCTCCCACGCGCTGCTGGGACGAGAGGTGACGGTGCTCCGCCGTCTGCGCGGCCTGGGCACTCAGCTGCCGATGCAGCTGCCGACGGTGCTCGCCGTGGCCGAGGATGCGGTGCTGGTGGAGTGGATCGAGGGGGACTCGGCCGATGCATCGGAGGGCGCCGCACGGGTCGCGGTCGCCCATGACCTCGCCAGGATGCTCGCCACGATCCATTCGGGTCCCGCTCCGGAGGTGGGGCTGAACCCCGTGCGCGGGGTCCCGCTCCTCACACGAGCCGATGCCTTCCTCACCGATCTGGACAGAGCAGGCCTGCCCCCGGAGCTGCGTGCGAGGGCCGCGGCACGCTGGCGGACGGGGATCGCCGCAGAGACCTGGCAGGGCCGTGCTCTGCTGCTGCACGGCGATCCGCATCCGGGGAACGTCGTGCTCCCACCCGTCGGGGTGCGCGGAGCGGCCACGCTGATCGACTGGGGCGACACCACCCGCGGTGATCCGGCGAGCGATCTGGGCGGGATGCTCCTCCACCAGCCCTCGGGGGCCCTGCTGCGCACCTACCGGGAGACCGCAGCCTGGACCGGGATCGACGACGAAGAGGTCTGGAGCGCCCTGGAAGCGCGCGCCTGGGCCTGGGCCACGAGGATGGCGCTCGCGCTGGTCCTCACGTACCCGGTGGGCACTGGTCTGGGGGCCGCGGGGCACCGCCTGCTGAACAGCTGAGCAGACTCTGCGCCCGGTCGGTGCGCGACGAGGTCGAAGGCCTGGAGTCCGCGGACGTGCGCCAGCCGGGTCAGGAACCCGATGCCCCCGACAGGGCCCGCGGATCGACGGCGTGACCGTGCCCGCCTGCACAGTGCCCAGCTCACGCTGTCGCCCCGACCCCTCCTCCACAGTGGCGAATTCCGCGCGACCCGGGCAGCGGCCTCCACGTAGAGTGGTGCCGCCATGACCACGCCCTCCTCGACGCCCGCCCCCGGCCACCCCGACCCGGTGGATACGGCTCCGGCCGATACCGATCCGGCTGACTCCGATCCGGCTGACACCGACCGTCCCGGGACCCGCGGCCCCCGCATCACCTATCCGGGTGACCTGCCCGTCTCCCAGCGGCGGGAGGACATCCAGGCCGCGATCCGCGAGCACCAGGTGGTGGTGATCGCGGGCGCGACCGGCTCCGGCAAGACCACTCAGATCCCCAAGATGCTGCTCGAGCTCGGCTACGGGCAGCGCGGGAAGCTGATCGGCCACACCCAGCCGCGCCGGATCGCCGCACGCTCGGTCGCCCAGCGCATCGCCTCTGAGATGGGGGAGAAGCTCGGCGAGGGGACGGTCGGATTCCAGGTCCGCTTCACCCGCGAGACGGGCCGCGGCACCCGGCTGAAGCTCATGACCGACGGCATCCTGCTCGCCGAGATCGGCCGAGACCGCCTGCTGAAGCGCTATGACGCGATCATCATCGACGAGGCCCACGAGCGGTCCCTGAACATCGACGTGATCATGGGATACCTGCGCCAGATCCTGCCCCAGCGCCCGGATCTGAAGGTCATCATCACCTCGGCGACCATCGACCCCGAGCGCTTCGCGGAGCACTTCGGCCGCACGCTCCCCTCGGGGGAGCGGGAGCCCGCTCCGATCATCGAGGTCTCCGGGCGCACCTACCCCGTCGAGATCAGGTACCGCCCGCTGGTCCTCGAGCCCGACGTGGACGAGGACGACGAGCTCGAGGACATCCACTCCATCGAGCGCGACCTCACCCAGGCGATCACCGACGCGGTCGACGAGCTCGCGGCCGAGGGCCCCGGTGACCTGCTCGTCTTCCTCCCCGGCGAGCGTGAGATCCGCGAGATCTCCGACGCCCTCACCGACCATCTGAGCCGCGGCACCCGCGGCCGC
Source organism: Brachybacterium sp. (assembly GCF_036379615.1). Taxonomy (GTDB): domain Bacteria; phylum Actinomycetota; class Actinomycetes; order Actinomycetales; family Dermabacteraceae; genus Brachybacterium. Next base: position 67,707 of record NZ_DASVGJ010000074.1, read on the forward strand.
TCCGCGCTGCCCGTCGAGGTGCTGCCGCTGTTCGGCCGGCTCTCCGCGCAGGACCAGCAGAAGATCTTCTCCCCGCCGAAGGCCGGCACTTATCGGCGCATCATCCTCTCGACGAATGTCGCCGAGACCTCGCTGACCGTTCCCGGCATCACCTACGTCATCGACTCGGGCCTGGCCCGCATCTCCCGCTACTCCCAGCGCACCAAGGTGCAGCGCCTGCCCATCGAACCGATCTCGCAGGCCAGCGCGAACCAGCGCTCGGGGCGCTCGGGCCGTACGTCCCCGGGCATCGCGATCCGTCTGTTCTCCGAGGAGGACTTCGAGGGTCGGCCCGAGTTCACCGAGCCGGAGATCCTGCGCACCTCGCTCGCCTCCGTGGTGCTGCTGATGACCTCGCTGGGCCTGGGGGATGTGGAGTCCTTCCCCTTCGTCGAGCCGCCCGCCTCCCGAGCGATCACCGACGGTGTGCGCCTGCTGGACGAGCTCGGCGCGATCGAGGATTCACCGGGGGAGCCGGGGGGCCGCCGCCTCACGAGGGTGGGTCGCACCCTGGCCCGCTTCCCGCTGGATCCGCGGATGGCACGCATGCTCATCGAGGCGCATCGTCTGGGCGCGCTGCGCGAGGTGCTGATCATCGTCGCCGCGATGTCGATCCAGGATCCGCGCGAGCGGCCGCTGGGCCAGGAGCAGCAGGCCAAGGAGAAGCACAAGCGCTTCGAGGACGAGACCAGCGACTTCCTCGCCTATCTGAACCTCTGGAACCATCTCCAGGCCCGTCGCAAGGCACTGTCGAACTCCGCCTTCCGCCGCGAGGTGCGCTCCGAGCACCTCCACTACCTGCGAATCCGGGAGTGGTGGGACCTCCACTCCCAGCTGCGGGACATGGCCAAGGACGCGGATCTCTCGCGCAATGACAACGACGCCTCGCCGCAGGCCATCCACCAGGCCCTGCTGGCGGGACTGCTCAGCCATGTGGGCCTGCAGGATGACCGCACCCGCGAGTACGCCGGTGCCCGCGGGGCCCGTTTCGCGCTGTGGCCCGGCTCGGCGCTGGCCAAGAAGCGCCCCGACTACGTGATGGTCGCCGAGCTGGTGGAGACCTCTCGGCTGTGGGGCCGCACCGCAGCCCGGATCGACCCGGCCTGGGCGGAGGAGACCGGCTCCCACGTCGTCAAGCGCACTCATTCCGCCCCGCACTGGTCCTCGAAGCAGGCCTCCGCGATGGCGCACCAGAAGATCACCCTCTACGGAGTGCCGCTGGTGGCCGATCGCGTGGTCGGCTACGGCCGGATCGATCCCGAGGCCGCGCGCGAGATCTTCCTCCAGAACGCGCTGATCGAGGGGGACTGGCGCACCCGCCATCACTTCTTCCGCGACAACCAGGCGCTGATCAAGGAGCTCGAGGAGCTCGAGGCGAAGACCCGTCGGCGGGACCTGCTGATCTCCGACGAGCAGCTGTTCCGCTTCTACGACGAGCGGATCCCCGCCTCTGTGGTCTCCGGTCGCCACTTCGACACCTGGTGGAAGACCCAGCGCCATGAGACCCCGGATCTGCTCACCCTCACCGAGCAGGACCTGCTGGCGGCCGAGGAGGGCGTCACCGAGGCGATCGCCTCCGAGTTCCCCGACACCTGGGTGCAGGGAGACATCACTCTGCCGCTGAGCTACTCCTTCGGCACGGTCGGGGCGAAGGGCTCCGACGGCGTCACCGCCACCGTCCCGCTCGCGGTGCTCAACCGGCTCGAGGCTCGCGGCTTCGACTGGCTGGTCCCGGGTATGCGCGAGGAGCTGATCACGGAGCTGATCCGCACCCTCCCCAAGCCGATCCGGCGCCACCTGGTGCCTGCCCCGGAGCGGGGCAGGACTGTCGCCGCGACGCTTCACGATGACGATCCCGAGGCGGGGGAGGCGTTCGTCGAAGCGGTCGCGGACGAACTGGTCGCCCTGCCGGGTGTGCCCGACGATCTCCCCCTGTACGGGCCGGAGTTCGATCTCGCGAAGCTGCCGGCCCATCTGCGGATGCACTTCCGGGTGGTCGACGACAAGGGGCGGGAGATCGGGACGGGGGATGATCTCGAGCAGCTGAAGGGCCGGTTGAAGAAGCGGGTGGACGCCTCGGTCTCCACTCGCGCCGACTCCCTCGCCCGCACCGATGTTCCCGGTTTCCCACCGGAGGGCGTCCCGGCGGTGCACGAGTCCACCGTGGGTGGGCTCAAGGTCGCCGGGTACCCGGCCCTGGTCGCGCGCCGCGGCGAGGACGGCCGATGGGCCCAGGTGGATCTGGCGGTGCTCGCGACGGCGGACGAGCAGGCCCTCGCGCATCGCGAGGGCGTCATCGCCCTGCTGGACCGCGACCTCGGCGCTGATCTGGGGGCGGTGCTGAACTCGCTGCCGAATCCCACCAAGCTCGCGGTCGCGGGATCGGACTACGCCTCCACCGCGGCGCTGCTCGCCGATGCCTCCCGCGCCGCGACCGTCCACCTGGCGGGCGACGCCATGGCGCGCACCCGGGACGAGTACGACGCGCTCCTGGCCCGGATCCGCAGCGGGCACGACGCCCTCGCCGCCCAGGCGGTCAAGGACGCCGCCGCAGCGCTGGCCACCTCGGCGAAGCTCCACAAGGAGCTCTCCCGGGCCCCCTCGCTCTCCGTGCTCTCCCACCTCACCCAGATCCGCGAGCACGCGGCCTCGCTGCTGGGGGACGGGTTCATCTCCCGCACCGGTGTCACACATCTGCCGGATCTGCGTCGCTACCTCGAAGGCGACGCGCTCCGACTGGACAAGCTGCCCGGCAACCCTCGCCGGGACGAGCAGCTGGCCTGGCAGATCAGGGACCTCACCCAGCACTGGGACGCGCAGCGGGCGAAGCTCTCCGCCCGCCGACGGGCCGACTCCGACGTGCGGGAGATCGACTGGCTGCTCGAGGAGTTCCGGGTGAGCCTGTTCGCCCAGACCCTGGGCACCAAGCAGACGGTCTCCGACAAGCGGATCCGCTCGGCGATCGCCGCGCTGAGCTGAGGCGAGCGACGGTGCACGGAGCAGGCCGGGCCCCGGTCCTTCGCTGAGGCCGTGGCCCACGGCACGGAATCGGTGTTCCCGCGGTCACGGCACACAGTCGGCACGGAGTCTTTACCCGGCCCCTCGGAGAACGTGGCCCGAGGTTGCGGCGGAGGAGCACGTGGCACCCCCTGGGCGGCGGTGACCGGTGACGACACGGGAACCCCGGGTGGCTCTCGCCCTTCCGTGTCAGGTCATGGAGGGGAAAAGAAGGCTCCCACACCTTCGCCCGTTCGGGGGAACGACGTGACCTGCGCCCTTCCTGCGTCGTGATCGCTTCGTTACCTTGGCACGGCTCGGAGCTGCCCCGGGCACTGCTCATCACCCCGGACCCGAAGGATCTCCGCATGGCTTCCACCACCTCAGCCCGTCCGCTCTCCCCGTTCTCCCGTCGTCGCCTGATGATCGCCGGCTCGCTCGGGCTCGCCGCCGCAGCGATGCCCCTCGCTGTCGCCCCGGCCACCGCCGCCGGGGTCGGCGCCGAGAGGACGGACTCCGACGAGTGGACCGAGAAGTTCCTCACCCGTGCTGAGACCCGCGAGGGCTTCGTGCTCGAGGCGATGGACGACTGGCAGGTGAAGAACGCGAAGTTCATCATCGCCGTGGTCAAGGGCCATGAGCTGGGCGAATCCGTCGCCGTCGTCGCACTGAGCACCGCGATCGTCGAGGCCTGGCTGTACAACTACGAGCCGGCCGTGGACGCGGACTCCGGCGGCCTGTTCCAGCAGCGTCCCTCGATGGGCTGGGGCTCCTATGACGAGGTGCGGCACAAGAAGCACGCAGTGGACGCCTTCCTCGGCGTCGGCGAGCACTCGCAGGCGCCCGGCCTGCTGCAGGCCGTCCCCGACGTGGAGAACTGGGAGCCCGGTGCCGCCGCTCAGGCCGTGCAGGCCTCGGCGCATCCCGAGCGCTATGCCGAACAGGTCGGCGCCGCTCGTGAGATCTGGGCGCGCTACGCGGACGATGTCGAGCCGTACGCCGCCTGAGCTCCGCGCGCCCGAGGGCGTGGATGCCGTGGACCTCCAGCACCGGACGCCCTCCAGCACCGGACGTCCTCCAGCACCGGACGTCCTCCAGCACCGGATCGACGACTCGGACCTGCCGCGTCCTGTCCCCGACGGATCGTTCACGTCGTTAGGCTGTGGGCATGTCACCGATGCCATCCGTGAGTTACTCCATCACGATCCGACTGGAGTTCGCCGCCCGTTCTGCCGCGGTCAGCGACATCACCGCGTCCATCGAGAGTCGGGAAGCCACGGTCACCGCTCTCGACGTCTCCGCCTCCGGCCCCGAGCGCATGCGCGCGGACATCACCGTGCTCACCGCCGGCCATGACCACGCCATGGAGGTCGTCGACGAGCTGCGCGGCCTCGAGGGGGTCGAGCTCGGGAAGGTCTCCGACCGGACCTTCCTGGCCCACCTGGGCGGCAAGCTCACCGTCGAGTCGAAGCTGCCGATCCGCCACCGCGACGACCTCTCGATGATCTACACCCCGGGCGTGGCCCGCGTGGTCAAGGCGATCGCCGAGAACCCCGAGGACGCCCGGCGCCTGACCATCAAGCGCAACACGGTCGCCGTGGTCTCGGACGGCTCCGCGATCCTGGGGCTGGGGGACCTGGGCCCGCTGGCCGCGATGCCGGTGATGGAGGGCAAGGCCGCCCTCTTCAAGCGCTTCGCCAACATCGACGCCTTCCCGATCTGCCTGGACGCCCATTCGGTCGACGACATCGTCGCGCACGTCAAGGCGATCGCCCCCGTCTTCGCCGGCATCAACCTCGAGGACATCTCCGCGCCGCGCTGCTTCGAGATCGAGGACCGCCTGCGTGCCGAGCTCGACATCCCCGTCTTCCACGACGACCAGCACGGCACCGCGATCGTCGTCGTCGCGGCGCTGCGCAACGCCCTGCGCGTGGTCGAGAAGGAGATCTCCACGGCCCGCATCGTGCTCTCCGGCGCGGGCGCGGCGGGCACCGCGATCCTGCGTCTGCTGCGGGCTGCCGGTGCACGCGATGTGGTCGTCACGGACATCGACGGGATCGTCCACGAGGGCCGCGAGCACCTCGAGGGCCGACTGCCCTGGATCGCCGAGGTCACCAACCCCCGCGATCTCACCGGCACCCTCCATGACGCGGTCGCAGGGGCCGACGTGTTCATCGGCGTCAGCGCTGGCAACATCCTCACCGCCGAGGACGTCGCGACGATGGCCGAGCGTTCGATCGTGTTCGCGATGGCGAACCCCACCCCGGAGATCGACCCTGCCGAGGCGGTCAAGCACGCCGAGGTGGTCGCCACCGGACGCAGCGACTTCGCCAACCAGATCAACAACGTCCTCGCCTTCCCGGGCGTGTTCCGCGGGCTGCTGGATGCCCACGCCACCCGGGTCAGCGACCGGATGCTGCTGGCGGCCGCGAAGGCCCTGGCCGACGTCGTCTCCGCGGACGAGCTGAACCCCACCTACATCGTCCCCAGCGTGTTCCATGAGGGCGTGACCAAGGCGGTCGCGAACGCTGTCGAGCAGGTCGCGCGCGAGGAGGCCGGGACGGTGGACACCATCACCGGTGCGATCACCGCCGTCTATGCCGACGAGATCACGCTGAACGGCTGATCAGGGGCAGAGGCCGGTCAGGGCTCGTGCCCTGGGAACGACACCCTGCACACGCCAGGAGGACGGCGCGCACCATGAGGTGCGCGCCGTCCTCCTGCGTGGAGAGGTGCGGCCAGGCCATGCTTCACCAGGCTCGTGCCCATCCCGGCTCCATGCCTCGCCCGGCGATGGCCTGAGAGCGGATCTCTCAGCGCTGGCGCTCCACGACCGGCGCTGCTCCCGGCCCCGCCCCAGCCGCCGGGTCCAGCCCGGGAGCGAGCGCGCCGCGCCGCAGCCGCTCGCCGATCCACAGCCCGATGCCGAGCGCGATGCCGATCACGTCGAACAGGACGTCGAGACCGTCGCCGCTGCGCTGGGGGAGCACCACCAGCTGCACCAGCTCGATCAACAGCGCGTGCGCGATCGCGATGCTCACGATCCAGCCCATCGGGAAACGCTTTCGCGGGGCGAGCAGCTGGCCGGCGGCGAACACGGTCACGGCGAAGACCAGCAGGTGGACGATCTTGTCGAGACCTGGCGCCCCGACGCCCGGAATGCCCTCGGGCAGGGAGGGCAGGTAGAAGCCGATGTTGAGCAGCACCGCGAGGCCCAGCAGTCCCGCACGCCACACGAGGGAACCGCCCACCGCACGGATCTCGTCCGGCAGGCGGCGGAGGAAGTCGACCACAGCGTCCATGGGCAGGATTCTTCCAGCGGCGCTGCACGAGGGCCGGGAGGCAGGGCCGACGGAGGACGAGCCGGTGCCGACGAGGGAGGAGCCGGTGCCGGTAAACTCGCAGGATCACGTCATCGATCCAGGGAGCAGTCATGTCCTCCACGTCCGACCCGTCCCGGATGGACCCCTTCAGCGACGACCCCGGCGCCGGTCCGGGCAGCACCGCGGTGCTGGACCGACAGCTGCAGGAGCAGGACCAGAAGACCGACGACGGCGACCATGACCGGTTCGCCCACTACGTGCGCAAGGACAAGATCACGCAGGCCGCGCTCGGCGGCAGTCCGGTGATCGCCCTGTGCGGCAAGGTGTGGGTCCCGGGCCGGGACCCCGAGAAGTACCCCGTCTGCCCGGAGTGCAAGGAGATCTACGACGGCTTCCGGGAGCCCAACGACGGCGGGGACGGCGCGAACGGATCCGGCAAGGGCGGCTCCGGCAGGGGCGGCGGTTTCCGTGGCTTCTTCGGCGGGCGTCGCTGACTCTCGGCTGCGGGTCCGGCGCCGCTGACCTGCCGTCCGGCCGTCGTCGGCGCGCCTGAACGGTGCGGCACGTTACGCTCCGCGCCCGCCGGTGGGAGGGGCGGCGGTGAGCGGTCCGACGCGCGGCGACTTCCTCACATCGGTCCTGTCGGCGGGTCGTCACCCCTCGGCGGTACGGTGGTTCTCGCTGTGAACACGACCCCCTCCCTCTTCTCCGCCAGCGATCCCCGCCAGCCCTCCGAGGCCGCCGCACGATCGCTTCCCGTCGCGTACCCCGAGCGCGCCGCCTGGGGCACCGTCTCCAAGCTCCGCGCCTGGCAGGCCGAGGCCCTCGAGCTGTACCGCGACCGGGCTCCCAAGGACTTCCTGGCCGTGGCGACCCCCGGCGCCGGCAAGACCACCTTCGCCCTGCAGATCGCGGCGGGGCTGCTCTCCGAGGGCACCGTCCGCCGCATCACGGTGGTCGCCCCGACAGAGCATCTGAAGACCCAGTGGGCCGATGCAGCCGCCCGCGTCGGCATCTCCCTGGATCCGAACTTCTCCAACGCCCAGGGCAGCCACGGCTCCCACTACCAGGGCGTCGCGGTCACCTACGCGCAGATCGGCATGCACCCGGCGCTGCACCGCGCCCGCACCGAGGCGGATCGCACCCTGGTGATCCTCGACGAGATCCACCACGCCGGTGACGCACGGACCTGGGGCGACGGGGTGCGCGATGCCTTCGACCCGGCCACCCGGCGCCTCGCCCTGACCGGCACCCCCTTCCGCTCGGACGACTCCCAGATCCCCTTCGTCATCTACGAGGAGGACGGCGAGGGCTTCCTGCGCTCGAAGGCGGACTACACCTACGGCTACGGGGAGGCGCTGCGCGACCACGTGGTGCGCCCGGTGCTGTTCATGACCTACTCCGGGCGCATGCACTGGCGCACCAAGACCGGCGACGAGGTCTCCGCACAGCTGGGCGCACTCGAGACCAAGGACATCACCCAGCAGGCCTGGCGCACCGCGCTGGACCCCAAGGGCGAGTGGATCCAGTCCGTGCTCTCCGCGGCGGACCGCCGGCTCACCGAGGTGCGCCGACACGTTCCCGACGCCGGCGGCCTGGTCATCGCCACCGATCAGAAGGCCGCCCGTTCCTACGCGGCGACCCTGAAGGACATCTGCGGCGAGGAGCCCACCGTGGTCCTCTCGGATGATGTCGGCGCCGGCAAGCGGATCGAGGCCTTCTCGGAGTCCGACGACCGCTGGATGGTCGCGGTGCGCATGGTCTCCGAGGGAGTGGACGTGCCGCGCCTGGCCGTGGGCGTCTACGCCACCTCGACCTCGACCCCGATGTTCTTCGCCCAGGCCGTGGGCCGCTTCGTGCGCTCACGGACCCGTGGCGAGACCGCGAGCGTCTTCCTGCCCACCGTCCCGATCCTGATGGGCCACGCCGCCGAGATGGAAGCCGAGCGCGACCACGTGCTGGATCGCCGGCCGAAGACGGGCGACGAGGAGACGGGACTCGACGAGAGCCTCATCGAGCAGGCCAACCGCCCGGAGAAGACCTCCGACGAGCTGGAGATGAGCTTCGAGGCCCTCGAGTCCGAGGCCTCCTTCGACCGCGTGCTCTTCGACGGCGGCGAGTACGGGGCCGGCGGCACGATCGGCTCCGAGGACGAGCAGGAGTTCCTGGGCATACCGGGCCTGCTGGACGCCGACCAGATGCGCACCGTGCTCCAGCAGCAGCAGGCCCAGCAGCAGGCCCGACGGCAGAAGAGCGGGACCGCGGACAAGCCCGTCACCCCCGGGGTCGTCGATCACCGGCAGCTGATGGAGCTGCGCAAGGAGCTCAGCACCCTGGTCTCCGCCTGGTCCAAGAAGTCCGGCACCCCGCACGGCTCGGTCCACAACACCCTGCGCAGCCGCAGCGGCGGACCGGCCGTCGCCCAGGCCAGCGCCGAGCAGATCCAGGAGCGGATCGGGATCGTCCGCGGCTGGTTCGTCGGCCGCCGCTGAGGGCTGGTAGCCGCTGAGCCCTGGTGGCCGCTGAGCCGAGCCGACGCTGAGCCCCGTGCCGGGCGGGTCCTGCTCAGCCCAGCAGTCGCGCCGCCTCGGCCCCGTCGGTGATGGTCGGGACGGCGACCGGACCGTCGGGACCCTCGTCGGCGCTCAGCCCCAGCTCCTGGACGGAGGCGGCATGGCGCGCCCGCGCCGTCTCCACCCGCGCCGGGGCCCGCGGCGTCTCGACCGGCTCGCCGCCGAGGATCATGGGCTGCTGCAGCGGACGCAGCGAGGTGCGCTTCCAGTCCGGGTGCGCCGCGCCGGAGGTGAGCTCGGTGATCAGCTCGCGCTCGAACTCGGCGACCTCCTCCTCGCCGGGCAGCACCAGCTCGGCGTGCGCCCGGTCGCCCACCAGCATCCGGTAGGCGGCCTTGCCCGCGCCGAGGGTGGCCTTGTCGGTCGACCGCTTGCCGACTGGGTGCATCTTCCCGTCGGCGCCCTCCCGCTCGACCAGCTTGTAGACGAAGCCGGGGGCGGGATGGCCGCCGCCGGTGACCAGCCGGGTGCCGATGCCGTACCCGTCCAGAGGCGCATCCTTCAGCTCTTCGACCCGGTGCTCGTCCAGGTCGCCGGTCGCGGTGATCCGGGTGCGGTGCGCCCCCAGCGAGTCCAGCAGCTCGCGCACCTGCGAGGCCTGTTCCTCGAGGTCCCCGGAGTCCAGACGGACGGCGCCCAGCTCGGGCCCGGCCAGCTCCACGGCGGTGCGCACCGCGGTCTCCACGTCGTAGGTGTCCACCAGCACGGTTGTCCCCGCGCCCTGGGAGGCGAGCTGCGCGCGGAAGGCCTCCTCCTCGGTGTCGAACAGCAGGGTGAAGGCGTGGGCGGCGGTGCCGGCGACCGGGACCCGGTAGTGAGCGCCCGCGGCGAGGTTCGAGGTGGAGGCGAAGCCGACGATCCGGGCCGCGCGGGCCGCGGCGATCGCGGCGCCCTCGTTGACGCGCCGGCCACCCATCTCGATGCAGGGCCGGCCGCGGGCGGCGGTGATCATCCGCGAGCCGGCCGAGGCGACGCCGCTGTCGTGGTTCAGGATCGAGAGCACCACGGTCTCCAGCAGCACCGCGTTCTCGAAGGTGCCCTCGATGCGCAGCACGGGGGAGCCGGGGAAGTACAGCTCCCCCTCCTCGTAGCCGTGCACGTCCCCGGTGAAGCGGTACTCCGCCAGGTGCGCGAGGGTCTCCTCCTTCAGCACCCCGGCCCGGCGCAGGTAGCGCAGGTCGGCGTCGTCGAAGCGGAAGTCCGCGATCGCGTCCAGCACGCGGCCGGTGCCTGCGAGCGCGCCGTAGCGACGGCCCTCGGGCAGGGAGCGCGTGAACACCTCGAAGACGCAGCGCCGCGAGGCGGTGCCGGCCTCACGGGCGGCCTCCAGCATCGTCAGCTCGTAGAGGTCGGTGAGCAGGGCAGAAGTCACGGTGTCCACGGTAGTGCGTGGCGAGGCGGCAGGTGAGAGGGCGCGCCCCGTAGACTCGTCCCCGCCGTCACCCGATCCCAGGGTGCGCGGCAGGACTCAGGAGGATGTGCATGCCGGTGGAGCTGCCTCGGGCGGACCCGGGGACCCAGTCGCACAGCGACCCCTCCGGCAGTGCGCAGGCGACGCTGGAGGCGGAGGGCGCCTGGTGCACGGTCGTCTGGAACGATCCCGTGAACCTCATGAGCTACGTCGTCTTCGTCTTCCGCCGCTACTTCGGGTACTCCCGCGTGGTGGCCGAGCAGCTGATGATGCAGGTGCACGAGGACGGCCGGGCGGTCGTCTCGCGAGGCTCCCGGGAGCGGGCGGAGACCGATGTGCAGGCCATGCACTCCTTCGGTCTGCAGGCCACTCTCGAACGAGCAGGAGAGGACTGATGGCGCACGCCTTCCGCCGCCGCGCGGACGACACCCTGGCCTGCCGGCTCGACGGCGAGGAGAAGGCGATCATCGCCCAGGTCGCCCAGGAGACCGCGGATCTGATCCGTGCTGATCTGGGGATCGATGCCGACGGCGATGCCCTGCGCCGCGCGGCGCAGAGCGAGGATCCGCTGCGCCGGCTCGAGGCCGAGTTCGCCGGGCGGGACGCGCGCGAGCCCTCGGACTCCGCCGTGCGGCGCCTGTTCCCCGCCGCCTCGGAGGATCCTTCGCTGGCGGCCGAGTACCGCCGTCTGGGCCAGCAGGATCTGGCCGAGGGGAAGCTCGCCGACCTGCGCCTGGTGATGACGATCCTGGATCGCACCGGGTCCGGGCACAGCGAAGTGGTGCTGGATGACGCCGAGTCGATGGCGATGCTGCGCGCCCTCAACGACGTGCGGATCGTGCTCGCGGATCGGCTGGGCCTGAAGCGGGACGGCGACTTCGACACCGTGCGGATGCTCCAGCAGATCGGGGAGCGGGTCGAGGGCGCCGAGTCCTCGGGTGATGACGAGCACGTCGGTTCCGACATCGTCATCGCGGTCTACGAGCTGCTGTCCTGGCTGCAGGAGAGCCTGCTGCGCGCCCTCGACTAGCGGCCCTCGCGCCGCGCCGGCGGATCCGCGTCGGGCGGTGCCGCCGTGCGAGGCGTCGTTGCGAGAACTGTGAGACCGCACGCAGTGAGCGTGCCATCACTGCGGTGGACGGCTGTCGAGATTAGCCTTGCACGGATGAACAACGCGCCGATCGGGATCTTCGACTCCGGGGTGGGTGGACTGACCGTCGCCCGCGCCGTGCTCGACCAGCTGCCTCAGGAGGAGCTGGTCTACATCGGCGACACCGCGCACGGTCCCTACGGACCGCGGGCGATCGCCGAGGTGCGTTCCCTGACCCTGGACATCATGGACAATCTGGTGGGCCACGGCGTGAAGATGCTGGTGATCGCCTGTAACACCGCCTCCGCCGCCGTGCTGCGCGATGCTCGGGAGCGCTACGACGTCCCCGTGGTCGAAGTCATCCAGCCGGCAGTGCGCCGCGCCGTCGCCGCCACCCGCAACCGTCGCGTCGGCGTGATCGCGACGGAGGGCACCGTCACCTCCCGTGCGTATGAGGACGCCTTCGCCGCAGCGCCCGACCTGACGCTCACGACCCAGGCCTGCCCGCGGTTCGTCGAGTTCGTCGAGAACGGAGTGATCAGCGGCAAGGACGTGGTGGAGGTCGCGGAGGAGTACCTCGCGCCGGTGCGAGAGGCCGGGGTGGACACCCTGGTGCTCGGCTGCACCCACTATCCGATGCTCGCCGGCCCGATCAGCTACGTGATGGGACCGGACGTCACCCTGGTCTCCTCCGCGGAGGAGACCGCCCTGGACGTCTTCCGGCAGCTGAGCGCCGGCGATCAGCTGCGCGAGACGGAGCGCGCTCCCCGCCACGTCTTCGCCCAGACCGCCGAGGGGGAGGGCAGCGCGAACTTCGCCCGCCTCTCCCGCCGCTTCCTGGGTCCGACCTTCGACATGACGGGCAGCCTGCCGGTGGTGTCGGCATGAGGGTCCACGTCATCGGCTGCAGCGGCAGCTTCGCCGGTCCCGGTGGGGCGGCCTCGAGCTACCTCATCGAGCAGGTGGATTCCGACGGGCGCACCTGGCGGGTGCTGATGGACCTGGGCTCCGGCGCCTTCGGCCCTCTGCAGAGCGTCATCGATCCCGCGGAGCTGGATGCGGTGATCATCTCCCACCTGCATCCCGACCACTACCTGGATCTCACCGGTCTCGAGGTCTTCTGGGCCTATCACGAGCGGGATGATCTGCCCCAGCTGCCCATCCACGCCCCGGAGCCGCTCCCGCAGCGGATCTCCGCGGTGCTCGGGCGCGACGGGGACGTCCCCGACGGCGTGGACTGCGTGCCCTTCGCGCATCACCCGCTCAGCGACCGCCAGCAGTTCTCGATCGGTCCCCTCGACATCGAGGTGCGCCGGGTGGAGCATCCGGTGGAGGCCTACGGCTTCCGGATCTCCGCAGGCGACGACGTGCTCGCGTACTCGGGGGACACCGATGCCTGCGAGGCCCTGGACGAGCTGGCCGCGGGCGCTGACCTGTTCCTGTGCGAGGCCGGGTACATCGAGGGTCGCGACGACCGCTTCTCGGGCGTGCATCTGACAGGACTGCGCGCAGGCCAGGCGGCGGTGGCCGCGAACGCCGGCCGTGTGGTGCTCACCCACATCGCCGCCTGGACGGATCCTGCGGTCCCGCTCGCCGAGGCCCGCAGCGTCTACTCCGGTCCGCTCGAGCTCGCCGTGCCGTTCGCGGTCTACGACACCAGCCGCGCCGCCGCGTCCGCCTGAGCGCGAGGCCGGTCCGCGACCGGCTCCTCGCGACGGCTATCCTCGAGCGGAACGCCTGAGCGACACGAGGAGAACCTGCTCCATGAGCACCCAGAACACCACCCCGACCGACGACCGCGTCGATGGACGCACCCCGGACCAGCTGCGCGAGGTGCGCATCACCCGCGGCTGGCTCGATCAGGCCGAGGGCAGCGCTCTCATCGAGTTCGGCCGCACCCGCGTCCTGTGCGCCGCCTCGTTCACCTCCGGCGTGCCGCGCTGGAAGCAGGGCTCCGGCTCCGGCTGGGTCACCGCCGAGTACGCGATGCTGCCCCGCGCGACGAACTCGCGCTCCGCGCGCGAGAGCGTCAAGGGCAGGATCGGGGGCCGCACCCACGAGATCTCCCGCCTCATCGGCCGCTCGCTGCGCGCGATCATCGATCTGGATGCGCTGGGCGAGAACACGATCCAGCTGGACTGCGATGTGCTGCAGGCCGACGGCGGCACCCGCACCGCGGCGATCACCGGCGCCTATGTGGCGCTGGCCGATGCGATCACCTGGGGCAAGCAGCACACCTCGCTCTCCGCCGCGAAGCAGGTCCTCACCGACTCCGTCAGCGCCATCAGCGTCGGCATCGTGGACGGAAGGCCGCTGCTGGATCTCGAGTACCGCGAGGACGTGAACGCCGAGACCGACATGAACGTCGTGGTCACCGGCTCCGGCTCCTTCGTGGAGGTGCAGGGCACGGCAGAGGGCGCCCCCTTCGACCGTGCCGAGCTGGGGTCGCTGCTGGATCTCGCCACCGACGGCTGCGCGCAGCTCGCGCAGTTCCAGCGGGACGTCCTGGCCGAGCAGCGATGAGCGGCGGGCAGGTCGCAGTCCCCGCCGGAGCGCGAGTGATCCTCGCCTCCCACAACGCCAAGAAGCTCGCCGAGCTGCAGCGCATACTCGGCGCCGCGGTGCCGGGCCTCGCGCCGGAGCAGATCATCTCCTCAGCCGGCATCGCCCTGCCCGACGTGGTCGAGGATGCGGTCACCTTCGAGGGCAACGCCCTGCTCAAGGCCCGCTCCGCCGCGGCCGCCACCGGGTTGCTCGCCGTCGCCGACGACTCAGGCCTCGCCGTCGACGTGCTCGGCGGGGCGCCGGGGATCTTCTCCGCGCGTTGGAGCGGTCGGCACGGGGACGACGAGGCGAACAACGACCTGCTGCTCGCCCAGCTCGGCGACGTCCCCGACGCGCACCGCACCGCTCGCTTCGTGTGCGCCGCCGCGCTGGTCGCGCCCGACGGCACCGAGACCGTCGAACGCGGCGAGATGGTCGGTGCGCTCCTGCGGGAACGCCATGGCGAGGGAGGCTTCGGCTACGACCCGCTGTTCCTGCCCGAGGGGGAGACCCGCTCCGCAGCGGAGCTCACGCCGGCGGAGAAGGACGCGATCTCGCATCGCGGGAAGGCGTTCCGGGCGCTCGCGACGCACGTGGCACCGTTCGTGGGCTGAGAGCCCACGGCCGGGACGGGTCGTCAGCGCAGTCGACGTGCCTCAGACTGCGCCGACGTGGGCGAGGGCACGACGCACCAGCAGGTCGCGGCCCCCGTCCATCTCCTCGAGCGGGGAGGACTCCGCCAGCAGCTCGTCGATCCCGTACCAGGTCAGCTCCAGCGCGTCCTCCTGCGGGGCGGTCTCCCCGTCGATCGGCACCACGTAGGCGAGGGAGATCGCATGCTGCCGCGGATCGTGGAAGGGGGAGACGCCCGGGGTGGGGAAGTACTCGGCGACCGTGAAGGGCACGGGGGAGACGGGGATGCGCGGCATCGCCATCGGACCCAGGTCCTTCTCGATGTGACGGGCGATCGCCTCGCGCACGGTCTCGTGCACCAGCACCCGCCCGGAGACGATGGCCCGCACGATCCGTCCGGCGCCGGAGGCGCGCAGCAGCAGTCCGACCTCCACCACGGAGCCGTCGACGTCGGTGCGCACCGGCACGATGTCGACGTAGGGGATCGGCAGTCGACGGCGCAGCTCGTCGACCTGGTCGGGCTCGAACCAGGAGCCCTCGGAGTCCACGGCGGTACGGCTGGTCATCGAGCGGCCTCCTCGGCATCGGCGGTGGTTCCCTGCGCGCCGCGCAGGTTCAGCGGGGTGAGATCGCCCTTCTGGACGTGGAAGCGGGGGTTCTGCTCGCGGGAGACGACTCGGACCTGGTGGTCCACCGGCTGCCCGGCGATCATCGAGACAGACCAGGTGGTCCCTTCGAGCTCGATGAGGGACAGGGTGGCGTTCGGGATCGAGGGCAGCCCCTGCTCCATGATCCCCGACAGCAGGAAGCGGATCAGGGTCCCGTGGGCGACCACCAGCACGGCCTGATCGCGGTAGCGCTCCTCGAGCGTCTCCAGGGCGTCGTAGCCGCGATCGGCGACCTGCTGGGCGTCCTCGATGCCGGGGAAGGTGCGCCCCGGGTACCGCTGCTGCATCTCGGCGACCGGACGGCCCTCGGCGTCGCCCCAGTGGATCTCCTGCAGGCGCGGATCGGTCCCGCCGAAGGGGATGCCGTGATCCTCCCCGATGATCCGGGCCGTCTGCTCCGCCCGCTGCAGCGGGGAGGAGACCACCACGTCCCAGTCCCTCGCCGGCAGCTGGTCGAAGGCGGCATGGGCCTGGGCTATCCCTGTCTCGTTCAGCGGGATGTCCGAGGACCCCTGGAAGAGGTCGCGCAGGTTGTAGTCCGTCTGTCCATGGCGGACGAGGCCGAACAGGGTCATCGTGGAGCTCCTCGTCGTCGGGCCGAACGTGGTCTGGGACCTCGTGGCTGCTGTGGTGCGCGCGTGAAGAGGGCCGGAGCGGCCGCTCACGCGACGACCACCAGCGTAGACGGTGCGGCAGGAGGGACGGCACCGGCGTCCCACCGCACTTCTGCATCGTCACCCTCGGCGTCGCGGACCTGGCACGGAGCATCGCGTTCCACCGCGGACCCGGGTGGGAGCAGCGCGAAGGCCCGGCGGCCGGCGTCACCTGCTTCCGCACCTCGGGCGCGTGGGCCGGACTGTTCGGGGATGCCGAGCTGGCGGCGGAGGTCGGTACGGCTCATGTGCCGCCGACGGGACCGTGGCCCGTGGGCGTGGATGGCACGGAGAGATGGGCGGGAGCGCTCCGGATCACTCCTTGGCCGGAATCGCCCGCCGCCAGAGCCCTCTCGCGGCCTGTGCAGGTAAAGCGGGGGTGGGTCGAGGAGCTGTCGCACCGAAATCGCCCTTCTCCACCATCGTCAGGATCTCCTGCACGAGCCCATCGTGGGGCACCTTCGCGGTGACGCGGCCGAGCATCAGGCGTGAACGCACGCGACGCTCGAGGAACGGATCGTCCGGACTCATGCGACACAGGTCCCGGTGGATGCGGTCGGCGTCGATCGGGAAGTCCTCGCGAAGCTCCCGCAGGAGCAACGATGCGCGATGGGTCATTTTCGGGTTCACCTCCGGACCGTAGCCCCACGTCGTGGGAAACCCCTGATATGTGCCCAGCGGGACCCGATGCTCGTCCCTTCCCTCACCCGGCACAGGACGTCTGGGTGCCCGCGCCGCCGCAGGCCACAACCAGAGGGATGCGTGCGCGAGAAGGGACTCGAACCCTCACGCCCTGGGGCACTGGAACCTAAATCCAGCGCGTCTGCCAATTCCGCCACTCGCGCGCGCGTCAAGCCTAACGGCCCGTCGGCTGTGCTCCGGTAGGCTCGGGTGGTCGATCGGTCGGGATCCCCGCGGAGGCGCCGCCGGCGCGTCCTCGACCTCCCTCGCCCGACATCGAACCATCACTTCCACGACCCCCCAGGAGTCCTTCATGAGCGCCCTCGCAGGCAAGACCGCCGTCGTCACCGGTTCGTCCCGAGGAGTCGGTGCGGCCACCGCGAAGCTGCTCGCCGCCGATGGTGCGAACGTCGTCATCAACTACCGACAGAAGGCGCCGCGCGCCCACAAGGTGGTCGCCGAGATCGAAGCCGCCGGCGGGAAGGCTGTCGCCGTCGGCGCGGATCTCACCGAGGCCGAGGGCCTGCGCACGCTGATGCAGACGGCCGTGGACACCTTCGGCGGCCTGGACCTGCTGGTCCTGAACGCCTCCGGCGGGATGGAGACGGATCTCGGTGAGGACTACGCGATGCGGCTGAACCGCGATGCCCAGTCCGCGGCTCTGACCGCCGGGCTCGAGCATCTCCCCGAGGGTGGCCGGGTGGTCTTCGTGACCAGTCACCAGGCGCACTTCATCGATGATGTCGAGACCATGCCCGAGTACGAGCAGGTCGCCCGTTCCAAGCGCGCGGGGGAGACCGCGCTCACCGAGCGTCTGCCGGAGATGTCCGAGGCCGGTGTCTCCTTCGTGGTGGTCTCCGCCGACATGATCGAGGGCACCGTCACCGCGACCCTGCTGAACCGGGCACGTCCCGGCGCCCTCGAGGAGCGCCGCGAGGCCGCCGGGAAGCTCTACTCCGTCGAGGAGTTCGCCGCCGAGATCGCGAAGATGGCGAGCGCCGAGGTCGAGACCGGTCACATCGAGCTGGTCGGCGGAGCCGACGACTTCCTCTCCCGCACCCAGCGGTGACGCCACTCACGGCGACGGACCACGATACGATCAGCAGCAGCACAGCCTGACGACCCCCGGAGGCAATGGTGGCCAAGAAGAAGAGCCTGGACGACATGCGCGATGAGGCCTATCGCCGACAGGACAACCTCGCGTCGGACATCGATGAGCTCATCGACCGCGTGAACCCGAAGAACGCGGCGACCCGCTGGAAGAACGAGCTCGTCGGTTCGGTGAAGGGTTTTTCCGCAGCCGATGACGGGAAGACCCCTGCGACGCTCCCCATGGCGATCGCAGGCGGCGTCATCGGCGTGGTCGTGATCGGAGCGGGCATCGCTGCGGCGGTGGCCCTCTCCCGGCGCGAGCCCACCCGCGGCGAGAAGGTCGCCGCGGCCATGAAGGACGCGCGGCGCAGCACCGAGCGCTCCGCGAAGCGGGCCGCCACGTCCGTGAAGAAGTCCTCGCTGCCCCGCTCCAAGGAGGCTGAGAAGCAGGCCTCGGAGCTCGGCGCGGTCCTCCAGGAGGCCGCGAAGCGGGCCGAGAAGAAGGTCGCTTCCCTCGGCGGCTGACCCCTCCGACCTGTCGCGCGGACCGATCGGTCCGGACCCGACCTCTGCTGACGCCCCGGGCTCTTCGAGAGCCCGGGGCGTCCTGCGTGGTGCGGCCGTTGCTCCGAGCTGGCCGCCCGGTGCCGGGTCGGAAGGTGCCGGGTCGGAGGGTGCCGGGTCGGGCGGTGCTGAGCGGCACGGTGCCGGTCAGATCGCGCCCGTGCCCACCTCTCCGTCCACGTACAGCCACGCTCCCGCCTCCCTCAGGAAACGGGAGCGCTCGCGCTGCACCTGCCGGCCCTGCGGGCCGCGGGAGATCGCGGTGAACTCCACGGTGCCGGCGTCGTCGAAGGGGCCGCCCGTCGAGGCCTCGTGGATCTCCAGACGCAGCCACCGCACGTTCTCGTCGAGCGACGCCGCGAGATCGGCACGATCCGGCCGGGTGCGCGGGTGCCAGGAGCGCAGCAGATGCTCCAGATCACCCGTGGCGAAGGCTGTATAGCGCGAGCGCATCAGCGCCTGCGCGGTGCCGGCCCGGCGCTCCTGGGACAGCACCGGTCCGCAGCAGTCGCCGAAGGTGTCCCCACTGCCGCAGGGGCAGCGGGCGGTCCGGGGCGGGGGCGTCGGCGCGGTGCTCATGCTGGCAGTATCTCCTCTCCGTCACAGCCCGCGGCACCCGAGGCCCACGGGCTCAAGGCGTCCAGCGGCTCGAGACCCCCCGCGGCACCCGAGGACCTGCGGCTCCCGGCCGCGGCGGACTCCGAGGATGACAGGATCGGCTCATGTCTTCGCACGCACCTCGTCCCTCCGCGCCCCTGCCGGCCGGGTACCGGATGCTCCACGAGCCACCTGCCAGCGAGGAGTACCTCCGACTGCGGCGGGAGTCCGGGCTCAGTCCGCGCACCCCGGAGCAGGCGGTGGGCGCCCTCACCGCGAGCTGGGCGTGGACATGCCTCCGCACCGAGGGCGGCGCGCTGGCCGCGATGGGGCGCGTTCTCGGGGACGGCACCTGGTACTTCCATCTCGCCGACGTCGCCACGGCTCCCGCCCATCAGCGGCGCGGTCTGGGGCGAGCGGTGATGGAGGACCTCATCGCCCGGATCGATGCGGCGGCGCCGCCGCATCCGTACATCACGCTGATGGCGGACCCTCCGGGGCAGAACCTCTACCGTGCGCTGGGATTCGTCGACTCCGCGCCCAGCCTGGGGATGCGGCTGCCGCGCTGAGAGGCGGAGAGGGGGTGCGCGGCTCGCTCCGTCTCAGCGTCGGGACCAGCCCGGCGTGGACGGTCCGACCGTCGGCCGCCAGCCGGTCTCGGACATGAACCGCACCGAGGAGACCCGCAGGGAGCGGCGCTGCACGTCCAGCCGGGTGCCGACGATCGCCTGGGTGATCTCCGGGTAGAACTTCGCGGGCGCCTGGGCCTCGGCCTCGGTGGACAGGTCCTTCGCCCAGCGCTTCTTGGTGATCGGCTCCCCGCCGACGTTGTAGAACCCGCTGCTCGCGCGCAGCGCGGCCACGAAGGCGCGCCCGGCATCGGAGTGGTGCAGGAGGGTGACGTAGTGGTCCGGCTTGCCCAGCAGGATCGGATCGCCGTCGCGGGTGGCCTTGAGCGCGTGGGTGGTGTGCTGGTCACGGCCGAAGAGCTGCCCCAGGCGCAGCACCACGGCGCTGCGTCCCGAGGTCGCGAAGTCCACGGCGGCCCGCATCTCCCGCACGCGGGGGCGGAACGCCTGATTGCGCACGCTGAGGGGGAGGTCCTCGCTGATCCACTCGGTCCCGTTGTCCGGGTAGAGGAAGATCGTGGATTCCTGGATCAGCTTGCGCGCACCGGCGTCCGCCGCAGCCTGCGCGATCGCGACCGAGGCCTCGAGATGGAGCCGGTCGTCCTCGCGCCAGGCCAGCGGACGCAGCCCCGACATCCCCACCGGCACATGGGCGAGGGCGTTGATGACGATCTCATGGCCGCGGAAGGCGCGGGCGAGGTCTCGGGGATCGAACACGTCCGCGACGACGGCGCTGCCACCGCGGCCCTCGACGATCGGCACCCCGGAATCACGTCGCGTGATACCGGTGACCTCGTGCCCGGCACCGACCAGCGCCTCCACGGCTTCCTGGCCGAGCACTCCTGTGGCACCGGTGACCGCGATCCGCACGCTGACCTCCTCCGGCGAGCGACGCGAACGGTCCTCGCACACAGTTGTTCCTGGGAGTTCGAGTCTAGAGGATCGCGGCTGGTCCCCGTGTCGCCGGGGGTCCCTGCGGACACGAAGAAGCCCCACCGGGTGACCGGTGGGGCTTCTGTCGGTGCGCCATCAGGGATTCGAACCCCGGACCCGCTGATTAAGAGTCTCGAGGGACGGGAAGCCGGCGCTGTGATCGAGGTCGACTTCGGCGAAACCCGAGGTCGGCGCACCATGGTTGGGTGACTATTGGATGAGCTACTCAGCGGAGCCGACGTCGTAGCGCCGCCCCCGCAGCTCCTCCCCTCCACACACCCCAGTTATCCCCAATGCTGCCTCGCCCCTGGATACGAGGTTGGACCGTGGAGCACCGTGGGGAGCATGGACGTCATCGCACAGCTGCCTCTCTGGACAGCTTGGCTTCGCGCCTCAGAACGGTCCGAGACGACTGTTCGACTCCGCGAGTATCACGTCCGGCGCTACCTCAACGGAGTGCCTGCCGAGACGGATCCGCTCGACCTGGAATGGCTCGTTGCCTACCTAGCGAATCCGCGTTGGAAGGCCGCGACACGTCGAAGTGCGCGCACCTCCCTGCGCATCTGGACGACCTGGCTCCACCGCACCGGACGGATCATCGCCGACCCACTCGCCCTGATCCCACCGGCCCGGTCGCCCAAGCCCCTTCCCCGGCCGTGCCCGGACCCGATCATCCGCAAGGCGCTGTTCGCCTCCGACACCAGAGTCCAAGCGATGATGACCCTAGCCGCCGAAGCGGGCCTGAGACGCGCGGAGATCGCGGTTGTCGCTCGCGCAGATGTCATCGACGAGCGGGCCGGCACGTCCCTCATCGTGCATGGAAAAGGTCGACGTGAACGAACGGTCCCGCTCACATCAGCTGCCGCAGCTGCCGTGGCGCGCCAGTTCGACCAGGTCTCGCCCGAGATCCCCTGGCTCTTTCCATCCAAGGGCCGGTACGCCGACACGCACCTGCAGCCTGTCCGAGTCGGTGAGCTCGTCAACGAGGCACTCCCAGGTAGCTGGAGTGCTCACACTCTGCGCCACCGATTCGCCACGGAGGCGTACAGGAGCTCTCGGGACCTTCTTCTGGTCCAGACGCTCATGGGCCACTCGAAGCCGGAGACCACAGCGATCTACGTAGGCCTCGACACCACCGAAGCGCGTTCAGTCGTTGACGGGATCAGCCTGGTCGCATAGGCCAACATCACCGAAGGAGTCCATCAGATGTTTCAGCGGACCAGTGTGCTCGATCGTCGGTTCATGACCCTTAACGACGTGAAGGAAGTGCTCTCAATCAGCAGTACACAGGCGTACTCACTCGTTCGCTCCGGGGAGCTACGTGCCATACGCGTAGGAGGAAGAGGACAATGGCGCATCGAGTACTCAGAACTTGAGGCGTATATCCAACGCTCATACTTCGATCTTCGCCGCGATCGCAAACCTTAGGCGTGTCGCGATGGCACGTATCTCGAACTGATTCGCGGAGCAGACGCACAACTGGCTCGAAAACGGAACAGTCTTCGGTGCAATAGCGAGGGGTAGGTGGTGGAAAAACCGCACCCGCAGTTTAGAGCAGAAACGCGGTTCCGATTGTTCGCATTAATGTTCGCATGAGTCGCGCCGGGGGCGACGTAAGTCGGGCGCCCCGCCAGAGCGCAGCTTTAGGACACTTTACCTCGGCGAGCAAGCTGTAAAACCCAGTTGGAGTTCATTTCTGTCGCGTAACCCTCTTCAATGAACCAATCGCTTGCTGCCCACGCACGCAGCGCAACTGCTCGCCAATGGTTGATCCCGTAGTCGCGCTCCAGGCCCTTCGCCCCAAATTCGAGCCAAAGTCGCCGCGCGTTGAACCGGGATCCACCTGAAAGATTCCTGATTAGGTTGCCGCGGTACTCTGTGAGCGCTCCTCCCGCGAGTCTCGCATACAGAAAGCCGAGGCGCAGCGCGGCGAACTGCGCCTTTAGTCTCGGAATGTCAGACTCCCCTGCGCCGCTGTAGGATTGTACAAAATATCGAGGCAAGGGATCGTCCTCGCGTACTTCGGCGGCTAGCCATTGCGTCGTCCTAAAATCGTCAAAATAGGGGTGGATGAACGAGTCATTCCTGCTTGAGGGAAGACGCGTCCCCTTGTAGCCATTGCATTCCGAGCAGGCAGGAATCATGTTTAACGGAACGATCGCCAACCACCCAAGTTGCTCCTTGGGTAAATAGTGGTCTACCTCCGTGGCCCCGGATGCTCCACATAAAGAGCACGTGCCGTCGCCCACATAAAGAATTTCCTCATAGAAGCAGTGAGCCCTCCCGCGAGGCCTGACGAGTCTATTCTCGTACATAGAAACAATATCCGTCTCGGTAGCCCCACCAAGAGAGGCGCTATTGCTTGCAGGCAATAGATGGATAGAGCCTCTATTGGCTTGCTCTCGGTACTCCGCTTCTGCTCCAATCAGCCCTTCCGTCGCGGACGTTATGCGCTCGCGCGTGTCAAGAGTTCCCGTATCGCGAACTTTGTTGAGGATATCGGATACGCTAAAAGGAGGCGTGGGAAGCGCGAGCATTCTAGTTCCCCGAAGTGGGCATAGAATCTGCTTGGGGAGTCCGCATCGACGCAAGAACAATCGCCAGGGCTTCGCTGCCAAGCGAGTTTCCAAATCTCTCCAGAACGGCTTCGGCGCTAAAGTCATCCTCCATCAGTAGCTCAGAAAGGAGGCGATAGAAACCTGATCCGGCGACTTCAAGACCGAATACTTCGCGAGTGAGCACGCCTACGTTCTCACCAAACGTCTCAATAGTTGGTTTCGATACCCGGAGGCCCTCTTGCGTTCGCCGTACGTAGTTCACACATGCAGACGGCACCTCTTGCAGAAGAACTGGCGAATGCGTAGCTACAATAGCGAATGCGTTAACCTCGCCCAGAACCGTTGACATTGCACGAATCAGTGAAGCTAGAAGTGGCGGGTGTAGATGCCCCTCAGGCTCATCCATCAAGACTAGTGTGCGCTCCTCGAGTCGGGCAACCAGCTGCGTTATCGTGAGCAGAACGATCTGATGCCCAGAGCTCATCTGGCCGAATAGTTGGCCCGCTTCCTCGCTCAGTCCGTCATTCGTCAAATCGTCGAGAAGACGCGTCACGTCGAGTTCCCGAAACTGGGGGTCCGATTCGAGGGTTTCGACGGCCCGCTCCCAACGATCCACAGATCGGGACAAGCATACGTTCAATGCTTGGCCCATATCCTTTTCGATATCTCTGTAATTCTTGATCGTAATCGTCGATTTAATCTTGCCTTCAGGGCTGCGAACCCTGACCTTTTTCTTCAGTCCGACCTCGAACACGTTGAAGCCGGGATTTGTTGCTCGAAGCGGGGTATACCTATCGAATGCACTAAAGGACACGAAGCCCACGCCGGAGAAAGCAGATCTCGCCGAAGTGCCTCCCTCGATCTCGAAGACATGATCAGCCCATGGTTCATCTTCAATGAGGCTTTGAGCCATGCGCCTTAAGAGTCGTGTCTTTCCGCTGCCGTTTCTCCCGATCAGGACGTGAATGTTTGACGGTGGGACGGCATTGGGAGAAACTAGGAAAGGAAGCGAAACCTCTTCCGTCTGAGTTTGTGTCACTCGCTCAACATAGTGGGCGTTGAACTTTGCCAGTTTGCTTTTTCCGGAAACAATGCGAAGATACTGCCCTACTATCGATGCTTCGGAAACGAACCTCATGAGAGATTTGGTCATGACTTTCGTTTCCTTGTGTCGTGCATATAGATCTGTGCGTACGACAACATCGTTAATGGCACGTAGAAACGCCATGCCGACAGCGTTCGGCAGGTTCATTACGCTTGTATAGTAGGACTCGTCCTGTCCTAGTGAAAAGAATCTTTCAGAAAGGCCGTTGAAACTTTCCGGGATGCCTGGAATTTTCCCGTCATTCTCGCCTGCCCATCCGATCTTTATGGATCCCAGTTCGATCGGAACGCCATTCCATGGAACGTATTCAACAAAGTACTGAGTTTCGAACTCCCACCAGTCATTCCAGTCAGAATGTGATAATACGAAACTGTCGGGGCTAGCGTCCGATACTGAGTCCGAGACAATAATGTTCAATGCTTCACCCTCCATCGCGTGGCACTCGCAGCCGGGATTGCTGCATTGTTTTGGTACTCCCTGACGCCGGAGACTCCACCCTCGGAGCCTATCAATGTGGCCTCAAGCTCGCTCAGAGCGCGCTGGGCGGCGCCTCAGCTACTCGATGGGCACCCCGTGGCGGTCCATGGCGCGCACCTGCCCATCCTTGACGATGTACACCCCCCGTGGTGTGCCCGCGCGAAGTCGCTCTGAAGGAGGTGAACCCTCTGGACTCGTACAGGCTGACTGCGCGTACGTTGGCCGCGTCCGCGAACTTCCAACTCGCCTTTTCCCTCGGAGTGGGCGCGCCAGCCTACGCGCGCACCCCGAGGGCCCATCGCCACCCAGAGCACCCCGCGCCGCGGCCTCACGGAGTGCCGTCTCGCGCCTCTATCTCCCCGGTCATTCTCGAGAATTCCTGCGCCCGTTGTGCCGACTCATAGACCGTGGCAAGCAGGTCTCGCACGAACAAGCCCTGCATCTCAACCAAGCGCGCCTCGACCGGCCTGACCTCATGCGCCGCTTCGTTTCCAATCGCGCGCACGTGCTCCAGCTGCGTTTGCCAAGCCGGAGGAACGAAGCCGTTGTCCTGCAAGTACTTCACGCACGCTGCAAATGTCGGGCTCCAGTTCTTCTCATCCTTGCCTGCAAGCCCCTTGTCCACTGCAACGACCATCAAGGTCTTGCGAAACATATGAGCAGCAGCCATCGGGGCGGACGCCGCGAGAGAGCGCCGCGCTTCGTCCCAGGTCCGCTGAACTCCTTCGGGTAAACCCGGCACATCCTCGATAGCGGCCGCGGCCGGGAAGATCTCCCAACCATCGTGCGCTAGTGACCACTGCTCCACAACGGCCTGATCGCACTGGAAGCACAGTCCCCAGCGGATGCGGCGCAGGCCTGCGGTCTCCAGTCGTTGCATCGCAGTCAGTATCGAGGTCGACCCGCATCCGGGACACTTAGTGCCCCAGAACTCCTCGGGCATACCCGCAGTGGATGCCCGGAACCTCTCCGCACTCGCATAGGTCGGCACGCCGCCCCCTCTCTGACCACTGCCATCTCTTCGACAGCTGAATCATAAACGGTCGTCAGTGGGGCGGCGAGTCACGATTGCCGCAGGTGTGTCCGCACGGTTGCCCACAGTGCATCGGCGCAGTTCTCCGGCGGTTCATCCGCTCTCGTGCGGATGAACCTCGTTGATGGCAACAGGCCACGAAGGGCTATGGCGTCCGAACGCGCGCTAGCAATCGTGGTCTCGGACTCTCCTCGATTCCGGAGTCGATCAGCCCTAGTCACGTCGTCGACTTCCCAGCCGATGAGCGTCCCAAACTCTGGTGCGGGGAGGCCGTCTGGTACCTGGGTGAACAGAACCATGTCGAACCCAGCTCGCTTGACGAATCCAGCGATGCGCTCCCAGAGCCGGTCGTACGCAGGCCAGATCGGTGCCGCTGACGGGTCGGCGATCCGGACGCCCAGCAGCGAGCCGTCTTCAAGCACCTCGTCAATGTCGGCCACCACGGCCTGGCCTCGAGCGCGCGCGATTAGATGGGGGAGAACCGTGGACTTTCCCGTGCCGGGCGGAGCGGCGATGCAGACCAGTGCACCTCCGCGACAGTGAAGCTCATCCACAGGGTTGACCTCTCTAGGGCTAGCGGCGTCATCGCGTGCCAGCTTGCCGAATCTCGCCCCCATGCGCGAACCATAAACGGTCGGTTCAGGTTGGCGCGGTTCGCTCTTCGCGGGTGCGACCCCACAGCATCACGCGCCCCCGCGGAGTCTCGCGAATGGGGATGAACCCTCTGGCCTCGTACAGGGTGGCGGCGCGAACGTTGGCCGCATCCACGTGGAGGCTGATCTGAGGGATAGATTGCTCGGTTGCGATGTCGAGGAGCTGATCCAGGAGACGGCTGCCGAGCCCCTGTCCGCGAGCACGCTCATCCACGGCAAGAACGAGCTCCGGGACGGTGTCCGCCACGTACCCGGCGCGAGCGGACTCGCCGATGAAGTATCGGAACCAGGCCGCGCCGCAGACGCCCGCTGTTTTCGTTGCTACCACGCCCGTGTCTCCAGCGCGGGTCCCGAAGCCGTCGACGTAGGAGTCCGCGCCGGCTGTAAGACGGTGCTCTTGGTAGGCAGCCTCGTCCCATGGTTGGTGCCACCGCCACGCCGCGTACACGGCCCTCGTCATGGCCGTTTCATCCGAGGGCAGCGCGCGGCGCAGCGTCACGTCCATGCCGCGAACCGTAGCAGTCGACGCCGCGCCACAAACGGTCGATTGGGGCCGGCTGTTGGGCTAGAGGATTCTGAAGTGCACCTCGGTTCCAACGGTGAGTTCAGCCTGTCCGCCGATCGGGAGAGTGGCGAGCGGCATGGTGTGCCCTATGTCGGCACCTGCTACCACAGGCTTTCCGTCCAGAGCTGGCTGCCGGGCGACTATCTCCGCAAGCAGGTCGCGAGTCATCGCTGATTGACGTTGGAACCGGCCGATGACGAGTCCTTGGACGCTAGCAGCATCGGGCATTTGCAACAGCGAGGTGAGGTTGCGAGCGAACTCCTTGGCATCGATGGCTGCGGCCTCCTCGAGGACCAGGAGCGCGCCATCCAGGGACGGCATATATGGCGTGCCCTGCAACAGGTTGAGCGTGCAGAGGTTCGTGCCGATGACTCGACCCACGGCTGCGCCCTCTTGGAGCTGCTGCCAACCGTGGTTCGCCTCGGGCTGCCGGTCGTCCTGATTGACGAACCAGAGGTCATCAGTCCATGCCTCGGAGGGCTCTAGCTCGAACGGGGGACTCTCGAGTAAGGCTTGCCGGAACCACTGCTGAGTCTGCGCGAAGTGATCTCGCATGCCGAAGCTTGACCAGTGAGGACCGCTGTAAGTCACCAGGCCGGTCCGAGCCAGGATCGCGCACTGGAGCGCGGTGATGTCGGAGTAGCCGCAGAGAATCTTGGGGTTCGCGGCGATGAGGTCGAAGTCGAGGTGTGGGAGCAGCTCATTGCTGTTGAAGCCACCAATGACGGTCAGGATGGCTCGGACGTCCGCGTCAGAGAAAGCACTATGAAGGTCGGCCACGCGGGAGTCGATGGCCGAGGAGTCGAAGGCATCGCGCTCATCGACGTGCTGCCCGTAGCTCAGGCGAAGCCCCATCTCTGCGAAGCGTTCTTCAATGATCCGTGAGTGGTCGTACTCCATCACCATTGCTCGGGACTGTGCCGGTGCGACGACCCGCACCTGATCGCCAGCGTGCAAATGGGGAGGGAAGGTAACCATAGAGGCGACCCTATCTGCGTCGCGTCCTCTCGGGTCAGGTGTCGAGCGGTGGCAAAAGAGCCGCGATACGCGCTGCACCACAAACGGTCGGTTGTGGCACGTAGCAGGGGGCCGGCCGCTGGAGACGACCGCCGCAGGTCAGTTCGTGTTATAACGCCGCGTCACAATGATCTGGGCCGGAAGTAGCCTGACTCGCGGCATTACGACACACGGGAAGGCTCGAGCCGAGACATGTGAATGTGATGGCTCCATGGTGGGTCCCTGCGATCAGTCTGAAGTGATGCACGGGCGATCAGGAAACGGTTGTGGCGCGGCGCAGCTCGCGGTAAATGGTGGTGCGGGAGACCTTGAACAGCTCGGCGAGCTCGGCCTGGGTGAGCTCGCCGGCCGCGTGGAGTGTGAGCAGGTGCCGGCGCTGGGAGGGTGAGAGTTTGGGCTGCTTGCCCTTGAGCTTGCCCTTGGATCTGGCGATGGCCATGCCCTCGCGGGTCCGCATCCTGATGAGGTCGGCCTCGAACTCTGCCACCATTCCGAGCACGTTGAATAGCAGCCGGCCCACCGCGTCGTGGGGGTCGTAGACGCTGCCGCCGATGCTGAGCGCCACCGCCTTGGTGGTGAGCTCGTCGGCGATGTCCCGGGGCATCGGGCAGCGAGCGGGCGAGGCGGTCGAGCTTGGTGACCACCAGGGTGTCGCCCTCCCGGGGTAGCGGCCAGGGCCTGCTGCAGTCCCGGCCGGCCCCGGTTCGTTCCAGTCAACCCGTGGTCGAGATAGATGTGCTTGGACGCGACCCCCAGTCGCTCGAGCGCCTCCCGCTGGGCGGTGAGGTCCTGCTCAAGGGTGGACACGCGCGCGTAGCCGACATGCATCACCCCAGTGTTGCACTTAAGGCACCGTCACCGTGCATTTCACCGTACAGGTCTTACGTACATGACAGTCCTGTACAAACATGTGTCGAATAGAGAGCCCGGGTGATGCACGGTGGAGGATCCCCTATCGGGCACGCGCTCACTGCAGCCGTTCGACCTCACCAGTCCCCCGCGAGGATCACTAGTTGTATGAGGGCCAGACGTTGGTGACGCCAGCACGGAGCCGAGATGCTGGGGGATGTCCGCCCGCTCCACTATGGGGGCGGTGGTAGTTGTAGTGGATATTCCAGATTCCGATCGCGGTGTCGCGGGCTTCTTCGCTCTCGAACTCTCGGGCGTATAGCAGTTCCTCGGCCAGGATTCGCTGGTAGCGCTCCACCTTCCCGTTGTGTCGGGGCGTGTAGGGCCTGGTCTTCTGGTGTCGCGTGCGGTTGCCGACGATTCGAGCGAAGTCGGCCGAGCGGTAGCACGCACCGTTATCGGTGATGACGCGGTGGATGTGCGAGATCCCGTGAGCGGCGAACCAGGCCTTAGCTCGGGCGAGGAACGCTGCCGCCGTGGGTCCCTTCTCGTCGGTCAGCGGCTCGGTGTACGAGAGTCGGGAGAATCCGTCGACGGCGGAGTGCAGGTAGGTGTACCCCCGCTTCGCCCCAGCTGACTTCGCGCGACCCGCAGTCCTAGCCTGGTCGCTGTTGCGCCCATGAATGCGCCAGCCGCCACCGTCAGGGATTCGGCCGACCTTCTTCACGTCGAGGTGCACCATATGGCCGGGCCAGCGGGCGGTGATCTTCCCTGGCTTGCGATTGGTGTCGCCGCCAGGGTCGATGAAC
Source organism: Brachybacterium sp. (assembly GCF_036379615.1). GTDB lineage: Bacteria > Actinomycetota > Actinomycetes > Actinomycetales > Dermabacteraceae > Brachybacterium. Next base: position 97,200 of record NZ_DASVGJ010000074.1, read on the forward strand.
CGGCGTCGACCAAGGCCGAGCCGGCTCAGGTGTCGGCTGACGGTACGCCGGTTGATCCTGACGTCCAGCTCGGCGAGCTCGTAGGCAATGCGCTGGGCGGACCACTTGTGCTCTCGCCGCCAGACCTCGATCTGTTGGATGACACAGGCGGCTGTCGCGGTACTGCTGTGGTGGGGCGTCGAAGCACGGTCTTGGAGCCCGGCTTCGCCATGGCGTCTCCACCGGTTGACCCACTTCGAAGCGCACGCGCGTGAGATGCCCATCTCGGCAGCTACGTGCGCGATCGGCCGGGTCAGGCACCGATTCACGAGCCGGCGTCGACCTTCAAGGCTCAACGGAGCATTAGCGTGCGTCACTTGGCAGCCTCCACATTCCGTACCCGCGGGGCGATGATGCGCAGCGTGGGCAGCATCACGAGGAGTGCGAGAGCGGTCATCGCGGTCGCTGCCCACACGGGACCAAGGTTGCTCGAGCTCTCGAGCGCTACCGCTCCGAGCGCCGGACCAGCAGCGGCCCCGATGTTGAGAGCGGCAGTCGCGTAGGAACCACCCATGGTGGGCGCTTCCGATGCTGCGTAGAGCACTCGAGCGATCATGGTGCTTCCCACAGCGAATGCCAGCATGCCCAGCAGGAACACCAGGACGAGCAGCGGCACTGAGTGCCCAGCAAGCACCGCGAGCAACAGCCACCCCACTAGCAGGAGCGGCGCGGCCACAACGAGGAGCGTTCGCGGGTGCTGGTCAGACAGTCGCCCGGCAATGCTGACTCCCATGAAGGACCCGATGCCGAACAACACCAGAGCCACCGGTACCCACACCTGGCCCAGACCCGCTGTCCCGGTCACGACCGGCGCGAGGAACGTAAACGCGGCGAAAGTCCCGCCATTGACCAGCGCAGCGAGCAGCATCGCCGTGAAAAGACGGGGCACGCGGAGCTGCGCCAACTCGAAGGCGAGAGACAGGCCATCGTTGGCTTCGTCCTGCGTGTCTCTCGGCTGTGGACGGATCCCGGTGAGGATGCCGATTGCAGCAGGAACGCACAGGAAGGCTACCGCCCAGAACGTGGCCCGCCATCCCAGCGCCGTGCCAAGTAGAGCCCCCGCGGGAACACCGGCCACCATGGCGATCGTGGTGCCCGAGAGGAGGATGGCAAGAGCGCGGCCCTTCCGGCTGGGGGCCACGAGGCGGGTCGCGGTGCTGAGTGCAACGGCCAGGAACCCGGCGTTAGCAACCGCAGCAACCACACGAGTTGCGAACAGCACGGAGAAGGTCTCGGCAGTGGCGGCGACGACGTGACAGGCAGCGAAGATGACCACGCACCCGAGCAAGGTGGTCCGGGCGGGCCACCGACGGGTGAGAGCTGCCATGGCGGGCGCAGCGAGAATCATCCCGACCGCAAAGGCAGAGGTGAGTAACCCAGCTGTGCCGACAGAGACACCGACACTGGCGGCGATGTCTGGCACGAGGCCAGCAAGCATGAACTCAGATGTGCCCATGGCAAAGACAGCCAGGGCAAGCAGGTAGAGGGCGAAGGGCATGGAGGGCTCCGAGGAACGAGAACGAAAAGGGGGAAACGTCTCGTCACCACGGCCAGCGCCCAGGGAGCTGCCCAAGAGCCCGCTCAGCGCACAGGCGCAGGCGGCGGGTTAAGGACTCAGGAGGTCTGGGGGGCTGACGGTGTGACCGAAAGCCCCCTGAGTGTCTGATTCAGGGCACGCCATGCTCCTCACCCTACCGACGCTCCCTCAACACTGCACATCCTTTGCGCGCGCCGCGGCATCGTCATCAACGTCCTGCCCCGCAACAACTAGTCGAGCAAGAGCTTTACGTCGTAGGTCGGGCCAAGCTCGGCCGCTAGAAGACGGTGCAGCTCGATCCCTTCGGTTCGGTGCTCCGCACGCGCCGCGGGCGAGTCCCACCCGTGCTCCCAGTGGAAGTGCGCATCGAAGTAGGCCGCCCACGCCTTCAGTCGGCCCTTCAAAGGCGGTGAGAGCTCCCAATCGTTCTCGTCTGTACCCCCATCCTCATAGGTCCAGAGTGGCCACCAGGCGGAGTAGTCGTTCATCAGTCGTACCCTGATCGGCTTCATGTGAGCCAGTGTGCGGCCGCGCCGGAGCATTGACTACCTCAATGACGCCAGCAAGCTGTCTCGGACCACCGCCAGTTAGCGATCGCATCCACAGGATTGAACCTTGTGATACAGGGGTGATCGTTCGATGGCCGGTGTCGCGTTTGGGTATACCCCAAAGCGACAGCAATCCTCTGGCGCACTCATGCATGCTCCCTTGGTCCTCCGACGGCTGCCTCGCGAGTGTCAGCTCGCCGAGACGTCGATAAGGATTTTCATGCCTTCACCCTGGCGCAGGCGATGGATCGACCTCTCCGCGTCCTCGAGCGCCATCTAGGCGATCCAGCCACCCTCGGTGGTGTCATTGCCGGCGACCATGCCGTCGATGACGTCCTGGAAGTCCTCCGGCGTACCTGCCATATCCCCTACGGTCGCCACCCACTCCAAGTAACCTTCATTCATGATTCAGCTCTCTCAAGAACTTCTCGTCACGGCCTGCGGATTCTTGCTGCTCGGCGCTCTCGCGCAGTGCCTAGCCGCTTACTTCGGCTACGTTGCGGACAGCGAGGCGCGTCGGCAGCACCTGGCTCTCGCGGACGCTGTTGAAAGCCTGACGACCAAGCTAGAGCCCCCCTCTGCCCCCCCGCCCCCCGCCCAGTCAGATCTCGATACTTGGCGATCGCGTGCCGCAGGCTTCGAACTCGCGTCCACGCTTGTGGGCTGGACTTGCGTAATTACGGGGGCTGCCATCGCCCTACTCTCAGCCGTAACTGCTACTCACCTAAGCTGACGCACTGCCGGGACTGACACTGACGCACAAAGAGGTGTCACGCGCGGCGAACAACCCGGTTGGTGATGGCGCAGGAATATGGCGCATCCAGGCCTGCGGCGATAGTGCGCCCGCGGCACTCACGCCGCTGTGCCGCAAAGGACCGTTTGCGGCACACCCATGGTCTCGTAGGGCAGTGGAGTGAACAGATGAGCACCCCTCCCGCGTCCCGACTCGAGGGACCGCTGCACAAGTTGGTGACACCTCAACCGGACCCATCTGCCACCTTGAGCACCACCCTGCGTGACAGCTACGCGATCGTTAGCTCCCCCGTCACACAGGGTCCAGAACAGCGGTTCTCGAACAGATCTGCGCCTTGGGGTATACCCAAAAGAGGAGGGGTGGAGTCTTTTACCAGTCGGGGCCGACGGAGCATCCAAAGCGCAGCGCCTGTTCAACCAATGGCAAGACTGCCTCCTCTGAGAGAGCCTCGCGCAAGGCGGGAACAATCTCGGACAGGTAGTGGCAAAACTCCCATGGTTCGTCGGCCGGCGTTTCCTGAAGCAAGTGCGTGAGGTATCGCGTCCACAGCGCCGCTTCCGGACGAAGATCCAGTTCAGTCATTGCATGGAGGATGCGGTCGTCGCGTTCAAGGCCCGCCGGCGCGCTCTCGACCAAGGCGACGGTTTCGTCCCGGACCGTAGGTAGACCAAGGACCCAGCCCGCGATGGCCGAGGCTTCCTCGCGCGCAAAAGGGCGCGGGGTCGATGCGACGCGTTCGCGCCAGTAGCGCTCTATCCATCGCTCCCACTGTGTGTGAGCTTCACCCGACGTGGCGTCCCGTAGAAAACGGCCCACGGACTGTGTCCAGGCGATTCGGACTGTCGGGCTTGCCTTAATGACCAATTGCGACAGCCAGGCGTTAGGCGGCTCGTCAGATCGCATAGCGATCGTTGCCAATTGACGTCCCAGTGCTTTCATGGTGCGTTCATCGTTGACGTCCCGTCCATGCTCGAGGGTCGCAAGGAAGGAGTCGAGAAGGCCGGCGCGGAGAAGGGCATCGTCGTACTGAGCGTGGCTGAGGAACACGCGCCACATCGCCGCGACCTGTTCATTGCCATTGGACGTCCATGACAGGAGCGGCAGGAGTCGCGATCTTGCCCATTCAGGATCCGCGCGGTAGAAAAAGCGAAGATTCGTGATGAGAACGCAGCGTGCGAGGAGCCCGTTTCGCCCGGAATGGTCGATCATTCGGTCGAGCTCGGTGCCGATTCGCGGCGGCAGTCCGGCCCACATGGCTCCTTGGCGACTCCACTCTGAGGCAGTGACCTTGGTCCAGAAGTTCGCGAGGTCGCCCGCCGGGTGGTTGATGGCCTCAGAATACGGGTCGGTTTCGCTGACAACGTTCCCGGCCACCTCGTCTTGAGGCCACAGCCTGCTAGCAAGGTCGCGGGCGCTCTCGAGGTCCTGCCATCGGGTCGGGTGGTCGGCCTGTCCACCACTGGAAAGCAGGGAGGCCGCCTGGTTCCTAACGGCGCCGATGTCCCAGGCTCCGATACGGGAAATTACCTGGTCGGCTAGGCCGTGGTCGGTGTCTGTGACCAGCTCCGCTGCACTCCAGCCACTGATTAGGGCTCCTCGGAGGTCCTCGTCATCCTCGCGAAGGTGCCCGGCGAGGCAGATGCCGTCGAGCGGATACCGCGTCACGCAACGCTGCAGTGCCGCGAGTGCACCGGTCCATGTGGGGCCGATCAGTCGGAAGCCATCGTTCGTGGCGAATTCTCGGAGCCGCCCTAGTGCTGCGGTGGGATCATCCGAAATGGTGGCGTGAAGTTCGTCAGGAGAGAACGGCTCGGCGTCTTCAATGAACCCGGAGGTCATGTACATGTTCAGGTCGGGGTGCTTGCGAGGCTGGTAATCGGGGTGGGCCTCTTGGACCGCATTGAACTTAGCGGTGATGTGGGGGTCGGCAGGTAACGCGCGGTGCAGCCATACGAGAAGGTTGTAGCGCACGTAGGGAGAGCCGATGACTCCCGCGACAGGAGCGGGGCCCTGGTCAGCGGTTACGAGCAACCTTTCGCGAGTGTCGGGCTCGGTCGAGGGCAGAGCGTCTCGGAGTAGTAGGTACACCTCGTGTTGGAGTTCGAGGTCGTATATGAGCCTCTGTTTGATGACCCATCTGACTTTGTCGTCTCCGTTAATATCGGCCCGAAGTCGGCAGGCGTGCACCGCGAGTCGTCGGAGCACGGTCTCAGAAGCGGAAATTAAGAGGTCGATTTGACGGGCCGCGTTCTCAGGCTGGGCTCGCAGTAGGTGCTCGAGGCTATCGCGAGCTGCATCGATCAGCATGTCGTGAGGGTCGCGGAACTCGTCTTGGGGGTGCGGTTCGATAGCGGAGCGCCCAAACCCGAACGCGTCGAATCCCGGCTGCAGGAGCTGCGCAAGACGATAGGCCGCGCGGATCTGACGTACCGCGAGGTCAAACAGGTCAGGTGCGTGGTCGGTCAACATCGGCCGATACACCTCCGTCCATGCCTCGGTGAGCCAGTACTCCTCACCTGTGAGGGTGACCTCAAACCGAGGCGCAACCTCGGTCGAGTCGAAGGTGATTCCGGAGCGGGGGATCGGAGTCGTGCGGTGCTCCAAGAGCATAAACGCGAGAGTTGGCTGCTCTTCACACTTAGGCTCCGTCAGCATCATGTCGAGGAGAGGATGTCGACCTAAGGGCGCCCGCTGGAGTGCGATCACGAACCAAGGCACTTGCCAATCCGCGATTGGATTCTTCTGAGTGAAGAGACGGCGCATGAGTGTTTCCCACATCTCGAGAGCCCATGGGCGGTCGCGCGCGAGCCTAAGCGCGAAAGGCGCGTGTTCTTCGACGCAAGCGAATTTGTCAATAAACCACCTGGTTAAAGTCCTGGCCAGGATCTCAGTAGCCGAGTCGTCAGAGTGCGGCTCAGTGAAGAGTAAGTTGAACTCGGGACGGGTCGTCGCCCACTCCAGCCAGTCAATGGAAGTGGCCGATTCGGTGAAGAAGCGAACATGATCTGGATGAGCGAGCGCCTGTTCGAGATAAGACACCTCTTCCGGGATGCTGGGCGGGCCCTGCTCGACCAGGGCGACGATGCGGCGGCGGTGGTCGAGTCGGCCCCAGGCAGTAAGTTCTGCCCAACGTTCGAGCGCTGCGGCGAGTGAGGCGTGCGACTTTTGAACCACAGGGTAGCTGATAGCGGTGAGTCCCAGCCGGGCCCAGTTGCCGTTGTCCGCGTCGCCTGTCATGACATAGCGCCGTCCCTCGCGTCCGAGAGAACGGGCCAAGTACTGCATGACGACATCACCGTGGCTGTAACCGATGAAAAGGACCGTGGAAACGGAGAACATTCGCTCAAGGAAGCGAGCGGCCCAGGCTTCGCGTAGATAGGCGTGGCCGAAGTCGGCGTCGGTGACGATTAAATTCCGAGGATCCTGCCCAAGGACGCCGTGCAGGTGGATGACGCCAGTGAAGTCATCGCCAAGTGGCAGAGCTGGCGCACGAAAAACCTCCACCTCCAGACCCTTGGTTTGCGCTGCGGCTTCGAGGTGCTGATCGTAGTTGGTGGTGACGACGCGTAGCGGTGGATGGGCGGCGGCCAGCGACATGATGGCGTGGTGAAGTCGGTTAGGTGCGCTCCCTGGTGGGGCAATGGCCTCGGCAACCAGTGAGTGAACTTTGATATTCATGTCAGCCAGTTCGCCGAGGAATACGTCCGGCTGTTCCAGCTGACGTTCGGTTGGGGCCACGTCCACCCGGGTGCCGATCTCCGTGACCAGCTGCTTGAAGTCGGGTAATGAGGCGGGCGCGTCACGCGAAGCACCAGCGCCTACGAAGATCACCAGTTGCCCGTCGTGAGCGGCACTGATGAGTTCATCAGGCACCTCGACCTCTTGGAACCACATGTGTCCCACCGTACTTTGCTTCACTGACAATCGTTTGAAGGGGCGGACATGAATCCTGTCCGGGTCGATGCGCTCACAGATCGGCAAAGTCGAGCGGAGCTAGGCCTCGGCTAAGCGGCGTGGCCCCCTAGCCCTAAGGGACGGAGTGGACCTCTAACGGTCGTTGAGGGGTCACCCCGGGGGGGCCGAGCGCCAGCAGCCGTTCGCGCAGGTCGTTACGTGTCATATCCGCGCACCATAATAATCTGCGTCAGATATCCGTCAGGACCGGCAATTATGACACAGGAGGCGGCACCATGGCCGTGAACGAGGACCATCGACAGACCGAGATCGCCAGGGAGGCCGCGCAGAGCGCCCGCACCCTGGCTCACTCCACCCGCGATGTGCCCACCCCGAGCGATTCGTACGTGCTGCTAGGAGAGCTGGGAGCGACCGTGGACCATCTGGAGCAGGTGTGCCGTCAGCTCAGCAGGTGGCACGCGGCTACACAGGAGCCCGAGCACTTCACGGCGGAAGACCCGCGGGGCGACGGCACCGGCACCACGACCGCAGCCGCCGAGCTGGAGGCCGCAGCCGTCGCTCTGAACACTGCGTCTGCGGCTCTCATGCGTGCCCATGCCGCCAACGGCGTCGTGCGCTGGACCGCGTGAGCGGAGCCAGCGCCGATGACGCTCTACGGTTACGCCCGGGTCTCCACTGATGAGCAGAACCTCGGCCGACAGCTGGACGCACTAGCGGCCCACGGCGTACTTCCCGAGAACCTCCACCAGGAGACGGCGTCGGGAGCCGCCCCTCACCGGCCCGTGCTCGATCGGCTCACATCGGATGTACTCACCGAGGGCGACACTCTGGTGGTGACCGACCTCGACCGCCTCTCCCGGCGCACAAGCAGACTCATCCTCGCCCTGGACGAGCTGACCAGCCGTGGCATCACCGTGGAGTCGCTGCACGAGCGCGTGGACACCTCCACCGCTGACGGCATGTTCTCGGTGACGCTGCTGGGAGCCCTGGCACAGCGAGAGCGTGACCGTATCAGGGAGCGCACCATGGCCGGACTCGAAGCCGCCCGCGGCCGAGGCCACCGGCCGGGCCGACCCGTCGCAGTCACACCAGAGCAGTACGAGACTGTCCTAATGCTGCGCGGCCAGGGGCGCGCGTATCGCGCGATCGCCTCCGCAACCGGACTGTCTGCCAGCACGGTTGCTCGAATCTGTCGGGGAGAAACACCCGGCCATGACACCTACCGGCAGCAGCAAGAGATCCAGCCCGTGCTGAGCTAAGCAGGGCCACCTCACGCCGGTTCGCAATGTTGCACCTCAGTAGATCAGTAGATCAGTAGATCAGTAGAGGGCTATCGCGGCCGGACTTGACGACTTGGGTCTATGCAGCCCACGGCGGTCCGGCGACCACACTCCCGGCACTCCCAGGTCCTGTGCCCTCCAGACGACGGCCCGCCGCCGCAGAGGCACGAGGCCCACCCAATCATGTGTCTATCTGAGCCGCACTCGCACCGCGGCGGCATGGGCTCGCTCCATCCATTCGGCCCGCGCTGGAGCCATTCATCTGTCATGGCGTCATGGTGCCTCGGCAGCCCGACGTTCCGAACCTAGGTTGAAGAGTTGGCTAGGAGCTGCCGCAGGCCGCTTCGCGCCCTTTGCCTTCGAAGATCGGTTGTGCGCTCACAGCCGTACCCGAGGACGCCAAGCAGCAGCCGGCCCTTGTCCCGAACCAGCGACCGCGGGGCAGTGGTCCCGTTGCGAGAATCAGGATGTTTGCAGTGGTTCCGTATCGCCGTAATGCAGTAAGTCAGTAGATCAGTAGTCCGTGGTGGTCCCAGCAGGTGGTGTCGTGATCCTCGCGCTTGTCTGGGGCATGCGATCAATGCGAGTAGTTCCCATGGCAGCCGCAGCGCTCTTGATGGTGGGATGCAGCGGCCCGCCCGAGGAGCCGCAGCCGACTACCAGCGAGGCCCCGGTGAGCGCGACGAGCGAACCTGAGGAGCCGGAGGAGTCTGCTACGGAGTGGGACGTGGCTCCGAGCGAGGAGGCCCCCGGGGTGCCCGGCGATGAGGGACCATCCGAGGCGGAGGAGGGCGACGCCGAGGAGGCTGGGACGGCCGCTCATGCGGCTGTCGAGGCGTACTTCTCGACCGATGACCCCGAGCAGTGGTGGTCGGAGTTCTCGAAGCACCTCACGCCCGCGGCGCAGGAGGTGTGGCAGTACACCGATCCGCGCCGTGTTCCGGCCGGTGCTCCCGAGGGCAGCGCGGAGTACGGCTTGGTCAGTGCGACCGATGCGGAGATCACCGTTCCGACCACGATCGGTGACTTCCAGTTGGTGATGGTCCGCGCCGATCCGGCCGACGACTGGAAGGTCTCGTACCTGGAGCCCCCAGAGGAGGTGGCCTGAGGATGAAGAAGAAGGCGATCGCCGCGACGCTGGTCCTTGGTTGCGCGGCGCCGGTGGCCCTGGTCGCCGGGGCCGGTGTCGTAGGAATCGGCATGTTCGCGGGCAGCGGCGGCAGCAACGAGGCGATCTGCGCCGGTAGTTCGCTGTCGGTCAGCATCGAGGGGGAGTTGCCCGCAGGGGTCGGCAGCTTCACCCCGCAGGCGATGGAGCAGGCCGCGGTCATCATGAAGGTGGGGGAGGCCGAAGGAATCCCCGCCAGCGGGCAGCTCGTCGCGCTCATGACCGCGATGCAGGAATCCCGTCTAGGCGATCACCCGAGCACCTTTACGCCGGATGCGAATGGTGACGCGGGAGTATTCCAGCAGCGGCAGCTCCCGGGCTGGTATGGCTCGCTGGAGGAAGTCAGTGATACGTCCTATGCCGCAAAAGTCTTTTACAAGGGAAAGACTCTCACCGAGGAGATCGAGGGCGGCGCAGGGCCGAAGGGGTATCACATTCCCGGTCTAGTGAATGTGGATGGTTGGGAGTTACTGGCCCCGACCGTGGCCGCGCAGCGCGTCCAGCGCAGCGCCCACCCTCAGGCCTACGCCCAGCATGAAACAGAGGCGAGGGAGATCATGTCGGCGCTGTCCGGTGTGGACGTGTCGATCGACCCGAGCGAGCCCGGTTCCGCGGTGTGCGGTGACGGCAGCAGCTTCACTGCGACCGGCGACATAGGCGCAGTGCTGGAGCGGGCACAGACCACGCTAGGGCAGACCTACGTATTCGGCGGCGGAGGCTGGGACGGCCCCACCCGCGGCGGGCAGGACTGCTCCGGCCTGACGACCTATTCATACGCGGCCGCGGGAGTCAGACTCCCGAGGACCGCCCGCGCCCAGTGGGCTGCACTGCGCTCCCACGCGGTCTCTCCCAGCGAGGCACAGCCCGGCGATCTGATCTTCGAGGCATGGGGCCGACTCGGCTCCGAGGTGTCCCACGTGGGGATCTATGTCGGAGACGGAAAGATGATCGAGGCGAGCCGTAGCGCGGCCGTGACCAAGATCAGCGACGCCCGCCTCAGCGGTTCTCAGTTCGTAGGTATCGCGCGCGTGCCAGATGGGTTCACGGAGTGATCTCCGATGCCCTCAGCACAGCGCGCACCGCCCCGCGGCCGACACCAACCACCACCACGACCGAGGAGGACCCTATGAACGTCACCGTGTACACCAAGCCTCAGTGCGTCCAGTGCGATGCCACCAAGCGCGCGTTGAAAAGCAGCCGCGTGGAGTACGAGGCCGTGGACGTCACCGAGGATCCCAAAGCTCTAGCAGCCGTCCAAGCTCTCGGCTACTTGCAGGCTCCTGTCGTCGTTACGAGTAACGATCACTGGAGCGGGTTCCGGCCGGACAAGATCAAGGCACTGGCCCCCGGCCGCAGCTCCGGCCGCGGCGGACAGAGCGGGTTAGATCCGGCAGCACCACGAGGGCGCATCGCCTTATGACCACACCACGCCCCATGAAGTGACCCCCGCCCTCGGAGCTCGAGGACGGGGGTCACTGCTGTATAGCTGCTAGACCATCGTCGCCACGACGGCAGCGATGATGACGAGCGGGTTGCCGAGTATCGAGCCCCCCACCGCGACTCCGAGGGTCTTCAACAGCCGGTATCGGCGGGCCAAGATCAGCGTCAGGAAGGCCGCGACGAGGAGGAGCAGGGCGAGACCTCCGAGCGTTGATCCGAACACGATCAGGCCCGTCTGACTGAACCCCTCGACTTCACTGTCCATGACCGTCTCCCTCCGCGGTGTTGTGGTCCCTATCGTCTCAGCTGACCCCGGCCGTCCATCTCCTCCGGCGCGATCCGATTCGCTCCAGCGCGGGGCCGGCTGGACGCCTCAGCGCCTCCCGAACCCTGCTCTACCCGTCTTGCATGGCGAGATCGCTCCAGTTGCTCTGGCACCAGGTCCAGCAGCTCCAGGAGGTCTCCTTGACGCGGATCGACCTCGCGGTCGGCTGGGCTGGAGGGGATGGTGCTCATGCCGTCTCCTGATCGTAGAACGGCCACCACTTCACTGAGAATGCGGCGTCATTGATCCGCAGGAGCATGGCCCGCATGCAGTTGGCGCAGAACCCCGTGCACCAGGTGACCGTCCCTCC
>NZ_DASVGJ010000075.1:0-89768 GCF_036379615.1 Brachybacterium sp.
GCCCTCATCGCCCCCGACCCCGTCACCGGCAGCCCGATGGTGCTGCCGCTGGGACGGGACCGTACGACATCACCCCCTCGACCCCAGGAGGACGCCATGGTCACCACCACCACCGACGCAGCACGCACCGAGGACGCAGCGGTCGAGGACGCCTCGACCGAGGAAGCACAGACCGAGGAAGCACGCACCGAGGAAGCCCTGACGGGGCTCGTGCCGTCCCTCGAGCACTCCAGCATGCTCGCCGTCGAGCTCACGGTCGCCGCCCGCCGCACCCTGGGGCCCTCGATCGTGCGCTTCACCCTCACCAGTCCCGACCTCGCGCACGTGGGCACCAACTCCCATCCGCTGGACCTCCGGGTGAAGCTGATCGTCCCCGGTCCGCGTGCGAGCACCGACCACTTCGCCCCGGTGCGACCCGGCGGGATGCTCGATCCCGTCACCCACGCCGAGTGGTATCGCAGCTGGCTGCAGATCGACCCCACCGAGCGCGGCTGGATGCGCACGTACACCGTGCGCGATCAGCGCGCCGCCGGTCACCCCGGGAACGTCTCCGAGCATCCCGAGATGGACATCGACATGGTGCTGCACCTGGACCCCGTCGAGCAGCCCGGTCAGGGCGTCGCCGCACGCTGGGCGCGCGATGCGGAGGTGGGGGACACCATCACGCTGCTGGGACCGAACCGGCATCTGGTGGGCCCGGAGTACGGCGGAATCGAGTTCCGTCCGGGCACCGCCCGCACCGTGCTGCTGGTGGGCGACGAGACCGCCGTGCCCGCCGTGGGCTCGATCCTGGAGGCGCTGCCCGCCTCCCTCACCGGGCATGCTCTGCTCGAGGTGCCCGAATCCGGGGACATCCAGGAGCTGCACACCCGGTCCGGGGTGCAGGTGACCTGGCTGCCCCGCGAGGGGCGAGCGCACGGGGAGCTGCTCGACGAGGCCGTGCGTCGTCTGATGAGCGAGAACAGCGCCCAGGCGTTCCGCGACGCCGCGGCCGACGGACCCGCGACCGATGACGCCGCGGGATCTCCCGGGGAGCTCGAGGACGTGGACGTCGACGAGACGATGCTGTGGGAGACCACCACCGGGCACGGCGCCTTCTACGCCTGGCTCGCCGGGGAGGCCGGGGTGATCAAGGTGCTGCGCCGCCACCTGGTCAGCGAGCTGGGACTGGACCGCAAGCAGGTCTCCTTCATGGGGTACTGGCGGCTGGGACGGCCGGAGCACTGAGCCACGAGCACTGCCGGCGAGCACTGCGCGCTGAACAGCCGCCACCGCGCGAGCGGGCGTGCCGACGTGAGCAGGACAGCACTGAGCGGAAGCGCACAGCGGGCGGACCGCGCCGGTTCGACGTGGCAGGATCGTCTTCTGTTGTCCGGCACCTGACAGGAGGTGCCGCCGCAGGACGAGAGGTGGCAGGGCGTGCAGAGGATCAGCCTCGAGAAGATGGCGAAGATGCTGTCGGTGTGGCCCGTCGTCGTCAACACGCTCGCGGTGCTGGCCGTTCTCACGGCCGTCGCTGCCGAGGGGTGGGTCCCCGCCCTGGTGCTGGCGATCCTCCCGCTGGCGATCATCCTCTGGCGGCAGCGGCACACGCTGGCACGGCGCTCGCCGGGGATCGGCGGGGTGGGCCGCTATCTCACGGCCCGCTACCTCCTGCTCGCGGCGGCGGCCGTGCAGCTGCACGGGCTCGACCAGCTGAGCGCCGTCCCCCTCGTGGCGTGCGTGCTGATGGTCCTCGCCCTCGCCCTGGAGCCGCTCCTGCTCGCGATGAATCGGCTGGCGGTGCCCTATGCCGCGAACGTTCCCGGCCATGAGGACCGCAACCGGGCGCGCTTCGGCTACGGGCACGTCTTCCCGCTGAATCTGCTCGCGGTGGTCCTGCTGGTGCTCGCGGTGCTCGCCCCGGTCGTGCTGGTCGTGGTCACCCTGGTGGTCGCCGCAGCCTCGCTGGTGCTCGCCGCCGCCGCGCTGCTCGACATCGCCGGCCGGATCCAGGCGCGTCGGCGCTTCCAGGCGGATCTCCCCGAGATCCTCTCGGCGATGCAGCCCGAGTTCTACGTCTACTGGCACGCGCCGCCGCGCTCCGCCTTCCAGGTGACCATGTGGCTGCCCTACCTCGAGCGGATCGGCGTGCCCTTCGTGCTGGTGGTCCGCACCGTCCCCACCTTCCGCCAGCTCGCGGAGGCGACCGACCACCCCGTCGTGCTGCGCCGTTCCCTCACCGATCTCGACGACCTGATCGTGCCGTCCCTGCGGGGCGTGTTCTACGTCAACAACGCGATGCGCAACAATCACATGGTCCGCTACTCGCAGCTGACCCACATCCAGCTGCTGCACGGCGAGTCCGACAAGGCCTCCAGCGCCACCCCGATCATCCGCATGTACGACCGGGACTTCGTGGCCGGGCAGGCCGCGATCGACCGCTTCGAGAAGTTCGGGGTGCAGATGCCCCCGGAGATCTTCCGGATCGTGGGCCGCCCGCAGGTCGAGCACGTCGCCGAGGCGCGCGGGCCGATCGGGGAGCTGTCCGACCGCTCCGTGCTGTACGCCCCGACCTGGCTCGGCTACCAGGCCGAGACCAACTACTCCTCCCTCCTGGCGGGCTCGCAGATCGTGCGGTCCCTGCTCGAGCGCGGCTGCCGGGTGGTGTTCCGTCCCCACCCCTACAGCGAGCGCTCCCCGGAGCTGCGGGACGCCTGCCGCGAGATCCGCGCGATGCTCGAGGCCGATGCCGCCGCCACCGGCCGCCGGCATCTGTACGGGGAGATCGCGGAGACCGAGATGAGCGTGGTGGACTGCTTCAACGCCTCCGACGCGATGATCTCGGACGTCTCCGCCGTGGTGGGTGACTTCCTGCACTCCGGGAAGCCGCTGGCGATGGTGTCACCGCGCACCGATGCCGCCGAGTTCGTCGAGCAGTTCCCGATGGCGCGCGCCGCCTACGTCCTGGTCGTCCGCGACAGCGCGCTCGAGAATCTCGACGAGGTGCTCGATGCGCTGACCGGCACCGATCCCCATGAGGCCGAACGGAAGCGGTGGGGCACCTACTACCTCGGCGACATCCCCCGGGAGCGCTACGCGGAGCGCTTCGTCGACGTCGCCCGCGAGGAGCTCCGCCTCCCTGCGTCCTGATCGACCGCCTCCGCCCCGCGGCAAGGCCCGCAGGGCCCCCGGTGCTACGCTTCCGGGCACTTGGAACGGCCTCGACCTGCCCACCGCGCCGCGATGCAGGTCACCGCTGCGCCGCCACCCCGTCGGTGTGCGTCCCCCGACCGTCCCTGAGAGATGAGGTCCCTCCCCATGACCCCACTGGTCTCCGTGATCATCCCGGTCTACAACTCCGAGGACTATGTGCGCGAGGCCGTCCGGTCCGTGCACGAGCAGTCCCTGGACGCGGAGGCCATCGAGCTGATCGCCGTCGACGACGGCTCCACCGACAGCAGCGGGGAGATCCTGGCCGAGCTCGCGGCCGAGGACCCGCGGATGAACGTCCTGTCGCAGGAGAACTCGGGCACCCCGGGCGGGGGCCGGAACCCGGGGATCGACCGGGCGACGGGGGAGTTCCTCTTTTTCCTGGACTCCGACGACCGGCTGACCCCCGACGCGCTGCGGCGCATGGTGGAGGTGGCGACCTCCGAGGGCTCGGACGTCGTGCTCGGCAAGCTCGGCAGCTCGGACGGCCGCAAGGTCCCCAGCACCATGTTCACCCGGACGGTGCTGGACGCCGACCTGGTGCGGGACAAGGTGTTCAACACGCTCGGCCCCACCAAGCTGATCCGTCGCGAGATCGTCGAGCGGCTGGGGCTGCGGTTCCCCGAGGACCAGGGCCTCGGCGAGGATCAGCCGTTCATGGCCGCCGTCTACCTCAGTGCCCGCAAGATCTCCATCCTCGCGGACATGGTCTATTACGTCATCCGCCACCGGGACGACCGCTCCAACATGTCGCTGACCCGGCAGAGCTCGGCCTCCCAGTGCGAGATCGCGCAGCGGGTGGCGCTGACGATCGAGGAGCACACCGCGCCGGGCGAGCTGCGCGACGCGCTCCTGAAGCGGCCGCTGGGCTGGTCCATGGAGCGCGCGCTGGACAAGCGCTGGCTCACCCTGGAGCGCGCCGAGCAGGAGCTGCTCGCCGGGCGCTTCCGCGAACAGGTCGGCCATCTCGTCACCGACGGGGTCCGCCAGGTGATCGGGGACGACGTCCGCCTGAAGCTCGAGCTGCTGCTGGCCGGGGAGCTCGACGGGCTGGCGGAGCTGACCGCGCACCTCGCGGAGCAGCCCAAGGGGCGCATCACCTACCGCGACGGCGCCTTCCGGCGAGAGCTGCCCCCGACCCTCACCGCGCTCCTGCCGGCAGAGGCGCTGAGCGTCGACGCGCCGACGATGAAGTGCCGCCTCGAGGACGTGCGCATCGCCGGTTCCCGGCTCGAGGTGTCCGCGACCGTGCGGATCCCCGATCTCGCCACCCCGCCCGACGAGCTGCTGCTGCGCGCCCGTCGGCGCGACGACGAGAAGACCGAGGTGGATCTGCGGACGATCGCCCAGGACCTCACCGCCGGGACTCCCTCCTACGCCGTCAGCGCGGAGCACGACGGGCTGGAGCGGGGGATCTGGGACCTCTTCGTGGTGATCCGCTGCGGCGAGTTCGCCAAGCAGGTCCGGCTCGGCGCGGACCGTGCCCGCACGATCGAGCCCGAGGGCGTCTCCAACCTCGTCGAGGACCCCGCACCGCAGGACCGCGTGATCGCGTACTTCACGCAGGGTCACGGCAACCTGTCGATCGACCGCGGCGGGGTCATGCACCGCGAGCTGCTCGGCGCCCGTGCCGTGGGCCTGACCCTCGACGAGAACCTCCGCGCCGTGCTGCTGGTCTCCACCACCGCCCCGCTGGGCAGGCACGACGAGTTCTTCGGGCATCTCGACGGCGTCCCCCATCACAGCGGACGCCAGCTGCTGCCCGTCACCCGCCTCGGCGAGCGACTGATCGGGCTGCGCCTGCCGCTGAGCGACCAGATGATCGGGGCGTCCCTGCGGGTGGATGCCTCGGTGGACGGGGCGAAGGTCCCGCTGCGCGCCCCGGGCACCGAGCACTGGCCGGCGCGCGCCGCCGGCTTCGGCCTCCTGGCCGACGAGGAGGGGACCCTGCACGTCACCGTCCCGGCAGAGAGCGGCCGCGACCGGCTCCCGCTGCCCGAGATCCGTGCCCCTCGCACCCGGTCCCGGGGCACGAGCGGCCAGAGCCTGAGGCGACGGGTGGTGCCCGCGGTCAAGCGCCTGCCCGTCATCGGCCCGGTCGCCGCCCGCGCCGTGCGCGCCGTCCGGGAGCGGCGGTCCTGATGGCGCCGATCAAGACCTTCTGGTGGCGGTGGAAGTACCCGCACCGTCTGAACTTCGGCGACGAGCTCACACCGCCGCTCGTCGAACGCCTCACCGGGCGTCGCGTCACCTGGGCGGCCCCGGACCGGTGCGACCTCGTCGGCGCCGGCTCCGTGGTGCAGATGATCCTGCGCAAGCAGGGCGCGAACCAGCCGCGGGTCTGGGGGAGCGGCTTCATCCGGGAGGCGGCCGACGGGGAGGCTCCTGCCCGCCTGGACCTGCTCGCCGTGCGCGGCCGCTCCACCCTGGGCCGGGTCGAGAACCTGGGGGAGCGGGAGATCGCGCTCGGCGACCCGGGGATCCTCGCCCCGCTGCTCGTGGACGGCACCGTGAAGAAGCGCTACTCCCTCGGGGTGATCCCGCATTACCACGACGTGGCCTCGCCCGTCGTGCAGCGGATGCGCGCGCTCGGGGCCGGGGTGCGCATCATTGACGTCGCCTGGACACCGCAGGAGGTGGCCCGTGAGATCGCCGCCTGCGATGCGGTGATCTCCTCGAGCCTGCACGGGCTGATCTTCTCCGACGCCCTCGGCGTGCCCAACGCCCACATCCGCCTCGGGGACAGGCTCCAGGGCGGGCTGTACAAGTTCCACGACTACTACTCCGCCTATGCCGTCCCCGACAGGTACCGCGAGTACGTCGAGCCCGCCGGCGGCGCCTCGCTCACCGAGATCGTCGACACGGTCACGGGGCGCTATGTCGACCCCACCGGGCTCCACGATCTGCAGCAGGGCCTGGTCGCCGCGCTGCAGGAGCTGTGACCTCGGTGGCCGCTGCGCCTTCAGCGCCTTCTGTGCCGTCTGCGCCTTGTGCGGCTCTGGTGGGCTCTGCCGACGGGCGTGAGGTCCGTCGCGCCACCGCCGGGGGAACGGCGGGCGTCGTTAGAATGAACGCCAGGTTGCGGACCCGCGGCCATGACACGAGAACACGGGGGGAGTGGAGCATCCGGTGACCGTCGACGCGTCAGGGCCCAGCGCCCCGCCCACCGCCCCCGAGCCGATGGAGCGCACCTTCACTCCGGACTCGGTCGCCGCCGCCGTCGAGGAGAACGAGCTCGAGCAGATCGGTGTGCGGCCGAAGCTGGGCACCTATCTCAAGGAGCTGTGGGGCACCCGCGCCTTCATCCAGGTGCTCGCCTCCTCCAAGGCCGAGTCCGAGAACCAGAGCACCTATCTCGGGCAGGTCTGGTCGCTGATCTCCCCGATCATCAACGCCTCGGTGTACGTGCTGATCTTCGGGTTCCTGCTGCGGATCGGCCGGGAGGGGATCGAGAACACGATCGCCTTCATCGTGGTGGGCGTGTTCATGTTCCGCTTCTTCGAACGCTCCGTCATGGCGGGGGCGCACTCGCTGAACAAGAACATGAACCTGGTGCGGTCCGTGCAGTTCCCGCGCGCGGTGCTGCCCACCGCGGGAGTGCTGGCCGAGCTGTTGATGCTGGGCCCCGCGCTCGTGGTCATGTGCGTGATCTCGTACCTGTCGGGCTTCCTGCCCGTGGCCGGGAAAGTCACGATCGACGCGTACTGGCTGCTGCTGGTCCCTGCGGTCGCGCTGATGTGGATCTTCTCCACCGGCTGCGCCTTCATGGTGGCGCGCTGGGTCGCGATGACCCCGGACCTGGACAATCTGCTGCCGCACTTCATGCGCATCCTCATGTACGCCTCGGGCGTGATCTTCTCCGTGGACCGCTACCTCAGCCAGTTCAGCTGGGGCTGGCTGATGGAGTACCAGCCGGTGGCGGTCTACCTCTACCTGGTGCGCTCCTCGATCCTGGATGAGCCCTCCTATCCGCCGGACGGCTTCATGTGGCTGCTCGGCGCGATCTGGGCGGTGCTGTTCGGCGTGATCGGATTCCTGATCTTCTGGAGCGGAGAGGAGCGCTACGGCCGTGACTGACACCGACGAGGTCGATTTCGAGATCGACAAGGACGAGCTCGACTCCTCCGCCGTGCTCCAGGTCCCCTCCGACAGGCTCTCCCTGCTGGTCAACGATCTGCACGTGTCCTATCGCGTCTTCGGCGCGAAGAAGGTCGGGCACGGTGCCGGGCGCAAGTGGGGCCTGCTGGACCGGCTCATGCGCCGCGGGGCCGCTCAGCCGCCGGTGCGCGAGGTGAAGGCCGTGCGCGGCATCACCTTCGCCGCCAAGCACGGTGAGGCCATCGGCATCATCGGCATGAACGGCTCGGGCAAGTCGACGCTGCTGCGGGCGATCGCCGGGCTGATCCCGCCCGCCGCCGGGACCGTGCACGTCGCCGGCAACCCGTCGCTGCTCGGCGTCAACGCCGTGCTCATGAAGGACCTCACCGGCGAGCGCAACATCATGATCGGCGCCCTCGCCCTCGGTCTGAGCAAGAAGCAGGTGCGGGATCGGTATCAGGAGATCGTCGACTTCGCCGAGATCGGCGACTTCGTGAACCTCCCGATGAAGACCTACTCCTCGGGCATGGGGGCGCGTCTGCGCTTCTCCATCTCCGCGTCGGCCGTGCCCGACATCCTGATGATCGACGAGGCCCTGGCCACCGGAGACGCCGCTTTCCGGGCCAAGAGCAAGGCCAAGATGGACGAGGTCCGCACGTCGGCCGGCACCGTGTTCCTGGTGAGCCATTCGCTGGCGACGATCCAGAGCATGTGCACGCGCGTGCTGTGGGTGCATGAGGGACGCCTGGTGATGGACGGGGACCCCAAGCAGGTGTGCGTCGCCTATCGCGATTTCGTGCACGCACGCACCGCGTACAAGCTCGAGACCGAGAAGCAGGCGGCGAGCGCGAAGCGGAGCTGAACCGGCCGCAGCGCCGGCCCGGACGCAGGGCTGGCCGGACCGAGCTGCGATCGCACTCAGGGTTCGACAGCACCGCAGATCCACCAGCACCGCCCGTCACACGGCACAGGGCCCGCGCACCGTTCGCCGGTGCGCGGGCCCTGTGCTGTGTCGTGCAGCGGGTCAGCCGTTCAGCGGGTCACCAGCTCATTGCCGCACGACGATGTTCTCCGAGTCGATGAATCGACCGACAGGAGAGGAGATCGTGTTGATGACCTGGGCGACGTGCCCGGGCTGCATGATCGTGCTGGGGTCCTCGTCGGGGGCGAGGGTCTTGCGCAGCGCGGTGGCCGTGCGCCCGGGGGAGAGGCACACCACGCGGGTGCCGTAGATCGACAGCTCCTCGCGCATCACCTGGCTCATGTTGATCACCGCTGCCTTGGAGGCGGAGTAGGTGAGCCAGCCCGAGCGGCCGGTGATGCCGGCCGTCGAGGCGATGTTGACGATGAGGTCGAAGCGATTGCCCAGGTTCAGCAGGGTCTGGACGATCGTGAACGGGCCGTAGAGGTTGACGTTGATCGTCTTCTCGAAGTCGGCCATGTCGACCTGCTGGAGCGGCACCGGGTTGGTGTACCCGGCGTTGTTGACCAGGATGTCGATGGAGCCGGTCTGCTCATAGGCCTGGGTGACGGCCTGCTTGAGGGACTCGCGATCACCGACGTCCACCGGGATCGGCACCAGGCGGCGCCCGACCGGCAGCTCCTTCTCGAGCTCTGCGACGTTGGCGTCGAAGTCCTCGGAGGCGCGGGCGAACATCACCACGGTGGTGATGTCGTCGTTGTTGAGGATGAAGCGCCGGGTGGTCTCGAGGCCGATGCCTCGGGATGCTCCGGTGACGAGGGCGGTCTTACTCATCGTCGTCCTCCTCGGGTCGCAGGAGGAACCCTGCCATCTTGAGATCTGTCTTGGTGGTCACCTTGAGGTTCTCGTCGTTGCCCTCGATGAAGTGGACCGGGTGGCCGGAGTCCGCGACCAGGGTCGCGTCCTCGGTGAACTCGATCCCCTGCTCGACGGCGCGGGCGTGCGAGTCCTGGAGGTCCGCCTTCGCGAACTTCTGGGGCAGCTGCACGTTGCGCAGGCGCGAACGGTCCAGGGACCCCGTCACGGCGGAGGTCTCCGGATCGACCGGCGCGACGGTGAAGGAGATCTCGGACATCAGCGAGACGTTGCGGTGCTCGGAGTCGATCAGCCGCTGGAAGTCGCTGGAGCGCACGAGCGGGCGGGCCGACTCGTGGATGATCACGTCGTCGTTGGTGCAGTGCGAGATCATCGCGGCGACCGACGCGTGGCGGGACGAGCCCGCCTCGACCAGCGTGACCGGGGTGGAGATCGCGTAGGCCTTCAGGATCGCCTCGATGTCCTCCCGCCACTGCGGCGGGTAGTTCAGGACGATCTGGGAGATCTGCTCGACCCTGTCGGCGGTGACGAGGGTGTAGACCAGGATCGGAATCCCGCGGAGCTTGAGCAGCTGCTTGGGCGCGTCGGCGCCGGTGCGGCTGCCTATCCCTCCGTTGAGGAGGATCAATGAGTACATAGGGAATGCCCTTCGTGCGGGTCGGCGGCTCCGTCGTGACAGGTCACGGGAAGATCCGCATCCGTCGAATTCATCGGGACGCCATCTGGGCGCCCTGTGCCGTTCACTGTACAAGTCGCGTCCGCCGGGACCGAGCGGCACGCGGAGCGGGAGCGCCAGCTCACGCTCGGGCCCCGGTGCGGGCCGAGGCCCGGGCCCTGGTCCAGGTCAGGGCTTAGGCCGGATCCGGCGTGCCGGCCCCCTCCTGCTCCTGGATCCGGGCCCACAGCTCGTCGCGCCGCGTCGACAGCCGGCGGCAGGCCTCCAGGAAGCGGGCCAGGGAGCTGCCGGGGGTGATGTCGCCGAGGTAGTACTCGATCAGCTCGATCCGCTCCTCGCGCAGCGGATCGTGCTCGATGAGCTCGCGGGCCAGGCTCCCGGCGGTCGCGGCCTCGGACGCTGACAGGCGCGGGGACAGCCCCAGCAGCGCCGTGCCCGCATCCCGGGACTGCGAGTCCGAGGGGCGGGTGATGATCAGCGGCCTGCCCGTGGGGAGCCAGTCCCCGGTGACGGCCGAGATGTCGCACAGGATCAGATCCGCATCGGCGAAGTCCTGCTGCAGGGGCCGGTCGGTGCTGACCACCCCGCCGGAGGTCTCGACCAGCTCGCGCAGCTCCCGATCCGCCTCCCCGTACTCGGGGACCCGCACCCCGGTGAGGGGGTGAGGACGGTAGATCACGCCGAGGCCCGCCTCGATGACGGAGCGGATGGCCTCGAGGCCGTGGCTGCGCAGCGAGCTGTAGGCCGCGGAGGCCTGCCCGCCCTCCCAGGTCGGGGCGTAGAGCACCGTCGGGCGGGGGTCCGAGCGGACCGTCACCTCGACCTGATCGGTGTCCAGGGAGGGTCGTCCCACGGGGATGCATCGGGCCGGCGCGTCGAACAGGGTCGTGTATCGCTCGAGGCGGTCGATCGCCGCCTGTCCGGCAACGAAGGAGTAGTCGTAGGCCTTGATCTGGTTGGAGACCGAGACCACCTTGTCCGAGTCGCCATGCAGCAGCGAGACATGGATCGCCGAGCGCGACCGCAGCGCGGCAGTGTTCAGCGGGTTGTAGTTCACGTACAGGACCAGCTTGGTCCCGCTGCGCAGGATGATCGCGTCGAGCGTGGCGTCCAGCGCGATCGTCACCACGGGGATGTCCACCTCCGTGCGCAGGGCCGCAGCCGTGCGGGAGTCCATGCAGATGATGGTCACTCCCTGGACCGGGTGCAGCTCGCGCAGGGGTCCGTACCAGCTGCGCAGCTGGTAGAGGCTGTCCAGGGTGTCCGGGAAGTACACGACGACCTCGCCGTCGAGGGCGGTGCCCGCGAGCGCGGCGTCGTCCCCGATTCCGTCGGGCATCCCTCCGGGCAGCAGGCCGAAGCGGCGCAGCAGCTTGCCGCCCGTGCTGCGCACCCGGCGCTTGAGCGCGTTCCCACGTGCAGGCATGATCACGTCCTCGTCTGGGGGTCGTCGGCGTCGGCCGCGGCGATCAGCGCGGTCCAGGACGCGGCCGTGGTGTGTCGCGGCAGCTCCTCGCGATACCGATCCCGCAGCCCGGGCCAGCGCCGGGCGAGGTCGAGATGCGAGCGCAGGGAGCGTGCCAGGGCATGGCGCATCTCCGAGCCGCTCACCTCGAAGGCGGACTGGACCTCTCCGGCGTCGTCGGTCACCAGCACGGCGTCGCCGCCCAGCGTGGTGCGCCAGTGCATCTCGTCGGCCGGGACGGCGAGCACCACCCGCGGCGGCCCGTCGGGGCGCAGCATCCGGCGGAACGAGTGCCACAGCGCCGCCGGGAGGGGCAGGGGGGAGCCATGGGTGGGGTGCTGGCCGGCGGTGAGGTCATGGTGGCGATGCCAGGAGTCCACGACCCGGGCGCCGTCGTCCCGGGCGTGCAGCAGGTCATCGCCGAGCCAGCCCTCGGGCCCGGTGCGGACCGCGTCGATGCCGTCCTCCCAGAGCTCGGCCGTGAGCAGATGACCGGACAGGATGTGCTTGGCCTGGTGCAGCAGCGAGGAGGCGAGCACGCCCCGACCGGCGCCGTAGGCGGCGGCGATCGCGAGCCGGTTGCGGTGCAGGACCCTCCCGGTCCACGTCATCTGGGTGCGGTAGGAGGTCCACGGCGGATGGTGCACCGACGTGCCCGGCAGCACCGCGTGGCCGTAGCCGCGCCTCGTGGCGCGCAGCCCGTACTCGGCGTCGTCCCACTTCAGGAACAGGGGTGCGGGCAGGCCGAGGTCCGCGGCCGTGCCCGGGGGGAGCAGAGTGCCCCACCAGCCGGTGTAGTTGGCCTCGTCCCCGGGGGAGAAGAAGGTCCACTCCTCCGGGGAGGTCCCCGCCAGGTCGATCGCGTGATGCACGCGGTCGGCGGAGCGCCACTGGAAGGCGAAGGCGCTCACGGCCTCGGTGAGCGCGGTCAGCTGGGTGGGCTGCGTCGCGGAGAACAGCGGGGTGCCGAGGATGGTGGGGCGCGGGGCCAGCGCCTGATAGGTGAGCATCCGGCGCAGCGATTCCTCGGAGAGGACGGCGTCGTCGTCGGAGAACAGCACCGCGTCCGACGGATCCCGGGAGGCCTCGAGCATTC
This sequence comes from Brachybacterium sp., assembly GCF_036379615.1. Lineage (GTDB taxonomy): Bacteria > Actinomycetota > Actinomycetes > Actinomycetales > Dermabacteraceae > Brachybacterium. Next base: position 12,326 of record NZ_DASVGJ010000075.1, read on the forward strand.
CGCGGGCGTACCCGCCCGAACCGCCGAGGTTCGGCTGGTCCACCAGGCGCAGGGCATCGTGGGCGGCGAGCAGCCGGGCGAAGGCGCGATGGTGCTGCAGCGTCCCGCCCTGATCGACCACCACCACGGAGGTGACGACCTCCATCTCCAGGAAGCGGCGGGCCTGGGCGAGGGCGTCCGACTCCCGCCCGAAGGTGGGGATCACGACGCACAGCGAGGGCAGCTCGGTCGCCTCGGCGAGCGTCCACGTCACCGAGCGCACGTCCCCCTCGATCCAGAGCCACTCCTCGGTCAGCTCCTCCGCGGTGAGCTCGCGCCGCCCGCCGCTGACCGGGCCGAGCCGCCGCAGGCGCCCGCCGCGCGCCGCCAGCAGCGAGGCGGGCCCGCCCTCGACGGTGAGCGTCACGGTGCGCGTGCCGAGCACCTTCCGCCAGCTCGCCGCCGGGAAGACCGCTCCCCACAGCGTGGGCGTGGCGTGGGGATCGGAGCGCTGCAGGAGGGTCGAGGGCCCGCCTGTGCGGGCAGCATCGACAGCGGCATCGCCGCGCTCACCCGGCGAGCCGGATTCGCTCGGCACGTCCTGCATCCACTCTCCTGACGACGTCGGTCGGCCCCGGGCCCGGCCGCCGCGCATCGCAGGGTGACGCCGGGCGTCTCTGGATGGAGGGGCGATCGAGCGGGAACCGACGGCTGCGGGAAGGGACCCCGATAGCTCCGCGACTATAACAAGGTGAATGCCAGGTGAACGGGGAGGTTCTGTGATGGTTCGGTGACCCTCGGAGCACTGCAGATCACCGGGTGGTGCGAGCCCTGCAGGGAGCCGAGGAACACATCGGCGGATGCGACGCGGGTCGCATCGGGGGAGGGGGCGGGCGGGGCCTGCCGGAACCGGTCGATCCCGGTACCCTGCAGTGGTGGAATCCGCAGCCGACACCCTCGACCTCCCCGGCATGGCCGAGCCCGATGCCTCCTCCCTGCAGGGGGAGCGCGATCCCGACCATCCCCATCCCGGGCAGTGGCGGCTGGTCGCCGTGCAAGTCTCGAACTGGGGCACCTTCCATGGCACGCACGATCTGGCCATCTCCTCCAAGGGGTACTTCCTCACGGGTGGGCCGGGCACGGGCAAGTCGACCCTGCTGGACGCGATCAGCGCCCTGGTGACCCCGCCGCGCACCCTGCAGTTCAACGCGGCGGCCTCGGATGCCGGACCGAACCGCTCGAAGTACCGCCGCACCGTGGCCAGCTATGTGCGCGGCGCCTGGGCGATGCACTACGACCAGGCCACCGGCGAGTTCAGCCAGGAGGTGCTGCGCGACAAGACCACGCTGTCGGCGCTCACCCTGCGCTACAGCGATGGCCGCGGAGGGACCGTCCAGCTCTCCCGGCTGCTCCTGCTGCATGCCGGGCACACCGCGGATTCCGACGTCAAGAGCCTCTACGTCATCGCCCGCACACCGCTGGACGTCTCCGACCTGCGCCAGTTCGTCTCCACCCAGATCGAGGGCAAGGCGCTCGAGGCCGCGCACCCCGGCACCCAGACCTTCCGCCAGTTCCGCGAGTACCGCGCCGCGTTCTGCCAGCTGCTGGGCATCCCGGACGAGAAGGCGCTGGGGCTCCTGCACAAGATCCAGTCCGCCAAGGAGCTCGGAGACGTCAACGCGCTGCTGCGCGACTACATGCTCGACGCACCTCGCACCTTCGACCTGGCCGATCAGGCGCTGGCGAACTTCCAGAACCTCTCCGAGGTGTACGAGGCGCTGGTGACCGCACGCGAGCAGCGGGAGCTGCTGCGCGGGCTGCGCGGGAACCACGAGGACTGGTCCGCGATGCGCGAGCGCGGCGGGGAGCTGGTGGACCGCCGGGGCGACATCGACGTCTTCGCCGCTCAGCACCTGGTGCGGCTGCTCGGGGACGAGACGGGACGGCTCCAGCTCGAGCGCGATCGTCTCACCGCGCAGCAGCGACGGCTCACGCAGGACGTCGCCGAGGCCCGCTCCGATCTCGCCCAGCTCAAGGAGCAGCGCAAGCGCGCCGGCGGCGGCGAGATCGACGACTGGAAGCAGCAGATCGCCGGCCTCGAGGTGGAGCGGGAGCGGCGCCGTGAGCGCGGCACCGAGTTCGCCGCGCAGCTCGCCACGGTGGAGCTGCGCACTCCGGCGGGGGAGGACATGTTCCTCGCCCTGCAGCGCGAGGTGACCGCACTGCGGGAGTCCCTCGAGGCTGAGGAGAAGGGGGCGGACGCCGCCCGCTGGGAGGCCGAGGCGGCCGTCCGCGAGCTGGGCGAGACCCTCGCGCGCACCCGGGAGGAGCTCGCCTCCCTCACCTCCCGCGCCTCGAACCTGCACTCCGAGGACGTCGCCCTGCGCGACCACATCGCCTCCGAGGTCGGCATCGCGCCCACCGAGCTGCCCTTCGCCGCCGAGCTGCTGCAGGTGCGCAGCGGCGAGGAGGAGTGGACCGCCGCCGCCGAGCAGGCGCTGCGGGGACTGGCCCGTTCGATCCTGGTCCCGGACCGCATCTACCGCGAGGTCGCCACCGTCATCGACCGCACGAAGCTGCGTCGACGGATCTCCTACAACCGGGTCAACACCGACCTGCGACGTCCCGCCAAGAGCATCGACGAGCGCTCCCTGGCCGCGAAGCTCGACGTCAAGGACGGCGAGTTCCATGTCTGGCTGTCCCACGAGATCGCCTCCCGCATGGACTACACCTGCGCGGAGACCCTCGAGGAGTTCACCCGGCTGCACCGAGCCGTGCTGCGCTCGGGGCAGATCAAGCACTCCGCCAGCCGGCACGAGAAGAACGCCGACCGCCAGATCAACGACCGTTCCCAGTGGGTGCTCGGCTTCGACAACCGGGCCAAGCGCGTCGTCTTCGAGCAGGAGCGCACCCGGGCCGAGCAGGCGCTGTTCGAGGCCCAGGCCCGCCGCAAGGACGTCGAGGGCGAGCGGGAGCGGCGCCGGGAGCGGCTCTACGCCCTCCAGATGATCAGCGCCGTCTCCTGGGACGACATCGATGCCGCCTCGGTCGCCCGCCGTGTGGCCAACCTGCGGGACATGGTCCGCGCCGCCGAGGACGGCTCTGCGGCCCTCGCCGAGCTGGCTCGCCAGATCGAGGATGTCGAGCAGTCCATCCACGACAGCGATGAGGAGCTGCTGGAGGTGGTCCGCAGCGCCGGCAGACTCGGCGAACAGGCCGAACGCGCCGAGGAGCGCCTTACCGAGGCCCGGGAGCGGATCGCGGAGTCGACGCTCGAGCCCGCCGTCGAGCAGGAGCTCGCCGAGCGCTTCGCGGCGATCGCCCCCACCCTGGTGCTGTCCACCATCGACCAGGTCACCAAGGACGCCTCCGCGACGCTGGACGCCGAGCTGATGGACCTCACCCGGCGCACCTCCCGCGCGGAGGAGGACATGCGCACCGCGATGCGTGAGTTCTCCCGCCGCTGGCCGGCCCAGGCCGGGGACACCGCGCCCACCCTCGACGGGGTCGACGACTACCTCGCGATCCTGCAGCGGATCGAGGAGGAGAAGCTCCCCGAGGTCGAGGAGCGCTTCTTCGACTTCTTCACCGGCAACACCCTCGGCGACGTGCAGGCCCTCGCCACCGCGATCGCCCGGGAGCCGGCCGAGATCCGCAAGCGCCTGCAGCGGATCAACTCCCTGCTGGCACAGGTGGAGTTCCATTCCGGCCGCTTCCTCCAGCTGTCGATGCGCCCGGTGCACCTGGCCGCGCTCGACGAGTTCAAGCGCGCGCTCGAGGAGGCGGTGGCGGACACCGCGCTGAACGACATCTCCCGTGACCGGGAGCTGGCCGAGGAGCGCTTCCTCTCGCTGCGCCATCTGATGGACATGATCGGGGCCGCCCGCACCCGGGACGATCAGGTCTCCCGGGTGATCCTGGACGTGCGCCGCCATGTGCACTTCCACGCCGAGGAGATCGACGCCGCCGGCACCGTGGTCCATGCCCACGAATCCGGGGGTCCGCTCTCCGGCGGCCAGAACGAGAGGCTCGCCACCTTCTGCCTCGCAGCGGCCCTGCGCTACCAGCTCGCGGGCACCGGCCAGGAGGTCCCGCGCTATGCCCCGATCATCATCGACGAGGCCTTCTCCAAGGGAGCGGGCAAGTTCATCACCGCGGCGATGGAGTCCTTCCGCCACTTCGGCTTCCAGGTGATCCTCGCGAACCCGGGCAAGAACCCGCAGGCCCTGGCTCCGTTCATCGGCGGCGTGGGCGTGGTGTCGATCCGGCAGGATCGGTTCTCCTCGGTCGCCCCGGTGCAGTTCGTCCCCACCGAGGAGTGAGGCGCAGCGGCCGACGGGGCCCGACGTCGATGGGGAGTTCTCCCCATCGGCAGGTGCTCCCGAGATCGGTACCCTGGTCGCCAACCGTTCTGGCCGGACGGTGCAATGTGGAGCGACCGCCCCGGGCGGCGCGAAGGTGGAAGGTGCACAGTGATGTCAGCTCTTCCTCACCCGGCATCCGGCGCGGTCCCGAGCCAGGACGAGACCCATCAGCGGATGCACGCGCTGCTCAGCACCGTGACCGCCGCGGCGCTCGATGAGCAGCCGGGTCTGGGGGGATTCCACGATCACCGGCCCGAGCGGGACCGCTCCTCCGGTGACTCCTGGCGCGGTCTCCAGACCCTCTGCCACGTCAGCGCGCTGCTGACCAGCGCGGGGCGCCCCGAGGCCTCGGCGACCGCCACCGCGCGGCTGATCGACGTCGCGGACTCGATCGCGACCGCCCACGGGCTGCATCGCCGCTCGGATCGGGCGAGATCCGGGGTGACCTCTCTCCGCTGGACGAACACGGCCGGGGACCTGCTCGAGGTGGTCATCGGAGTGCGGGTGGCGGTGCGCGCGATCAGCGCTCCGTTCCTGCCGGGCTCTCTGGCCCCGATGGCCACCACCAGTCCGGTCTCGGCGCTCAGCCCCCTGACCCCGCCCCCGCGGCTGGTGCGCTGATCCGTGCGAGCGCGGTGAGCGGGATCGGCAGCCAGTCCGGTCGGTTGCGCGCCTCGTACAGCGCCTCGTAGACGGCCTTGTCCGCCTCGAAGGCGGCCAGCAGCACCGCGAGGGGGCGGGCGGCCGGTGCAGTGCTCCCGGAGCCCGGCGCCGCACCTGCGGAGGACTGCACTGCGCTCCCGGGGCCCTGGACCTCACCCCCGGACTCCTGCACATAGCCCGTGAGGAAGGCGCGTCGGGCGTCGGCCGTCCACGCGGCGGCATCGCCCCCGTGCTCCAGTCGCACCGCCCCGGCGACGTAGTCGAGGCTGCGCAGCATCCCGGCGACGTCCCGCAGGGGCGAGTCGGGCAGGCTGCGCTGGGCGAGCGGACGCAGGGGCTCGCCCTCGAAGTCCAGCAGCACCCATCCTCGCTCCGGAACCCGGAGGACCTGCCCCAGATGGAGGTCCCCGTGGATGCGCTGCATCGGCGGCCATGGCACCACCAGGGCCGCCTCCAGCAGCGCCTCGAGCGGCTCCCGAAGCTCGGCGACCCGAGGGAGCTGGCCGGAGATCTCCGCCAGCCGTCCCCGCATCTGCGCGACCATCGCCCGCACCTGCGCGGTCTCGGCGGCGACGGTGCCGAAGGCGCGGGCCAGATCGCGGTGGACCTCCGCGACGGCCGCACCCAGCTGCGCGGCGGGCGCGGAGAAATCTTCCCCGGCGGCGGCGAGGCGCAGCGCGAGCCGCCAGGCGTCCTCCACCCCGGGCAGGAACTCCTGGGCCAGCAGCGAGTGGGTGCGGATCCCGACCACCCCGCCGCTGCCGCCCCTGCCGGCGCTGCCGCTGTCGCCGCCGCTGCGGGCGCTGCCCACGCCCACCGTCGCGGAGCCCACCAGCGCCGGGACCCGGGTGCTGCCGCTCGCGGTGAGCGCGCCCTGCAGCACCACATCGGGATTCTCGCCGTCCTGCAGCACCCGGAACAGCTTCACGATCAGCGGGGAGGCGCCCTCCGTCTCGACGATCATCGAGGTGTTGGACTGCTCGCCTGCGAGCAGCCGGCTCCGCATGGCGCGACCCAGCGGGAGCGGAGCCTCGGGCACCGGGCGCTGGGAGGCCAGACCGAGGGCAGGACCGGCCGCTCCCTCGCCGGAGACGAGCGTGGCGATGATCGCGGCCCGGCCGTCGGCGTCCCGGGTGGCGTCGTCCACGCGCAACGGACCGCCGGGCACCGCCACCACCCCGATCTCCGCGCCCTCGTCGCGCTCGCCGGACGGGGCATCGGGGCGACGCAGCACCAGCGGCACCTGGTAGAGCACCTCGGACCGGTTCTCGGCCCCGGGGTCGCTCTCACCGAGATGCTCGCCCTGGAGCGTCACCGCCACGACGACCAGGACGGCGAGATGGTCCGGTGCCACGCGCAGCGGGGCCCATCCGCGGATCGACAGCTGCGCTCGCCCGGCACCCTTGTGGGCGTACCAGCGCTGGGCGGGCATCCAGGCGAGCAGCTGCCCGGTGAGGAGGTCGAGGATCTCGCCCACCGGAGGCAGGGCGGAGAGGTCGAGGGGTGGGGCGTCGGGGGGTGGCTCGTCGGTCGGCGGGATGTCGGCGGCCGGGGAGGGAGCGGCGCTGATCTCGTCCATGCTCTCGTCCATGCGCTCACTCTACGGTCGGGCCGGCCTCGGCAGGAGGCATCCGCCGCAGTGCCCCGGACGCGCCGGTCGAGGCGGTCGCCCCGCGGGCTCCCGGGCCGCGTTGCTACCCTGGCCCGATGCTCGAGCCGTCGCCGCGTCGCCTCTCTCGCGCGTGCCCGGGGAGCCTGGTCGCGCGGGCTGCAGCGCTGTGCGCAGCCGGAGTCCTGGCCCTGTCCATGGCAGCACCGGCGGCGGCGCTCGGGGAGGACGGCCCCTTCGAGTTCCCGGCGGAGACGCGCACCCTGGAGATGGTCCCGGGGTCGATCACCCGCATCCCGCTGGTCTCCCTGATCGAGGACGGGCTCGAGGACGAGGTCGACCTCGGCTCCGCGCGCCTGGAGGTGCCCGAGGACGCCGAGCAGGAGGACGCCTCCCTGCGGCCGGTGGGGCAGGACTCCCGCAGCATCGAGGTCGCGGGGGAGGGGACCTGGTCGCTGATCGGTGAGGATCTCGTCTTCACCCCGGAGTACGGCGTGGAGGGCCCGAGCACCCCGATCTCCCTGTCCATCGGCGGGCACCACGACAGCCGCTCGCTGCCCGTCGAACTGGTGCCCGAGCTGCTGGAGCTCGAGGAGATCTCCGCCCACGGCTCGGCCGGCGAGGCCACGAGCATCTCGCTCGGCGGCGACGTGCCCGCCGAGGGCACCGCCCGGCTCGAGCTGCAGGGACTGCCGCCGGGATCCACGGTGCTCGCCGACGGCAGCCGAGCCACGGTCCCCGACCAGGGCCTCTGGCAGCTCTCGGCCGATGGCACCACCCTCACCCACACCCCTGCCGGGCCCGGCCTCGGCCGGCAGATCAATCCCGTCCGCTTCGTGATCGCGGACGAGGAGGGCGCCGTGGAGCGCGCAGGCCGGATCACGCTCACGGTCCCGATCATCTCGGACCTGGACTGGTCGGCCCCCTACGGGGAGGACATCCTGTTCGTGGTCGGCGAGGGACAGCAGTTCGTCGACTCCACGACGCTGCGGCTGCAGCCGCTCGGCGATCCGGGATCCTATGACGTCTCCGCCGACGGCACCCGGGTGGTGGTCCCTGGCGAGGGCGTCTGGGAGCTGGACCGGGAGGCCGCCACCGTGCGCTTCTCCCCGGACAGCGCCGAGGTGCACGAGACCGCACCGATGGGCATCACCGGCGGGGACGGCGAGGGAGAGACCGCCTCGACGGCATTGCTGAGCACCGCCTACCCGATCCTCCGCTCCCGGGCGGTGGCCGGGGCGCCCGGCAGCGAGATCAGCATCGACCTGAGCACCGGGGTCCGTGACGTCAGCTCCGACTCGCTGCGCTTCGACGCCGCAGAGATGCCCGAGGGGGCCGAGCTCACCGCGGAGGACACGCAGCTGACGGTCCCGGGGGAGGGGACCTGGCGGATCGACTTCGAGACCGGGGCGGTGGTGATGACGCCCGAGGACGGATTCGTCGGCGCCGCCACGCCGGTGGGGGTCACCGCGCGCGGCGTCTACGCCGACAATCCGGTCCATGCGACCCTGCAGGCGATCTACTCCCCGGTCACGGCCACGCCGCGTGATGACGAGGGCCGCACTGCTCCCGGCTCGCCGGTCACCGTGGACGTGCTGGGCAACGACACCGCCGGGAGCGGCTCCCAGCCGCTGGTCCCCGAGAGCGTCGAGATCAGCTCGCTCGCGGCGACCAACCTCTCGGACCTCGAGGACGGTCGCGGCAAGCGACTGCTGATCCCCGGGGAGGGCGTCTTCACCGTCGGCGAGAACGGGGCGGTGACCTTCGCCCCCGAGGCCGGGTTCATCGGCCGCACCACACCTATCGACTACCACCTCCACGACGGCGAGGGCGTGCCCGCCCGGGCCACCCTGGTGGTCGACGTGGACCCGGATCTCGCCGACGCCGCCGAGTCGGATCCCGAGACCACCGGCATCAACAGCCTGCTGGTCGGCCTCATGCCCTCCTCGAGCGGCACCGCGGTCCTCTTCGGCACCCTCGTGCTGCTGCTGCTCTTCGGCGGCGGCGTCTCGCTCTGGATCGGTCTGCGCATGGAGACCGACCGTCGGGCCTGGGAGGACTGACGTCGGCGGGAAGGACCCCGCCCCGGCACGGAGGCACGGCCCGGCCGGGAGGGTCCGCCCCGGCGACGGGTTCAGCAGCCCTCGGGCATCTCCACCGGCTCCTCGAGAGCGGCGGCGGCCACCGACTCCTCCTGGAGACCGGCGAACCCGTCACCGATCAGCAGATCCACCCCAGCACCCTCACGCTCCTCGTCCAGCCGCAGCTGGGCGTCCTGGATCTGCACCTGCACGGCCTGCGCCGCCAGATACCCCTCGGGGCCGTGGACGATCGTGGCGGCGCCGGTCGCCCGGCGAGTGTTCCCCGGTTCCCCCACCTCGTATCCGCGCTCGGCGAGGTTCTCGGTGACGTCCCCGGCCAGGCCGCTGCGGGAGGTCCCGTTCAGCACCGTCACGGTGACCTCCTCGGGAGGCGTGGGGAGGTCTCCCGGCGCGGGGCAGGCCAGCTCGACCGGATCGGGGCCGAAGGACTTCGGCGCGATCACGCCGGGCTCTGCCGTCGGCTCGCTCAGCTCACCGAGCGCATACACGCCGACCCCTATCAGCATGATGGCGAGCACCGAGAAGATCGTCAGCTGCGTCGCCCGGAGCCGCCGGGTGCGGCGCAGGCGCTGGTCACGGCGCCGGACGTCGTCGGAGGAGCGGCCGTACGGATGCGCGTCGCGGTGGGAGGTGGGCATCTCAGTCCAGCGGGCGGTACCGGATGCCGAAGGCGTCCAGGCGAGGCAGATGGGCGCGCAGACGCTCCTCGAACTCCTCCCAGCTCTGCTCCGGAGAGCCCCAGGCGCGCTCGGCGAGGGCGCACATGCGCGGGAACGCCATGTACTGCACCTGAGCGGCGTCCGGCATGTACTCGGTCCACAGCTGGCCCTGCACACCGATCAGGAGCTTCTCCTGGTCCTCGCCGAGCTTCTTCGGCGTGAGCTTCGCGGTGTAGACGTCCTTGACGGTGGTGTGACCGCCGATCGCGAGCGGCTCCTCCGCCGGGGTCGCCTGGTAGTGGTCGAAGTAGGTGTGCTCATTGTTCGCGATGATGGTGCGGAAGCCACGGGAGGTGGACTCCGCGATCCCGTTGCCGTGGCGCCAGTTCATGATGACGGTGTCATCGGGCAGGTGGCTCTCGAGGACCTCGTCCCAGGCGATGATCCGCTTGCCCTTCTCGGCGAGGACGTCGGCCGCGAACTGGGTGAAATGGCCCTGGATCTCGGAGACCCGGGTGTAGCCCCACTCGTTCATGCGGGCCCGCGCCGCGGGGGAGCGCTCCCATTCCACACGCGGGCACTCGTCGCCGCCGATGTGCACATAGGGGGCGGGGAAGAGGTCGGCGACCTGGGTGAGCACATCGCGCAGGAAGTCGAACACCTCGTCGGAGACGCCCAGCACGTGGTCGGAGATCCCCCAGACCTCGCGCACACCGACCCTCTGGTCGGGGAAGTTGCCGAGCTCGGGATAGGCGGCGACGGCCGCCTGCAGGTGGCCGGGAAGGTCGATCTCGGGCACCACCATGATGCCGCGGCGGCGGGCGTACTCGATCAGCCCGGCCAGCTCCTCCTGGGTGTAGGACCCGCCATGGGGGGTGCCGTCGAAGGTCCAGGCCTCCTCGTCATCGCCCATGTGGCCGATGAGCGTCTGCTCGCGCCGGCCACCGATCTCGGTCAGCCGCGGGTAGCCCTTGATCTCGATGCGCCAGCCCTGGTCATCGGTGAGGTGGAGGTGCAGCACGTTCAGTCGGTGCAGCGCCATCGCGTCGATCAGCGTCTCGATCTCCGCGGCCGGCAGGAAGTGGCGGGAGACGTCCAGGTGCATGCCGCGCCAGGCGTACCGCGGCGCATCGGAGATGGTCACGCACGGGATGGCGCCGTGGGTGCCGGTGACGATCTGGGCGAAGGTGTTGCGGCCGTCGGCGAGCGCGGCTTCGCTGCCGGCGCTGAGCGCCGCGCCGGCCGGCGAGATCGACAGCGTGTACTCGGTGGGCGGCAGATCCTCGTTGAGCCCGACGGACAGGCCCTCCCAGGGATCGCTCGTCTCCCAGACGCCCTCCGACCACACGACGGACTGGGGCAGCGGGACGAGGGCGAGGGGATCGGGCATTGCTTCTCCTGGACGGATGACGTCGATCGTGGTCCCCACCAGTTTGCCATGGAGACGCGCGTCACTGCGCCCACTGGGGCTCGGGACGCACAGGAGCCCGGTCGGCTGCGCCGACCGGGCTCCCTCACGCCGCCCTGCTCCTTCCCGTGGACGCTCTCGCGTCGAGCAGGCCGTCGTGGCCTTATATCCGTCCTCCGTCGAGCGCCGAGGCGATCAGCGGTAGGTGACGAACACGTGCGGTGCGTTCCAGATGGAGCGCTCGACGACCTGCTGGCGTGAGCCGGAGGCGTCGATGATCCTGCCGTTGCCCACATAGATGCCCATGTGGCCGTAGTTGTTGCCGGTGAAGGCGACGAGATCGCCGGGCTTCGCCTCGGACTGCGAGATGATCCGCCCGCCGAAGGTGTATCCCTTGGCCGTCTTGCGCGGCAGGTTGATCCCCGCCTGATTGTACGCGTGGTACACCAGGCCGGAGCAGTCGAAGCCGGAGGACGGCGAGGATCCGCCCCACGTGTAGCGGACGCCGGTCTGCGCACGCGCCGCATTGATGATGGCCTGACCGTTGACCGACGTGCCGCTCGAGGACCCGCCACCCGCGCCGGGGGAGATCTGGACGCCGCGGTTCAGTGCGTTCCAGGTCTTGGGGCCCACCACGCCGTCGACGCCGATCCCGGCCGAGGCCTGCAGCGAGCGCACGGCGCTCGCGGTGCCGCGGCCGAAGACGCCGTCGACAGAGATCGAGGCGCCGCTCGCGTTGAGCGAGGACTGCAGGGTCCTCACGGCGCTGCCGCGGGAACCCTGACGGAGCTTGGGCTGCGAGGAGCCGTCGGAGGACGCGGGCGGAGCCGAGGCGCTCCCACCGGTCAGCGCGTTCCAGGTCTTGGGGCCCACCACGCCGTCGACGCCGATGGCGGCGCGGGACTGGTGGTTCCTGACGGCCCGGAGGGTGGCGGAGCCGAAGACGCCGTCCACCGTCAGCGAGGCGCCGTGGGCGTTCAGGCGCTGCTGGAGGTAGGTCACGGCCGCGCCGCGTGCGCCGAGGCGCAGCTTGACGGACGTGTGCTGGGACTGGCTGACGGGCACGATGCCCGGAGCAGCGCTCGGGGCGATCCCGCGGACGGTCCCGGCGGCCGGTGCGGCGGGGGCCTGGGCTGTGGCCGAGGCCCCACCGGTGAGTGCGGCGGTCGCGGAGACGGCGCCGATCACGGCGGCCCCTCCGACACCCCGACCCACGGGGGCGGCGAGCCCTCGGTAGTCGATGACGGCACGGCCGGGAGCCCGGTGCGTGCCGTGTGGAGCTGTGCGGAACATCGGTGGCGATCTCTTTCTCCGTCGCCTCGCAGCGGTGCCGTGCGGCGGCGCGGGCGACGCGCGCACGATCTGCGCCCGTCACCCAGGGAAGTGGAGGAAGCTACCGGGCCGGTGACGGGAAGGCGGCAGCCCGGAGGGTACGGCCCGAGCTCGGGCAGCACCGCTGGTCACTGTATGTGCAGGTCGTGTGTGGCCCACAGGGGGGTTTGCCTGCGACCCATCACATCTTTGCGAAGATTTTGCCAAAAACCACGAAATTGCCCCGTGTTGCTCTCGAAATGGGGGTCGCGTTATGGTAGTTACACCTTTGTTATTCACGCCAGAGAATGCTCATCATGAATGCTCCGCCTTGCGAAGACGCAGGTCAGCCCAGGGCGATATGTCCGAAATGCCGCCTCGGCGAGGCGGGTGATGCCGGTATTTCTGAGGGTCCTGATCTGAGGGTCCTGAACGGGACGCTGAACGGCGTGGAGGGGCCATGGCCGGAGCGCCGAAAGGTCGCGGTGCGTGAGTCGGGGTCCGGGAATGCGGAAGGGCCGGGGATCGTCCTGCGATCCGCCGGCCCTTCGCTCACTGGTCGGGGTGACAGGATTTGAACCTGCGACCTTGCCGTCCCGAACGGCACGCGCTACCAAGCTGCGCCACACCCCGAAGGTGTCCCGGCGCCCCGTCGAAGCGGAGCACCGAGGAGAAACATTAGCAGGCCCGAGAGGTGCTCACCGCACCGGTCCGGCCTTCGGTGCACGCAACGTGAGCAACGTCGCCTCGGGCGGGCACAGCAGACGGTAGTTCGAGTAGGGGCTCGCCCCCATCCCCGCGCTGACGTTCAGCGGGACGCCCTGCCAGTCCGACAGGCCGCGAGCCTGCTGTCGGGGGAGGTCGCAGTTGGTGACCAGGGCGCCGATTCCGGGAAGTCGCAGCTGGCCACCGTGGGTGTGCCCGGCGAGGATCAGCTCCGAGCCGTCGGCGACGAGGGAGTCCAGCACGCGACGGTAGGGCGCGTGCGCCACCCCGAGGCGCAGCACGTTGCCGTGCGCCGGTGCGGGCGGCGCAGGGGAGGCCGGGGGAGGCATCTCGTCGAGCTCGAGGTGGGGGTCGTCGACGCCCGCCAGGCGCACTTCGAGCCCTCCGAGCTCGATCGCGGCACGGGTGTTGGTGAGGTCCTTCCAGCCATGCTCCGCGAGTCGTTCCGTGAGCTCGCTGACGGGCAGCGTGGGCTCCTTCGGATCGGTCATCCCCTGTGGGCGGGCGTCCGGGAGCAGGTACCGCGCGGGGTTCTTCGAGACCGGCTCGTACATGTCGTTGGAGCCCCGGACGAAGGCCCCGGGCCGTCGCAGAAGCGGCTCCAGGGCCTCTGCCAGCACCGGGATCGCAGCGGCCGAGGCGATGTTGTCCCCGGTGTCGATCACCAGGTGCGGGCGCAGCAGCGTGAGGTGCTCGAGGAAGTCCAGCTTCCGTTGCTGGTCCGGGAGCAGGTGGATGTCGCTGATGTGCAGCACCCGGATCGTGCGGGTCCCCGGGGGGAGGATCCTCAGCTCGACCTCGCGCAGCGTGTACCGGTGGATCTCGACGTGGCGGGACCAGAGGTGGGCGGCGGCGGCAGCACCCATGCCGAGGGCCCCTGCGGCCCCTGCGGCCGCAAGCAGGGGTCGCACCTCAGTTCCCACCCGTGGACTGACGGATGACCACGGTCTCGCCCTCCGGCAGGCGAGTGCCTGCGGCAGGGTTCGTGCCGATCACGTACCACTGGCCCACGTCGCTGCTCGCCTCACGCTGGACCTGCGGCGTGTAGCCGGCCGAGGTCACGGCATCCTCCGCCTGGGAGAGCACCATGCCGGAGACGTCGGGCACGACACCCTCCTGGACCACCTCGCCGGAGGGGGAGGCGGGCGGGGTCGGCGCCGCCGGGAACGGTTCGCTGGGCAGCCCCTCGTGGGCTCGCGTCATGTACTCCTGCCAGGTGGGCAGGGAGATGGTGTTGCCCCAGACGCTGCCGCTGCGGAGCATCTGACCGTCGACCGCGAAGCCGCCCGGACGGACATTGGCGTTGGGGTGGCCGAACCAGACCGCGGTCGACATCTGGCGGGTGAAGCCGACGTACCAGGTATGGAACTGCGAGCCCGAGGTGCCGGTCTTGCCTCCGGCGGGATGGCCCTCGATGATCTTCCCCTTGCCGGTGGCCCTCGGGTCCTCGAGATCCTGCTGGAGGGTCCAGGCCATGGCGTCGGCGACGTCCTTCTCGACGGCCTGGTGGCACTCGGCGCCGGAGATCTCCATCGGGTCCCCGTTGCGGTCCACGACCTCGCTGATGCCCTGCGGCTTGCAGTAGGTGCCCCCGGAGGCGTACGTGGCGTAGGCGGAGGCCATGTCGAGCGCGGAGATCCGCAGCTCGCCCAGGACCAGCACCGCCGGCGCCAGCTCCGTGCCGTACATGTCCTCGATCGGCATCTCCCAGGTGGTCGGGTCGTACGGGTTGTACGTCGCCGGGACCACGCCGATGTTGCGTGCCGTGTTCGCGATGTTGCACAGGTCCAGCTGGCTGGCCATGTCGGTGTAGCTGGTGTTGATCGAGAACTTGGTGGAGTTCAGGACCGATTCCATCGGGGCGATCGGCACCGAGACGGCGTTGTCGGGATTCCATCCCGAGCTCTCGCGCCATGCACCGCCCCCGAGGCACTTGGCCGGGGCGTAGGTGATCGGGTCGCGCACGGTGCTGACCTTGTCGTAGAGCGACCGGTCGTTCTCGAGCCACTCCTGCAGCACGAACGGCTTGAAGGTCGAGCCGACCGGGAAGCCGCTGCCGCCGCCGAGCGCCTGCGGCACATTGAAGTTGATGGCCGACTCGCCGGGCTTGACCTCCTCGAAGGGGTTGAACGAGCGGTTCTCCGCCATCGTGAGGATCTTGCCGGTACCGGGCTCGACGGTCACGATCGAGTGCCCGAAGCCGTGCTGGGCATCGCCCGGCACCTTGCGCTGCAGGATGTCCACCGCCGCCGCCTGGGTGGCGGGGTCGAGGGTGGTGCGGATGGTGAGCCCGCCGCCGTAGAGCAGCTTGCGCCGTTCCTCGTAGGTGGGGGCGAAGCTCGGGTCGTTCAGCAGTGAGCGCGTCACGTAGTCGCAGAAGAAGCCGCTGGTGCCGGCGTCGGCGCACCCGGCGCGCACGTTCTGGATCTCGAGCATCTCCTCCACCGGCTGGGCGGTGTAGGTCTCGTACTCCTCGTCGGTGATGTGGCCCTCGCGGCGCATATCGCCCAGCACCTCGTTGCGGCGCTTCTCGCCCGCCTCGGGGTGGGAGACGGGGTCGTACTGGTTGGGCCCGTTGGTGATGCCTGCGAGCAGGGCCGCTTCGCCGGGGTTGAGGTCCACGGCGCTCTTGGAGAAGTAGTGCCTCGAGCCTGTCTCCACGCCGTACTGGGAGGGCCCGAACTGCGCCACGTTCAAGTAGGCGTTGAGGATCTCGTCCTTCGTCCACGTCTTCTCGAGCGAGATCGCGAGCTTCGCCTCGCGCAGCTTGCGACCGTAGCTCTGCTCGGTCGCGGCGATCTGGTCCTCCTGGTCTCCGCGCTGGACGGCGTCCATCAGGAGGGCGTTCTTCACGTACTGCTGGGTCAGGGTCGATCCGCCCTGGGTCGCGCCGCCGGCGGCATTCGAGGCCATGGCCCGGATCATGCCCTTGGGGTCCACGCCGCCGTGCTCGAAGAAGCGGCGGTCCTCGACCGCGACCACCGCGTTCTGCATGTGCGGGGAGATCTCCTCCAGCGGCACCATGATGCGGTTCTCGGTGTAGAAGGTGGCCAGCAGCGAGCCGTCCGAGGCCTCGATGCGACTCGCCTCGTTCAGCGGCTCCACCTCGAGCTCGGTCGGGTACGACTCGAAGAGGTCCACGCCGTCCTTGGCGACCGCCGAGCCGGCGGAGACCATGGGCAGGAAGAACGCCGCCATCAGCACGCCGGCGAGGGCGGAGACGGCGAGCAGCCCCAGCAGCAGATAGACGGTCTGCAGCAGGGCGACGGGGAGGGAGCGTCCCGGAGCGGGCGCGGGCGGGGTGCTGGCCATGATCCCAGGGTACGGGGAGCCCTGGCCTGTCGGCATTCAGGCATGCCACGAGTGCGGAATCTTCACGAATCCGGCGGCCGGCCGGGACGCGCCGGGCGACGGCGTGCTCCGGGTACCGGGTGCCAGGGGCATCACCGGCCCCCGGGGCGCCGCCGAGCACGCCCGGTTCACGATGTAGCACACTTCGCGTGGATGTTCATCTACCTGCTCGCGTTTTGCACTGTGGCGGCTGTCTCCTTACAGTAAGGGAAATGAACGGATCAACGTCGATCCGGGAACTGGGAAGAGGACGGGTATGACCATCGGGGGAGCTGTCACCACCAACGACTCGAGCTGGGCGACGCGCGGAGCCTGCGTGAGCATGGAACCCGACGGGTTCTTCGTGCAGGGCGCCGAGCAGCATGCGGTCAAGCTCGCCTGCGGGGCCTGCCCCGTGAGGACCGAGTGCCTGGCCGATGCACTGGACAACCGCGTCGACTTCGGGGTGTGGGGCGGGATGACCGAGCGCGAGCGCCGTCGGCTGCTGCGGCGCAATCCCGAGGTGAGCAACTGGTGGGCCGTTCTGCGCCGCGCCGAGCAGGAGGCCGTGGGCTCCTGAGGGCGGATGAGCTCGCGGGCCGCCGGGCGAGAGCTGAGGCCACGGGGCCCGTGCCCCGCACCCGAGGCTCGTGCCCCGGTAGGCTCGCCCCATGAGCACCGTCACCCGCTGGGAATACCTGACCGTTCCGCTGCTGATCCACGCGACCAAGCAGATCCTCGACAACTACGGCGAGGAGGGGTGGGAGCTGGTCCAGGTGGTGCCGGGTCCGAACCCGGAGAACCTGGTCGCCTACCTCAAGCGCCCGCTGGGCGAGGGCTGAGCCGATGGTCGCCACCGGGAGCACCCGGCTCCGCGCCCGGCTCGACGAGCTCGGGCTCGCTCTGCCCACCGTCGCCGCGCCCGTCGCCGCCTATGTGCCGGCCGTCGCGAGCGGCCACCAGGTGCACACCTCCGGGCAGCTGCCGTTCGTGGAGGGCGCGCTGCCGCTGACCGGCAAGGTCGGCGGGGAGGTCACCCAGGAGCAGGCTGCGCAGCTCGCCGCCACCTGCTGCCTCAACGCCCTCGCCGCGATCGAGGCGCTCACCGGGGATCTCGACCGCATCACCCGCATCGTCAAGCTCACCGGATACGTCGCCTCCGATCCCTCCTTCACCGCGCAGCCGGCGGTGATCAACGGCGCCAGCGAACTGCTCGGCGAGCTCTTCGGCGACGCCGGGACGCATGCCCGGTCCGCCGTGGGCGTCGCCGTGCTCCCGCTGGACTCGCCGGTCGAGCTCGACCTCCTGGTGGAGCTCGCCGGCCCGGCCGACGCGACCCGCTGAGCACCGCGCCATGGATGACCATGCCCCGCAGCGGGATCCTGAGGCCCCGGCCGTCGAGCTGATCGCCGTCCGGGCGGACAATCCCGGACCGATGACCCTCAGCGGCACCAACAGCTACGTGCTGCGCGATGAGGACCAGGTGTGGATCATCGATCCCGGCCCACGGGATCCCGAGCATCTCGCCGAGCTCCTGCTGCGCTGCGGGCCGGACAGCCGGCCGCTGGGGGTGCTGGTCACCCACCGCCATCTCGACCACGCCGCCGGAGCCGCCACGCTGGCGCGGCAGCTGTCCGCACGCAGCGGGCGAGAGGTGCCGCTGTGGGCGGCGGACCAGAGCGCCGTCCCCGGGTCCCGCCCGCTGCCGTCCTCGCTCGAGGGCGACCACGGGACCGTCGGCCACGTCATCCATCTGCCCGGCCACACCTCCGACTCGGTCGGGGTGCTGGTCGACGGTGGGCGCCTGCTCAGCGGAGACACCCTGCTGGGTGGATCCTCCACAGTGATCGTGCCCGAGGACGGCGGGTCGCTCGGCGACTACCTGCAGTCGCTCGCGATCCTGCGGGCGATGGCGGCCGACGGGCGGATCGGCTCGATCCATCCCGGACACGGTCCGGTCCACGAGTCGCCCCTGGAATCGCTCGAGGCGATCGAGCAGGCCATCGCCCACCGTCGCGAGCGGATCGAAGAGGTGCGCCGGGCGCGCACCGCGGGGGTGCTGACCATGGACCGCCTGCTGCGCGCCGTCTACGGCACCGAGCTGCCGCCCGAGCTCGCGGACGCCGCCCGCAAGAACCTCCGTGCCACCCTCGACCACCTCGCCGAGGAGCGCTGAGCGCCGCACCTCGCAAGGGTCCCCGCGCCGAGCATCTGCGGAGGAGCGCGCTCTCGGGACGACCGGGCTGCGGTGACCCGTCTGCCCTGTCTGCCCTGTCTGCCCTGTCTGCGCGCGAGAGCGCGGCCGTCGTGCGATTCCGGCACGAGACGACGAGACCACCGATCCCGCCCGCTGGTGGGCGCGATCGGTGGTCTCGGTGTGCGTGTCGCGATGCCCCGCGACGGTGCCGCGCCGGAGGCGGCTGACCGCAGGCAGAGTCGGCCGGTCGCTGTCAGGGCCGGCTGGCCGCCGTCAGCGGGCGCGGCGGCGCAGGCGCTCGACGTCGGAGATCAGCACCGCGCGGGCCTCGAGCCGGATCCAGCCGCGCGAGGCGAAGTCCGCCAGCGCCTTGTTGACCGTCTCGCGGGAGGCGCCGACCAGCTGGGCGAGCTCCTCCTGGGTGAGGCCGTGGGCGACCATCACGCCGTCGTCGGTCTGCCGGCCGAAGCGCTGGGCGAGGTCGAGGACGTTCTTCGCCACACGCCCGGGGACGTCGGCGAAGACCAGGTCCGCGAGGGACTCGTTGGTCTTGCGCAGGCGGCGCGCGAGCGAGGCGAGCAGGTGGCGGCCCACCTCGGGACGCTGGGCGAGGACCCGGTAGAGGTCCTGCTGCGAGAGCGAGTAGAGGGTCGATTCTGCGACCACGGTCGCCGTCGCGTTGCGCGGGGCGGGATCGAACAGGGACAGCTCGCCGAGGGTCTCCCCGGGGCCGAGCACCGCCAGCAGGTTCTCGCGGCCGTCGCCCGAGGCGTGACCGACCTTCACCTTGCCGGAGCCGATGATGAAGAGCCGGTCGCCCGGGTCCCCCTCTCGGAAGATGATGGCGCTGCGGTGGTAGTCCTCCTGCTTCATCGACGCCAGCACGGCCTGCTTGCCGTCCTCGTCGAGCGCAGCGAACAGCGGTGATGACCGTACGATGTTCTCGTCCACGGAACCTCCTGAGTGTGGGGCCCCGACTGTCGGGACCGTGCTGTGCTACTCGATGTGTCGTATGCCACGAACTGCGGTGGCCACGGTCACATGATGGTTGAACACTACCGTGCCGACGCCGCTCGGTCCCGTCACGCGCCGCAGGAGGATCAGTCCAGATGTCGAGGTCGCCCTCGCGGGCCGTCACCGGAACCGGTCCCGCCGGCCGGGCCGATGCCGGGATCGTCGCCGCTCGACTGGCGGGGGTCCATCCCGGGGCGCGCACCGAGCTCGATCACCGCGACGCCTTTGAACTCCTGGTCGCGACGGTGCTGTCGGCCCAGACCACCGATGTCCGCGTCAACCAGGTGACCCCCGAGCTGTTCGAGCGCTGGCCGACGCCCGCGGAGCTCGCCGCGGCGGGCGAGGCCGAGGTCACCGGCGTCGTGCGCCCCTTGGGGATGGGGGCGACCCGGGCGCGTCGGATCATCGCCCTGTCCCGGGGACTGCTCGAGGATCATGGCGGCGAGGTGCCGGATGACCAGTCCGCCCTCGAGGCGCTGCCGGGGGTGGGGCGCAAGACCGCTCACGTGGTCCGCGGCGCCTGGTTCGGGCACTCGCTGCTCGCGGTCGACACGCACGTGGGGAGACTCTCCCGCCGGCTGGGCTGGACCGTGCAGCAGGACCCGCGCACGGTCGAGGAGGACGTGGTCGCGCGACTGGCGGCGGACGGCACCGGCGGCGAGGCCGAGGAGCTGACCATGCTGGGACTGCGGCTGATCCTCCACGGCCGGCGCATCTGCACGGCACGGGCCCCTCGCTGCGGGGACTGCGCACTGGAGGACGTGTGCCCGAAGGAGGGGGTGGCATGACCTCTCAGGATCCCTCCCTGCCCGACCCTGCTCTGCCCGACTCTGTCCTGCCCGCCGCCGCGCAGTTCCTCGCCCCGCTCGCCGGGAGGGCGCGTCGAGGGGACGTGCTGGTGCGCCGCGACCTCGATCCGCGGGATCCGCGCCAGGGCGAGGGGACGGTGCGCCACAGCGCGGTCCTGATCCACCTGGCAGGCACCTCCCTGGAGGACGCGCAGCTGGTGCTCGAGGAGCGCGGCCAGACGATGCGCTCCCAGCCGGGCCAGTTCTCCCTCCCCGGAGGAGGTCGTGACCCGGGGGATCGCGATGACGTGCACACCGCACTGCGGGAAGCCCAGGAGGAGACCGGGCTGGATCCCGCCGAGGTCCGCGTGCTCGGTGCGTTCGCCCCGATCCCCATGCCCTGGCGCGTCCAGGTGGTCACTCCGGTGCTGAGCTGGTCGCCGTCGGTGCCTGCGCTGGGGGTGCAGGATCCGGGGGAGGTGGAGCGCCTGGTATGGGCGACCCTGACCGGCCCCGGCTCGCTCACCGACCCGGCGCACCACCGTCGCGGACTGCTCCGCGGCTTCGGCGTCGGCCCCGTCTTCGATCTCCCGGGCGAGGCGTTCGTGTGGGGCTTCACCGCGATGATCCTAGAACAGGTCCTCACCGGGCTGGGGCTGGACCCGGTCTCGCCCGATGCGCCGGCGCGGGAGATCCCGCCCGAGCGCCGACGGTGACCGACCCTGGCGGACCTGGGCGGGCCCAGACGGACCCGGACCGACGTTCCCGGGCCGGCAGTGACCGGCACGGGCGGATGGTGTGTAGCGGTGGCCGTGGTCACGCCGGAAGATTCCCCTCGCCATGCGGCGGTTCGGGCACGATAGACTCGAGTGTTGCCGGACGGTCTCCGGCAGCGCCACGGGGCGCACGCGGAGCGACCGGCATGCGATGTCGGCATCGAGGCTCCGCCGACGCCCCGGGGAACCAGTACTCGCAGACCGATGAGCAGCAGACAAGGAATGGGATCCACGTGCCACGCGGCAAGGTGAAGTTCTACGACGCCGAGAAGGGCTTCGGCTTCATCCTCGATGACGAGGACGGACAGAGCGTCTACGTGCACGCCTCGAACCTGCCCGAGGGAGTCGACTCCCTCCGGCCGGGCGTTCGCGTGGACTTCGACATGGTCGACGGTCGACGGGGCCCTCAGGTGCTCTCGCTGCAGCTGCTGGAGCCCGCGCCGTCGGTCAGCCGCGCCCGGCGCCAGAAGCCCGACGAGATGGCGGGGATGGTCGAGGACCTGATCCGTCTGCTCGACGACGCCTCCAACGGCCTGCGCCAGGGGCGTTACCCCGATCGCGGCCACTCGCAGAAGATCGCCACCGTCCTCCGCGCCGTCGCCGACAACTTCGAGGCCTGAACCCATGACGTCACCGACCACCGCCCCTCGCCGCGCCCGCACCGCGCGTCCCAAGCTGGACGTGATCGCCGCGGAGGCCGTCGAGCTCGCCCGTGAGGCGCTGCTCGAGGTCACCGAGGCCGGGCAGGTCGGCGAGCACCTGCGCGCCGAGGCCAGCGGGGAGCGGCTGGTCACCCACGTCTTCGAATGCACCATGCCCGGGTACCGCGGCTGGTCCTGGGTGGTCGTGCTCACCCGCGCCTCCCGCGCCAAGGCCGCGACCGTTGCCGAGACCGCGCTGCTGCCCGGGGACGACGCGATCCTCGCCCCGGACTGGGAGCCCTGGTCCGAGCGGCTGAAGCCCGAGGACATCGGCGCCGATGACCTGCTGCCCTACCGCGACCAGGACGACCGTCTCGAGCAGGGCTACGAGGCCACCGGCGACGAGGACGCTGATCGCGTCGCGCTGTGGGAGCTCGGCCTGGGACGGGAACGGGTGCTGTCCCCGGAGGGTCGCGGCGAGGCCGCCGAGCGCTGGCTCGAGGGCGAGTTCGGCCCCCGCCAGACCTCCGGTCGGGGGCGTCGCGGCACGGTCGCGGCGAACTGCACGAGCTGCGGCTTCTTCACCCAGCTCTCGGGCTCTCTGCGCCACGAGTTCGGGGTGTGCACCAATGAGTGGTCCCCGGCCGACGGCCGCGTGGTCCACCTGAACTTCGGCTGCGGCGCGCACTCCGAGACCGGCCAGGAGGAGGGCGACCGCGAGATCCCCCGCAGCAGCGGAGTGATCGTCGACGAGCTCGACGTCGAGGTCGAGAAGGTCGACCCGGCCCCCTCCTCGGCGGAGGAGCCCGCTGCCTCGGCACCGTCCGCACCGACCGATGAGGCCGCTGCCGCACAGACCGAAGAGCCTGCAGGCGCGTCTGCCCAGGAGCCTGCTGCCGCGCCGACCGAAGAGCCTGCTGGCGCGTCGGCCGAAGAGTCCTCCCAGGGCACCCCGGCCCCGGCGGCGGAGGTCCCGGAGGCCGACTCCCCGGAGGACGAGATCCCGACGGCTCCCCAGGCCTGACAGCTGCGACCGCACCCTGAGCGCCCTGCTTCCACTGCTGGAGGCAGGGCGCTCAGCGCAGGGAGACGGCGATCCGCGCCAGCAGCGCCTCGATCGCGAGCAGCGGCGGCACATTCCCGCTGATGCGCTCCCGCGCCGTCTGCACCGCCTCGAGCAGTCCCAGTGTCACCCTTCCGGAGCCGCGCCGCGCTGCCTGCTCGATCTCGGGGGTGACCTCGAGGTTCACCAGCTCCGTGTCGGCAGCGAGCTGCCGGCTGAGCACATCGCGCAGCACCGAGTGCACATCCAGCAGATACCGATCCAGCACATCGCGCACCAGCCGCGTCTGCCGGCGCTTGGCATCCTCCTCGAGCTGACGCAGCTGGGACCGCAGGGACGGCGGCACCTTGCCGTCCTCGATCCCGGCCGAGCGCAGGAACCGCTCCTTCTCCTCGGCCGCGACGACGTCCGCATGCTCCTTCGCCTCGGCCGTCGCACGATCCACCAGGGCCTGGGCGGCGAGCACCGCCTGCCCGGCACCATGCAGGGACAGCAGGGCGCGGGCCGACTCCTCGCGAGCGGCAAGGGCGCCGTCCTGCGTGGCGTAGCGCAGCGCTAGGCCGATGTGCCCCTGGGCGGCGCGGGCCGCCCGCACGGAGAGCTGCTCGTCGATCCCGTCCCGGCGGCGCAGCAGATCCGCGACCACGGCCGAGGAGGGCACCGACAGCGTCACCAGGCGGCAGCGGGAACGGATGGTGGGGGCGAGGTCCTCCGCGGAGGGCGCGCACAGCATCCATACGGTCGCCGGCGGCGGCTCCTCGATGGACTTCAGCAGCACGTTGAAGGTGCCGGCGCTCATGCGATCCGCGTCCTCCACGATCAGCACCCGGTGGTGACCGGTGGCGGGGGAGCGCTGCGCGGTCATCACCAGCGCGCGCACCTCCTCCTTCGCGATGGAGAGCTTGTCCGTCGCGACGACGGTGACATCGGGATGCGTCCCCGCGAGGGTGGTCCGGCAGGCGCGGCACTGTCCGCAGCCCGTGCCCTGCTCGCACTGCAGCGTCGCGGCGAAGGCCCGGGCCGCGGTGGAGCGGCCGGAGCCGGGAGGGCCGGTGATCAGCCAGGCCTGGGCGAGGGATCCCTCCGGAGAGGCGGCGCGACGGAACTGCTCGACGGCCGCGTCCTGTCCCACCACATCTGCCCAGACGCCGCCCGCGTCCTGTCCGGAGGCTCCGGGCCCGCTGGCTCCGGCCCCGTCGGCTCCGGGTCCGGCGGGACCATCTGCCCCGACCAGCGTCGGCCCCGAGGCTCCGGGCGATGTCACAGCTCGTCCCGGTGACGGGCGGGCGGCGCCGGCTCGAAGGTGGGGTCGAACAGGCTCAGCACCTCGCCGACAGCCGCCAGCACCTGGGCGTGGACCTCCTCGCGGGGCAGGGTCCCGTCGA
Source organism: Brachybacterium sp. (assembly GCF_036379615.1). Classification (GTDB taxonomy): domain Bacteria; phylum Actinomycetota; class Actinomycetes; order Actinomycetales; family Dermabacteraceae; genus Brachybacterium. The sequence goes on from NZ_DASVGJ010000075.1 coordinate 36,341, forward strand.
TCACCGCATAGCGTTCCGGCTCCGCCGCGGCGAGGTCGAGGAACTCCTCGCGCACCGCCTCGTGGAACTCGAGCCCGGCGGTCTCCAGCCGGTCGTGGCCTGCGGGATCGCGCCGTACGTCCAGGGTGTGGGTGGGTACGTCGAGCAGGATCGTGCGGTGAGGGAGCAGACCGTCGACCGCCCACAGGGAGAGCGAGCCGATCTCGTCGGGCTCGAGGGCGCGACCCGCGCCCTGATAGGCGATCGAGGAGTCGAGATAGCGGTCGGTGAGCACCAGGCCGCCGCGCGCCAGATGGGGCCGCACCATCGTGGCGATGTGATGGGCGCGGTCGGCGGCGTACAGCAGGGCCTCGGCGCGGGGATCGACGTGATCGCCGTTCAGCAGCAGCTCGCGGATGCTCGCACCGAGCTCGGAGCCGCCCGGCTCCCGGGTGGTGAAGATGAGGTCCTCGGCGACGGAGCGCTCGGAGACGAGATGGTTCCGCAGCATCTGCATCTGCGTGGTCTTGCCGGCGGCCTCGCCGCCTTCGAAGGAGATGAACACTCCCCGCTTGGGCGGATGCGGTGCGGGGATGCGCAGGCCGCGGGACATGTCCAGGAGGCTCACGGGTGCGCCTCCGCGGGGTAGACCACGCCGAGCTCGGCGCGTACGGCATCCATCGCGTCCATGACGCTGAGGGTATCCGCCCAGCTCATCAGGGGCGATTCGAGAGCCCCGGCGGAGATCCGACGAGAGGCCTCGGCGATCTCGTACGCCATCCCGTCACCGTGCTCGCCGGGATGGGAGAAGGTCGCGGAGCGGCCGTCGTGGAGGGACACCGTGAGGGTCCCTGGGGCGAAGAAGGCCCCGGACAGCCGCGCAGAACCGGCGGAGCCGCTGACCACGGCCTCGGTCGGGGTCCGGGCGAGCAGGGTCGAGGAGAGGCGGGCACGGCCTCCCTCGGCCCCGGCCGCGAGCATGCCGAAGTAGGCATCGACGGCGGTGTCCGTCAGGTCCCCGCGCACGGCGAGGTCGGAGAGGTCGCCCAGCACCATCTGCGCGAAGGAGATCGGGTACACCCCGAGGTCCAGCAGGGCGCCGCCGCCGAGATCGGGGTTGTACATGCGGTGGGCGGGATCGGGGGAGAAGGTCTGGCCGTGGTCCGCCGCGACCTCGATGATCTCGCCGAGCACACCGGAGGCGATCACCTGGCGCAGCACGTCGTACTGGGGGAGGAAGCGCGCCCACATCGCCTCCATCGCGAACACCCCGCGCTCGCCCGCCAGGTCCAGCAGATCGCGGGCCTGGCCCGCGTTGAGCGTGAAGGCCTTCTCGACGAGCACCGGGACGCCGGCCTCGAGGACGGGACGGGTCAGCTCATGATGCTGGGCGTGCGGGGAGGCGATGTAGACGGCGTCGAGCCCGCCCGCGGCGAGCATCTCCTGGACCGAGTCGAAGGCGCTGTCGATGCCATGCTTCGCGGCGAAGTCCTCGGCCCGCTGCCGGGAGCGGGAGACGACGGAGACCACCCGGGAGGCCGTCGCCCGGTGCGCCGTCGCGGTGAACTGGTCGCCGATGTGCCCCGGGGAGATCACGCCCCAGCGCAGACCGGGCGCGGCGGCCGGGTCGGGGACGGTGGAGCCGGGGAGGGCCAGGGTGGGCGCTGCGTCGCTGCCTCGGGATGCGTCGGACTCGCTCATGGGCCCAATCTACCCAGCGTCCCCGACACCGAGGCGGTGTCGGGGACGCTGTGGAGGACTCTCAGCCCTCGGCTGAATCGGGCCCTACCGAGAGGTCGGGGCCGTGGCCGTGAACAGGACAGCATCCCGTCGGCGGAGATTCACCTGCGACATCCGGCCGACGGACCGGCTCATCCCTTCACCGAGCCCGCCGTCATGCCGCGCACCAGGAAGCGCTGCAGGCCGAAGAACACGATCATCGGGATCACCATCGAGATGAAGGCGCCCGCGGTGAGGAGCTCGGCGCCCTGACCCTGGGTGCCCAGCATCTGCTGCAGGTTCACGATGATGGTCTTGTTCTCGCCGCCGCCCAGGAACAGCTTGGCGATGAGCAGGTCGTTCCACACCCACAGGAACTGCAGGGTGGCGAAGGCGGCGATCGCGGGGGAGGACATCGGAGCGACCAGGCGCCAGAACGTCTGGAAGTGCGAGGCTCCGTCGATCTTCGCGCTCTCCACGACCGAGCCCGGCAGGGTGGCCATGTAGTTGCGCAGGATGTACACCGCCAGCGGCATGCCGAAGCCGGTGTGCAGCATCCACACCGCCACGAACTGCCCGTTGATGCCGAGCCCTCGCGGGCCGAGCATGTCCAGCATCGGCTGGAAGGCGACCTGGATCGGGACCACCATCAGCGCGACGATGACGATGAACAGCACGTCCTTGCCGGGGAACTGGATGAACGTGAACGCATACGCGGCGAAGGCCGCGAACATGATCGGCAGCACCGTCGCCGGCACCGCCACCACGACCGAGTTGACCAGCGAGCTGGTCGTCGAGGAGTTCGAGAGCACGGCCGTGTAGTTGTCCAGCGTCCACCCGCCCTCCCACAGCGAGGTCCACCAGCCGGTGGAGGCCGCGGCCTCGCGGGTGCGCAGGCTCGTCACCAGCAGACCGATCGTGGGGATCGTCCACAGCAGCGCCAGCAGCGGCATCGCGATCATGGCCAGGGGGGAGCGCTTGCGCCCGTCCTTCATGGTGCCGTTCATCGGTTCGCCTCCTGCTGCCTGAAGCTCTTGACCTGGTAGATCAGGATCGGGATCACCAGGATCAGGAGCACGACCACGATGGCCGAGGCCTGCCCGGCCTGCTGATCGGTGAACAGCTTGCGGAAGAAGAGGTTCGCGATCACGTCGGAGTCGTACAGACCGTTGGTGGTGACGTAGATCAGATCGAACACCTTCAGCACCAGGATCAGCACCGTGATCAGCACGGCGAGGAGGGTGGGCCGCACCTGCGGGAAGATGATCTGCCAGAAGATGCGCATCTCACCGGCGCCGTCCATCCGCCCCGCCTCGACGGTGTCCTCGGGGACGCCCTTGATCGCGGAGCTGATCAGCACCATCGCGAAGCCCGTCTGCATCCAGATCAGGATCACCATCAGCGCGATCGAGTTCAGCCGACCTGTCTCGATCTGGTACCACGGCTGCGGATCCCCGCCGAGGGTGGTGACGATGGCGTTCAGGAGCCCGGTCTGGGCGTCGCCGGGGGAGTTGTAGGCGTAGACCAGGATCCAGATCGTCGCCGCTCCCACGAAGCTGATCGCCATCGGCAGGAAGATCATCGACTTCGCGGCGTTCTCCCCGGCCGGGGAGAGCTTGTCCGCGAGCACCGCGACGGCCAGGCCGAAGGCGACCGTGACCACCGGGACGATGAGGATCCACAGGAAGTTGTTCAGCAGCGTGGACCAGAAGTGCCCGCTGGAGAAGATCGCCTCGTAGTTGGCCAGCCCCACCCACGCCGTCGAGTCGTCGTTGGCGAAGGAGTACACGATCGTCTGCACGGTCGGGTACAGCAGGAACAGGGCGATCAGGCTGAACCCCGGGAGCAGGAACGCGTAGGGGATGAGCCCGGCCGCGAACCGGGTGGGGAAGCCCTCGATGCAGATGTTCAGGAAGTAGAAGAACACCACCGAACCGCCGATGCCGACGATCAGCCCCAGCAGCCCGATGAGGATCCCGGAGTTCGCGAACCAGTCCGGGTAGTAGGCGAAGGCGAGGAAGGCGTTGCAGACGACCCAGGCGGTCACCGCCATCCCGATGATGCCCACGAGCACGCGCACCGGGCGTGCGCCGCCGCGTCCCCGGTCCTCGGCCTCCGTCGGTCCCTCCGACCCCGTGCGGGTCGCGGTCGCGGTGGTCATTCCGGCCACCCGTTCTCGATCTCGTCGCAGACCTCCTGGGAGGTCTTCGCGCCCTGCAGCCACTCGACCATGCCCTTCCAGAAGGAGCCCGAGCCGACGGCCGTCGGCATCAGGTCCGAGGCGTCGTAGCGGAAGACCGCCGCTCCGGAGGCGATCTCGGCGACCTGCCGCGTGATCTCGTCGGAGTACTGCGAGAGGTCGAAGGTGCGGTGCGGGCTCAGCCAGCCGCCGGCCTGTGCCCACTCGGCCCCGAAGGCGTCCGAGGCCATGAACTCCATGACCTTCACGGTGTCGTCGTTGAGGGTGAACAGGGCGGCCAGATCGCCGCCGCCCAGGATCGGCTGGCCGTCGAAGCCGTCCTCCCAGGTGGGCATCGCGTAGACGCCGACCTCCTCGTCCATGTTCGCCATGACGTCCTCGGGGAAGAAGCCGGTGACGAAGTTGCCCTGGCGCACGAGCATCGCCTTCGGCGGATCCTCGAACAGGGGCAGCGGCGCCTCGGAGAAGGGGGTGTTGATGATGGCGTCGGTGCCGCCGAGCACATTGCCCTCGGTCTTCAGCAGATCGCCGACCAGATCGAAGACCTGCACGACCTCCTCGGAGTTGAAGGGGAGGCGGTGCTTGACCCAGTCGTCGTAGACCACCGGGCCGTGGACGCGGAGCATGAACTCCTCGATCCAGTCCGTGCCCACCCAGCCCGTCGCCTGGTCGGCGCCCCAGCCGTCGGACCACGGCGCGATGCCGTCGGCCCTGATCTGCTCGGTGATCTCATAGAGCTCCTGCATGGTGGCGGGCTTGTCGCCGTAGCCGCCCTCCTCGTAGGCCTTCTTCGGGAACCACAGCAGCGACTTGCACGCCATGCGCATCGGGGCGCCGTAGACGCGGCCCTGCAGCCGGGCAGAGTCGAGGAAGCCCGGGATCAGGGTCGAGTTCAGCTGGTCGTAGTCGAGGAACACGTCGATCGGGGTGATCATCCCCTTCGCGGCCAGATCGAACATGCCGCCGGGCTGGGGGAACAGGGCGATATCGGGGGCGTCGCCCGCTCCCGCGCGCTGCTGGATGGTGTTGGTGAAGTCGGTGTCCGGGGTGTAGGCGATGGTGATGCCGGAGTCGGACTGGAACTTCTCGAGCGAGGCGAGGAACGCCTCCTCCTCCTGGCCGCCGAAGGCGCCGAGGATGCTCACCGTGCCCGAGCCGGGGGTGTCTCCCGGGGTGTACCGCTCGACCGGACCGCTGCCACCGCCACCGGCAGGGTCGGGATTCTGGAGGCATCCGGTCATCCCGAGGGCGGCGGTGGCCGCGGCTCCGGACATGACCGCACGCCGACTGGGACGTCGAGCCATGATCACTCCTTTGTGAGTCGACAAGGTACTTCAGATCACACTCTAGGCCTGTACGGGTCTGTGACCTGCCTGGGAGGCCGACACGCGCAGGTCGATGCCGTCCCGTGACCGGATAAGCGCTTCCCTGCCCAGATTCCGCCTGATCCGACTGTCCGCAGGGTGCTGTTCGTCGTCCTTCGTGCGCAGCGCCGTGCTCCCCGGATGCACGGAGGGCACGGACCTGGTGGTCCGTGCCCTCCGTCGTGCCGGGTCCCTCAGGACCTCCCCGCGGTCACTTCCCCGCGGTCACTTCTCCGCGGTGCTGCTCTTGGCCGTCGTGCTCTTGGCCGTGCTGCTCTTGGCCGTCGTGCTCTTGGCGGGAGTCTTCTTCTTCGCGGGGGCGCGCTTGGCGGCCGGCTTCTTGGCAGGGCCCTTGGCGCGCTTCTCCGCGAGCTTCTCGATCGCGACCTTCTCGGTGATCTCCTCGACCTTCTCCGTCGCGCGCAGCGAGACATTGGTGGTGCCGTCGGTGATGTACGGCCCGAAGCGGCCGTCCTTGATGACGATCGGCTTCTCGCTGGTGGGATCGGTGCCGAGCTCCTTGAGCGGGGGCTTGGCGGCGGCGCGGCCACGGGTCTTGGGCTGGGCGTAGATCTTCTCGGCCTCCTCCAGGGTGATCGAGAAGATCTGCTCCTCCGTCTCCAGGGAGCGGGAGTCGGTGCCCTTCTTCATGTACGGCCCGTACCGGCCGTTCTGCGCGGTGATCTCGACGCCCTCGGCGTCGGTGCCCACCACGCGCGGCAGGCTCAGCAGCTTCAGCGCATCCTCGAGGGAGACGCTCGAGAGGTCCATCGACTTCAGCAGCGAGCCCGTGCGGGGCTTGGGCTGCTTGGACTTGGGGACCTTCTTGCCGCCGGTCTCCTCGGGGTCGGGCAGGATCTCGGTGACATAGGGGCCGTAGCGGCCGTCCTTGGCGACGATCTCGTGGCCGGACTCCGGATCGGTGCCGAGCACACGGCCGTCGTCCTTGGCGCGCTCGAGCATCTCCTTCGCGGTCTCGACGGTGAGCTCGTCGGGGGCGACCTCGTCGGAGACGTTCGCGCGGCGCGGATCAGCGCCCTCGACCACCTCGCCGCTCTCGTCACGCACCAGCTGCTCGACGTAGGCGCCGTACCGACCCACCCGCAGCGTGATGCCCTCGCCGATCTCGATGCTGTTGATCGCGCGGGCGTCGATCTCGCCGAGGTCGTCGACCATGGGCTTGAGACCGATGGGGCCGTCGGTGCCGTCGGAGAGGTAGAAGTTCTTCAGGTACTCCGAGCGCGCGAGGTCGCCCTGGGCCATGCGGTCCAGCTGCTGCTCCATCTGCGCGGTGAAGTCGTAGTCGATGAAGGGCCCGAAGTGCTCCTCCAGCAGGCGCACCACCGCGAAGGCGGTCCAGCTGGGCACGAGCGCGGTGCCGCGGCGCAGCACGTAGCCGCGATCCTGCACGGTCGCGACGGTGGAGGCGTAGGTGGAGGGTCGGCCGATGCCGCGGTCCTCGAGCGCCCGCACCAGCGAGGCCTCCGTGTAGCGCGGCGGCGGGGTGGTCGTGTGGCCGTCGGGGCTGAGCTCACGGGTGACCAGCGTCTGACCCTCCTCCATCTGCGGGAGGCGCTTGTCGGAGCCCTTGTCGCCCTCGTCGTCCTTGTACCGGGAGGCGTCGCGGCCCTCCTCGTACGCGGCGAGGAAGCCGCGGAAGGTGATCACGGTGCCGGCGGCGCGGAAGGTCGCCGCGCGCCCGGCGGCCTCCAGCAGCAGCTCGACGGTGGAGGTGGTGCCCTTGGCGTCCGCCATCTGCGAGGCGATGGTGCGCTTCCAGATCAGCTCGTAGAGGCGGAACTCATCGCCCGCGAGCTGACCGGCCACCTCGGCAGGGGTGCGGAAGTGATCGCCGGCAGGACGGATCGCCTCATGCGCCTCCTGCGCGGCCTGGGACTTGTTCTGGTAATAGCGAGGCTTGTCCGGCACGTACTGGGAGCCGTAGAGCTCGGCGGCCTGGGCGCGAGAAGCGCGGATCGCCTCACCGGAGAGCGTCACCGAGTCCGTACGCATGTACGTGATGTAGCCGTTCTCGTACAGCGACTGCGCCACCCGCATCGCCTGGCGGGCGCCGAGGCGCAGCTTGCGCGAGGCCTCCTGCTGCAGGGAGGAGGTGGTGAACGGGGCGGCGGGCCGGCGCGTGTACGGCTTGGACTCGAGCGATGTCACCGTCGCCGGGGCGTCGCCGAGCACCTCGACCAGGGTCTGTGCGGACTCGCCGGTGAGGACCGTCGCGCTCTGCGAGCGCGGCTTCAGGGTGCCGTCGTCGGCGAAGTCGGAGCCGGTCGCGACCCGTGCCCCGTCGACGGTGGCGATCTTGGCGGTGAACTGCGTGTCCTCGGAGCCGCCGGCGAAGGTGCCGGTGATGTCCCAGTAGTCGGAGGCGACGAAGGCCATCCGCTCGCGCTCCCGCTCGACCACCAGACGGGTCGCGACGGACTGCACGCGACCGGCCGACAGGGACGGCTTGATCTTGCGCCACAGCACCGGCGAGAGCTCGAAGCCCACCAGGCGGTCCAGGATGCGGCGGGTCTCCTGCGCATCGACGAGGCTCGCGTCGATGTCGCGGGTGTTCTCCAGCGCCGCGTGGATCGCGTCCTTGGTGATCTCGTGGAACACCATGCGCTTGACCGGTAGGGACTTCTTGGGCTTGAGGGTCTCCAGCAGATGCCAGGCGATGGCCTCGCCCTCGCGGTCCTCATCGGTGGCGAGGTAGAGGGTGTCGGCGTCCTTGAGGGCCTTCTTCAGCTCCGCGACGGTCTTCTTCTTGTCGGGGCTGACGATGTAATAGGGGTCGAAGCCGTTCTCGACGTCGACGCCGAACTTCCCGTACGGGCCCTTCTTCATCTCGGCAGGCAGGTCACGAGGCACCGGGATGTCACGGATGTGCCCCACCGAGGCCTTGACGTCGTACTCGTCGCCGAGATACCGGCCGATGGTCCGCGCCTTCGCCGGGGACTCGACGATCACCAGATGTCGTCCGCCAGTCACGTTGCTGTGTCCTTCCTCGCCGCGTCACGTCGCGGCCCGTCCGCCGTGGCCGAATGCCGTGGTCCGGGATGCACCGGACGCATCCTCTGCGCTCGGCAAATGCTCACGGTACACGCTCCGCAGGGCGCGTCCTGTGTGACGTCGGCGTGCGCAGCAGCAGCGTCAGCGACATCCAGGCGGCGGTGCCGCCGGCGATCAGCGCCGCCGTCGCCGCGAAGGCGGGCAGCTGCTGGACGGGGTCGTGGAGGTCCAGCGGGAGCTCGAGGGAGAACAGCCCGAACGCCCCGTAGGCGAGGCCGGCGAGCCCGGTGAGGCCGAGCAGGAGCGCCGTCGCCGTCTCGACGCCGGAGGGGCGGGGCGGATCCAGGTGCGCCGGATCGGAGGCGCCGTCACCCGGGACGCGTCGGCGACGCCCGCGCTCGGGCCGGGCGGAGGCCCGGCGGCGGCGACGCCTGGTCCCCAGGCCGTCCAGGGCGAGGATCAGGAACGTCCAGGCGGCGACGACGGCGATCGCGCCGATCACATCGCTTGGGCGGTGCCAGCCCACCACCAGGGTGCCGATGCCGGCGGCAGTGGTCCACAGCGCGCCCAGCGGGGCCAGCACCAGCCGGGCCCGCCCGGCGGCCAGGACCAGCGCGATCATCGCGGTGGCGGCGAGAGTGGTGTGACCTGAGGGGAAGGAGTTGGGGGTGATGTCGATCCCGGGCCCCAGCGCCTCGCGCGTGATCACCAGGTGCTTGACCACCTGGGTGGTGAGGTTCGCGCCCAGCACCAGGGTGCCGAGGGGGAGCAGCAGGCCGGGGCGGCGCCGCAGCAGCACCAGCACGGTGGCGAGGACGAGCAGGGCCGCGACCACCGGGACGCTGACGGTCTCCACCGCGATCTCGGCCCAGCGGGACAGGGATCCATCATGCGCCTCGGCACCGGAGAGGATCAGCTGGTCCAACCGCTGCCCGCTCGCGGTCCCGACGAAGAAGCGGGCCAGGCCCACGACCGCGACCGCACACACCGCGGCGGCGAGCAGGGAGAGCAGCGGGCGCCCGAGCGCACCGGCCGGGGCGGTCGGGCGGTCGGGTGCCGGGGTGGGGGGCTGGGAGGGGGACTGAGCAGGGCTCGGTGCGGTCACAGGGTCACCATCCCGTCGAGGATCAGCTCCCGCACGGCCGGCAGCACTCGCGCCCGGGCCTCGTCCTCGTCCGCGTCGGTGAGGGCGCAGACGGCGCCGAGCACCTGGCCGAGGGTGAGGGTGCCGTCCAGCGCTCCGACGGTCGCCGCGAGCAGCTGGCCGGCCCGCACCACCCGGGCGAGGCCGGCGCCCTGGACCAGCTCGATGAGCATCGGATCCCACTGACCGGGCATGAGGTGGCGCCGCTCCACGACGTCCTCCGCGCGGAGCGGTCGGGAGGCGGCCAGGGCATCGTCGTCGACGCTCTCGAGCGCATCCAGGGCGTGCAGACCGGCGGCGAGATGGACGGCGAGGGTTCCGCTCCCGGTGCCGGGTGCCTGCTGGGTGCGCAGCACGCCGGGGCGGGAGGTCGGGTGCTCGGGGCGGCGCAGCAGCAGGTAGCCGAAGCCGATCGCCGCCACCTCGCGGAATTCGAGGTCCGTCAGCCAGGCCCCGATCAGGGCGGGCCAGCGCGGGTCACGACTGGTGACCCCGCCGTCGCGCACCCAGGTCTCCGCGTACTGCGCCGGGTCCTCCTGCTCGCGTTCCAGCACCCAGGCGTCCACCCCGTCGGCGGTCGTGGTGCCCAGCCAGACTCGGGGATGGGCGTCCCACCGGTCCGGGTCGCTGATCTCCCAGTTCCCGAGCAGGGCCGCGCTGCCGCCGGGGGCGAGGTGCGCGGGCAGGGCGCGCAGCAGCTCCGCGAGCAGGGTGTCCCCGGCGCGGCCGCCGTCGCGATAGGTCCAGGAGGTCTCCTCCCGGGCCGCGGCACGGGGAGTGATCACGAAGGGCGGGTTGGAGACGATGAGGTCGAAGGTCTCCCCGTCCACCGGGTCCAGCAGGGAGCCCTGGCGCAGATCCAGGTCCGCGCCGTTCAGGGCGGCGTTGAAGGCGGCGAATCCGAGGGCCCGCGCGGAGAGGTCGGTCGCGACCACGTGCTCGGCGTGGCGGGAGGCGTGCAGCGCCTGGATCCCGCCGCCGCAGCCGAGGTCGAGCACCCGGCCCACCTTCTCGCGCGGTGTGATCCTCGCCAGGGTGAGGGAGGCGCCGCCGACCCCGAGCACGTGCTCGGGGCCCAGGGGGCGGCCCGTGGCGAGCTCCGAGAGATCCGAGGCGATCCACCAGTCGATCTGCCCGGCGTCGTCGCTCGCCGAGTACGGGGCGAGGTCCACCAGTGCACGCAGCGGTTCCTCGGGAGCTGCGGGCTCCGCGGGGTCGGAGGGGTCGGCGGGGTCCGCGGGGTCCGCGGTCTCTTCCGCGTCGGCGGGGCCGACGAGACCGAGACGTCGGGCGCCCTCCGCGCCGAGGGTCGGGAGCGCTTCGCGCACCTGCTCTCCCGGCACGTCGTCACCGAGCGTGAACAGGCGCAGCAGCACGGCCGCGGGCTCCTGACGATGCTCCAGGCGACGCAGTGCGGGAACCGGGTTCTCCCGGCGCAGGGCCGCCGTGGCGACCGGGCCCAGCAGTGCCTCCACCGTCGAGGTGAGATAGGAGGCGGTGCTCAGATCGGCGCGCAGGGCAGCGATCTCCGCAGGCAGGACGCGAGGGGCGGGCGTCGGAGGGTCGGTGCGCATGGCTACGATTGTGCAACAGCCACCTGGAGCCGCACGGGACGCCCTGTGTGAGATCTGCGCAGGCCCTGTGGCGATGTGCGGCGACCGGACGCGCGGGAACCAGCCGCGCGAGGAGGAGATGCGCAGGAGCACGGCGCGCACGGACGATGTGCGGGAACGATCTGCGCAGGACCGATGTGCGCAGGACCGATGTGTGCAGGCGTGATGCGAGGGAAGGAGGAGCGGATGCGGGCAGGCAGGGCGAGCGAGCTCCTCGCCGATCTCAGCGAGCCGCTGACCCGCCGCACCTGTCTCACCCACATCGAGCGGCGGCCCGCCCGCCCCGGTCGTCGCGGTGCCTTCCCCGAGTGGACCGATCCGCGCCTGATCCATCATCTCGCCGAGCGCGGCATCACCTCCCCGTGGACGCATCAGCAGCAGGCCGCGCAGCTCGCCCACGACGGCCAGGATGTGGTGCTCTCGACCGCCACCGCCTCCGGCAAGTCCCTCGCCTACCTGTTGCCGGTGCTCACCGCGATCGGGGCACGGGAGCTGGATCCCGAGGCGCGGCGGGCCACCGCTCTGTACCTCTCACCCACCAAGGCGCTCGCCGCGGACCAGCTGACCAACATCACCGCGATGGCCGACGGGGCCGGGATCCGCGATGCCCGGGTGGCCCTCTACGACGGGGACACCCCTGCCGAGCAGCGGCGCTGGGTGCGCCGCCACGGCACCGTGGTGCTCACCAATCCCGACATGCTCCACTTCGGGATCCTTCCCGGCCATGAGCAGTGGGCGCACTTCTTCCGGGCCCTGCGCTACGTGGTGATCGACGAGTGCCACAGCTATCGCGGCGTGTTCGGCAGCCATGTGTCGATGGTGCTGCGCAGGCTGCGCCGGATCGCCGCGCACTATCGGGCCGAGCCGACCTTCGTCCTCGCCTCCGCGACCACCGCGAACCCCGAGCTGTCCGCCTCGCGCCTGGTGGGACGGGACGTCGAGGCGGTGACCGAGGACGGCTCGCCCAGGGCCGGACTGACCATCGGGCTGTGGGAGCCGGGGACGCGCACCCGGGTCGACGGCCGCGGTGACCCGGCGCTCTGGTCGCGCAGCGGAACGGGCGCGAGCGTCGGAGCGGGGTCGAGCGCGGGCTCCGTGCCGGGGTCTGGTGCGGGCTCCGTGACCGAGGGCGGGCTGGTCGAGGAAGGGCCCGCTGAGGGCGAGGAGAGCTCCTCCGCAGGACGGGCTGAGGATCCCTTGCGCCGTTCCGCGACCAGCGAGGCCGCCACGATCCTCGCCGACCTCGTCGAGCGGGACGTGCAGACCCTCGTCTTCGCCCGCTCCCGGCGCGGTGCGGAGCTGGTCTCCAGCGGCGCCCGTCGACTGCTGGAGCAGAAGGCTGAGCACGGTGCCTCCGCCGAGCTCGCCTCCCGGGCAGGACGTATCGCGGCCTACCGCGGCGGCTACCTGGCGCGGGAGCGGCGCGAGCTCGAGGACGCCCTGCGCTCGGGAGAGCTGCGCGCTCTCGCCTCGACCAATGCGCTGGAGCTGGGGATCGACATCGCGGGGCTCGACGCGGTGGTGGTGGCCGGGTGGCCCGGCACCCGCGCCTCGCTGTGGCAGCAGTTCGGCCGCGCCGGCCGCCGGCAGGATGATGACGGCGGGGCGCTCGCGCTGTTCGTGGCGCGCGAGGACCCGCTGGACACCTACGTGGTCCACCATCCTGAGACGATCTTCGGGGCCGAGGTCGAGGCGGCGGTGTTCGACCCGGCGAACCCGTACGTCATGACCCCGCATCTGTGCGCCGCCGCCTCCGAGCTCGCGATCCGGGACGGGGAGGAGGAGATCTTCGGCCCCACCGCCCGGGACCTGCTGAGGACCCTCGCCGCCCGCGGGGTGCTGCGCTCCCGGGCCACCGGCTGGTACTGGACGATGTCCGAATCCGCCCACCAGCTCACCGACCTGCGCGGCAGCGGCGGGGAGCCGGTGCGGATCGTCGAGCAGGCCAGCGGTGTGCTGCTGGGAACGGTCGACGCCGCGAGCGCCCACACCCAGGTGCACGACGGCGCGGTCTATCTCCACCAGCGCACCAGCTATGTGGTCAACCATCTCGACGTGGACCAGGCGGTCGCGTTCGTCCGCCGTGAGGACCCGCTGCACAGCACCCACCCGCAGAGCGCCTCCACCCTGCGGATCCGGCAGATCGACCGGGAGGTGGCGTGGTCCAGCGGGGTGCGGCTGTGCTTCGGGACGGTGGACGTCACCGATCAGGTCACCGGGTATCAGGTGCGGGACGTGTTCACCCAGGCCGTGCTCGCCCAGCACCCGCTGGACCTGCCGCCGCGCACCCTGACCACCAAGGCGGTGTGGTGGGTGATCCCTCGGGAGACCACCGACGGCGCGGAGATCCCCGGCGAGGAGCTGCCCGGCGCCCTGCACGCCGCCGAGCATGCCGCGATCTCGATGCTGCCGCTGCTGGCGACCTGCGATCGCTGGGACATCGGCGGGCTCTCCGCCGCCCAGCACGAGGACACCGGGGAGCCGACGATCTTCGTCTACGACGGAGCGCCGGGCGGCGCCGGCTTCGCCGAACGCGGGGCCGACGACGCCGCCGCCTGGGTGCGGGCCACCGCCGACATGATCGGGGAGTGCGGCTGCGAGGGGGGCTGCCCCGCCTGCGTGGTCTCTCCGAAGTGCGGCAACGGCAACGAGCCGCTGTCGAAGGCGCAGGCGGTGCGGCTGCTGGAGCTGCTGCGGGAGTGAGCCTGCCGGTGTGAGGCAGCGCGGGTGAGCCCGGGCGAGGTCGTGAAGCGGCGAGGTGGCGGCTCGGGGTCTGGGCCGATACGGGTGCCGCTCCCGTCTCACGGCAGCTCCGCCGGGCCAGGTCCCGCGCGGGAGCGCGCGGTCGCCGGCGGCAGCGGAGCGGCGTCGACCTCGACGGTCACCAGCACGTCCCAGTGCCGTTGCTCGCAGCGCAGCAGGCGGGCGTCGTTGCGGGCGGCGACGTCCGCGGCGACCGCGCAGGGGTGACCGTGGGCGACGGCCACCGCGTCCGCACCGGCGAGGGAGGCGAGGTCTGCGGCGGTCGCGGCCCGTGACTGGGCGATCACCCCGGTGCCCAGCAGGGACAGGCTCGCGACCATCGTGGTCGCGGCGCCGGTCCACGCCAGGACAGAGGCGGCTCCGGTGCTCATGGCGCACCGCTCTCGACGCGGCGCGTGACGAGCTGCGGCTCCCGCCGTGCCTCCGCATCCGCCGTCAGGGTCCAGCGTGCTCCGGCCAAGGGGCCGGCGGGCGCGCTGAGGGTGCGTCCCACCTTCACCTGCACCCAGGGGCCGTCGACCGAGGTCGTGACCTCGATGTCCTCGCCGCCGATCCGCTGTGCGACGGCGACGGCGGTGGCGGCGTCCTCGCCGCGGGCGAGCTCCCGGGCAGCACCACGGGCGGCGCTCTCGAGCCGCAGCTGGCTGCCCAGTCCGGCACCGGTGAACAGCACCAGCACCACCATCACCACCACCACGGGCAGCACGATCGCCGTCTCCGCGGTGGCGGACCCCCTGTCGTCCCGGAGCCGGGACGACAGGGGGCGCCAGGGCATCACGACCCCTTGGACAGGGCCGAGACGATGATGCCCATCAGCAGTTCGCGCACCTCCCCGGACGCCAGCAGGGCGACCAGGACGGCGGCGAAGCCGCAGGCGGCGAGCACCGTGATGGCGTACTCGGCGGTCGAGGCGCCGGTCTCGTCCCGCATCGTGCGGTCGAGGGTGCGGCGCAGATGCGCCAGGGTCAGGGACATGATGTCCTCCTTCTCGTCGTGGGCGGTGGGGCCGCCCGATGGTGCGGCCGGAGCCGCTCGGCCGCGGCGGCGAACGCCACCACGGGATGGCAGCCGTGGCTGCCGTGCGCCGGCCCGGAGAGGGCAGGCGCGCCGGGTCGTCCCCGGAGATCGAGGTCCTCATCCCGCACCGGGGCCGAGGGCGAAGGTGCCACCGAGCAGGGACATCACCGTGGGGATGATTCCGAGGGCGACGAAGGCGGGCAGCAGGGCGAGCCCGGTGGGCAGCACGAGGCGGACCGCGAGCTGGGCGGCGAGCACCTCCGCATCCCGTGCGCGGCTGCGGCGGGCGTCGCGGGCGGCGGAGCGCAGCACACGGGCGAGATCCGCTCCGGTGTCCTCCGTGAGCACTGCGGAGCGGGACAGGGCGCTGAGCTCGGGAGGGAGCGCGCGGCCGGCGAGGGTGGCCGGCACTCCGGCGGCGAGCGCGGCGGAGAACCGTTGCAGGGCGGTGGCCTCGCCACCCGCTGGGAGCGCATCGCCGACCGCAGCGACCGCGTGGGCCAGCGGGAGTCCGGAGTCCAGCGCGCCGGCGATCAGCTCGAGCTGTACGGAGGGATCCACCTGGTGGCGGTGCGGAGGATCCGCGCGATGGATCAGCCGGCGCATCCACCACCAGCCGATAGCGGTGAGAGCGAGCCCCGTGGCCCCGAGCAGGTTGCCGGCACCGGAGGTCACAAGGAGGCGCAGCGGATCCCCGCCCAGCAGCATCCCCAGTCCGAGGCCGGCGAGCGGGAGGACCAGCAGGATGCGGGCGGTGGACCGTGGCCCGGCGAAGGCGCTGCGCCGGGACTGGGCGGCATCGTGCAGATCGCGCAGCGCACCGGCCAGGTGCTGCAGCATCCCCGCGGTGGGGGCGCCGGTGCGCTCGCACACCGCGAGCGCCGTGCTGAGGGAGGTCACCATCTCGGTGCGTCGCAGTCGCTCCCCGGCCGCGCGGCGCGGATCGGCGCCGGTGGCGGCGGAGCGGGCGAGGTCACGCAGCTCGCCCTCCGGGAGTGCTCGCCCCAGCGCGGACCAGGCCTGCCGCAGCCCGGCGCCGGAGCCGAGCACGGTGGCGAGCTGCTCCACCAGATGCGCCATCTCGAGCGGGCCGGGCTTCCGCCGCGCGGGACGGCGCGAGAGCGCGGGGCCGGTGGCACGCACAGGTGGCGGGGTGAGCACCCACAGCAGCGTGAGCAGCACACCGACCGCGGCCGCGGTCATGCCGGTCCCCGGCGGTGGGCGCCGGCGGTGGCCAGGCGCTGTGCGAGGGCACAGGAGGCGGGCCCTTCCTCGAGATGCCCCTCCCGATCGCGCAGTGCAGTCTCCGCGACCAGCAGGCCGTCCTCCCCGCGTCGCAGCAGCGCGATCTCCTCGAGGGCGCGTGTGCCGTTGCGGCGACCGAGGTGGATCACCACCTCCAGGGCGCTGGCGACCTGGGAGGCGAGTGCCGCGCGATCCAGTCCGCCGAGCGCGCCGAGAGCTTCGAGACGGGAGGGGACATCGGCCGCGGTGTTCGCATGGACGGTGCCGCACCCGCCTTCGTGACCGGTGTTCAACGCCTGCAGCAGCTCCCGCACCTCACCGCCGCGGCACTCGCCCAGGACGATCCGATCCGGGCGCATGCGCAGGCTCTGGCGCACCAGGGCAGTGAGGTCCACGGCGCCGGCGCCCTCGCTGTTGGCATGGCGCGATTGGAGATGGACGACATGGGGATGGTCGACGGAGAGCTCGAGCACGTCCTCGACCACGACGATCCGCTCGTCGTGCGGGACCTCGCCGAGCATGGCCGCCAGCAGAGTGGACTTCCCGGTGCCGGTGCCGCCGGTGACCAGGAAGGGCACCCGTGCGGTGACGATCGCCTGCAGTGCGGCTCGTGCGTCGGGGCTCAGCGCGCCGAGGTCCTCGAGGTCCGTGAGGTCCAGGCGGCCGGCAGCCGGCAGGCGCAGGGAGAGGATCGCCCCGCCCGGGGACAGCGGAGGGAGCACCGCATGGAAGCGGATGCCGGAGGGCAGGTGCGCGTCCGCCCACGGCACGGCGTCGTCCAGGCGGCGCCCACCGGTGGTCGCGAGCCGGACCGCCAGGTCCCGCGCCTGGCCGGGGTCCAGCCGGGAGCCGGCGCTGCGCAGCCCGTCACCGTCATCGACCCATACCGTGCCGTCGTCGTTGACGAGCAGGTCGGTGACTCCTGGCGCGACCAGGGACTGCAGCGGGCCGAGCCCGTCCACGTGATCGCGGATGCGCGCGGTGAACTCGAGGGTCGCTGCAGCCCCCAGCACTCGCCCCTGTCGCCGCAGCACGCGCACGATCCGGGGGACGTCGACCGTGCCGGGGACGTGCACCAGATCGTCCCGCACGAGCTCCAGCAGCGGGGCGAGATCGTCGTCGGGCAGGGAGGGCGCGGCGGCGCTCATGCGCTCGCTCCGGCGGAGTGGGGCCCCGAGGGGCGCGTCCCGACGGAGCGTGGCCCGGCCGATCCCGGCCCGACGGAGTCCCTCGGGGCGGAGATCCCTCCGGCCTCGAGACCTGCGAGCAGCTCCCGCGCGGCGCGGTCTGCGCCGCGCCGGCGAACGTCCAGCAGCGGCACGCTGCCCCGCGGTGAGTCGCGGAAGGCGGCGGCAAGGGGGAGAGCGAGGTCCTCGACGACCTCGCGCGGACTGAGCGGACCGCTGCGCCGCACGACGAGCCGTGCGCGTCCTCCGCTCACCTGCCACGACCGCAGCCTCCGCGCTGCGGCACGCACCGCATGGTCGGTGGCCGGGACGACCACCAGCAGGAGATCCAGATGCTCCGCCGCCGCCGGGACCCATGACTCCGCCAGGTCCACGACCACGGTCCCGCCCAGCGGCGCGAGGGCGGACAGCACGGGCGGGAGCGCCTGCACCCGCGGGCCGGGCCCCTGCCCGGAGACGAGCAGCCGCACCTCGTCCACCGCGGGCAGCCCGGCGCGGAGCGCCTCGCCGTCATCCGGTCCGAGGTCCGCTGTCTCCTGCCAGCTGATCCCCTCCAGCGACGGGGCCTCGACCAGCAGGTCCACTCCGCCGCCGGAGGGATCGGCATCGATCAGCGTCACGGCTCCGAGCGGTCGGGCTGCGGCGGCGAGTCGGGCCGCGAAGCTCGAGGCGCCCGCTCCGCCGCAGCCGCCGACCACACCCAGCAGGAGCGAGGCGCTGCGGGGTCGTGCGAGCTCGGCGAAGCGGGAGAGGAGCTCCTCGGACCCGGAGGGCAGGCGGAGCACGGCCCGGGCCCCGGCCTCGAGCGCTCTCGCCCATGCGGCAGGGGTGACCTCGGGCTCGTCGGTCACCACGAGCAGAGGAGTGCGAGGGCGGACGGGCGTGCGGGCGTCGGCGAGCAGAGCGGCCGTGTCAGTGGCCATGCACACGACGGCGGTGTCCGCCGAGGACTCGACGAGATCCAGCCCGACGGCGGTGGCATGGTCCCGCACGAGCTCCCGCAAGGAGGTGTCCGAGCCCGTCCACCGCACCGCGGGGCGGGTCGCGGAGGCGGAGGCCGGCAGGGCGGAGCCCGGGTCGGGGAAGCGGCTGCGGCGACGGCGCGGCGTCGACTCCCCACCGGGGGTGGACTCAGTGGGGACGGCGGCGCCGACGAGACCGGGGACACCGGCCTGCCCGCTGGAGGAGGGAATGATCGTGCTGGTCATACCGCCATCGTGGCCGGGACGACGGCGCCGCGGCAGGGGTCCTCGCGAATGGTGGACAACCCACCTCTGTGGAGGAACGGTCAGAGTGCGCGGGGTGCTTGCACGGCCCTCACGATGCGCGTAGTGTGATCTGTACAACGACGAATACCGGCATCGGAACCCACGTACGACTGGTCCCCGCAACGGACCGGCTGTGAGGCGTCGAAAGCGCCACCGCAGCTACACCACGTGTACGCCTGATCCCGATGCAGATGGCTCGTCCGGAGCGGCGTCGCGAGTGATCGCGACGCCGCTCCCTCTATGTGCAGCAGGTCTGTTCGGCACGTGTGCTCGGCTCAGCCTCCGGCAGCAGTCCTCGCCGCCGGCAGCAGTCCTCGGTGCCGGCATCGACGGCCGGCGCGGGACCGGCCGCGCTCAGAACTCCAGGTCCACGACCACGGGCGCGTGATCCGAGGCGCCCTTGCCCTTGCGCTCCTCGCGGTCGATGAACGATCCGGTGACCGCGGACTGCACGGCGGGTGAGCCGAGCACGAAGTCGATGCGCATGCCCTCCTTCTTCGGGAAGCGCAGCTTCTGGTAATCCCAGTAGGTGTACACGCCCGGGCCCTCGTGGTCCGGTCGCACCACATCGGCGTAGCCGGCCTCCACCACGGCACGGAACGCGGCCCGCTCGGGCTCGGTGACGTGAGTCTTGCCCTCGAAGAACTCCGTGTCCCACACGTCCTGGTCGAAGGGGGCCACGTTGAAGTCGCCCACCAGCACGGCGCGAGCGTCGGCATCGGCGGCCAGTTCGCGGGCGCCCTCAGCGCGCAGCGCCTCCAGCCAGCGCAGCTTGTAGGCGTAGTGGGGGTGGTCGATCTCCCGCCCGTTGGGCACGTACAGCGACCAGATCCGCAGGCCATCGCCCACGATCCCGCCGAGCGCCCGCGCTTCGACCACGCCCGTCTCGTCCTCGGGATAGGAGGGCACCGCCGGCAGCTCGGTGCGCACGTCGGTGAGACCGACGCGGGAGAGGAGGGCCACTCCGTTCCACTGGTTCAGTCCGTGCGCGGCGACGTCGTACCCGGCCGCCTCGAAGGGCGTGAGATCCAGCTGCTGAGGCTTCGCCTTGATCTCCTGCAGGGCCAGCACGTCCACCTCGTGCCGCTCGAGGAAGTCCAGCACCCGATCCGTTCGGGCGCGCAGTGAGTTGATGTTCCAGGTCGCGATGCGCATGGCGTCGATCCTACGGGGGAGCGGCGGTGCGCGCCGCCGGCCGATACTGCACACGGCAGGGGAGGGGCCGACGTAAACTCTCGGCATGGCGCGCGCACTCGTCACCGGATCGACCTCCGGACTGGGACTCGAATTCGCCTGGCAGCTCGCCGGGACCGGGCACGATCTCGTGCTGGTCTCCCGGGACGAGGATCGCTTGGCCGCGGTCGCCGCCCAGATCCGAGACGTCCACCGGGTCGACCTCCAGGTCCTGCCCGCCGATCTCTCGGACCGCGGGCAGCTGGAGCGGGTCGCGATCCGTCTCACCGACCCTGTGGACCGCATCGATCTGCTGGTCAACAATGCCGGCTACGGGCTGCGGGGCGGGTTCCTCGAGGTCGGGGTCGAGGACCACGAGAAGCAGATGGACACCCTGATGCGTGCCGTGCTGGTGCTCTCCCACGCCGCGGCCCGCTCGATGGTGCAGCGACGCAAGGGCGCGATCCTCAACGTCAGCTCGCTGGCCGGGTACACCACCGCCGGCCCCTACGCGGCCTCCAAGAGCTGGGTCACCGTGTTCACGGAGTCCCTCGCCATGGAGCTCAAGGGCACCGGGGTGAGCGCGACGGCGCTGCTGCCCGGCTTCGTGCAGACCGAGTTCCATGAGCGTGCGGCCATGTCGATGGACGGACTGCCCCGGATCACCTGGCTCAAGGCTCCGTTCGTCGTCGAGCAGGCGCTCAAGGACACCGCGAAGGGGACCGTGCTCTCGATCCCCTCGGTCAAGTACCGCACCGCCGGCGAGGTCTCGCGCATCGCGCCACGACCGCTGGTGCGGGCACTGACCTCGCCCGACTGGTACCGGCGGATGCAGGCCAAGTCCGTGCAGCGCTCCCGGCGCCGTGCTTCGAAGAGGAACCTGCACGCCCCCTGGCAGCGGGAGGACCCGGAGTAGGCGATGACCTGGCGAGGGTGCTGACCAGGGGTGGACACCGGCCAGGAGCGTGCGCCGCGGGCCGCGGGCCGCGGGCCGTCGGCCCGTTCTGTCGGCCGTCCGGTGGGCCTGTCCCGTCGGCCGTCGCGCTCGACCCGGCCGCCGACGTGTCGATTACCCTGACCGCATGTCAGGCTCCCGCACCGCTTCCGCACAGTCCCTGCCGATCGACGACGCCCGCGAGCGTCTGCGCGTCCTGATCCGGGACCTCGCCGTCGTCCGCGGTCACGTCGTGCTCTCCTCCGGCGCCGAGGCGGATCACTACGTCGACCTGCGCCGCATCACCCTCCACCGCGAGGCCGCCCCGTTGGTGGGCCGCGTGATGCTCGACCTGCTGCGACGTGAGGCACTGGTGCCCGGAGTCGAGGCCGTGGGCGGGCTGACGCTCGGAGCGGATCCCGTGGCCACCTCGATCCTGCACGCCTCCGCGGCCGACGACACCCTCGACCCCCTGGACGCCTTCGTGGTGCGCAAGGCGAACAAGGCTCACGGTCTGCAGCGACGCATCGAGGGCCCCGAGGTCTCAGGTCGCCGCGTCGTCGCCGTGGAGGACACCTCCACCACCGGCGGCAGCGTGCTCACGGCCTGCGAAGCGCTCGCCGAGGCCGGCGCGGACATCGCCGCGGTCGCCGTGATCGTGCACCGCTCCGACGCCTCGCGGGATGCCGTCGAGGCCGCCGGGTATCGCTACCTCGCCGCCTATGACATCTCCGAGCTGGAGATCTGACCCGCCGAGCGGCTCACACCTGACCGCACGCGCCGCTCACACCTGACCTGCCGAGAAGGTGTCGCAGGCCTGCACCGTGCCCTCCTGGTAGCCGGTGGTGAACCAGGCCTGGCGCTGCTCCGAGGAGCCGTGGGTCCAGGACTCCGGATGCACCTGACCTCCGGCGACCTCGCCCTGGATGTGGTCATCGCCCACCGCGCTCGCCGCGGAGAGCGCGGAGCTGATGTCCTCCTCGGTGAGCGGGGAGAGCATCGCATTGCCGTCATCGTCCGTGGTGTTCGAGGCGTGATGCGCCCACACCCCGGCATAGCAGTCGGCCTGCAGCTCGAGCCGGACCGCGTCGGACTGCGGGCCGGTCTCCGAGCGGTCCGCGCCCTCCATCGCTCCGGAGAGGTGCTGGATGTGGTGCCCGTACTCGTGGGCGACCACGTACATCTTCGCGAGCTGTCCGCCGTCGGCACCGAACCTGCTGGACAGCGAGTCGAAGAAGGCGGTGTCGACGTAGATCGTCGAGTCGGCGGGGCAGTAGAAGGGGCCGACGTCCGCCGTGGCGGACCCGCAGCCCGTCTGCACCGAGTCCTGGAACACCCTGCCCTGCGGCTCGACGAACTCGATCCCGGACTCCGGGCCGAGCCGCGCCCACAGCGAATCCCCGGATTCGATCGTGGCCTGCACCAGGCAGTCGTCCTGCGCGTTCGCATCGGCGCCCGACCGGCAGTGCTCCAGGGACTCCCCCTCGGCCACCGGCCCCTGCTCGGTCGAGGTGCCGCCGCCCAGGAGGTCCAGCGGGTTGCCGCCCATCAGGGCGTAGATCAGCACGATCACCAGCAGCACGCAGCCGCCGCCGCCACCGAGCTTGAGCCCGCGCCCGCCGAGGCCGCCGCCTCCTGGGCGCCGAGGACCTCCGCCTCCACCGGCGGCAGAGACGTTGTCGGAACGGATCTCCGCATTCGGGGTGAACGTCATGGCGACAGAGTAGACCGGCATCACACTGTGAGCAGGCAGAACGGGCAGAGTGAAGGTCCTGGGGACATGCCTGTCCGCTCACGTGCGGGAACGGTGCCACCGCTTAGCATGGGAGACGGCGCACGGCCCTGCCCCCAAGGGGCGTGAGATTCCGTCCCACCAGCACGTCCGGTCCCGGGCCTGCCCTGCCCCACCTGACCGCATGCGCGCCGCGCGTGCACCCCGCGAGGAGCTTGCATGAACATCGTCGACTGGGCGGTCGAGACCATGGACAGCCTCGGAGCCTTCGGCGTCTTCCTGCTGATCTTCCTCGAGAACGTCTTCCCGCCGATCCCCTCCGAGGTGATCCTGCCGCTGGCCGGGGTGGCCGCCGCCGGCCCCAACAACTCCTACTGGCTGATGCTGCTGGCCTCCGTGGCGGGCTCCGTGGTGGGCGCGTGGCTGCTGTACGGGATCGGCCGGGCGCTGGGGCCGGAGCGGCTGCGCAAGATCGTCATCCGACTGCCGCTGGTGCACGTCGGCGACTACGACAAGTCCGTCGCCTTCATGGACCGTCACGGCGACAAGGCCATCTTCTTCGGTCGCTTCGTGCCCGGGATCCGCTCGCTGATCTCGATCCCCGCCGGTCTGTATGCGATGCCGATCTGGAGGTTCACCCTCCTCACCGCCGCCGGCAGCGCGATCTGGAACACCCTCTTCCTGACCATCGGGTTCTACATGGGCAGCAACTGGACCGTGATCGAGCCCTACACCGACATCTTCTCCAACGTCGCCTACGCGATCGTGGCGCTCGTGCTGCTGGTGTTCCTGGTGCGGCTGATCCTCCGCGAGCGCAAGCGCCGCGCGCTCGGCCTGCCCGATCCGGACCAGCAGCACCTCGAGGAGCTCGAGGAGGAGGACGCTGCGCACGAGACCGGTGCGACGAGCTCGGCGACTGCCGGAGACACCACCGGACGCAGCGAGGACCGGTGACCTCTCCCGACGGCCCCGGCCGCGAGGTCGGCGTCGGCCCCCATCCTGAGCCCTGGCCGCAGGACCCGCGCCTGGACCCCGAGCTGCTGGGGGCCGGCGACCGGCGCAACGTCGAGGACAGGTTCCGCTACTGGCGTCGTGAGGCGATCATCGCGGAGCTCGACACCCGCCGCCACGCGCTGCACATCGCGATCGAGAACCTCGAGCACGATGCGAACATCGGCTCCGTGGTGCGCACCGCGAACGCCTTCGCGGTCGGGGCCTTCCACATCGTCGGCCGACGGCGCTGGAACCGCCGCGGTGCCATGGTCACCGACCGCTACCAGCACGAGATCCACCATCCCGATGCTCAGCACCTCATCGACTGGGCCCGCGCCGAAGGGCGCCCGCTCGTCGCGATCGACCTGGTCGACGGTGCGATGCCGATCGAGCACGCCCCGCTGCCCCGCAACGCGGTGCTGGTGGTGGGGCAGGAAGGGCCGGGGGTGAGCGGTGAGATCCTCGAGGCCGCAGACCTCGTCGTCGGCATCACCCAGTTCGGCTCCACCCGGTCGATCAACGTCGCCGCAGCCGCCGCGATCGCGATGCACAGCTGGATCCTGCAGCACGCCGACGTGCCTGCCGGGCCCCTGCGCTGAGCACCTGGTCCCGTGCCGCGGCAGGCGGCAGGACGGACGGCCCGCGCGGTTGTCCGGGCGACGGGCCGACCGGCGGCTCGGACGACGGCCCGACCGACGGCCCGACCGACGGCCCGGAGGTCGCTGTCCACGCAGGACCTCCGACGGCTGGTGGTCAGGGTCGCTGTGGAACAATGGGCACGATCGGACGGCCCTGAGCGGTGCTCCTCGCCGCCGGCCGTCGCCCCCTTTCTTCAGTGAAGGAGAATGCCTCATGGCAGTCGCAACCCCGGATCAGTACAACGAGATGATCGACCGGGCCAAGGCCGGCAAGTTCGCCTACCCCGCCGTCAACGTCTCCAGCTCGCAGACCGCCACCGCCGCGCTGCAGGGCTTCGCCGAGGCGAACTCCGACGGCATCATCCAGGTGTCCTTCGGCGGCGCCGAGTACCTCTCCGGCTCCACCATCAAGGACCGGGTCGCCGGCTCCATCGCGCTCGCCGAGTACGTGCACGCGGTCGCCAAGAACTACCCGATCAACGTCGCGCTGCACACTGACCACTGCGCCAAGGAGGTCCTGCCCACCTGGGTCGAGCCCCTGATCGAGTGGGACCTCGAGAACCGCGTGAAGAAGGGCCTGAACCCGCTCTTCCAGTCGCACATGTGGGACGGCTCCGCCGTGCCGGTCGACGAGAACCTCGAGATCGCCGAGCGTCTGCTCGAGAAGTCCGTCGAGGCCAAGAAGATCCTCGAGATCGAGGTCGGCGTCGTCGGCGGCGAGGAGGACGGCGTGGTCGCCGATGTCGACGGCGACAAGCTCTTCTCCACCCCCGAGGACGGACTGAAGACCGCCGCCAAGCTGGGCCTGGGCGAGCGCGGCCGCTACCTGACCGCCCTCACCTTCGGCAACGTGCACGGCGTGTACAAGCCGGGCAACGTGAAGCTGACCCCGTCGATCCTGCTGGAGATCCAGAAGGTCGTGGGCGAGAAGTACGGCAAGGACATGCCGTTCGACCTCGTCATGCACGGCGGCTCCGGCTCCTCCCTCGACGAGATCCAGACCGCGGTCGACAACGGCGTCATCAAGATGAACATCGACACCGACACCCAGTACTCCTTCACCCGCCCCGTGGTCTCGCACATGTTCGAGAACTACGACGGCGTCATGAAGGTCGACGGCGAGGTCGGCAACAAGAAGGCCTACGACCCCCGCGCCTGGGGCAAGAAGGCAGAGGCCGGCATGGCCGCCCGCATCGTCGAGGCGGCGGAGAACCTCCGCTCCGCAGGCACCCACCAGGCCTGAGATCGATCAGCGCGCTGCGCGCCGGTGACACTCCGGCGCGCAGCGGCAGGCGGTCCGATCCGGGCCGCGTGAGCCGCGACAGGGCCCCGGAGCATCAGCTCCGGGGCCCTGTGGCGATCGGGGTGCACGATCGGGCGCTCGGTCTCGGAGCCGGCGTTCCCGTGTCGTCGGCCCCGGTTCCTCGACCCGGTTCAGCGGCCCCGTTCCCGCGGCGGCGGTTCAGCGGCGCCGCACCAGCGCTCGCCCCGTCACCAGCAGTCCCAGCGCGGTCCAGGCGACCAGCACGACGAGGTCCCGTGGTTCGGCGGTGAAGCTGCGTGCGGCGATGCCGGCGCGGAGCAGGTCCGCCGCCGGGCGGATGGGCAGGTAGTCGTGCACCAGCTGGAACCACTGCGGCAGCCTTCCGGAGGGGAAGGTGATGGGGGAGAACAGCAGCACGAAGAACACCAGCACCTGGCTGACCAGCTGGGCCGGCACCGGCGGCAGAGAGACTGCGATCGCATAGCCGACGGCGGTCGCCATCGTGGTGACCAGCAGGGAGGCGGCGATCAGCAGGGGCCAGTCGAAGGAGTAGCTCAGGTCGAAGCGGAGCCTGGCCGCGAGCAGCCCGACAGCCACCCCCGGCAGGGCGATGAGCGCCCACACCACGAGGTCCACCAGCAGCAGCAGCGGACGGGCGACCGGCAGGGCACGCTGGTAGTCGAGGGCTCCGCTGGCCCGAGCGCGTGAAACGCCCTGAGGGACGATCACCAGCCCGACGGTGAGCAGCAGGATCGTGGGTGCACCGGTGGACAGGAACAGTGCGCTGTCCGGGGTGACCTCTCCGATGACGAGGCCGAAGCCGATGATGATGCCGGCGGCGAGCATCGCCTGGACGATGATGATCAGCGGGAGCATCGCACCGGTCGCGGCCAGGGACCATCGCATCAGGGCGAGGAATCCGACCGCCGGGCCGGCCTGGACCGGTGCCGGGGGAGCATCGGCGCCCGGGGAGACGGTCGCGGGAGTCGGGGCGGTGGTCTCAGACATGGGCGATCTCCTCGGGGGAGCCGAGGGGGGCGGGGTGGGAGTCCTCGGCTGGGGAATCCGACGAGGTCAGGGACAGGTATGCGTCCTCGAGGGTCGCCGGAGCCAGTGTGAAGCCGTCGAGCCGGTCCCTCGCCCGCTGCTCGGCCGCCCAGGCCACGCACCGTGCTGCATCGCTCGCCGCCACGGTCAGCAGTGTGCGGCGACCGGTGCGGACCCGCCGTCGCGCCGGCAGCGTCCTCGCGCGCTCCGAGGGGTCCGGGACGCCGGGGGTCAGGTGGAGCTCGAGCCTCAGGTCGCTGTCCTGGGTGCCGCGCAGCTGTGCGGGGGACCCGGCCGCGGCGACGCGACCGCGGTCCAGGACCACCAGGTCATCGACGATGCGTTCGGCTTCGGCGACGTTGTGGGTGACCAGCAGCGCCCCGGCGCCCCGGTCGCCGCGTCGGCGCAGCGCGTCCCACAGCAGTCGTCGCCGGGAGGCGTCGATGTCATTGGTGGGTTCATCGAGGATCAGCAGCGGCGCCGGAGCCACGACGGCCATGGCGAATCCGGTGAGCCTGCGGATGCCGCCGGACAGTCCCGCCCCCTCGGGCATGGCCCGCCGATCCATCCATTCGCCGAGGTCGAGCTCTTCGGCCAGCGCGTTCGCGGCACGACGAGCCTCGCGCCACGGCAGTCCGCGCAGACGTGCGGAGATCTCGATCGCCCTCCGCGGCGTGAGGCCGTCGATGGGGGTCTGCGACTGCGGCTGCAGCGCCACGTGGTGGCGGGCCGCTGCCGGATGCCGCACGGCGTCGATGCCACCGAGCATGATCTGCCCGGCATGGGGCTTCACCAGGCCCACCACCTGCGAGACGAGTGTGCTCTTGCCGGCGCCGTTGTGGCCGAGCAGTCCCACGATCTCGCCGGATCCCACCCGCAGAGAGATGTCGTCGTTGGCCACGACGGGTCCGAAGCGGCGGGAGAGGGCGGTGATGCGCAGGACGTCGGGGGACATGTCAGCTCCTCAGGACGAATTTATATACCGACGGTATGTGGATACCGAAGGTATTCGGATACTGACGGTACGTCAAGAGGCGGCGGCCTATGATCGTGGGATGACGCAGCTTCCCGACCCCCTGTCACGACGGGACCGGCAGCAGCAGACTCGCGAGGCATTGATCTTCGCGGCGCGGGCCGTCTTCTCCACGGAGGGCTACCACGCGGCGACCCTCGAGCGGATCGCCAGGGAGGCGGGCTTCTCCAAGGGCGCCGTCTACTCGAACTTCGTCGCGAAGTCCGATCTCTTCCTGGCGACTCTCGACAAGAACATGGAACTGGCGGACGCCGATTTCCAGGACCCCTTCCAGCAGCAGGCCGGACCTGCCTCGACCGGGCAGGGCGCCGTCGCCCGGGAGGGTGCCCCGCACCAGGCGGCCCAGGGATTCGCCCTGGCCACGCTGGAGTTCATCGCCGTTGCCGCACGGGACGAAACCCTCGCTCCACAGCTGCATCAGCGCCTCGCCGCCCTCCTCGAGAGGTACGACGAGATCGCCCGCGGCGCGATGGCGGAGGAGGAGCGACTGGCGGCGAGTCAGGTCGGGATGCTCCTGGCCGCCCTCGATCAGGGCGCCGGACTGCTCCTGCTGTCGGGGAACGTGCTGCCGGGGCCGGAGACCTTCACCGAGGGGATGCGGAGACTGCTGGATCCGGCACGGGCCGTCGCGGAGGCCGCCGAGCGGCCGTGAGGCGACGGGGAGCGCTCACCAGCGGTTGCCCTGGGCGCGCCCCATGACCCGCTTCAGCGCGGGCAGGACGTCGGCCAGGAAGACGCCGGCGATGATCACGCCGGCGATCATGAACAGCATCGAGCTGCCGCGGCCCACGGGGTACGGGATCGACAGGAAGCCCAGCAGCACGGAGACACCGGTGAGCACACCCCAGAACGTCTTGCTCCGCTTCCCGGCCGCGGTGTAGGCGTCGGGGCGGAAACGCAGGGCGTTGACCAGGGCCCAGATCTCCACGGCCAGCATTGCCACGGCGAGGACGAGGAAGATCCACATCTGGATGAGGGCGATCATCGCGCCAGGATACGGGTGCCGGCTGGACGGATCCGGGATCGACCGTCGCGGGCGCGGCGTCCGGGTCGGGAGGGGCGCCGCGGTGCAGCGCTCTGGCGGTGGGCAGCGACGCGTCTCAGCGCCGACGGTCGGGATCTGAGCGGTCGGTGATCAGCAGCTCGAGCGCCTCGGTCGTGGCCTGCGGTTCGAGCGCCCGCATCTCCATGGTCATCGGGCGGGGGCCGATCGCGTCACCGTCCGCCGCGACGACCAGGCTGGGCAGGAATCGCTTCGCCTCCGCGGCGCTGAGACCGGTGGCCTGCAGCAGATCGATCGCGAGCGAGCGCAGCTGGATGGTGAGGGTGACGCCCTCGAAGTGCCCGGCGCGGCCAGGACGCTTCCCCTCGTCATTGCGCAGCAGCATCTCGGGGGAGAGGTAGGAGCAGTACAGCCGCAGCTTCCGCCGTGCCTCGGTGAAGTCGACGTCCTCGTGGGA
The DNA here is from genome assembly GCF_036379615.1 of Brachybacterium sp. Classification (GTDB taxonomy): domain Bacteria; phylum Actinomycetota; class Actinomycetes; order Actinomycetales; family Dermabacteraceae; genus Brachybacterium. The sequence continues at coordinate 65,126 of NZ_DASVGJ010000075.1, forward strand.
GACGGCGTTGCTGAGCTCGAGCACCGCGTCGCGGGCGGCCAGCAGGGCATCGGCGAGCGTGGAGTGCGCATCGCCGCGGACCGCCTCGAGGAACTCGGCCTGGCGGCGGGCGATCACCCGCATATTGCGCATCGCCCGATCCGAGCCCACCAGCAGGTGCTGGAGGCGCCCCACGTCCTCGGCATGGCGCAGTCCGGTCGGGGAGAAGGTGGCCATCTCGTTGGCGACGTCGTTGGCGAGCTTCCACTCGTCGGTGTACTTCTGCGAGACCTCGCGGATGTTCCGCAGCGCAGCCTGCGCGATGCCGCGGTCACCGCTGCGTGCCGAGAGCGCGAGACTCACCAGGGTGTCCTCGAGCTCACGGTAGAAGGAGGCGGCGGCCCTGCTCTGGAGGCGACGCGGATCCCCCGAGAGCAGCAGGTGGATGACGATCGCGACGACCACCCCGGTGATGGCGTCCAGCACCCTGCCGCCGGGGGTCATCGACGGGGTCAGGGGCATGATCATCACCAGCAGCGACTGGATGGCCACCTGGAAGCCGAAGAGGTTGCTGGAGTCGATGAAGCGGGAGAGCATCCCGGCGACGAAGACGACCACCAGGATCTGCCAGGTCCCCGAGCCGATGAGGCCGCGCGCGAGCTCGCCCAGGAGCACCCCGAGCATCACACCGCAGGACATCTCCACGATCTTGCGCATCTTCTTCTCGATGCCGAAGCCGATGATGATGAAGGCGACGATCGAGGAGAAGAACGGGTGCTCGTGGTTCCAGACGAAGCCGCTGACCAGGTAGGCGAGGGCGGCTGCGATCGAGGCACGGCCGACGGTGAGGACGTCGCCGCGACCACGGGAGACGCTGGTGGTGAACCAGGTGCGCACCGTTTCGCGCAGCCGCTCGATCCTGGGTATCGACGCGGTGCGGGTGCTCACCGGCCCGGTGCTGGTGGTGGCTCCGTCCCGGGCGCTCATGCGGGCACCGGATCCTGCAGGCGCATCTCCAGCAGCTCCTCGAGCTGGAAGCTGTCCCCGTCGCGCCCGCCGCGGCCCACGATCAGCGGGGCGGGCGCGGGATCGGGTGTCGCGCCGCGCAGCCGGGACCGGAGCCCGCCGTCGACCCGCATCACGTAGTAGCGTCCCTCGGCATCCACCGCGAGCGTGCGGTCCTGCTTGAGGTACCAGCCCTTCAGGGAGGTGCGCAGGGTGCCGGACCCGCGGTAGGGCCGGGCGCGCAGCGGCACCGGCCGGATCCCCGCCTCCTCATAGCGGGCGATCCACTCGCGGATCAGCGAGGTGGCCCGTTCATGCTCCACCTCGCGGGCGGCACGCAGCGCCTGCTCCTTCGCCTCGAACACCTCCCGGCGGTGCCGGGTCCAGTCCTCCTGGTCGCCCTCAGCTCTCATGACGGCCATTCTTCCAGGTCGCCGGTGACAGCACAGCGGAGAGCGGGAACGAGTGCCGTGCAGGATCCGTGAGGACGCTGTGGAGGGGGCCGCCGAGGAGGCAGCGACGTGGAGGGCGGGGCCGTGGGGGCGCCGCTGGAGAATGCCGTGCCCCACGGCGGGGGAGGCCGGCGCGCGGTCGGAGATCCGCAGGGGTCAGAGCTTGGCGGTGGCCGGTCGTGCGCCGTGGTCGCGAGGCACGACGATCGGCTCCTGCGAGGCGTCGATCCACATCGAGGCAGACTCGCCGTCGGCCCCACCGAGCAGCACCTGTACGGACAGCGCCGCGTCCAGCGGAACGGCCCGGCGCACCACGGCCAGGGCGATCGGCCCCAGGTCGGCGTGCAGTGCGGCAGAGGTGATGGTGCCGACGACCTTCCCCTCGGACCCCTCCAGGCGCACCTCGCCGCCGGGCGTGGCGGGGACGTCCTGCGAACCGTCCAGGTGGAGCATCACCAGCCGCCGCGGCGGCTGACCCAGGTTCAGCACCTTCGCGACCGTCTCCTGCCCGCGATAGCAGCCCTTCGCGGTGTGCACGGTGGTGCGCAGCAGGTCGAGCTCGTGCGGAATGCTGCGTTCGTCGACCTCGCGGGCGGAGCGCGCCCGGTGATCTGCGATCCGCAGCGCCTCCCAGGAGCTCATCCCGGCCAGGTGCTCGCTGCGCCAGGGCAGCTGCGTGAGGGCCGCGCCCTCGAAGACCGAGAGCACCGCACCGACCGGGTCCTCGGGGTCCGGGCCGTAGGCGATGCCGCCGGGGGCGAGCTGCGGCCACGGCTCGGACCAGACGGCGACCGGTGCCGGCAGTCCCAGCTGCGGCAGCACGGAGTCGGCGGGGGCGAGGGCTCCGAGCACTCGTAGATCGTCCCGATCCGTCAGCTCGACCCGGGCGGCGAAGCGCATCATCTCCAGGTAGCGGCGGAGCCCTGCCCGAGCGCCGGCATCCAGCACCAGCAGCAGCGCGTCCTCGTCCACGACCACGGCCGAGGCCATGTGCTCGACCCGACCCTGCGGGGACAGCACCGCGAGCGAGGCCGAGGAGCCGACGGGGGTGTCGGCGAGGACCTGTGTGGTGACGGTGGTCATCCAGCTGCGGGCATCGGTGCCGCGCACCTCGAGCAGTTCGAGCTGTCCGAGGTCCACCACGGACGTCCCCTCGAGCAGGTGGCGCTGCTCGCGCAGCGGGGCTCCGTAGTGCTCGGGGACCGTCGCGTCGGGCCCTTCGCCCAGCACCGCTCCCGTGCGCAGCAGCGGGCGGACGTCACGGACGGGATCAGACACGGTGCAGCTCCAGGGAGAGATAGGGGGTCAGGGCGGTCTCGCCGGGGGCGCCGTCCGCAACGGGCGTGCGCCGTTCCCACAGCCACATCAGCCGGCCGCTGACGTAGCCGACCATGCGGGTCTGCGAGATCTCACCGCCGGGAGTGCCCAGGGCGAGCTGCACCCGCGGGCCGCGCACCTCCCCGGCCCAGTCCTCGGCCTGCTCCCCGCGACGGGTCAGTCGGGCCTGGAGGCGGTGGGAGAGGTAGCTCTCCGGCGTGCCGGGGCGGGCGGCTTCGGCCGTCGCCCGATCCTGCCCGGGCAGGAGATCGCCGACGGTCCAGACGCCGTCCTCGCGATGCAGCAGGGTGCGCTCCCCGGATCCCTCGGACGCGGGGGAGGGGGCCTCATCCCGGGCGAAGGCGCTGGTGGGGGGCAGCGGTGCGGGAGCGTCGACCCGATGGATCGTGGAGCGCCAGTCGAGGGCGCCGTCTTCCCGTGCCGAGCACACCAGCTGCTGCTCGATGCGGGCATCGGTCGCTCCCGGGGCGTCGGAGGCACCGCTGAGGGCACCGGTGCCCTCCCAGCTGCCGATCAGCCAGGCCAGCGGGTACAGCGACGCAGGGAGTGAGGTGTCGAGCGTGATGGGCATCGGTGCCGCAGGACGCTCAGCGGTCGAACAGGCGGGACAGCACCAGGACGGCGAAGGCGAGGGTGCCGAGGCCCACCAGGACCACGAGGGCGATGAAGAACAGAGACAGGGCGGACATGCCGTCAGTCTATCGCCCTCACCAGGCCTGCGGTCACGCGTGGATCCATCCGTCCTCGTGAGGTCGCCCGCCCGTCGCATCCGGGCGGGGTCAGCTCCCCACCAGCACCGCCAGCTGGGCGACCACTCCGACGGTCGCGACCGGGACGGCGGCCACCGCGAGAGAGGGCAGGGGCTCCTTGGCGACCAGGGAGGAGCCGGTCAGCAGGTGTGCGCAGCTCGCGCCCACGGCAGTGACCGCTCCGAGGGCCACCGCCAGCAGCGGCCAGAGCCCGACCAGGGCGATCCCCAGCGCGGCGGTGACGGCGGCGCCGAGCAGCATGGACAGGGTGAAGCGCAGCAGTGCCGGCACGGGGGTGGCGTTGACCAGCAGGGTCGCAGCGACACCGACGGCGATCGAGGTGAGCAGCCCGGTCGATCCGGCCTCCACCGCGAGCGTCTGCGCGATCACCCAGCAGGCGGCGATGCCGGAGACGAACGCGCCGGCGATGGTGCCGGTGAGCGAGAGCGTGAGCTCCCGTCGCTCCGCGCGCAGCATCTGGTGCATGAAGGCTGCGAAGACACCGGCCGCGCACACCATCACGACTCCGGAGATCGGGGTGAATCGCTCCGGGGCGAGCACCGTGACCAGGGCTCCGAGCACTCCAGTGCCCGCGACCACCACCCGGGTCCCGCGAGAGGAGGGGAGCTCCAGCAGATCCGGCCAGGCGATCCCGATCAGCAGGGCGAGCAGTCCCACGACGACGGCCATCAGCACCGGGGAGAGGGCTCCTGTAAGTGGGACCACGGCGAGCAGGAGGGCGAGTGCGGCACCGAGGGGAGCGCGCTCGGGGACTGTCACAGGGCCTCCCACGCTGTCGATTCCGGTCTCGGGCCGCGCCGACGAGCGGTGTCCGTCGGGCGTTACAGTGGCAGTCTACGAGTGCCTGCTGGTGACGGCATACTCGTGCCCCGAGAACGGATCGTGCGGCGCACGGGTCCGCCCCGTCCCAGTGCCACCGGAAGGACCCCATGATCACGACGGCCGCTCTGTCTCCCCAGCAGCGCACGGCGATCCGCGAACTGCTCGCGACCGTCACCGAGCACGACGGCGTCTCCCCGCTGGACGAGGCCGCCGTCCTCGCCCTCGACGGCGACAGCGCCCAGCACCTGCTCCTCGAGGACCCGCCCGGCACTCTGCGCGGCTACGCGAGCATCCTGACCGACGGCACGGTGCAGGGCATGGTCCATCCCGCGCACCGTCGGCGCGGTCACGGCACCGCTCTCCTCCAGGAGGCGCTCGCACAGCGTCCCGAGGCGGGCGTCTGGGCGCACGGCGGCCTCGAGGGATCTCTCACCTTCCTCAGCGGTGCCGGTCTCTCCGAGAGCCGGCGCCTGCTGTCCCTGCACCGGGTGCTCGCCCCCGCTCAGCAGCTGCCCGCGGCCCCCGCCTCGACGCTCGAGGGACTGCGCCTGGACACCTTCGACCCCGCCCGGGACGCCGACCGCTGGGTCATGGTCAACGCCGCGGCGTTCGCCGACCACCCCGAGCAGGGCGCTCTCACCCGCTCCGACCTCGAGCAGCGGATCGCGCAGCCGTGGTTCGATGCCGAGGACATGCTGGTCGCGCTGCAGGGCGAGGAGCTCGTGGGATTCGTGTGGGTCAAGCGCGAGCACCCCGGGGACACCGCGCACGACGCAGAGATCTACGTCGTCGCGACCGATCCCTCCGTGCAGGGCCACCGCGTGGCAGGCCTGCTGATGGCCACCACGCTGGCCCAGCTCCGGGACGCCGGAGTGCCAGGTGTGGAGCTGTACGTCGAGGCGGACAACACCCCGGCGCTGCGGCTGTACGAGAACTGGGGCTTCAGCGTCGCCGGCCGCGACGTGCAGATGCACGCCGCCGGACGGGGCTGATCGGTGCGCGTCGCTCCCGGCAAGCCGCAGCCCGTGCTCGCGGCCGGTGCCCTCACATGGCGCGAGAAGGGCGATCGCGTCCAGGTGCTGCTCGTGCATCGGCCGCGCTATGACGACTGGTCCATCCCCAAGGGCAAGCTCGACAAGGGGGAGACCTTCCCCGCCGCGGCGGTGAGGGAGGTCGCCGAGGAGACCGGGTACCGGGTGCGGCTGCATCGGCCCCTGCCCGCCTCCGTCTACCTGCTCCCGGACGGCCGGACGAAGATCGTCCAGTACTGGGCGGCGACGGTCCGCGCCAAGGTCGCGCCCGGCCCCGAAGACAGCGGTGAGATCGACGAGGTCCGCTGGGTGTCGCTCGACGAGGCAGAGAATCTGGTCGCACGGCAGAACGACCAGCTCCCGCTGGCCTCGCTGCGCCGCTTCCTGGAGGCCGATGAGCTGCAGACCGTGCCGATCATCATCCAGCGCCATGGCGCTGCGCTCTCGCGCGCCAAGTGGCGCAAGGGGGAGAAGAGCCGTCCCCTGAACGGCAAGGGGAGGAAGCAGGCACGGGCCCTGCCCTCGCTGCTGGACGCCTTCGACCCGTCGAGCGTGGTGAGCAGCCCGTGGGACCGCTGCCGGTCCACGGTCGAGCCGCTGGCCACCAAGGAGGGCCTGAAGGTCCGCACCAAGGACGAGCTCACCGAATCCGGTCACGCCGAGCATCCCTCGCGCACCGCCGCCGTGATCGACCGCGTGCTCACGGAGGCGCGTGCGACGATCGTGTGCACGCACCGACCCGTGCTGCCCACCGTGATCGCCTCGGTGCGCGAGGTCGCGACGCAGGGGGTCGCCCTCGAGCTGCCGCGCGAGGACCCGTTCCTGGCAGCCGGGGAGGCGCTGCTGCTGCACACCACACCGGGCGGCACGGTGGTGGCGATCGAGCGCCACCTGCCGAACATCAGCTGAGGCGTCTGCGGGGCCGGGCACGACGAATGCGCGGCACGACGGATGCGCGGCACGACGAATGCGCGGCACGACGGACGGCCAGCGGGCGGAGCAGGGGAGAGGACCAGCAGGATGAGCACAGGACAGGGCAGCGGGCTGCCGGACTACTCCGGCGGATATGACGATCACGTGCGAGGAGGCACGGGGCGCCCTGACGACCCCTCTGCGCAGTTCGACGATCCCTACGCGCAGCGCCATGATCCGTACTCGTCCGGCTCCGGGCCGGTGACCGCCGACGGGTTCTCCCCCGTCTTCGGTGACGCGTCGCATGCGCCGGCGGCGGGATACGTCGGCCCGGCCCACCCGGCGAGTTCGCCCGTGTACGGGTCCTACGTGCCGCTGCCGGCCACCTCGGGATCGGCGGTCACCGGGTTCGTGCTGGGGTTGGCGGGGCTCTTCGTCTGCGCATGACGCACGCCGGGCCGGCTTCGTCGCCGGTGCCCGCGGTGTTCCAGACCACTGTGTGATCGGACTGTGACCAGTGCTGTGACCTAACCGTATCCACCGTCTGAACTGCGAGTTCATCCTTTCCCGCGGCGCGTTCACCTGCTGTTCACGCGAGAGCGGGCGGTCCGTCATCTGACCTCCTTAGCGTCACCGCTGTCAGACCTCCCCGCTGGACAGAAATCCGGGCCCACGGCCCCCGAAAGGACTCGTAGTGAACGTTCGCAAGAACAAGCTGGTCTCGCTCGCCGCGCTCGGACTCGTCGGCGGCCTCGCGCTGACCGCGTGCGGCGGCGGCGCCGACGAGGGCAACGGCGGCTCGGGCGCCTCGGACGGCGGCGGCGCGGCCGCCGGCGGCTACGCCGAGCTGACCGGCAACCTCGCCGGCTCCGGCGCGTCCTCGATGCAGAACGCCCAGACCGCCTGGACCGAGTCCTTCATGGGCCTCGTGCAGGCCGAGGGCGGCGACCTCACGGTCACCTACGACCCCACCGGCTCCGGCACCGGCCGTGAGCAGTTCCTCTCCGGCCAGGTGAAGTTCGCCGGCACCGATGCCGCTCTCGACGAGGAGGAGCTCGCAGCCTCCGCCGAGCAGTGCAACGGCGAGCAGGCCTTCAACCTCCCCGTCTACATCTCCCCGATCGCGGTCGTCTTCAACCTCGAGGGCGTCGAGGAGCTGAACCTCTCGGCCGAGGTCATCGGCGGCATGTTCGCCGGCGACATCACCACGTGGAACGACCCGGCGATCGCCGAGCTGAACCCCGATGCCGATCTGCCCGACACCGAGGTCACCCCGGTCCACCGCTCGGACGACTCCGGCACCACGGAGAACTTCACCGAGTACCTCTCGGAGAACGCTCCCGACGCCTGGACCCACGGCCCGATCGAGACCTGGCCCATCGACGGCGGTCAGTCCGGCGACGGCACCTCGGGCCTGATCTCCACGGTCGAGGGCGGCGACGGCACCATCGGCTACGCCGACGCCTCGCAGGCCGGCAACCTCGGCACCGCGGCCATCCAGGTCGGCGAGGAGTTCGTGCCCTACAGCTCCGCCGCCGCCGCGAAGTCCGTCGACGTCTCCCCGCGCGAGGAGGGCCGCGAGGACAACGACATCGTCGTGGACCTCGATCGCACCACCACCGAGGCCGGCGTCTACCCGATCGTCCTGATCTCCTACCTCGCGCTGTGCGGCTCCTACGCCGATTCCGCCGAGGGCGAGGCCGTGAAGGCCTACGCGTCCTACATGATCTCCGAGGAGGGCCAGAAGGTCGCTGAGGAGAACGCCGGCTCCGCGCCGATCTCCGAGGAGCTCCGCACCGAGGCTCAGGCTGCGATCGACGGCATCTCGGTCGGTTGATCCAGACTTCGCACATCGGCGTGCCGCCGGGCCGTTCGTGGCTCGGCGGCATCGCCATGCCCCGGCACATCAGATGCCTCCCCCTGTCCCGTGAGCTCTGAGGAAGGTCCCCTATGAGCACCACCGACGTCGAGCCGGACTCCTCTCCGGCGACTCCCGCGTCCATGCGGTCCAGCAGCAAGCGCTTCGGCGACTCGCTCTTCTCCGCCCTGAGCGTCGGCTCCGGCCTGCTCATCTTCCTCACCCTCGCCGCGGTGGCGGTCTTCCTCACCACCGAGTCGATGCCCGCCATCATCGCGAGCCAGGAGTTCGCGGGCACCGCGGAGTTCTCCCTGCTGGAGTACGTCCCCCCGCTGATCTTCGGCACGATTCTGGCCTCGGCGATCGCCCTGCTGATCGCGATCCCGATCTCCATCGGCATCGCCCTGTTCATCTCCCATTTCGCCCCCCGGCGCATGGCGGCGGGCCTCGGCTACATGATCGACCTGCTGGCCGCGGTGCCTTCGGTCGTCTACGGGCTCTGGGGCGGCATCTGGCTCGTGCCCAAGCTCGAGCCGATGTACGTCTTCCTCAACACCTACTTCGCATGGATCCCGCTGTTCGCCGGTGAGCCCTCCGCCCCGATGCGCAACCTCGCCTCCGCCTCGGTGGTGCTCGCCGTGATGGTCCTCCCGATCATCACCGCGGTCTCCCGCGAGGTCTTCCTGCAGACCCCGCGCCTCCAGGAGGAGGCGGCGCTCGCCCTCGGCGCGACCCGGTGGGAGACCATCCGCACCGTCGTGCTGCCGTTCGGGCGCGGCGGCGTCGTCGCGGCCTCGATGCTGGGGCTGGGCCGCGCGCTCGGCGAGACCATGGCCGTGCTCATGATCCTCGCACCGGGCGCCAGCTTCTCCCTCCACATCCTCGAAGTGGGTCGGCACAACTCGATCGCCGCGAACATCGCGTCGAAGCAGGCGGAGGCGTCCGGCGTGGACATGTCCCTGCTCGTCTTCACGGGTCTCGTGCTCTTCGTGCTGACGTTCATCATCAACGCGCTCGCCCGGTGGATCGTCGCCCGCAGCGGACCCAAGAGCTGAGAGGACATCATGAGCTCCCCGATTTCCGTGCAGACCAGCCCCTCGGTGCACCGTCATCACGACGAGCGCCGACTGCCCTGGTACCACCTCGTCTTCACCGGCCTCGCCGGACTGCTGGTCGCCATCGCGGGGCTGGCGCTGGCCGGTGCCCTCTCGATCCCCAGCGCCATCCTGCTCGGGTTCGTCCTGCACCTCCTGTTCGGCTGGACCTACTCGCTGGTGCGGGAGGGACCTCGCTGGGCCATGGACCGCCTGATGACGCTGCTGGTCATCGGAGCGTTCGCGATCGCGATGTTCCCGCTGCTGTCGCTGCTGTGGTCGGTGGTCGCCCGCGGCATGACGCGCGTGATCGCGGCCAAGCCCTCGCTGCTCTCCTTCTGGACGAGCGACATGTCCGGAATCATCGGAGGCGCCGACGCGGGCGGCGTGGTGCACGCGACCATCGGCACGCTGCTGATCACCCTGTGGGCTTCGATCATCTCCATCCCGGTAGGTCTGTTCACCGCCATCTTCCTGGTCGAGTACGCGGACCAGGGCTGGAAGCGCACCCTGGGCAAGGGCGTCACCTTCCTGGTCGACGTCATGACCGGCATCCCCTCGATCGTCGCGGGCCTGTTCGGCCTGGCGCTGTTCATCGCCTTCATGCCGGACCAGAGCGTGCGCATGGGCATCATGGGTGCGGTTGCGCTGTCGCTGCTGATGATCCCCACCGTGGTGCGCAACAGCGAGGAGATGCTCCGCCTGGTCCCGATGGACCTGCGCGAGGCCGCCTACGCGCTCGGCGTGCCGAAGTGGCTCACCATCGTCAAGGTCGTGCTGCGCACCGCGATCGCGGGCCTGACCACCGGCATCACCCTCGCGATCGCCCGTGTGATCGGGGAGACGGCCCCGCTGCTCCTCACCGTCGGCATGGTCACCTCCATCAACTGGAACATGTTCGACGGACGCATGGCGACCCTGCCCACCTTCATCAACCAGCAGTACCGCGCGGGCAGTGCGAACTGCATGAACGAGACGGTCACCAACCCGATCAACCAGGAGGTGTACGCCTGCGCGATCACGACGAACATCGATCGTGCCTGGGCGGCCGCCTTCACCCTGATCATCATCGTGATGGTGCTGAACATCGTCGCCCGTCTCATCAGCCACTACTTCTCTCCCAAGCTCAGCCGCTGAGCCCTCGCCCCACCCGAAAGGACTCCTGATGGCAGCCCCTCAGCCCATCAACGTCGAGGACCTCGACATCTTCTACGGGGACTTCCTCGCCGTGGAGGGCGTCGACGTCCAGATCCGGCCCCGCTCGGTCACGGCCCTCATCGGGCCCTCCGGCTGCGGCAAGTCGACCTTCCTGCGCACGCTGAACCGCATGCACGAGGTGATCCCCGGCGCCTACGCCAAGGGCAAGGTCGAGATCAACGGCGAGGACATCTACGACTCGAAGGTCGATCCGGTCAACGTGCGCCGCCGCGTGGGCATGGTGTTCCAGAAGGCGAACCCCTTCCCGACCATGTCGATCCGTGACAACGTGCTGGCCGGCGTGAAGCTCAACAACCGCCGCATCTCCCGCACCGCGGCCGATGAGCTGGCCGAGCGTGCGCTCAAGGGCGCGAACCTGTGGAACGAGGTCAAGGACCGCCTCGACAAGCCCGGCATGGGCCTCTCCGGCGGTCAGCAGCAGCGCCTGTGCATCGCGCGGACGATCGCGGTCCAGCCGGAGGTCGTCCTCATGGACGAGCCCTGCTCGGCGCTGGACCCGATCTCCACGCTCGCGATCGAGGACCTGATCCATGAGCTGAAGCAGGAGTACACGATCGTGATCGTGACCCACAACATGCAGCAGGCCTCCCGCGTCTCGGACCGCACCGGATTCTTCAACATCGCCGGCACCGGCAAGCCCGGTCACCTCATCGAGATCGACGACACCGACACGATCTTCACCAACCCGTCGAACAAGCAGACCGAGGACTACATCTCCGGCCGCTTCGGCTGATCCGGCACCACCGGCCCGGTGAGACGACGGGGCCGGTCCGGCCGGGCGCGGCGCTCGGGCGGAGATCCTTCTGCGACCACGGTCTGACATCGGCCCCGGGATATCGATCCCGGGGCCGACGCGCGTCCGGGGTGCCGCCGCCGATGCTGAGGGCATGAACACCGCACCCCTCGACCCCCGCTCACCTCTCCCGACGGGTCCAGCAGCCCCGGCGCCGACCAGCCCCGCCCCGACCCCGACCGGCCCCGGCCCGGCTCCCGCCTACGCCCCGTCGGCGATGCACCCCTCGCCTGTGCTCTCGGCCCGGTCCCTGCTCATGACCTACGGGACCGGCGGCACCACCACCCGTGCCCTGGACGGCGTCGATCTCGATGTGGCCCGCGCCGATTCCCTCGCCGTGATGGGGCCCTCCGGCTGCGGGAAGACCACCCTGCTGCACCTCCTGGCCGGCATCATCACTCCGACCTCGGGCACCGTCCACCACGAGGGCACGGACCTCGCGAGCCTTGGAGACCGTCGCCGCACCCGGCTGCGCCGCAGCGACTTCGGGTTCGTCTTCCAGGACGGCCAGCTGCTGCCCGAGCTCACCGCGCTCGAGAACGTGATCCTGCCGCGCATGCTGGGCGGCACCTCCCGCCGTGCCGCGAGCGCCGAGGCCGCCTCCTGGCTGGATCGCCTGGGTCTTTCCGGGATGCATGATCGCCGCCCCACCCAGCTCTCGGGCGGGCAGGCGCAGCGGGTCGCGATCGCCCGGGCGCTGGCCGGACGCCCCTCGGTGGTCTTCGCCGACGAGCCCACCGGCGCACTGGACCAGGGGACCGGGCAGGCGGTGCTGCAGATCCTGGTGGAATCCTGCCGCGAGTCCGGTGCCGGCCTGGTGATGGTCACCCACGACGCCTCGGTCGCCGGGGCCTGCCGCCGCACCGTGACCATGCAGGACGGGCGGATCGCCCGGGAGTTCGTGCGTCCCGCCGATGCGGCCGTCCCCGCCGGGGCGACCCGATGAACGCGCTGCTCGCCTCCGCCCCGCTGCTCCTGCGTCGCCGCGGCGCCCTCGCCGACCTGCTGCCCGTGCTCGCGTTCGCCGCAGCCACCGCGATCAACGCCACCGTGCTCGGCGGCGCCGCCGCCTTCGTCGGCCGGGTCCCGACGGGCGAGGCGCCGATGACCGGCGAAGCCTCGGTCATGTCCTTCCTCGCGATCTGCGCGGTCATCGCCTCCGTGCTGCTGGTGCCCAGCGCCGTCGGCCTCGGCGGCTCCGCAGCCCGACTGTCCTTGGCGCGGCGCGAGCAGGACCTCGCCGCCATGCGCCTGGTCGGAGGAACCAGCGGTCAGGTCGGCTCCGTCGCGGTGCTCGACGTCGTCGCCCAGGCGCTGCTGGGCACCGTCCTCGGACTCGGCACCCACCTCGCCGTGACGCCGCTGCTGACCCGCCTGGACTTCGGGATCAGCCCGTTCACCGTCGGCGACCTGCTGCTGCCCGTCTGGGCCTACCCGGTGCTGGTCCTCGCCCTGGTGGTGCTCGCCGCCGGCTCCGCGGCCGTGTCCCTCGCCGGGGTGGTGCTCAGCCCGCTGGGCGTCGCCCGGGACTCCCGGGTGGTGCGCATGTCGGTGCTGCGGGTGGTGCTGTGGGTCGCTCTGGTCCTCGGCTTCGTCGTCTTCATGAACATCGGCGCGGCCCTGATGGGACAGGCCGCCGGAGGGATGGCCTCTATCGCGATCATGGTGCTGTTCATCGCCGCGATCGTCGCCGGGCTCAACGTCGTGGGCCCGTTCGTCGTGTGGATCGCCGCGCTGGTGCTCGCGAAGGCCGCTCCCACCCCCTCGCTGATGGTCGGGGCGCGGCGCCTGGCCGGAGACCCCCGAGCAGGGTGGCGCGCCGTCTCGGGCATCACCTTCGCGCTCGTGATCGCCGGATTCCTCACGATGATCGCCACCCTCGGCGAGGCCACCAGCCCGGAGGAGGCGATGATGTTCACCGCCATGACCACGGGCGGGCTGCTCACGCTCGGGATCGCGGCGGTGCTCGCGGCGGTCAGCACGGGAGTCTCCCAGACCGCCCGAGTGATCGATCAGGCCCCCCGACTGCGGGCCCAGCACATCGCGGGCGCCGAGGTGGGCCAGCTGCACCGTGCACGGCTCGCCGAGATCGCGATCCCGGTGGCGCTCAGCTCGATCCTCGCCACCGGCACCGCGCTGCTGGTGCTCGCCACCGTCCTCGGCGGCGCCCCGAACGATCCGATGATGATCGTGCAGTACCTGGTCAGCGTGCTGGGCGCCTATGCCCTCGTGATCGCCGCAGTGGTGGTCGGCTCGCCTCTGGTGAGGCGGTACGCGCTGCGAGCCGCCTGAGCGGAGGTCCCGTCTCGCCGCCCCCGCCCCCTGTCCCTCCCCTGCCGCCGACGGGCGACCGGCCGCTTCCCGGACCGGTCGCCCGTCGGCCCGCACCGGTGCAGCGGGCCGTTAGGCTGGATCCATGAACTTCGAGTCCGTGGCCCCTGACGCCGTCCCCGAGGATGCGCACCTCATCGACGTGCGCGAGCAGAACGAATGGGATGCGGGCCATGCCGCTCGCGCCCAGCACCTGCCGGCCAGCTCCCTGCTGGAGAACCTGGAGCAGCTGCCCGAGACCGACGAGCCGCTGTACATCGTGTGTCGCACCGGTGGGCGCAGCTTCCAGGTCTCCCAGTGGCTGAACGGCAACGGCTTCGAGGCGATCAACGTCGCCGGCGGCATGGACCAGTGGTTCGAGTCCGGCCTGCCGATCGTCTCTGACGGCGAGGGCGAGGCGTACGTCCTCTGAGCGGCCCGCTCAGTCTCTGAGCGCACCGGTGCAGTCTCCTCGCGGACCGGCCCGCATCACGCGGGGCCTCAGGTGGCGATCACGTCCTGCAGCAGCGCGTAGCCCACGAAGGCGAACACGTCCAGCAGGGTGTGCGCGATGACCAGCGGCATCGTGCGCCGGGTGCGTCGGTACCACTCGCCGAACACCAGCCCCATCACCAGGTTCGCGAGCCCCGGGCCCACCCCCTGATAGGTGTGATATGCCCCGCGCAGCATTGCCGAGACCACGATGATCCGACGGGGTGACCAGCCCAGCCGCTCGAGACGCTGGAACAGGTAGCCCACGACGACCACCTCCTCCAGCACCGCGTTCTTCACCGCATGCAGCACCAGGATCGGCAGAGTCCACCAGTGGGTGTCCAGTGCCGCGGGGATCACTTCGACGGTCGCTCCCAGCAGTCTGCCCAGGTAGTAGATCGCGAGGCCCGGCAGTCCGATCCCGGCCGTGATCAGCAGGCCCTGCCACAGGTCCCGCAGCGGCCGGGCGAGGTCCGCTCCCAGGTCCACCAGCGCCTGATGGAGCGAGCCCGCCGTGAGCGTCAGCAGCAGCACCGCGAGCGCCACCGGGACCAGGGTGAAGGAGATCGACAGCAGCTGGTAGAGCAGATCCAGCCAGGCGTTCTCCCGCAGCGAGGAGTTCAGCGAGGTGGACTGGCCGGACAGCGGACCGGCGGCGAGGGCCTGGACGAGGGAGAGCAGCGAGTACACGGCGCTCTGTCCCAGCGACAGCCCGAGCACGATCAGCACCTCGGCGCGCAGCCAGTTCCGGCTCGGGGCGATCGTCTCCACCCGGTCATGTTCTCACCCGATCCGTGGCCGACGGGATTCCGAGCGGTCTGCCGAGCGGATCACCGTGCCAGACTCTGGACCATGACGATCCCAGACTCCGCACCCCGTCCCGCCCGGCCAGCCGTCCTCATCACGGGCGCGAACCGCGGGATCGGTCGTGCCACCGCCGAGGCGCTCGCTGCGGACCATCACCTGCTCCTCGGCGGCCGTGACGAGCGGGCGCTCGCCGAGCTCGCTGCGCAGCTGCCCTCGGCCGAGCCCTTCGTCGCCGAGCTCACCGACCACGCGGCGACGGCCGCCGCGGTCGCGGCCCTGGACCTCCCCGACGGGCTCGCAGGGCTCGTCCACTCCGCCGGCATCCTGGTCAACGGCAGCGTCGCGGAGCTCAGCGCCGCGGACTGGCAGCAGAACTTCGCCGTCAACGTCACCGCCGTCTCGGAGCTGACCCGGCTGCTGCTGCCCGCCCTGCGCGAGGCCCGCGGCACCGTCGTCGCCGTGAACTCCGGCTCCGGCTACAGCGCGAAGGGGGAGCGCGGCGCCTACTCCGCCTCGAAGTTCGCGCTGCGCGCCTGGACCGACGCGCTGCGCCAGGAGGAGACCGCCCACGGAGTGCGCGTCAGCTCGGTGCACCCGGGCCGGGTCGACACGGACATGCAGCATGAGCTGCGCGCCGCGGAGAACGGCGACTACGAGACGGAGAAGTATCTGCGGCCCTCCACCGTCGCCGCGGCGATCGGCTTCGTGCTGCGCGCCCCGGCCGAGGCGGTCGTGGCGAGCATCGACCTCCGCCCCCGCGCGATCGGCTGATGCTCAGGCGCCGGCGTCGTCCAGGTGCTCGACGAGCTGCGCGGCGTAGCCGACGTAGGACTGCGGGGTGAGCGCCAGCAGGCGCTCCTGCTCCGCCTCCGGCAGGCCGAGGGAGCGCACGAACTCGCGCATCCCCTCGCCGTCCACGCGGTGGCCGCGGGTGAGATCCTTGAGCCGCTCGTAGGGGTTGTCCAGGCCCGGCACGCCCTGGATGCCGAGGGTGCGCATGACGGACTGGACGGCCTCGCCGAGCACCTCCCAGTTCCCGTCGAGGTCGGCGGCCATCGCCGCCGGGTCCACGTCCAGCCCGGCGAGGCCCTTGCGCAGGTTCGCGATCGCCAGCAGCGAGTGCCCGATCGCCGGGCCGATGTTGCGCTGAGTGGTGGAGTCGGTGAGGTCCCGCTGCAGGCGGGTGGTGACCAGGGTCTGCGAGAGCGAGTCCAGCAGCGCGCCGGAGATCTCGAGGTTCGCCTCGGCGTTCTCGAAGCGGATCGGGTTCACCTTGTGAGGCATGGTCGAGGAACCGGTGCCGCCCTGGGCGGAGAGGCGCTGACGGAAGTAGCCCATCGAGATGTAGGTCCACACGTCGGTCGCGAGGTTGTGCAGGATGCGGCCCGCCCGCGCCACGTCGGCGTAGATCTCGGCCTGCCAGTCGTGGGACTCGATCTGGGTGGTCAGCGGATTCCAGGTCAGGCCCAGGTGCTCGACGAAGGTGCGGGAGACCTCCTGCCAGTCCGCTGACGGCACGGAGGTGGCGTGGGCGGCATAGGTGCCGGTCGCGCCGTTGATCTTGCCGAGGATCTCGTCGGCGGCGATGCGGCGCTCCTGCCGGCCCAGCCGGTAGGCGAAGACCGCGATCTCCTTGCCGAGGGTGGTGGGCGTGGCGGGCTGGCCGTGGGTGCGCGAGAGCATCGGCACCTCCGCCGCGTCCTTCGCGAGCGCGGTGAGATCCGCGATCACGCCCTGCAGCGCGGGCAGCCACACCTGCTCGACCGCGCCCTTGACCATCAGCGCGTAGGAGAGGTTGTTGACGTCCTCGCTGGTGCAGTAGATGTGCACCACCTCGGCGAGCGGCTCGAGGGAGGTGCCGGCCAGGCGGCGCTTGATGTAGTACTCGATCGCCTTGACGTCGTGGACGGTCTCCCGCTCGATCTCTGCGTGCTCGGCGATGCCCTCGGCACCGAAGTCCTCGGGTATCGCGCGCAGCAGGGAGCGCTCGTCGTCGGTGATGGTGCGCAGCCCGGGGATCACCTGCTGATCGAGCAGGTGGATCATCCACTCGGTCTCCACCACCAGGCGGGAGCGGTTCAGCGCCGCCTCGGAGAGGTGGTCGGCCAGCGGTGCGACCTGGGCGCGGTAGCGGCCGTCGAGCGGGGTCAGGGCGATCTGCGGGGTGATGTCCGCGAAGGAGTGAGCCATGGGGAGCATTCTCCCAGAACCGCGACGGTCCGCGAGGGCACGTCCCCCTCGCGGACCGCCGAGGTCACCGCCCGGTGCCGAGCGCCGAGGTCATTCGCCGGCGGCGCGGCTGCGGGAGCGACGCTCGTCCCCGAGCCCGGTGATGCCCTCGACGATCGCCGAGAGGATGCCGATGATCACGCCCGCGCCGAGCGCCCACCAGAAGGAGTCGAAGGTGAGGGTGAGCCCGGCCAGGCCTGAGACCCAGCTCGCCAGCAGCAGCATCAGCGTGTTGATGACCAGCTGGAACAGGCCCAGGGTCAGGCAGGTGATGGGCAGGGTGAGCAGCTCCAGGATCGGCTTCACGATCGTGTTGATCAGGGCCAGGATCAGGGCGATCGCGCCGATGGTGAGGACCTGGGTGAGCACGGTGGCGCTGTCGTCGCCCAGGTGCATGCCGGGCAGGAGCAGAGCGGTGACCCACAGCGCGAGGCCGGTGACGATGATGTGTCCGAGGAATCGCATGGGTCCATTGTCCGCATCGCGGCTGAACACCGCATCGGGGTTATCCCCACTTCCTTCCTGCACCGAACGGACCTGCACTTGATCGGTCCCGCACTGGATCGGTCCCGCACTGGGTCGCTCCCGCCCTGGTGCGCGCCGTCACCGTTGAGCGCCCGGTCGCGCGCACGAGGGGGGGGGGCACGTCCCCATCGCTCCGGAGCGCGCCGCCCGGCGCGGACAGGACATACCCTGGCGGCATGCCCACCACGCCTGATCGGGACGCCGTCGCCGCCCCGTCCGAGAACGTCCGCCTGCGCTCCACCCTCGAGAGCCTGCCCGCCTACGTCCCGGGGAAACCCGCGGCAGATGACGGCGTGCGCCGCTTCAAGATCTCCTCGAACGAATCGCCCTTCCCTCCGATCGACGCCGTCCGCGAGGCGGCCGTCACTGCTCTCGAGGGTGCGAACCGCTACCCGGACGCGGCCGCGCAGCAGCTGCGCGAGAAGCTCGGCGGCGAGCACGGCGTGGAGTTCTCGCAGATCGCGCTGTCCACCGGCTCTGTCGCGGTCACCGGCGATCTGGTGCGCGCAGTGGTGGGGGAGGGCGAGGAGGTCGTCTTCGCCTGGCGCTCCTTCGAGGCCTACCCGATCCTCGTCGGCTCCCACGGCGGCGTCGGCGTGCAGGTCCCGCTCACCGAGGGCGCGGAGCACGATCTCGAGGCGATGGCCGCGGCGATCACCGATCGCACGCGCCTGGTGCTGCTGTGCACCCCGAACAACCCCACCGGGCCCTCGCTGAGCACCGAGCAGGTCGAGGACTTCCTGGCCCGGGTCCCGGACCACGTGGTGGTCGCGATCGACGAGGCCTACCGGGAGTTCCACGACCCCGCCACCGTGCTCGGCACCGCCGGGCTCTTCCGCCGCCACGGCAACGTGGTGCTGCTGCGCACCTTCTCCAAGCTGCAGGGCCTGGCCGGGCTGCGCATCGGCTACGCCGTCGCCCATCCGCGCCTGGCCCGGGCGCTCAGCCAGGTCACCGTGCCCTTCGGCGCCAGCGTTCCCGCCCAGGCCGCAGCGCTGGCGAGCCTGGCGCCGGCCGCCCAGGAGGAGCTCGCGCAGCGTGCCGAGTGGATTCGCTCCGAGCGCTCGCGCGTGCTCGCGGCGCTGGCCGCCCAGGGCTGGGAGCTGCCCGCGAGCCAGGGCAACTTCGTGTACTTTCCGCTGGGGGAGCAGAGCCCAGCCTTCGCCGAGTTCGCCGACGCGCGTGGGCTGGTGCTGCGCGCCTACGGCACCGAGGGCGTGCGCGCCACCATCGCCGAGCAGGAGGCGAACGACCTGCTGATCGAGATCGCGGGAGCCTGGCGCGAGCGCTGAGCCGCCCGCGCCGTGCGAGCGCTGCCGCCCGTGCTGTGCGAGCGCTGCCGCCCGCGCCGTGCGATCAGTGCGGAATCGCTTGATTCTGAACCGCTATCAGCGCGTAAGTGGTTCAGATTCAATCATTCCTGCGCCGGCGGGGTCGGCGGGGCCAACGGGGCCAGCAGGGCTGGCGGGGCCGACGGGGCTGGCGGGGCCGACGGGGCCGACGGGGCTGGTTGCTCAGCTGGGGCTGGGCGCGCCGACGGGCCCGGGGGCGAGCGCGGCGACGCGGCTGTCGGCCACCAGGTCGTGCACGCCGCGCCCGCTGCCGCGCAGGGTCGTCCAGGCGTACAGACCGATCACGGCGTAGACCGCGACCGACGCCGTGAGCGTCAACGGATCCCTGTCCTCGAAGCCGCCCCATGCCGCACCGACGGCGACCGTGTGTCCGAGCTGCCAGGGCACGAAGAGCTTCGCCGTGTTCCGGGCGAGCGCGCGGCCCAGGGTCAGCGGGGCGCCGTCGGCCTCCGCGACCTCGAGCCCCTGACGTCGCTTGCCCCAGGTGGCGCGGCGCGGCCCGGACTCGGCCCGGGCCGCGATCATCGTCGCGATCGCGGGAGGGATGGCGCTGACCAGGTGGCCGTACCACTGACGGGTCCCCAGATCCGTGGTGGTGGCCACGAGGATCCCGGTCGGGACGAGGGCCGCTGCGACGCCGAGATATCCGACGCAGTCGGTGAGGTGGGCGCGGGCGCGACGAGCGGCGAGGGGGTGCATGTGCCCACCGAAGCACGTCGGGGCGGTGGCGGCCACCGTTCTTCGGAGGTTCCCGGCCGGTCACCCGTTCCCGGATGGCCACCTGCTCCCGGTCGGTCACCCGCTCCCTGTCGGGGACCTCATCGCTTCCGCCCGGCGGCGGCAAGGGGTGGACATGACTACCGCCGCGTCGCCTCTCGGCGATAGCCTCGAGGACGGTCGGGACCCAGCCACTGCGGGACGGGCGCCCGAGGCGTCCGGTCCGACTGCCCGACGCACACCCACCCCGACCTCCGCGAAGGACCCTCCATGAGCACGCCCGCCGCACACCGCCCTGCCCTCGGCGGGACCCGTGCGTATGTGGTGTGGACCGCCGCCGTGACGGCGTATTCGATCGCTGTTCTGCAGCGCACCACGATGGGCGTCGCGGGTCTCGAGGCCACCGAGCGCTTCGGCGCCTCGGCGACCATCGTCTCCACCTTCGTGGTGCTGCAGCTCGCGGTCTACGCGATCGGCCAGATCCCGGCGGGGCTGCTCCTGGACCGCTACGGCTCGCGCGTCACCCTGGTCGCCGGGGCGCTGCTGATGGGCGGGGGTCAGCTGCTCATGGCGCAGACGGAGACCCTGGCCGTGGCGATGGCGGCACGCATCGTCCTCGGCGCGGGGGATGCCCTGACCTTCTCCAGTGCGGTGCGCCTGGTCCCCGCCTGGTTCCAGGCCTCGCGAGTGCCGATCCTCACCCAGCTCACGGGCATCCTCGGCCAGGTGGGACAGATCGCATCGGCGGTGCCCTTCGTGGCGGTGCTGAGCGTGGCCGGCTGGGGCACCGCGTTCTCGTCGGCCGCCTCGGTGAGCGCGGTCGCGGCGCTGCTGGCCCTGCTGGTGGTGCGCGCGACCCCGCCCGGCCTGCCGCGACCGCGGGTGAAGCAGGACTTCACCAGGATCCCGCTGGTGCTCGCGCGGATCATCCGCCATCCCTCCACCCAGCTGGGCTTCTTCACCCACTTCACCGCAGGGTTCACCGGCATCGCGTTCTCCATGATGTGGGGCTATCCGTATCTCACTGCGGGGGAGGGGCTGAGCCGGCCTGCGGCCTCGGCGGTCATGACGGTGCTGGTGGTGGTCGCCGTCGTCGGCGGCCCCCTCATCGGCGCGCTCACCCAGCGCCACCCGCTGCGCCGCTCCACGCTGGTGCTGCTGATCGTCGCGACCATCGTCGTCCCCCTGCTGGCGCTCGTGCTGTGGCCCGGCCCCGCCCCGATCTGGCTGCTCATCGTGCTGGTCTCCGGCTTCTCGATCGGTGGGCCGGCCAGCAGCGTCGGCTTCGACTTCCCGCGCACGGACCTGGCCCGCCACCGTCTGGGCACCGCCACCGGCGTGGTGATCATGGGCGGCTTCATCGGCGGGCTCATCGCGATCCTGCTGATCGGCGTGGTGCTGGACCTGCTGCGGCCCGACGGGAACTACGACCTGGCCTCCTTCCGCCTCGCCTTCGCGGTGCAGCTGCCGATGCTCGCGATCGGGGTGGCGGGGATGCTGATCACGCGCGCTAGGCTCAGGCGCCGGATGGCGGTGCAGGGACGCGGGGTCCCGCCCTGGCGCGATGTGTGGCGGTCCGGGCGCTGGCGCCGCCTGTAGCGGTCCGGGCGCTGGCGCCGCCTGCAGCGGTCTCCGGATTCGGGCTTGCCGGGTGCTCGCGTTCTGACGTAGCGTTCTCCTCGTCACTTAGTTTCAAGGAGGAAATATGTCGTTCACCCTGGGTATCGTCGGGATTGGTCAGTTCGGCTCCCACTTCGCGGAGCTCTTCGCCGCCCACCCCGAGATCGAGGCGCTCTACGCCGTGGACTCCGTGCCGGAGCGGATCGACACCGTCGAGGCGCGGGGAGTGCGCTTCGACAAGCGCTTCGAGACCCTCGAGGAGCTGCTCGCCTCCGACGTCGACGCGGTCGCGATCTTCACCCAGCGCTGGACCCACGGTGAGCACGCCCTGGCCGCCCTGCGTGCCGGCAAGCACGTCTACTCCGCAGTGCCGATGGCGATCGAGGCGGAGGAGATCCGGGCGATCACCGAGGAGGTGCAGCGCACGGGCCTGGTCTACATGATGGGTGAGACCAGCCAGTACAACGCCGCCGTGGTCCTCGCCCGCCGCATCCACCGCAGCGGCGCCTTCGGTGAGGTGTTCTACGCCGAGGGCGACTATGTCCACGACATGGACCTCGGCTTCTACGACGCCTACAAGTACTCCGGCGGAGAGCAGTGGAAGTCCACCGCCTCCTACCCGCCCCTGCTGTACCCCACGCACTCCATCGGCGGCATCCTCGGGGTGATCGGGGAGCGGCACGCCACCTCGGTCTCGGCGCTCGGCCGCCCCGACACCCGCGGCGACGGCGTCTTCGACAAGGACGTCTCGATGTTCGGCAACGACGTCTCCAACGCCTTCGCCCTGTTCGGGATGGACAACGGCGGCGCCTTCCGCACCAATGAGCTGCGCCGCGTGGGCTACCCCAGCCACAAGCGCGAATCCCGCTTCCGCTTCTTCGGCGAGGAGTCGAGCTTCGAGGAGACCGTCGAGACCACCTACTGGCACGACAAGAAGCGCGTGCTCGACGTGACCTCGCTGATCGCCACCGGCTCCACCATGAGCCTGGATGACCCGCGACTGGCCGACGTCTCCCCGGCACTGCGCGACGCCTTCGTCGCCGGCGCCGCCCAGGTGCACCACCAGGCGCGACTGCCCAAGGAGTTCCAGGGCATGCCCAACGGTCACGAGGGTGCCCACCACTTCCTCGTCGACGACTTCGCCCGTGCCGTCGCGGACGGTCATCAGCCGATGGTCAACGCCTGGCAGGCCGCCCGCTACACCCTGCCCGGCGTCATCGCCCACCAGTCGATGAACCAGGGCGGCGAGAGGCTCGAGATCCAGGATCTCGGCGAGAGCCCGCTGCCGGTGGTCGACCTCGACGCGGACCAGGAGCCGATCGACCTCGAGGCGCTGTACGCCGCGCAGGAGGCCGATGCGGACGGCAGGGGCTGATCGCGGAGGCCGGGGGAGTCCCGGGGGGCGGCGCTCCCGGGGCTCTGTCGGCGCAGGCGCGGCACAGTCCGGGGCGGCAGGTCCGCCCTCCCATGCGGCGGTGCGCCGTCGACGGATGCTCGAGCCCGCCTAGAGTGCGAGCGTGAACACCCTCCGGCCCCGGGCGCGACTGCAGGCCGGCCCCCGCTCGGCGAGCACCCCGCCCGCCGAGACGGTCGGTCCGCGTGCGGCCCTCGCCCACCAGCTCGCGCTGTCCGTCTGCATGCTGCTGGGGATCCTGGTCGTCGAAGACCAGGTCCTCGGGACCGCGTGGCTCTACTGGGTCGGTCAGGCCGCGATCCATTCGCTCACCCTCGGGCTGATCGGCGGGCTGCTGCTGAGCGCTGCGGGGATCGAGCGCCCGGTCTGGGGGGAGCGGCTGCTGGTGCTGCTGCCGGTGCTGGACCTGCTGGTGCTCGCGGTGTGCCGTTGGTCGGTGGTGAACGCGGCTGGTTTCCAGGGCTTCCTGATGGCGGTGCCGATGGTCTGGCTCGCGGCCCGCTATCGCTTCCGCGGCGTCGCCTTCGGGATCGGGATCTGTGTCATCTCGATGGTGCTGGGGCTGCTGATGTCCCCCGATCCCGATGTGGTCGGACTGCTCTCGCGCGGTCTCGTCACGGCGGTGCTCGCCGGCGCCATGGCGCTGGTGGTCGCCGGCGTGGTGGTGCGGCTGGCAGAGCAGCGGCGCCGACTGGAGACCGTCAGCTCGGCGCTCGGAGTGGTCTCGATCGTGCTCGATCAGGACGGCGAGGTGGTGGAGGAGGAGGGCCTGCTCGGCGGCGCCGCACGCGGCCGCAGCGCACGGGACCTCCTCGCCGACCCGGTCTTCTCGGACACGGGGCGCTCGCCGCTGCCGACCGAGCGCAATCCCCTCACCCGCGCGGCGCGGGGTGCCGATCTCGACGGCGAGGCGGTGTGGACCACCGACGACGGCGGTCGGCGCATCGCCCTGTCGGTGAGCTCCACCCGGCTCGACGAGACCCGGATGCTGGTGGTCGTGCACGATGTGACCGCGTCCCTCGCGGCCGTGCTGCAGGAGGAGCAGTTCCTCGCGAACGTCTCGCACGAGCTGAAGACCCCGCTCACCTCGATCACGGGCTACGTCGAGCTCATCGAGGACGAGACCTCCGCCCCGGACGGCGGCGACCCGGACCTGATCCGCTCGCACCTGGCGGTCGTCAGCCGCAACGTGGTCCGGCTCCAGCAGCTGATCCTGGGACTGCTGGAAACGGCCCGCGCTGTGAGCGGCGAGAAGATCGGCTCCCGCAGCGGCGCCGCGCGGGCGACGTCCCTCGACGAGCTGGTGCGACAGCAGGTCGAGACGGTCCGTCCCCGCGCGGCCGCCCGGCGCGTCCGCTTCGCGCTCCATGGCCTCGAGAAGCCGCTGGAGCTGGTCAACGCGGATCCTGAACGCCTGGGCCAGGCGCTGGACAATGTGCTCTCCAACGCCGTGAAGTACGCCCACGAGGGTGGGCTCGTCACCGTCGAGCTCGGCGTCGAGGACGGCACCGCCCGCCTTGCGGTGATCGACGAGGGCATCGGCATCGATGCGGACGATCTCGCGAAGCTCTTCACCCCGTACTTCCGTGCCCGCACCGCCACCGAAGCCGGCGTCGCCGGCTATGGGCTCGGGCTGATGATCACCCGACGGATCCTGCGGGCCCATGGCGGGGACCTGGCCGTCAGCTCGCAGGCAGGGGTCGGGACCCGGGTCGAGCTCGTGCTGCCCCTGGCCCGCACCTGAGCGTCAGGAGGAGGTGAAGCCCGTCCGCGTCATCTCGCCCCACACGGCCTTCCGCCCACGCAGCGCCTGCCACCAGCCCTGCAGGCGCCACACCGCGGTCAGCTGCCGGTACCCGAGGTTCTCCAGCAGGGCGCAGGCGATCATGATCATCAGGTCGCGGG
>NZ_DASVGJ010000076.1:0-16059 GCF_036379615.1 Brachybacterium sp.
CAGCGCGTCGTAGGCGAGGGCGAGGCGGAACCAGGCGCGCCAATCGTGCTCGGCACCCTCCTGGACAGCGGTGCGGGCGGCCTCGAACTCGGCCCGCGGGTCGCGGCCGTCGGCCTCAGCCGACGGCTCGAACCGCCGGGCGAGACGCCCGGCGCCCAGCCCGAACAGCACCTCCCGCCAGGTCACCCAGATGGTGAGGATCAGCAGGATCAGAATGCCGAGGGCCAGGCCGTAGCCGAGCAGGCCGCCCGCGCGGACGAAGCCCCAGGCGATCCAGCCCAGGCCCCAGGCGTAGGCCGCGGTGATCAGCACCAGCGCGGCGACGAAGAGCTTGTCCTTCATGTCTGCGCGCCCGGCTCAGCCGAGGTCCATGTAGCCGTCGAGGCCCACGGTGAGGCCGGGGTGGGCGGCGACCTCGCGCACGCCCAGCAGCACCCCGGGCATGAAGCTGATGCGGTCGAAGGAGTCGTGGCGCACGGTGAACTGCTCCCCCACTCCGCCGAACTGGACCACCTCATGGGCGACCAGTCCTCGCTGACGGACCGCGTGGACGTGGATTCCGTCCACGACCGCGCCGCGGGCCCCGGCAGGATCCTTCTCGGTGGCGTCCGGCACCGGGCCCAGGCCCCCGGCCGCGCGGCCGCGTGCGATCGCCGCCGCCGTATGGGTCGCGGTGCCCGAGGGGGCATCGAGCTTGTCGGGGTGGTGCATCTCGATGATCTCTGCGCTCTCGTAGTAGCGGGCAGCGATCTCCGCGAAGCGCATGGTGAGCACTGCGCCGATCGCGAAGTTCGGAGCGATCAGCACACCGATGCCGTCGGCGCCGTCGAGCTGGGCACGGAGCTCGGCGAGGCCCTTCTCGGTCCAGCCGGTGGTCCCGACGACGGCGTGGATCCCGTGCTCCACCAGCCAGCGCACGTTCTCGCCGGTCGCCGACGGGATGGTGAGATCGATCGCGACCTCGGCGCCGGCCTCGGCCACCGCACCGAGGGGGTCACCGCGACCGATCCGTGCGACCAGCTCGAGATCCTCTGCTCCCTCGACGGAGGCACAGGCGGCCGCGCCCATCCGCCCGGAGGCACCGAGCACGGCGACGCGGGTGGGGCGGGACGACGATTCGGTCATGGGGTTCTCCTCGGTGCGGGGCGGGTCGGGGGCACGGCAGGGCGGGCGGTGCACAACGTGCGAGGGCGATGGGCTCTCAGACCTCGGGGCCGACCTCGACCCGGGTGCTGAAGGCCCCGGAGAGATCGGTGGCGAGAGCGCGGACATCGTCGATCGTGACCGCACCGATGCGCGCCAGGGTCTCGTCGACGCTGGTGTAGCGGCCGTGGACGAGCTCGAGCGTGCCCAGTCGGCCCATCCGGGAGCCGGTGTCCTCCAGCCCGAGGGCGAAGGACCCGGTGATCTGCCCCTTGGCACGCGAGAGCTCGAGCTCGTCGATGCCCTGGGCCCCCATCCGGGTGAGCTCCTCGGCGAGCAGCTCGACCACCTGCGCGGTGCGGCCGGGCCGGCAGGCGGCGTACAGCCCGAACAGCCCGGCATCGCGGTAGCCGGCGCTGAAGGAGTACACCGAGTAGGCCAATCCACGCTGCTCGCGGATGTTCTGGAACAGGCGGGAGGACATGCCGCCGCCGAGGATCGACATCAGCACCGAAAGGGTATGACGGTCCTCGCTCAGCGCTGTCAGCCCACGCCCGCCGAGGTAGATGTGGTTCTGCTCGGTGGAACGGCCCAGACGGTGCGGGGCGAGCGCGGCGACCTCGGCGGGATCGACGACGAGGCCCCCGGCGTCGGACGCCCGTACGGCACCGTGAGGGCGTCGCCGGGGCAGGGCGCCCTCGGCGAGCTCCCAGCCGCCGCGTCGCAGACCGTCGCTCAGCAGTCCTGCGAGCTCCTCGTGGTCGAGGTCGCCGACTGCCGTGACCACCAGGTTCTCGGGCCGGTAGTGCTCGATGAAGTGGTCGCGCACGTCCTCGATGGTCAGGGCGTTCACCGTCTCGGCGGTCCCGCCGACGGGCCGGCCGATCGGGGTGTCGGGCCCGAGGGCGTCGGCGAGGAAGGTCTCGTAGCCGACGTCGGTGGGGTCGTCCTCCGCCATCGCGAGCTCCTCGAGGATGACCTCGCGCTCGGTGGCCAGGGCCTCGTCCTCCAGCAGCGAGGCGGTGATCATGTCGGTGAGCACGTCGACGGCCATCGGGATGTCCGCCGAGCGGACCCGCCCGAAGTAGAGGGTGTGCTCCTTGGCGGTGACGGCGTTGGAGTCACCGCCCACCTCGTCGAAGGCGGTCGCGATGTCCATCGCGCTGCGGCGCCGGGTGCCCTTGAACAGCAGGTGCTCGAGCACGTGGGTGGAGCCGGCGTGGGCCGGCGCCTCGTCCCGGGAGCCGACCGGCAGCCACAGCCCGATGGTCGCGCTGCGCACGCTGCGGTCCGTCTGGGTCAGCAGCCGCACTCCCCCGGGCAGGATGCTGCGGCGCACCCCGGTGGCGGGTTCGAGCAGCACGTCGGAGGCGGGATCGTCATAGGAGAGGTCGAGAGGCATCGATCGATTGTTCCACGGAGCGGCACGTCTCCCCGCGAGACCTCCCTCACCTCGCCCGTCGCCGGGGGGACTGCAGCGAGAGCCTCCGGGTCGTGACCGGCGCATGTCACCAGAGCTCATCGCCAGGATCGGCGCTCCCAGAGCAGCTCGAACCACACCACGGTGCCGTCATCGAGGGTCACCACGTCGAAGGCCGAATCCTGAGTGCGGGAGAACTGCTGGGCGCGCGCTGAGCGCCCGGCGATCTCCAGGAGGTCGTACTCGTCCTGCACCCGGAGCACCGATATCGGGTCCTGCTCGCTCCCGGTCCCGCTGGCACGCAGCCCGGCGAGCGCGAGTCGCGCGATGCGGCGGTGCCTCTCGGCGCCGGCGAAGTCCCCGATCCGCTCCAGCGCCCGGGCGAGCTCGGTGTGGACGCGCGGGCTCAGAAGCGCGGCAGGCAGCTGCTCGGAGAGAGCACGCACCAGATCCTCGGCGCTGTGCTCACCGGCGTCCGGGAGCACGAGATGCGGGTCGTGGCGAGGATGGCGCAGGATCCACTGCTGGACCTCCTGGCGTCCAGCGGCCGACGGCTCGCGAAGGTAGTCCTCGAGGACGTCACTGAAGCTCCTGCTCATCGTCCCTGCCTCTCGGTCTCGACGTCGATCGTGCAGATCGGGAGGGCCCGCGTCCGCGCGCCCGCCCGGTCACGGCATCTCCAGCGGTGCCCATTCCTGGCCGTTCCAGGTGACCACGCCCCACCAACGGGTCACCGCATACAGGATGCCGTCCGGGCCCCACGCGGTACGGCCCAGCTCTCCGGGAGCACCGATGTCGGGGACGGACTCCGGCAGGTCGATGCGCTCGTGCCCCGCGAGGCCGGCGTGCCAGAGCTCGAGGCGCTCGGACTCACCGCCGGAGACGGCGATGCGGCCTTCCGGGCCCGCGGCGATGTACTCGGGCACGGAGATCCCAGACTCGATTCCCGACGCGCATCCGGAGCCGGGGGACGCCTGCTGGAGCCCGCCCTCCTCACCGATGCCCAGGATGATGCGTCCCTGGCCGTCGGGTGCGAGTCCCACCGCGTCCTGCGAGCAGCTCTCCAGGGCCGCGACACGTTCACCGGTGCGGGCATCCCACAGCTCGGCGCCCTGCCCCTGGACGGCGACAGCGATCTGCGATCCGTCCAGCGTGTAGGCGAGCGCCATCGGCGTCCCGGACCGGAAAGGCAGAACCGGCGCGGTCGTGCACGAGCCCTCGGCGAGGGTCCACAGCCGGACCGTCCCGTCCGTGCTCAGGGAGGCGAGCTGGTCACCCTCGGGGCTGAAGGCAAGGTCCCGGATGGTCCGGGAGCGCAGGGAATCCGACTCCGCATGGCCGCCGAGGGTCCACAGCACCTCACCATCGGGCCGCGTCAGGTGGATCGCGAGCTCTCCGGCCGTCGCGATCAGGTCGTCCTGCGGATGCCAGGCGATCGCACCGGTCATCGTGTCATCGAAGCGGGTGACGATCTCCCCGGTCGCGGTGTCCCAGATCGTCGTCCCCGCCGTCTCGCTCTCCGACAGCGCCCTGCGGTGCCACCATTCATGGGCGGCGACACGCGTGCCGTCCGGGGACACGGCGAGGCCGAGGAGTCCGAGCTGCGGTTCGCTGCGCAGATGGGTCTCCGACCCGACGAAGGGAATCGACAGCCCGCCTCCGGAATCGAGCGGCTGATCCCCCTCCAGGCACACGCTGTCCGCGGGCCCGCCGCACGCGCTGAGCGTTCCCGCTCCCACGAGCAGTCCGGCACCCAGGAGGGCTCGTCTGCTGGTTCCGCTCATCCCTGGCTCACCGGGACATCGGCATCCCGCTGTGCCTGCTGCAGGTCCTCGAGGGTGAACTCGTCGGCGAACTCGTCCTCCCGCTCGCGAGCATCGACCTCGACGCCCTGGTCCAGGTACTCCTGCATCTGCTCCTGGTACTCGGGAGTATTCGGATCACCGGTCGGCGGGAACTCGTAGTTCCACGGCCTGAACTCGTGCCGCCACTGCTCGATCTCCTCGCGCGTGATGCCGAACTCCTCCTCCACCTGGGCGTACTCCTCGCTGTTGTCATCGCCCGTGATCCAGTCCCACGGGTCGGCGGCGGTGCGGTGGATCATCTCGTACTGCACCTGATGCCTGGCCTCGTGGGCAGCGATCTGCAGGCCGTAGGGGCTGTCCAGCAGGTCGCTGCTCAGGTAGATCACTCCGGTCTCGAGCGAGATCGCCCCACCGCTGATCACTCCGGGAAAGAAGCGGACCTCCACGTCCACCGGCGCGAGCTCCTGGCCCGCGTTCATCCCGTACGCCGCGACCTCGTCCTCGACGATCTGCGCGAGCACGGCTCTGCGGTCGTCCTCGGACATCTCGTCCCACGCCGTCTGGATCGCGGGATCGTTCGTCGTCGTGACCCCGTCACCAGGGTCGAAGGCGACACCCGGGAGTGACGGGAGGAATGCCGGAGGACCTCCGTTCGCGGCGGGGTCGGCACCCGGCTGCGACGCACCGGTTCCGCCGCCCTCGGCCGTGGAGGCACGCTCCTGGTCATCGACGTGCCGCGAGAGCTCCTCGGCGGCACCTCGCAAGTGCTCCAGCAGCGACGCGGCGGCGTGATCGCGCACCGTGGACCATACGGTGCGGAACCCTTCCGCATCCGGCCCCCGCCAGAAGGAATCGAGTCCCGAGATCGTCCCGTCCACCACGCCCAGCCGTGCGCGCAACGTCCCTTCCGCTCGACGGACGGAGTCGGAGTACCGCAGGACCTCCTCGGTGTCGATCCCCAGCATGTCGTTCATCCCTGCCCCCGCACCGCCCGAACCCCTGTGATCTGGCTGACCGCAGACACCGTACGCGACGGCGCGCATCCCGGCCAAGAACAGCCTGTCCCATGTGGACAGCCGGCGCGCGATGCGCACGATCCGGCACGCGGAGGGACCGGCGACGACGCGAGGGCGGCACCCCGGGTGGGGTGCCGCCCTCGCGCGGAGGCTCAGCGGGTGAGCTGCCGGATCACTCCGCGGCGGAGTCCTCGGCCGGGGCGGAGTCGTTCGATTCGTCCTCGTCCTCGATCACGGCGAGGGAGATCTTCCCGCGGGAGTCGATCTCACGGATCTCGACCTCGATCTTCTGACCGACCTTGGCGACATCCTCGACGTTGTCGACCCGCTTGCCGTCGTTCAGCTTGCGCAGCTGGGTGACGTGGAGCAGGCCGTCCTTGCCCGGGGTGAGCGAGACGAAGGCGCCGAAGTCGACCACGCGCACGACGGTGCCGAGGTAGCGCTCGCCGATCTCGGGGACCATCGGGTTGGCGATGGCGTTGACCGCGGAGCGCGCGGCCTCGGCCGACGGCCCGTCGGTGGCGCCGATGTACACGGTGCCGTCGTCCTCGATGGTGATGTCCGCACCGGTGTCGTCCTGGATCTTGTTGATCATCGCGCCCTTCGGGCCGATGACCGCGCCGATCTTGTCGACCGGGACGGTGACCGCGAGGACGCGCGGAGCGTGCGGGCTCATCTCGTCGGGCACGTCGATCGCCTCGCCGAGCACACCGAGGATCGCCAGGCGGGCCTCGTGAGCCTGCCCCAGCGCACCGGTGAGCACGGAGGTCGGCAGACCGTCGAGCTTGGTGTCGAGCTGGATAGCGGTGATGAACTCGTCGGTACCGGCGACCTTGAAGTCCATGTCGCCGAAGGCGTCCTCGGCGCCGAGGATGTCGGTGAGCGCCGCATAGCGGGTCTCACCCTCGACCGAGTCCGAGATCAGGCCCATGGCGATGCCGGCCACCGGGGCGCGCAGCGGCACACCGGCGTTCAGCAGCGACAGGGTCGAGGCGCAGACGGAGCCCATCGAGGTGGAGCCGTTGGAGCCGAGGGCCTCGGAGACCTGGCGGATCGCGTAGGGGAACTCCTCGCGGCTGGGCAGGACCGGCACCAGGGCGCGCTCGGCGAGCATGCCGTGGCCGATCTCGCGACGCTTCGGGGAGCCGACGCGCCCGGTCTCACCGGTGGAGTACGGCGGGAAGTTGTAGTGGTGCACGTAGCGCTTGCGCACGACCGGCCCGAGGGAGTCGATCTGCTGCTCCATCTTGAGCATGTTCAGCGTGGAGACACCCAGGATCTGGGTCTCGCCGCGCTGGAACAGCGCCGAGCCGTGGACGCGCGGGAGCACCTCGACCTCGGCGGAGAGCGCACGGATGTCGCGAAGACCACGGCCATCGATGCGGACACCGTCGGTGAGGACCTTCTTGCGCACGACCTGCTTGGTCAGCGAGCGGAACGCCCCGCTGACCTCCTTCTCGCGTCCTTCGAGCTGCGTGCCCTCGCCGGCGAGCTCCTCGGTGACCTCACCGAGCAGCTGCTCGGTGCGCTCCTCGCGCTCGGTCTTGGCGGCGATGGACATGACCTCGGCCAGGCGCTCGGTGGCGGCGGCCTCGACGGCGGCGTAGGCGTCGTCCTGGTAGTCCAGGAACAGCGGGAACTCGCGCACGGGCTTGGCAGCGGTGGCGGCCAGCTCCTGCTGGGCGACGCAGAGGCTGCGGATGAAGACCTTGGAGGCCTCGATGCCCTCGGCCACGACGGCCTCGGTGGGGGCGATCGCGCCCTGCTCCTTGATCAGCGTCCAGGCGTTGTCGGTGGCCTCGGCCTCGACCATCATGATCGCGACATCCTGATGTCCTGCCTCGTCCTCGACGATGCGACCGGCGACGACCATCGAGAAGACGGCCTCGTCCAGCTGCGAGAAGGTCGGGAACGCGACCCACTGGCCGCCGCCCTGGGCGTCGGGCATGAGGGCGATGCGCACAGCGCCGATCGGGCCGTTGAAGGGCAGCCCGGAGATCTGCGTCGAGGCGGAGGCGCCGTTGATGCCGACCACGTCGTACGCGTCCTCGGGAGCGTTCGCCATGACGGTGAGGACGACCTGGACCTCGTTGCGCAGGCCCTTCACGAAGGCCGGGCGCAGCGGACGGTCGGTGAGGCGGCAGGCCAGGATGGCGTCCGTGCCGGGGCGGCCCTCGCGACGGAAGAAGGAGCCGGGGATGCGGCCCGCGGCGTACATCCGCTCCTCGACGTCGATCGTGAGCGGGAAGAAGTCGAAATGGTCCTTCGGCTTGTTCGACACGGAGGTCGCCGAGAAGACCATGGTGTCGTCGTCCAGGTAGACGGCGACGGCGCCGGCGGCCTGCTGGGCCAGGCGTCCGGTCTCGAAACGGATCTCGCGGCGCCCGTAGGAGCCGTTGTCGATGACTGCGGTGGTGGCGGTGATGTCGGGGCCTTCCATGGCCATGTGACTCTCCTCGGAGGAAGGGGTGCCCTGCCGGTGCGGCCTTCGTCAGTCACCCTCGGACACCGGGTCCCGGGGTCGGGACGCCTGCTCCGCGGGTCACTGCCGAGGACCGAACCTGGTCGGGGCGGTGGACGGGTGCACCCGCCGTGCGGAGCACGACGGGCACATGAAACCGCCGCCCGCCCCAGGGGCGAGCGGCGGCGATCGTCAGCGGCGGATGCCGAGACGCTTGATCAGCGAGCGGTAGCGCTCGATGTCGACGCCCTGCAGGTACTGCAGGAGGCGCTTGCGCTGACCGACCAGAAGCATCAGACCACGACGCGTGTGGTGATCGTGCTTGTGGGTCTTGAGGTGCTCGGTCAGGTAGGTGATGCGATGGGTGAGCAGCGCGATCTGGACCTCGGGCGAACCGGTGTCGCCCTCGGTGGTCCCGTACTCCTTGATGATCTGCTGCTTCGTAGCGGTGTCGAAGGCCATGGCTCTCCTGGGTCGTTGCGCGGCGCTCCGGGACCTTGTGTCCGGGCACTGGGACGAGCGAGCCCCGATGCCGCGCGCCCGAAGGCACTCGCGAGCAGGGGCGGACTCACTCTCCGCGGCCGTCATGACGGCGTCGGCAGGATATCAGGCGGTCGCACCGGGACGGGAGCGCTCCGTCTCGAGAGTGCGGCGGGTCACCTCGACGTCCCTGTCCATCTGCTCGACCAGGCTGTCCACCGAATCGAACTTCAGGGTCGGCCGTTGGTAGCCCACGAACTCGAGTCGGACCGTATCGCCGTAGAGGTCCAGGTCATGGGCGCCGTGCACGTACGCCTCGACCGTGCGCCGCGGGGCGCCGTCGGCCTCGAAGGTGGGGTTGGTGCCGATGGAGATGGTGGCGGGCGCTCCCGCGAGCGGCTCGACGCCGAGGTGCGAGGGGTGCTGCTCGATGACCGTCAGGTGACCGGCGTAGACGCCGTCGGCCGGGATCAGCCCGGCCGGCGACGGTCCGAGGTTCGCCGTCGGGAAGCCGAGCTCACGGCCACGGCGGAACCCGTGATGGACCACATCGGTGACCGTGTGCGGGCGACCCAGCGCCTCGCGCGCGGCGACCACATCGCCCTCCAGCAGGTCGCGGCGGATCCCCGAGGAGGAGATCCTTCCCGTGCCGGCCCCCTCGGGGCCGAGCTCGTCGACGGTGACCACCTCGAATCCGTACCGCTCGCCGAGCTCGCGCATGGTGCGGATGTCCCCTGCGTTACCTCGGCCGAACAGCGCGTCCTCTCCGAGGACCACGCATCGTGCGCCGAGCCCCTCGACCAGGAAGACGCGCACGAAGTCCTCGGGCGAGTACTGCGCGAAGTCGAGGGTGAACTCCAGGTCGAGCACGCCATGCATGCCGGCCAGGAGCAGCAGGCGGTCACGGTCCTCATGGCCGGTCAGAAGAGGCGTGGTGGCCGGATCGCCCATCACATGGCGCGGATGGGGCCAGAAGGTGAGGGCCACCGGCGCCAGGGACCGGGCCTCCGCATGGTGGCGCAGCTGGTCCAGCACGAAGCGATGCCCGCGGTGGACCCCGTCGTAGTTGCCGATCGAGACCGCGGTGGGCCCGAGCAGCTCAGCAGGCACCTCGTGGACGGAGTGCCAGATGGGGACGCGGGTCACGACGCGGTCATGTCCTTCCGGGGGCGGATGCGCTCTCGCGCCGGGGTCAGCAGCGCCGGATCCGGCGCTCGGCGAAGATCGCCGGTGCACACTGTAGCGCTCACCGAAGGTGGCGACGCCGGGGCAGCTCCGGTCATGAACTCCGGCCCGACCCCGAGGTGACCGACGAGCACGATGCGAAGCTGTGACGAAGCTCTGGCGGTTCTCCATGTTCTGAGGTATGCCCCCTCCTCTATCCTGTGGGGCAAGGTGGCGACGGGGAGGGACCCCCTGTGCAGTCCCGCGCATCGCCGCGGGGGCAGCCACGAACGCCACCGAGAACGGATCTGACTCCATGACGAACGTGACCGACACGGCCGCGCCGGGCGGCCCCCGAGCTACCGGCCGCCACGGCCGCCGACGACTTGCCCTGGTGCTGGTCGCCGTCCTGGCCGTCATCGCCGTCGTCCTCACGGGTGGCGCGCTGGCCTACGCCAAGCAGTTCGAGGGTCGCGCACTGCCCGGCACCACGCTGCTCGGACAGGATGTCTCCGGGAAGACTCCCGAGGAGATCTCCTCACTCGTCGCCGAGCGCGGCGAGAAGGTGACCGTCGCCATCACTGCCGGTGACGAGCAGCGAGAGGCGACCCTCGAGGACCTCGGCGTGAGCGTCGACGCCGCCGCCACCGCGCAGGCCGCCGTCGAGCGCGACGACTCCTTCACCGGAGTGCTCGCCTCGACCTGGTCCGGTGAGCACGAGGTGGCGCCGGTCGTGACCGTCGACGACGCCGCGACCACGGCCTACGCCAAGAGCCTCGTGCCCGAGGACCGCACCACCCCGGTCGATGCGAAGGTGACCTTCGACGAGGACGAGCAGGTCTGGAAGGCCGAGCCCGGCCGCAACGGCCAGGGCGTGGATCCCCAGACCCTCGTGGACGCGGTGACGAACAGGGCGCCCTCGCTCGAGGACTTCGCCGTCGAGCAGCCCATCGAGGAGATCACCCCCGCCATCACGACCGAGGACGCGGAGGAGGTCGTGGGCTCCATCTCCGAGCTGCTCGAGCAGCCGATGGCCATCACCGGTGCGGATGGCGAGACCCACGAGGTCTCCGCCGAGCGCCGCAACGGCTGGATCTCCGTCGCCCCCGACGAGTCCGGGAAGACTCTGAGCATCGCGGTGGACGAGGACGCCGTGCGCGAGTGGGTCGCCACCCGGGCCGAGCAGGACGCCGTCGAGGCGGAGGACGGCATCGAGCAGATCGATGAGGAGGGCGAGGTCGTCAAGGTCGTCGCCGAGAAGAAGGACGGCCTGAAGATCACCAACTCCGATGCCGTCGCGGACGAGCTGATCGCTGCGCTCACCGGCACCACTCCCCTCGAGGCCGCCTTCGAGACCGCGAAGGTCGAGGCGGAGGTCGAGCAGGTCGACGCACCGAAGTCCGAGGACGAGGAGGACGGCGAGGGCTCGAAGGACGAGGATGGCGAGAAGGAGGAGGAGGAGGGCGAGGAGTCCGCTCCCCCGGCGAATCCCACCGGCGAGAAGTGGATCGATGTCGATCTCAGCGCCAAGACGGTGACCGCGTACGTGGGCGACACTCCCGTGTGGGGACCCCGCTCGATGGTCGACGGCAAGCCCGGCAACGAGACCGTCACCGGCACCTACGAGATCTACCTCCGCTACGACCGCCAGGACATGACCAACGCGGCCTACTACCCCGAGGATCACCCCAAGTACTACCTCACCCCGGACGTCCCCTGGGTGCAGTACTTCCACAACGGGTACGGCTTCCACGGCGCCCCCTGGCGCTCGTCCTTCGGCTACTCCGGCTCGCACGGCTGCATCAACATGCCGGTCTCCGACGCGAAGTGGCTGTACGACTGGGCGAGCATCGGCACCAAGACCGTCGTCCACTACTGACCCGCAGTCCGCACCGCACTCCTCGGAGCACGAGAGAGGGGGCATCCACCGTGACGGTGGATGCCCCCTCTCTCGTGCTGCGCCCCCGGAGGGCTCAGCAGCGAGCGTCGGGAGGGACCACGAGCGCGGGCCGCCAGGAGGATCCCTGCGGCGCGAGCACGGCGATCAGGCGTCCGGCCGCGTCGAGCGCTGCGACAGGGCGTTCCTCAGCGGAGGTGACACCCTTGTGCGGCGGCGGGACGGGGGCCGGCGTCGGAGTGGCCGTGGACCTGATCGGTCGACCGGTCCCGAGCGCGGCGACCTGCTCCTCGTCGACAGCGAGGGTGGGCAGCACTCGAGCCGCGATCGCCCCCAGACCGTGCAGCGGCAGCTCGACGTCATCGCCCTCGCCGCGGGCGGGGACGCGCAGCGCCTGCTCGACGTCGAAGGGACCCACGGCGGTACGGCGCAGCGCCGTGAGGTGGCCTCCCACTTCGAGCGCGGCGCCGAGGTCGCGGGCCAATGCCCGCACGTAGGTGCCGGAGGAGCAGTCGACCAGCGCATCGAGATCGACGTGGGGGCCCGCGAGGCGGCGACCGGTGACGTCGAAGCGGGAGATCCTCACCGGGCGGGCGGAGAGCTGGACGTCCTCCCCGGCGCGGGCGCGGGCGTAGGCGCGCTTCCCATCGATCTTGATCGCGCTGACGGTCGAGGGCACCTGGTCGATGTCGCCGCGCAGGGCCGTGAGCGCCTGCTCGACCTGTGAGTCGGTCAGAGCACCGGCATCGATCACCTCGCCGAGCGCCTCCCCTTCCCGGTCATCGGTGGTGGTGGCGCGGCCCAGCCGGATCGTCGCGTGATACGTCTTGTCCAGGCCCACCAGATAGGTGAGCAGTCGCGTTCCCTGGCCGATTCCGAGCACCAGGAGCCCGGTCGCCATGGGATCGAGGGTGCCGGCGTGGCCCACCTTCTTGGTCCCCAGCAGCCAGCGGACCCTGGCGACGACATCGTGGCTGGTGCGCTCCGGGGCCTTGTCGACCAGCAGGATGCCGTGCGGGGCGGCGCTCCCGCTCGCCCGCCGCGACGCGGGGCCCGGGCTCACGCCTGCTCGCGGCCGAATCCGCCTGCCGCAGACGTGTTCTCGTCCGAGATGGTCTCGTCGAGGACGTCCTCCTGCTCGCGGGCCTCCTCGTCGTCGAGGTCCTCGTCCTCCTCGCGCGGCTTGCGGTACGGGTCCTCCTCGCCGGCGTAGGTCGCTCCCGCCTTGGCCTTCTCGAGCTCTGCGTCGCGCCCGCGGGCTTCGCTGAGGAGGTCCTCGATGACGCGCGCATTCTCGGGCACCGCATCGGCGATGAACTCGAGGGTGGGGGTCAGCCGCACGCCGGTCTGACGGCCCACCTCGCGGCGGAGCATCCCGGTGGCGCTGACCAGTGCCGCACCGGTCCCCTCCCGCTCCTCGTCGGAGCCGAAGACGGTGTAGAAGAGGGTGGCGTGCTGGAGGTCTCCGCTGACCCGCACATCGGTGATGGTCACGAAGCCGAGTCGCGGGTCCTTGACCCGGGTGTCGAGCATGGTCGCCACGATGACCTTGATCCGGTCGGCGAGCTTGAGGGCGCGGGGGTTGTCGTTCATGGTGTGTAACTCTCCTGATCAGCGGCGAGGGCAGCGAGCTGCTCGGCGTGGGGGTGGTCGGTGGGGATCGCGAGCAGGATGTCGCGGTCGATGGAGTGGTCGACGCGGTGCCGGAAGGCCCCGTCGGCGCTGAGGACCCGCAGCCCTGCGTCGGCGAGGACCGCGCTGGCCTGCGCGTGATCGAGGGTGTGGCGGTTGACGGCGAGAGCGAGCCCGGCGCCGTCGCGCAGCAGCCTCCGCCAGCCCGGGGCCGCGATGCGCAGCACCTCGAGCGGGGAGCGCTGCCACTGGTCTCCGGCCCGGGAGCCGTGCTGGACCCCGTACGGCAGATCGGCGACCAGGGCGTCCACGGACGCGGCGGGCAGCAGCTTCCCGAGATGGACGGTGTCACAGCCGAGCACCGTCAGTCGCTGGCCCCTTCCGGCCCGCAGGGTCTGCTTGTCCGGCGCGAGCTCCGCCTCCACCCGGATCCCCAGCTGCTCTCCGTGCACGGTGAGCCGGGTGCTGTCCAGGGTGTGCCGCACGCGATGGGTGCGCAGCCAGCTGCCCAGGAACGTCCGATAGGCCTCGACGTCCTTGCGGTCGATCTCGGCGCCGAGGGGGCTGAGCCCCAGCCGCAGGGCACGGTTGAGCGTGGTGCCCCGCCCGCAGAGCGGATCGAGCAGCGACAGCGTGCCGTCGAACAGTCCGGCACGCCGCGCGGACAGAGCGGCGGCGAGATTGACCAGCATCGCGGTGAACTGCTCGTTGGTCTTGCCGGGGTAGCGCAGGATCGTCTCGAGATCCGCCGGGTGGTGCAGGACGGCGGGCAGAGCACGCGGCCTCAGCAGCGGCTCCTCCTGCCCGGAGGAGGGCTCCTCGATCACGTCCAGCACACCGAGCGTGGAGGACAGCGAACCCAGCAGTCGACCGAGCTCGACGTCCTCGCCGGGGGTGCCGGTCGGAGCGGGAGCGTCGGTCAGAGCGGGGGCGCCGTGCACCTCGAGCGCCTCCATCCCGCCGACGCTCCGCTGCCGGAGCCGGGGGACGGCTCCCAGATGGGCACCCAGCACCCAGTGCGCCTCGGAGAGCGCGAGAGCACCCGCGGCCTGCGCGTAGACGCGATTGGCCGAGGGTGCTCGCAGGACGAGGGACACCGAGGTCATGTGCTCTCCTCCCCCGCCGGTCACGGCCGGGCATCCCGCAGGATGCCCGGCCGTCCCAGGATCAGATGCGGGGCTTCTCCTGCATCTCGTAGGTGGTGATGTGGTCCTCGAGCTGGAGGTCGTTGTACGAGCCCAGGTTGATGCCGCACTCGAAGCCGTCGCGGACCTCGGTGACATCGTCCTTGAACCGGCGCAGACCCGCCACCTCGATGTTCTCCGCGACCACCACACCATTGCGGGTGATGCGCGCCTTCGCACCGCGCTTGATGATGCCGCTGCGCACGATCGAACCGGCGATGTTGCCGAACTTGGAGGAGCGGAAGATCTCGCGGATCTCCGCCGAGCCGAGCTCGACCTCCTCGTACTCCGGCTTGAGCATGCCCTTGAGGGCGGACTCGACCTCGTCGATGGCGTTGTAGATGACCGAGTAGTACTTGATCTCCACGCCCTCGCGCTCGGCGTAGTCCGCGTTCAGACCCTCCGCACGGACGTTGTAGCCGATGATGACGGCGTTCGAGGCGACGGCGAGGTTGATGTTGTTCATCGTGATCGCGCCGACACCACGATCGATGATGCGCAGGTCCACGCCCTCACCGACCTCGATGCCGAGCAACGACTCCTCGAGAGCCTCCACGGCACCGGCCGCGTCACCCTTGAGGATGAGGTTGAGGGTCTCGACCTTGCCGTCGGCCATGTGCTGGTTGATGTCCTCGAGGCTGATCCGCTTGCGGACCTTCGAGAGCGACGCGGCACGCTTGGCGGCCTCGCGCTTCTCGGCGATCTGACGGGCGGTGCGCTCGTCCTGGGCGACCAGGAAGGAGTCACCGGCGCCGGGCACCGAGGTCAGGCCGAGCACCTGCACCGGACGGGACGGACCCGCCTCGGAGACGGTCTCGCCGTTCTCGTCGAGCATCGCTCGCACACGGCCGTGGCCGGTGCCGCAGACGATCGCATCGCCGACGCGCAGAGTGCCCTGCTGGACCAGCACCGTCGCGACCGGGCCGCGGCCCTTGTCGAGGTTCGCCTCGATGGACACGCCACGCGCGTCCTTCTCCCGGACCGCGGTGAGCTCGAGCGCGGCGTCCGCGGTGAGCAGCACCGCCTCCAGCAGCGCCTCGATGTTGAGGTTCTCGCGCGCGGAGACGTCCACGAACATCGTCTCGCCGCCGTACTCCTCGGCGATCAGGTTGTACTCCGTCAGCTGCTGCCGGATCTTCTCCGGGTTGGCCTCGGGCTTGTCCACCTTGTTGACCGCGACCACGATCGGCACGTTCGCCGCCTGGGCGTGGTTGAGCGCCTCGATGGTCTGGGGCATGACGCCGTCATCCGCGGCGACCACGAGGATCGCGATGTCGGTGACATCGGCACCACGGGCACGCATGGCGGTGAACGCCTCGTGACCGGGGGTGTCGATGAAGGTCAGCGCACGCTCCTGCTCCTCGTGCTCGACCTCCACCTGGTAGGCACCGATGTGCTGGGTGATGCCGCCGGCCTCGCCGGCTCCGACCTTCGCCTTGCGGATGGTGTCCAGCAGGCGGGTCTTGCCGTGGTCGACGTGTCCCATGACGGTGACGACGGGCGGACGCGGCATGCGGTCCTCCTCGTCCTCGCCGGCGAGTTCGGCGTCCAGATCGATGTCGAACTGCTCCAGCAGCTCGCGCTCCTCGTCCTCCGGGGAGACGATCTCGATCTTGTAGCCCAGCTCCTCGCCCAGCAGGCCGAAGGTGTCCTCGTCCAGCGACTGGGTCGCGGTGGCCATCTCGCCCATCGCGAACATCACCGTGATCAG
The DNA here is from genome assembly GCF_036379615.1 of Brachybacterium sp. Lineage (GTDB taxonomy): Bacteria > Actinomycetota > Actinomycetes > Actinomycetales > Dermabacteraceae > Brachybacterium. The sequence continues at coordinate 15,914 of NZ_DASVGJ010000076.1, forward strand.
CGATGCGGGGTTGACGTCGATGCGGTCGGCGAAGTCCGACAGCGAGGCGCCGCGGCGCAGGCGCACGGTCTGGCCGTTGCCGCGCGGGATCGAGACGCCGCCCGGCGCCGGAGCCTGCTGCTGCTCGAACTCCTGGCGCTTCGCGC
>NZ_DASVGJ010000077.1:0-20659 GCF_036379615.1 Brachybacterium sp.
CATCGGGTGGGCGGGAGGGATCGCGTTCCACGACCAGCCCCTGCTGGGGGTTGCGGTCGGGATCGGCCTCGCCCTTCTCATCGCGGGGGCGATCGAAGGAGTGCGCCTGCTCCGACGTCGACGGGCCACGCAGTCCCCTCCCCCGCGCCACGCCGCAGAGCTCTGCCTCTGAAGCTCTGCGGCTGATGCTCTTCGGCTGATGGCCTGCGGCTGATGCGGGTCCGCTCGAGCGAAGGGTCGGATCAGTCCCCGCCGGCGCGCAGCGCGCGGCGTCGACCCTGCACCTGCGTGAGCCGGGCCATGATCTCCTGATACCGCTCGGAGTCCGAGGGATCGGTGCGCTGCAGGCGCTGCTTGAGCACCGAGTACTCCCGGGTGATCGACAGCTCGGTGAGCCGGTCCAGCAGGGACCCCGCGAGCTTGCTCAGTCCCTGCTCGTCGCGGGCCGGGAGGTCGAGGTTCGCGATCTCCACGATCAGCGGGCGCACCGTCTCGCCGGCGATCTCCAGGACCTGCTCGAGGAACCGAGCGGGGTGCAGCTGGCCCTCCGCGGCGTCCAGCAGGGTGCCTGCCGCGAGCATCACGTCCCAGACGCTCTGCAGCGCGGGCACGTGGAAGGCATCGTCCGGCAGCGAGGCGACCTTCTCCGTGTCCAGCAGCTGCGGAGCCTGGAGCATGACTGCGAGGGATTGGGTCTCGACCTGGCCCACGGGATCTCGCGGAGGGACCACGTCCGCGAGCCGGGCGGCAGGCAGCGGCTCCGGTGCCCCATCGGAGCCCTGTCCCCCCGCTCCCGGTGCTCCCGGGGCCTGCGCCGGCACGTCGGCGCGGTGCCCGCCGCGGCCCTCGCTGCGTGCGGCATCGTGCACGGCGCGCAGCACGGTGCCCTCATCCATGCCGAGCCACCCGGAGAGCCGGCGCGCATACTCGGGCCGCATCGCCCGGTCTCGGATGCGGGAGACCACCGGTGCGGCCATGCGCAGTGCGGTGACCTGTCCCTCGACGGTGTCGAGGTCCACCTGGGAGATCGCGGTGCGGATCGCGAACTCGAACAGCGGCCGACGGGTCTCGATGAGGTCGCGCACTGCCTGGTCACCCTGCTGGATGCGGAGGTCGCAGGGGTCCATCCCGCTCGCCTCGACCGCGACGTAGGTCTGGGCGACGAAGCGCTGGTCCTCCTCGAAGGCGCGCAGCGCGGCCTTCTGCCCGGCGGCGTCACCGTCGAAGGTGAAGATCACTTCGCCGGCCAGGCTCCTGCCGTCGGTGTTCAGCCGCAGCCCGGCCGAGGGGTTCGAGTCCCCCATCACCCGGCGCACGATCTTGACGTGGTCGGCGCCGAAGGCGGTGCCGCAGGAGGCGACGGCGGTCTTCACCCCAGCGAGGTGGGCGGCCATCACGTCGGTGTACCCCTCGACCACCACCACCCGGTGCTGGGCGGAGATCTCCTTGCGGGCGATGTCCAGCCCGTAGAGCACCTGGGACTTGTGGTAGATCGCGGTCTCGGGGGTGTTGAGGTACTTGGGGCCCTTGTCGCTGTCCAGCAGGCGCCGCGCTCCGAAGCCGATGGTGTTGCCGGTGATGTCGCGGATCGGCCATACGAGTCGGCCGCGGAAGCGGTCGTAGACCCCGCGCTGTCCCTCGGAGACCAGGCCGCTGGCGACGAGCTCCGGCTCGGTGAAGCCGCGCTTGCGCAGCACCCCGGTCAGCGAGTCCCAGCCCTCGGGGGCGAAGCCGACGCCGAAGTGGGCGGCGGCCTCCTGGTCGAAACCTCGTTCTGTGAGGAAGCGGCGGCCCACCTCCGCGGCGGGGGTGGCGAGTTGTTCGCGGTAGTACTCCTCGGCGATCGCGTGGGCGTCCAGCAGGCGGCGTCGTGTGCCGAAGTCGGGCCGCTCTCCCCGCTCCCCGCCGGAGTCCTCGTACTGGAGCTGGACGCCGTACTTCGCGGCCAGCATCTCGACCGCTTCGACGAAGCTGAGGTGGTTGATCTTCTGCACGAAGGAGATCACGTCCCCGCCCTCGCCGCAGCCGAAGCAGTGCCAGTGGCCCAGCTGGGGACGAATGTTGAAGGAAGGGGTCTTCTCGTCGTGGAAGGGGCACAGGCCCTTCATCGAGCCGATCCCGGCGGTGCGCAGGGTGACGTGCTCGGCGACCACCTCGTCCAGGCGTGAGCGCTCGCGCACGGCGTCCACGTCGGCGCGGCGGATCAGTCCCTGGGCCACGGCCTCACAGCTCCGATCCGAGGCCGGGCAGCGGCATGTCCGCCGCGGTGACGTGGGTCAGCGTCCGGTCGAAGAGCAGCTCGTGCAGGCGGCGGGCGGTGACGTCGGTGTAGGAGGCGATCTGGTCGACCACCACCCGGCGGCGGCCGTCATCGTCGTCCGCGTCGTGCCAGAGCTCGGCGAACAGGGGGCTGAGGTACTGGGTCCCGGTGTTCCACAGCCGCGAGTAGAGGTCGCGGATGATCTCCTCCTGCGCCTCGTAGACCGGCTGCTGGGACGCGGAGGACATGACGTAGGCCGCCGCGAGGCCCTTGAGCACCGCGATCTCGTGCTCGGTCTCCTCGGGCACGACCATGTCGCCGCCGTAGCGGGAGATCGGGCCCACCCCATGGGCGGCGCGGGTCGCGGTGATCGCGGAACGGGTGAAGCGGCCGATCAGCTGGCTGGCCATGTTCTTCAGCGCCGCCGCCGAGCGCATGGTGCCGGTGAAGGACAGCATCCAGCTGGGCTCGGCTTCGAGCCGGGTCAGCGCCGCGTCGAGGTCCGCGATCGATTCGTGGGGCAGGTACCAGTCCTGGACCACGTACAGCGCGGCGCCGCGCTCCATGGGGTCCTGGAGCTTCTGCAGGTCCAGGGTGAGCCCGGTGATCGCGTCCTCGATGTCGTGGACCGAGTAGGCGATGTCGTCGGCGAGGTCCATCACCTGCGCCTCGAAGCACTTGCGTCCAGTGACCGCCCCCTGGCGGGCCCAGGTGTAGACGTCGAGGTCATCGGCGTAGGCACCGAACTTCGGGGAGGAAGGGTCGGGCCCCTCGCCGCGGGTCCAGGGGTACTTGATGGCGGCGTCGACGCTCGCCCGCGTGAGATTCAGACCGTAGGGCCGGGCCTCGCCCACCAGCTTGGGCTCGAGGCGGGTGAGCAGGCGGAGGGTCTGCGCATTGCCCTCGAAACCGCCGAAGCCGGCGGCGAGGTCGTCGAGCACCTTCTCCCCGTTGTGCCCGAAGGGCGGGTGGCCGAGATCGTGGGAGAGGCAGGCGGCGTCGACGATGTCGGGATCACAGCCGAGCTCTGCTCCGATGTCGCGGCCCACCTGGGCGACCTCGAGGGAATGGGTGAGCCGGGTGCGTACGAAGTCGTTCGCCCCGGCACCGAGCACCTGGGTCTTCGCCCCGAGGCGTCGCAGCGCCGAGGAATGCAGCACTCGGGCACGGTCCCGCTGGAACGGGGTGCGGGCCTGGTTCTTCGGCGGCTCGGGCACCCAGCGCTCGAGGTCGGCGGCGATGTATCCGGGCGGCGGCGTGACGGCAGACAGGTCGGGGCTCGTAGCAGCTGACGAGAAGGCGGAGTTCATCGGCTCATCCGCCCGAGGTGTCGAGCTCGGCCTCGTGGAGGCGGGTGGCATGATCGGCGCTGAGCTCACGAGAGCTCATCCAGCCGTCGGGCACGTGCGCCTTCTTGGGCGTGCCGGCGCGACCCCGAGGGCCCTCGACCGCCGCACCCGGATAGGGGCTGGAGAGGTCGAGCTCGCTGAGCTTCGCATCGAGGTCGGCGAGGGACTCCATGGTCGCGAGGCGGTGGCGCATCTCCCCACCCACGGGGTAGCCCTTGAAGTACCAGGCCACATGCTTGCGCAGATCTCGAAGGGCGCGGCCTTCGTCCTCGAAGAACTCGATCAGCAGCTCGGCGTGACGACGCAGGATCTGCGCGATCTCCCCCATCGAGGGCTGCACCCTGTCGGGCTTTCCCGCGAAGCCGGCGGCGAGGTCCGCGAACAGCCAGGGCCGGCCCTGGCAGCCGCGGCCGACGACCACGCCGTCACACCCGGTCTGGTCCATCATCTCGATGGCGTCCTCGGCGGACCAGATATCGCCGTTGCCGAGCACCGGGATGTCGGTGACCAGCTCCTTGAGCTCGGTGATCGCCTCCCATCGGGCCTGGCCCGAGTAGTGCTGGACCACGGTGCGGCCGTGCAGCGCGATCGCCGCGGCCCCGACCTCCTGAGCGATCAGCCCGGCGTCGCGGAAGGTCTGGTGCTCGTCGTCGATCCCGATGCGGGTCTTGACGGTCACAGGGACCTCGGGTCCTGCGGCCTCGACGGCCGCGGAGACGATCCGGGTGAACAGCTCGGTCTTCCAGGGCAGCACGCCTCCCCCGCCGCGGCGGGTGACCTTCGGGACCGGGCAGCCGAAGTTCAGGTCGATGTGGTCGGCGAGGTCACGCTCGCGGATCATCTCCACGGCGCGGCGCACGGTGGCGGGATCCACGCCGTACAGCTGCACGGAGCGGGGCCGCTCCCGCTCCCCCATCGTCACCAGCCGCCAGGATTCCTTGTGCCCCTCGACCAGGGCCCGGGTGGTGACCATCTCGCCCACGTACAGGCCGCCGTCGTCCTCGCTGTGCATCGCCCCGAACTCGCGGCACAGCAGGCGGAACGCCATATTGGTGATGCCGGCCATCGGCGCCAGCACGACCGGGGTGTCGATCGTGTGCGGGCCGATCGTGAGGGATCGGCGCGACGCGTCCGTGCCGGACCCGGACTCCAGGCCCAGGGCCCGGTCGGCGACGGAACGGTGCGCCGCGATGGCAGAAGGGTGCGCCGCCGCACTAACAGAAGGGTGCGCCGTGCCGGCGGAGGGGCGCGCCGCGGCGGCCGAAGAGGCGGTGTCGAGGGTGGTCATCGTCTCGATTGTCCCATCTGCCCCCGTCACCCGGGAGGGTTGGCGGGGGTGATGTGCATCGACCCGTGCTGTGGAGGGCCCGTGGCGGCGGGCTGCCCTCGTGCCGATGCCCCAGGTGAGCTGTGAGATCCGCCGTCCGGTGCGTCCGTCGGTGGACTTCGCCGTCTCCCAGTCGCATGGCGCGGTGCGACGGCGCTGGGACCCCTTCCTCCGCGGGCAGCATTTCCTCGACGACGCCGAGGAGTCCGGGACCGGGGTCCGTCGTGAAGGTCGAGGGCACGGTCGCGAGCTGGAAGCACAACCTTCACCATCCGGCCGGGAGCCGCTCAGCCGCCCACCAGCCGGCGCCGGGCTGCGGCATCGACGAGCACGGTGACGTTGTCGCTGATCTGCTCCGCGGTGCCGACCCCGGCCGGGAGCTCCCGCACCACCGGGTCCTCGATGAGAGCGCTCAGCGGCTCGGCGATCTCGCGGATCCCCAGGTGGGGGCGGTCAAAGAAGGCCTCGGTCGCGGGATCCGGGGCGGGCAGCCCGGATGTCCGCTGCACGGCGGCGAGCAGTTCGGCGGCATCGGCCAGCGCGGCCTGACGGGCCCGCCAGTGCCGAGCCCGCAGCACCTCGTGCAGTGCGCTGCGCAGAGCGCCGCCACCGGGCAGCGCCGCGGCGGATCGTGCCAGCCACTTGGCATAGGGCGGCCACCGCCGATGCAGCAGATGCGCCAGGTGCAGCATGGTGCGCACGTGCCGCGCCGCGATCACGGCAGAGCCGTCCTCGTCGCCGCGCAGTCCGGCGCGGCCCACGTCCGGGAATTCCTGACCCAGCCGGTGCCAGTCCGCGGCCAGCGCGTACAGCCACACGTCCCGCGGGTACCAGGCGAGCCGTGCGCGGAGCCGGCCGAGCACTCCGGGACCGTCGTGGAAGACAGGTCCTGCGGTGACCTCGAGCACGGCCTGTCCGCTCAGGGCGAGCCATTCGCGCACCGGGAACGGCTCCGGGGCGATGAGGATCTCTGGATCGAGCCCGGTGCGGGAGGCGACGAAGTCCGCGGCCGAGGCCACCTCGACCCGCTGGCGCACCACCGGCTCCCAGGTGGTCGTGAACCGGGTGGGCAGTCCCTCCCACTGCGCGGGCAGCTCCTGCTCGAGAAGGGCGTCGATCTCGGCGGCCAGGCCGTCCTCGACCAGGAGCGTCAGCCGCAGACCCCAGTCGTGATCGCGGGACTGCGCGTCGTCGAAGCCGAGCACGTCGGACCCGGAGCCCAGGCGCGCAGCAGCCACCTCGAGCCCGGGCCGGTGCCGGGCCAGCAGGGGTGCGACCACCTCGTGGTAGTAGACCCTGGAGACCTCGGCACCGGGCAGCTCCGTCCTCGGCGGCATGGACGTTGCCTGGACGGGGCTCAGGCGCCGAGAAGGCGCGAGGCGAGGTAGGACTCGACCTGATCCAGGGCGACGCGCTCCTGCGCCATGGTGTCGCGCTCGCGGATGGTGACGGCCTGGTCCTCGGCGGTCTCGAAGTCCACGGTGATGCAGAACGGCGTGCCGATCTCGTCCTGACGGCGGTACCGACGGCCGATGGCCTGGGTGACGTCCATGTCGACGTTCCAGTGCGCGCGCAGTCGGGCCGCGAGCTCCTCCGCGCGGGGCACGAGGTCCTCGCTCTTGGACAGCGGCAGCACCGCGACCTTCACCGGGGCCAGGCGCGGATCGAGCTTCAGCACGGTGCGCTTGTCGACCCCGCCCTTGGCGTTGGGCGCCTCGTCCTCGGTGTAGGCGTCGACGAGGAAGGCCATCATCGACCGGGTCAGGCCGAAGGAGGGCTCGATGACGTACGGGGTGTAGCGGTCGTTGCTGGCCTGGTCGAAGTACTGCATCTTCGTGCCCGAGCCGTCGGTGTGGCTGGTGAGGTCGAAGTCGGTGCGGTTGGCGATGCCCATCAGCTCGCCCCACTCGCTGCCCTGGAAGCCGAAGCGGTACTCGAGATCGATCGTGCCGGCGCTGTAGTGGGCGCGCTCGCCCTCGGGCACGTCGAAGCGACGCAGGTTGTCCGCGTCGATGCCGAGGTCGATGAACCAGTCCCAGCAGGCCTCGACCCACTCCTTGAAGTGCTCGTCGGCCTCCGCCGGCGGCGTGAAGAACTCGATCTCCATCTGCTCGAACTCGCGGGTGCGGAAGATGAAGTTGCCGGGGGTGATCTCGTTGCGGAACGCCTTGCCGACCTGACCGATGCCGAAGGGGGGCTTCTGGCGGGTGGCGGTGACGACGTTGAGGAAGTTCACGAAGATGCCCTGCGCGGTCTCCGGGCGCAGATACGCGAGGCCCGACTCGTTCGAGACGGCACCGAGATAGGTCTTCATGAGACCCGAGAACTCCTGCGGGTCGGTGAACTCGCCGCGGGTGCCGCAGTTGGGGCAGGCGATCTCGGCCATGCCGCCCTCGGGGGCGCGACCCTTCTTCGCCTCGAAGGCCTCGAGCAGGTGGTCCTCACGGAAGCGGTTGTGGCAGCTCTTGCACTCCACCAGCGGGTCCGTGAAGGTTTCTACGTGGCCGGAGGCCTGCCACACCTGACGGGGCAGGATGATCGAGGAGTCCAGGCCCACCATGTCGCCGCGGGACTGCACGAAGGTGCGCCACCACTGCTTCTTGATGTTCTCCTTGAGCTCCACACCGAGCGGGCCGTAGTCCCAGGCGGAGCGGGTTCCGCCGTAGATCTCACCGGCCGGGAACACGAAGCCGCGCTTCTTGGCGAGTGCGATGACGTTGTCCAGCGTGCTGGCGGGGGCCTTGGCCACGGGGAGACTCCTGGTGACGGTGGGGGTCGGAACTGCTCCAGCATAGCCATCGAGGATGCTGTGACTGTCCCCACGAACGCCCCCCGACCCGCGCGCCTCGACTTGCACAGGCATCGAGCACTCGTGAGAATGATTGTCATGACGATCCCGCTCCGCCTCCCCCGCCTCTCACGGCGCTCCCTGCTCACCGTCGCCGGACTCGGCACCGGTGCCGCCCTGCTCGCCGCCTGCGGGGGCGAGGAGGCCGGAGGGAGCGGCGGACTGTCGGTCGTGACCTCGGCGTATCCCCTCGCCTTCCTCGTCAACCGGATCGGCGGGGAGCACGTGGAGCTCACCGATCTCTCCTCACCGGGCGCGGATGCCCATGGTCTCGAGCTGTCCGTCAAGCAGGTCATGACCGTCGAGCAGGCCGATCTCGTTCTCCAGATCCCCGGCTTCCAGGCCGCGCTGGACGACGCCATCGTTTCTCACGGCGCAGACAACGTGCTCGACGTCTCCTCGGTGATCACCCTGCTGCCGGTGGGCGGGACGGACTCCCACGACGAGCACGCCGGCGAGACGGAGGAGGAGCACGCCGAGCACGCCGAGCACGCCGGGGACGAGCACTCCTCCGACGGTGGAGGCGACTCCCACGACGGGCACGATCACGGCTCGCTGGATCCCCACTTCTGGCACGATCCGGTGCTCATGGCCGATCTCGCCGACGCGCTCGCGGCGCGGCTGGAAGAGCTGCTGCCCGACGCGGCGGAGTCCTTCACCGAGGCGGCAGGCTCCCTCCGCACCGAGCTCGAGGAGCTCGACGCCGAGCTCGAGGAGTCCTTCGGGCAGGTCGAGGGCGAGAAGGCCTTCATCACCAGCCACGCCGCGTACGTCTATCTCGCCGAGCGCTACGGTCTGCACCAGATCGGTATCGCGGGCGTGGACCCGGAGTCCGAGCCGTCCCCGCAGCGCCTGCTCGCCCTCGAGGAGGTCGTCGACGCAGAAGGGGTCACGACCGTGTTCTTCGAGACCTCCGCCTCGCCCAAGGTCGCCCAGACCCTGGCCGACAACCTCGGCATCGCGAGCGAGGAGCTCGACAACCTCGAGACCCAGCAGTCCCCCGACGGCGATTATCCTCAGATCATGCGAGACAACTGCACGAAGCTCGTCGCGAGCTGGACGTGAGCGGGCAGCCCCCGCCCGTCATCGAGATGACCGGGGCCTCCGTCGACCGCGGGGGTCAGCGGGTGCTGCACGACGTCGACCTGCGCATCGATCCCGGTGAGCTGGTCGCTCTGCTGGGGGCCAACGGATCCGGCAAGTCGACCCTGCTGCGCGCAGCGGTCGGGGTCCTGCCGCTGGAGACGGGATCCGCGCGCCTGTTCGACGAGACGGTGCGCCGTGGCACCTCCCACGACCGGCTCGGCTACGTGCCGCAGGATTCGGCGGAGGCCGGATCGATCCCGGCCACGGCCCGCGAGGCGGTCGCCAGCGGTCTGCTCAGCGCCCGCTCCTGGTGGCCCAGCGCCCGCGACCCTCGGGTGATGGACGCTCTGGAGGCCGTCGGCATGGCGGACCTCGCCGCGCGACCCATCACGCGGATGTCCGGCGGGCAGCGCCGACGCGTGATGATCGCCCGGGCGCTGGTGCGCGATCCGCTGCTGCTCGTGCTCGATGAGCCCTTCTCCGGTGTGGACCTGCCCACCCAGGAGCTGATCGCCGGACTGTTCCGGACCCTCTCGGCAGGAGGCACCACGATCGTCGTGGTCCTGCACGAGACCGGGCCGCTGGCCGGCGACATCCGGCGCGCCGTCGTGCTGGATCACGGCCACGTCGTGCACGACGGTGCCGAGCACGACCGCCCCCGTCTGGACCCCGGCCACGACCACCCCGAGGACGCCGCCCCGCTCGACGAGTGCCTCGGACAGGAGATCCACCCCCTATGATCTCGCCGCTCGACATCCTCACCTCCGACCTGCTGCGGTACCCGCTGATCATCGCGGTGCTCATCGGCCTCACGGCCCCGGTGGTCGGCACCTACCTCGTCCAGAAGCGGCTCTCCCTGCTCGGGGACGGCCTCGGGCACGTGGCGCTCACCGGGGTGGCCGTCGGCTGGCTGGTCGGGGCGTGGACCGCCGCCTCCCCCGCGGACCTGCTCGCGATCCCGGGGGCGCTGGCCGCGTCCGTGATCGGCGCGCTGCTGATCGAGTACGTGCGCGAGGTGAGCCACACCAGCCGCGACGTGGCGCTCGCGATCCTCTTCTACGGCGGCATCGCGGGCGGCGTGGTGATCATCCAGCTCGCCGGCGGCACCTCTCAGAACCTCATGGGGTACCTGTTCGGCTCGCTGTCCACCGTCACCGCGCCCGATGCCGTGATCTCCTTCGTGCTCGCGGCCGTCGTGCTCCTGATCGGGGTCGGGCTGTCCGGGCTGCTGGCGGCCGTCACCGCGGACGAGGAGTTCGCCCGCGCCTCGGGCCTCCCCGTGAGGACGGTCAACGTCCTGATCGCGGTGATGGCGGCGCTCACCGTCACGCTCTCCATGCGGATCGTCGGCGCGCTGATGGTCTCCGCCCTGATGATCGTGCCCGTCGCGGCGGCGCAGCACTTCGTGGTCGGCTTCACCCGGACCATGCGCACCGCGATGCTGATCGCCGTGCTCTGCGCCCTCGGCGGCCTGCTGATCACGGTGTACGTGGACCTGCCGCCCGGCGGTGTGATCGTGCTGCTGACGATCGCCGTCTACGCCGTGGGCCTGGTGGTGCGCGCCGTGCGGCCGTCCCCGAGGGCTGCGGCGATCTCCGGTCCCGGACCCTCCCGCACCGACGGCGCACCCGCCCCCGCACGTGCAACGCCCCACCACTGATAGAAGTCCCGAGAAGCGTCAGGGACAATGGAGCCATGCAACGGAACACCCGCCAGCGCTCCGCGATCCTCGAGACGCTCTCGCGGCAGGACGATTTCCGCAGCGCCCAGCAGATCCATGAGCAGATGAAAGCCGACGGGGAGACCGTGGGGCTGGCGACCGTGTATCGGAACCTCCAGGCCCTCTCCCGCTCCGGTCGCCTCGATGTGCTGGTGGCGGGCGACGGAGAGTCCCTGTACCGCCAGTGCGAGGACACCGGCCACCATCACCACCTGGTGTGCCGGGAGTGCGGCCGCACGGTCGAGTTCCTCGCCCCGAAGCTCGAGAGCGCGATGACCGCGATCGCCCATGAGCACGGCTTCTCCGATGTGGACCACACCCTCGAGGTGTTCGGGCTCTGCGGCGACCACTCCGGGGGCGGCGCTGCGGGCGATGACGAGGTCGAGTCGGACGCCGACGCGGAGTCCGAGGACGACGAGGGAGAGGACGGGGACGGGTCCCGATGATGGCGTGGGTCCAGGAGCTGCCGCTGATGCCTGCGGTGGCGTTCCTGTACGTGGTGATCTGGTGCCGTGCCGGGGCCACGTACCTCCTCGGCCGGGGCGCCCGGAAAGCCGCTGACCGCGGGCGCGTCGCCGATTTCCTGGGGTCTCCGAGCGTCCTCCGAGCCACCGCGCTGATCAACCGCTGGGGCGCGCCGGTGGTCGCACTGAGCTTCCTCACCGTCGGCTTCCAGACCGCCGTCAATGCGGCGGCGGGTCTCACCGGAATGCCCGCCAGGCGCTACCTGCCGGCGCTCGCGATCGGTGGACTGGCGTGGGCGTTCATCTACGCCACCGTGGGGCTGGTGGCGTTCATGGCCTGGTTCGAGCTGTTCCTGGTCTCGCCCTGGGGCGCCGTCGCGGTGCTCGCCCTGATCGTGGCGCTGGTGGCAGTGCTGCTGCGGCACAAGCGCCGCACCGGCGGGATCGCTCACGGGGACCTGGCACAGTCCGCGACCGCCGACGACCCGGCCACCCCGGACGACCCGGCCGTCGCGGACGACCCGGCCACGACGGGCTCCGCCACCCTCCCCGAGCCCCGCTCCTGAGCTCACCGCAGTGCGTGCCCCGGGCGCGCCGGAGGGTCTGGCTCACCGCTGTGCGGGCGCCTCGTCCGGAGCGTCGATCGCTCCTCCGTACCGCCGGTCCCGCCGCGCATACTCGGTGATCGCCCGCCACAGCACGAGGCGGTCCACGTCCGGCCAGAGCTCGTCGACGAAGACCAGTTCGGCGTAGGCGGCCTGCCACAGCAGGAAGTTCGAGGTGCGCTGCTCACCGCTGGTGCGCAGGAACAGGTCCACGTCCGGCATGTCGGGGTCGTCGAGGTGGCGGGCGAAGCTCTTCATGGTGATGCCGCGACCGCTGATCCGCCCGGCCCGTGCCTCCTCGGCGATCTCGCGCACCGCATCGACGATCTCGGCCCGGCCGCCGTGGTTCACGCACATGTACAGCGTCATCCGGGAGTTTCCGCGGGTGAGCTCCTCCGCCTCGCGCAGCTCCTTGATGACGCTCCCCCACAGCCGCTGCTCCCGACCGATCCACACGATGCGCACGCCCCAGGAGTTCAGGGTGTCGCGCTGGCGGCGCAGCACGGAGCGGGAGAAGCCCATCAGGAAGCGCACCTCCTCCGGGGAGCGCTTCCAGTTCTCGGTGGAGAACGCATAGGCCGACAGGTGCGTCACCCCGATCTGGAGCGCACCGGCGACCACGTCCAGCAGCGCCGCCTCTCCGGCCTCGTGGCCGGCGGTGCGGGGCAGTCCCTGCCGGTTCGCCCAGCGGCCGTTGCCGTCCATGACCACCGCGACGTGCCCGGGGATGGTGGGGGCGGGCAGCTGCGGGGGGCGTGCACCGCTGGGGTGCGGATACGGCTCCTGGTACCCGTGACGGGGCGCTGCGGGCAAGAGGTCCTCCTGGGCGGTCGGGGCGGTCGGGGCGGTGCACACCACTCGATGCTCGGCGTTCAGCGCTCTACATAATGCAACGAGCGCACGGAGCGCTCGAGATGCCACGTGACCGTGTCGGTGATGAGTCGTCCCGCCTCGTGCTTGACGGTCTCCTCGGCACCGAGCACATTCTCCCAGTCCCCGGCGAGCAGGAAGATCATGTGCTCGATCGTCGACTGCCGTATGGCGACCGCCCCGGGCTTGCGGCAGGGGGTGCACACCAGGCCGCCGGCGCGGATGTCGAGGGCGTGGTGGGGTCCGTCGGCCCCGCAGGAGGCGCACACCCGCAGCTCGGGCGCCCAGCCGGAGACGGCCAGGGTGCGGATCAGGAAGGAGTCCAGCACCAGTGGTGGCGGGATCCTGCCCTCGGCCATCGCCCGCAGCGCTCCGACCAGCATGAGGAAACCGCGCTGGTTCGGGTCCACGAACTCGTCGGTGAGCCGGTCGGTGGTCTCGAGCATGGCGCTGGCGGCGGTGAAGCGTCCGTACTCGGCGGTGATGCCGACGGCGAAGGCCTCGATCGTCTCCACCTGGGTGACGGTGTGCAGGGACTTGCCGGCGTGCAGCTGGATGTCGATGAGGGTGAACGGTTCCAGGCGGGCGCCGTACCGGCTGCCGGTGCGCCGCACCCCTTTGGCGACCGCGCGCACCTTGCCGTGACGACGCGTGAGCAGCGTGATGATGCGATCGGCCTCGCCCAGCGGATGGGTGCGCAGCACGATCGCGTGGTCACGGTAGAGCTTCTGCTGCATGCCCGCCCCCTCTCCGTGCGCGTCAGGACTCCGTCCCACGAGCTTACGACCGACCGCCGAGGGCCCTGCGCAGGCGCAGCGCGCAACCGGGCGGGACGTGTCTCACGTCCCCGTCGGCCGGGCTCGCGAGGTCCGCGGAACGAGCGACCGGACTGCGCGGCGGGTGAGGCGGAGGACGATCAGAGAGAACACCGTGGCCGCGAACGCCCCGGCTGCCACAACAGCGACCGTCACGCCCATATCGGGAGGCAGGGTGAGCCGGCGCAGGCCGCGCGGATCCTGGAGCACGCCCTCGACCTCCTCGTTGACGCGCTCCTCGACGGGCAGTTCGATGTATCCGACTTCGCCGTCGGGTGCCTGCACCTCGTGGACGTGATGGCCGGCGGTCCTCTCCGCGCCGTCCTCGAGCTCCAGATGCGCTCCGCGGTCCAGCACGGTGACGGTCACCTCGTCCATCATGGACAGCGCATAGAGACGGGGAGCGGACGCACCGAGCGTGACGGCCCCGACTCCTGCGCAGAGGATCACCCCGGCCAGGGCGGCGAAGGAGACCGGGGCGCGGTCGCCGATCAGCTGAGAGCCCGCCAGCCAGGTCAGGCCGCTGACGACTGCCGCCACCCAGGCGAACAGGGTGCCGAGACCCCCTCCGACCAGCGCGCCGACGACCGCGACGGCCACTGCGACACCGAACAGCATCGCCGAGATCCCGGCGGTCATGTACGGGATCGCCTCGCGCGTGTGAGCGGCCGAGAGCGGCCTCAACCGGAGGATCGAGCCGGTCACCCCTCGTTCATCGTGGTCCATGCCATCAGTCTGCCCTGATCCCGGTTCCGCCGCGGGCGCCATTATTCGACCGCTCGGACCATCGACGGACCGCACCGACCGGTCAGCATGGTCGGTGTCGGCGGGACGGACACGGCATGATGGCGTCATCATCCGCCGAGGGCGTCTGTGCCCGGCGGCCGTTACCCGAAGGGAGTCACCATGGGGATCTTCTCGATGCTGCGCCGTGACGACTCGGCCAGGACCACTGCGCGCGAAGCGATGAAGGAGGCCCGCCGCGGCGGGGAGGCCTCCCAGGGAGGGGCTCTCGAGCGCGTGGTCACGATGATCCGTGACATCGGCCTGGACGGGAAGCTCGCCTACGCCTCCGCGGCGGACATCGCCCGTCATGCCCAGCGCGGCCGCGGCAGGCGTCGCCCGAAGGTCGCGGTGCGACGCCTGGTGCGACGCCACCGCTGGGGCGTGACCGCCGGCGGCTTCGTGACCGGGCTCGGCGGCTTCGTCACCCTTCCGATCCTGCTGCCCACGAACGTGCTCGAGTTCTACGTCCAGGCCACACGGATGGTCGGGGCGATCGCCGCGGTGCGCGGCTACGACCTGGAGGACGAGGAGGTCCGGGTGAGGGTGCTCGCGGCCCTGCTCGGCGAGGAGTCCGGGGACGTGCTGAAGAACGTGGGCCTCGGTCCAATCGCCGGGGTCGCCGCCCGGGGCGTCGCCAAGAATCTGCCCACCAGCCCTCAGTCCCAGCTGGCCGGCGCCATCGGCGGGCGTCTCCTGCGCCGCTTCGGGCTGCGCTCGGCGCGGCTGTTCGGCAAGGCGATCCCGGGGCTCGGGGCCGTGCTCGGCGCGCTCGCCGACCGCTCCCAGCTGAACAAGATCGCGGCGGCCGCGCAGAAGGGCTTCCCGCCTGTCGCGTGAGACGGGTCCCGCGACCGCCCGGCCGCCGCGGCCGCGGAGCGCCCCTGAGATCACCGCAGCGCGGCGCGGCAACGCTGCACCTCCGCACTGCGCGGCCGAGCGCGGCGGGTCAGCGTTGCGCGGCCGAGCGCGCGCCCCAGGGCCTGCGTGCGACGGCGAAGACCCGCCGGAAGGGCAGCAGTACCCCGTGGCCGCGGTCGGGATAGGCCGCGCGCAGGAGGGCACGGAACTCCTCCTCGAAGCGGTCTCGCAGTGCGCCGGGGAGAGCCTGCAGGGTGGGGCGCGCGCCGGTGCCGGCGACCCATTCGAAGACGGGGTCGGGACCGTCCAGCACGTGGAGATAGGTCGTCTCCCACGCGTCGACCTCGAGCCCGGCCCCCTGCAGGACGCGCAGGTAGGTCGCGGCGTCGTAAGAGGCGGGTGAGGAGATGCCCCGCAGGTGCGGTGCGTAGGGCTCCTCGGCCGCGAGTTCGCGGCGCAGGGCGTGGCTCGGCTCCTCGAAGTTGCCTGGCACCTGCATCGCGAACCATCCTCCGGGCGCGAGCATCTCGATCAGACGCGGCAGCAGTTCGAGATGCCCCGGGACCCACTGCAGAGCGGCATTGCTGACGAGCACGTCGACCTCGCCAGGAGGGGTCCAGGTGCGCAGGTCGCCGTGCACCGCGGTGATGCCCTGGAGGGCGGAGGCCCGGGCGATCATCTCGGGGCTCGAGTCCACGGCGAGCACCTCGGCGTCCGGCCAGCGCTCGGCGAGCAGGCGACTCAACGTGCCCGGTCCGGCGCCGAGATCGATCACGCGTCGCGGAGACTCCGCGCCGATCCGGGAGGTGAGGTCGAGGAAGGGACGGGCGCGCTCGTCGCCGTAGCGGAGGTACTGCTCGGGGTTCCAGGTGTGGGGCACGGCGGACCTCTCTCATGCGAGTTATCTTGACGTCAAGCTACTTGGTGGGCGGCGACACGACAAGTGGGCGGTCGGACGACGGGCTGGGCCGATGCCGACCCGCATCCCGGACGCCCGGGACCACGCGAGCAGGAACCTCCAATCCAGATCGTCCTCCGCTGCGAACCACAACCGTCATCGCAGGACCGCCCCCGAGCGGTCCGGCACGATCCGCCACCGGTCAGGAGCCACCCGATCATGTTCCAGCGCACCCGACGCCTCGCCGTCACCACGGCCACCCTCTGCCTGGCGGGGATCGCCCTCGCCGCTCCCGCGGCCGCCGCTCACCCCGACAGCGCCGCCGGCCCGAACAGCTCGGGGGCCTCCCTGGTCCAGGGCCCCCTGGTCGAGGGGCCGCTGGTGAACATCGACGGCCTGCTGGAGACCCTCCAGATCGGCCAGTTCCAGCAGTAGGACCGCGTCGCCCCGCAGACACCCACCGCCCCCCCCAGCCGAGGAGATCCGCTCCGTGACACGGCACGCGTCCCCGCCCGCAGCAGCGGGACCCGACCGCACCCCGCTCACCGCCGCCCAGCGCGGCATCTGGTACGCCCAGCACCTGGACCCGGGAAACCCGACGTTCCAGATCGGCCAGTACCTCGACCTGGACGGTCGCGTCGACCCCTCTCTGCTGCGCATCGCGTTGACGAAGATGGTCAGCGACATCGATGCGCTGAGCCTGCGCATCCGCGAGGACGCCGACGGACCCTTCGGCGAGATCCGCCGCCCGCGGCCGACAGAGGACCTGTTGCAGGTGCGCGACCTGCGTGGACAGGGGGCGGCCCGAGCCGAGCAGCACGCCCTGGCGGCGATGGAGCGGGAGCTGTCCACTCCGAGATCATCGGACGGCGGGGACCTCTTCGGGGCGACGCTCTACCGGATCTCCGAGGACCGGGCCCTCTTCTTCCTGCGCATCCATCACATCCTGCTCGACGGGTACTCCGCGGTCATCGCCCTGCGATACGTGGCCGAGACCTACACCCGCATCTCCGGGATCGCACGGTTCCTCCCCGGCACCCGGGTGCCGCGGCCCCTCGCCGTCGGCGTCGCGCACATCCTGTCCAAGGTGCCGTCGCCCCTGCCGTCCCTCGCCGCTCTCCACGACGACCTCGCGGAGTACCAGGACTCGGAACAGCATGCCGCCGACGCCGCATACTGGACCGAGATCCTCGACGGGGCCGAGCTCCCCGAAGGCCTCGAAGGACGGGCGCGGGGCATCGCGACGTCGGTCGTCCGTGTCGGGATCACGCTCGACCCCGAGCGCGCCCGACGCCTCGCAGCCCTCGACCGCGCCCTGCCGAAGACCGTCATCGCAGCGGTTGCAGTCTACCTGGCCCGGATGACGGGCACCCAGCACGTGTCCCTCGGGCTCCCGGTCACCGCACGACGCGGCCGGACCGCGAAGACGACTCCGTCGATGCTCTCGAGCATCCTCCCGCTGCGCGTGCCGGTGGGTCCGCGCGACTCGCTCGCCGACGTCGTCAGAACCGCCGGGGACACCGTCCGCGCCGCCGTCGGCCACCAGCGCTTCCGGCTCGAGGAGATCCCCGCGGCACCCGCCCACCCCGGCCCCTCGGTGAACCTGCTGCCCGTCATCGACGACCTCCGTCTCGGCCCGGCCCGCGGGACCGTGCACATCCTGTCGACCGGCCCGGTGCGCGACCTCTCGATCGTCCTCAGCGACCTGCGCAGCCACGCCGCGGACCCCGTGCTGCGCCTCGAGGGCGATGCCGAGCTGCACAGCGCCGAGTCCCTGCGCGAGCACGGCGAGCGCGTGCTCCGCCTGCTCGACGCGATGCTCGATGCCCCCGAGGACTCTGCAGCCCTGACCACCCCGCTGGTCGAGGATGCGGAGCGCGAGACGCTGCTCTCCCTCGGACACGGCTCCCCGCCGGCCGATGCGCCGAGCACCGTCCTGGACACCCTCCGCGAGACCGTGCGGCGACGAGGCCTGGATCGGGCCGTCGTGGCCGACGACGGCGAGCGCAGCTTCGACGAGCTCGACTCCGAGTCGGCGCGCCTGGCCCATTGCCTCGTCCAGCAGGGCGTCGGGCCGGGCGACCGGGTGGCCGTCCGCCTCGGCCGCACGGTCCGCGTGCCCGAGATCGTGCTCGGGATCCTGCGGGCAGGGGCCGCGTACACGCCCCTGGACCCCGCCTACCCCGTCGGCCGAGTCGTGCGGATGATCGAGGACGCCGCACCTGCCGCCCTGCTCACCACCGCGGACCAGGAGGCACGGGACCGCCGGGACGGTGCCGAGTGGACCGTGCCGACGCTGCTGGTCGACTCCGAGACCGCACCGTGGCGCCACCCCGCCCCTGCGATGACGCAGCTGCCCCCGGTCGATCCCGAGGACCTCGCCTACGTGATCTTCACCTCCGGCAGCACCGGCCGGCCCAAGGGCGTCGCCGTCGAGCACGGCTCCCTGGACGCCCTGCTCGCGCAGCACCGCAGGACGATCCACGATCCCGCCGCGGCCCGCCTCGGCCGACCGCTGCGCGCCGCCCATACCGCAGGGCTCTCCTTCGACGCCTCCTGGGACCCGCTGCTGTGGCTCCTCTCCGGTCACGAGCTGCACATCATCGGGGACGAGGTGCGCCGAGATCCCGAACGGCTCGCCGCTCACCTCGCCGATCAGCGCATCGACGCCATCGAGACCACGCCCTCCTTCGCTGAGGCGCTGCTCGCGACCGGCATGCTCGAACGGGACCACCACCCGACGGAGATCGCACTCGGCGGGGAAGCCGTGGGAGAAGCTCTCTGGGCGACCCTCGCCGCGCGGGACAGCATCCACGCGGTCAACCTCTATGGCCCCACCGAGTCGACCGTGGACAGCCTGGTGGCCCCGATCGAGGAGCACCGTCTGCCCCACCTCGGGAGGTCCGTGGACGGCAGCCGCCACTACGTGCTTGACGCCGGGCTCTCCCCGGTGCCCGACCGCGGGATCGGCGAGCTGTATCTCGCGGGCCACGGCGTGGCGCGCGGGTATCTCGGCCGGTCGGCGCTGAACGCGCAGCGCTTCATCGCCGACCCCTTCGCCGCCGACGGCTCGCGCATGTACCGCACGGGCGACCGCGTGCGCCGTCGCGCCGACGGGACCCTCCGCTTCCTCGGGCGGCTCGACGACCAGGTCAAGATTCGCGGGTACCGCGTCGAGATCGATGAGGTCGAGACCGCGATGCGCCGTCATCGCGGTGTCACCGCCGCTGCCGCGATCGTCCGGGGTGACGGCGCGTCGGCCCGGCTGGTCGGCTACGTCGCCTCCGCGTCCGGTCGCACCGACGACGACTTCGCGGCCGAGGTCCGCGAGGGGCTGCGCGAGCATCTCCCGGAGTACATGGTGCCCTCGGCGGTGCTCGCTCTGGAGACGCTCCCTGCGACGGCGAACGGCAAGCTCGACCGTGCGGCCCTGCCCGATCCCGGTGCCGGCGCCGGCCGTGGCGCCCGAGCTCCCCGCGCCGGCACCGAGCAGCGGGTGGCGACGGCGTTCTCCGCCGTGCTCGACCGGGAGTCCGTCGGGGCCGAGGAGGACTTCTTCGCGGCGGGTGGCCACTCGCTGCTGGCCACCCGCCTGGCGGCGCGGCTGACGGAAGACCTCGAACGGTCCGTCACCGTGCGCGACGTCTTCGAGCATCCCAGCGTCGCGTCCCTCGCCCGGGTCCTGGACCGCAGCCCCGACGGTCGCAGCACCGCGCGGCCCGAGCGCCGCGAGCGTCCCGATCCCGTCCCCGCCTCGCTGAACCAGCGTCGTCTCTGGTTCCTGCATCGTCTCGATCCCGCCTCCGCGGCCTACGCGGTCCCCGTCGTCCTCGAGCTCGACGGCGAGCTCGACACCGCCGCGTTGCGCGGTGCGCTCGACGACGTCGTCGCCCGCCACGAGCCGCTGCGCACCGTGCTCCCGGCCGTGGACGGGGAACCGATCCAGCAGATCCTCCCCGCCGAGGACCTCCGCTCCCCGCTCGTGGCCGTGGACGTGCCCGCCGACCGGCTCGACGAGGTCATCTCCGACGAGACCCGCCGACCGTTCGACATCACGCGCGAGATCCCGCTGCGAGCCGTGCTGCTGCGCACCACCGCACGCCACGCGGTGCTCGTGATCACCATGCACCACATCGCCACCGACGGCTGGTCCCTGGCCCCGCTGGCGCGCGATCTCGGGGAGGCGTACACGGCCCGCACCACCGGCGGGAAGGCGTTCGCCGCGCCGCTGGCCGTCGACTATGCGGACGCGTCGATGTGGCAGCGCGAGCGCCTGGGCTCCGCGGAGGACCCGGACAGCGAGCTCTCGCGCCAGCGGGCATTCTGGCGGCGCACCCTCGCGGACGCCCCGCCGGAGATCTCGCTGCCCCGCGATCGTGCGCGCGGTGCGGTGCGTCCCGACGACGCCGAGCAGCACGGCGTGGCCGAGGTCCCGCTCGACCTGGACCCGGAGCGCCACGCGGCGCTCCGCGAGCTCGCCGCCGAGCACCGCACGAGTCTGTTCATCCTGCTGCACACGGCCGTCACCGCCGCCCTGCACCAGCACGGCACCGGGGACGACGTGGTCGTCGGCACCCCGGTGGCCGGTCGCGGCGACTCCCGGCTGGACGACGTCGTGGGGTTCTTCGTGAACACGGTCGCCCTGCGCACCTCGCTGCACGGCGATCCGACGCTCGCCGAGCTCCTCGAGCGCGTGCGGACGGCGAACACCGAGGCATACGCCCACCAGGAACTCCCCTTCGACGCGGTCGTCGACGCCGTCCGCCCGGCCCG
>NZ_DASVGJ010000078.1:0-87569 GCF_036379615.1 Brachybacterium sp.
TAGGTGTACTGAACGGCGAAGAGGGCCATGCTCGCTCCTGAGGAGGGTCGGCGGGACTGACCGCCCCATCCTTCCGCATCCGGGTCCTCGCGCGCGGACCCGTCCGGATCAGCGCTCCCGGACCGGCAGCCAGTCCAGGACATCCTGGATGCTCTGGTCCCAGAAGTCCCAGGTGTGCGCCCCCGGGCGGAGGCGCGCCTGCACCTCGACCCCGCGCTCGTCGGCGGCGGCGAGGAAGGTGCGGTGGTGCGCGAGCAGCTCGTCCTCTGTCCCGCAGTCGACGAACAGGGCGGGCAGGGCGGCGGGATCGGCCGCGCCGACCAGGCCCACGAGGTCATCCGCGGTGCCGGCGACGTCCCGACCCGCCCACACCCGCTCGCCGAGGGTGCCGGTCCAGCCGAGGTCCAGGGTCCGGGCGTCGAGCACCCCGGAGAGGCTCGCCGCGGCCGCGAAGCGGTCCGGATGGTTCAGCGCCAGCTTGAACGCCCCGAACCCTCCCATCGACAGGCCCGCCACGAAGGTGTCCTCCCGGGCGGTGGAGACGCGGAAGGTGCTCGCGATCAGCTGCGGCAGCTCCTCGGCGATGAAGGTCCAGTACTTCTCCCCCACGACTTCGTCGGCGTAGAACGAGCGGCGCACCTCGGGCATCACCACCGCGATGCCCTTCTCGGTGGCGTAGCGCTCGATGGAGGTGCGGCGCTCCCAGATGGTGCAGTCGTCGCTCAGCCCGTGCAGCAGGTAGAGCACCGGCACGCCGCGCTCGTCCTCGGCGACGGAGGCGGCACCGTCGGCCCCCTCCATCCCGATACCCGCAGCGGCCTGCGGCATCAGCACCACCATCGAGGTGCCCATCCCGAGGGACTCGGCGAAGAAGTCGGTGCGCATGCGGATCATCGGTGATCGCTCCTGGGGGATGAGGCGGACTGGCCGTCAGAACGGTTCGGTGGCCCCATTGAACACTGCCTCCGTGTCCCCGCGCCTACGATGGCGCCATGACTACCGTGCCTGCACCGTTCTGGATCCGCGATGCGATCTGCTGGCAGGTCTACCCGCTGGGCTTCTGCGGAGCGCCCCGCCATCGCGAGGACCTCGGCGGCGAGGGATACGGCGGGGCCGACGGGGAGAATGTCGTGCACCGCCTGCGCCGCCTGCACGGCTGGCTCGATCACCTGGTGGGGCTCGGCGCGAACGTGCTGCTGCTGAACCCGGTCTTCGACTCCGTCTCCCACGGCTACGACACCCTCGAGCACCGTCGGCTGGATCCGCGCCTGGGCGACGAGGCCGACATCGATGCGCTGATCGCCGCCTGCCACGAGCGGGGGATCCGCGTGGTGCTCGACGGCGTCTTCAACCACGTCTCGGACCGCCATCCCGTGGCGCGGCGGGCCATCGCGGCCGGGCCCGGCACCGAGGACGGTGCCCGGATCCGCTGGTCCGGCACCAGCCCCTACGGCTTCGAGGGCAACGCGGACCTCATCGAGATCGATCTGGCCGATGCGATCATCCAGGACCGCGTCGTGGAGATCATGGACCGCTGGCTCGCGCGCG
Source organism: Brachybacterium sp. (assembly GCF_036379615.1). Taxonomy (GTDB): domain Bacteria; phylum Actinomycetota; class Actinomycetes; order Actinomycetales; family Dermabacteraceae; genus Brachybacterium. The sequence goes on from NZ_DASVGJ010000078.1 coordinate 1,549, forward strand.
GGATCGACGGCTGGCGGCTGGACGCGATGTACGCCGCCGGGCCCGAGTCCTGGGCGCCGATCCTCGAGCGGGTGCGGGCCGCACATCCCGAGGCGTGGATCCTCGGCGAGGTCATCCACGGCGACTACCCGGCCTTCGCCGCCGCGTCCACCGCGGATTCGATCACCCAGTACGAGCTGTGGAAGGCGATCTGGTCCGGCCTCCGCGACGGCAACCTCTTCGAGCTCGCCCACGCCCTGGGCCGCCACCAGGAGTTCCTGGACGCCGAGGGCGGGGCGCACCCGCAGACCTTCGTGGGCAACCACGACACCACCCGCATCGCCTCCCAGCTCGCGGACGGCCGCGACCTCTCCGCCGCGTTCGCCCTGCTCGCCCTGCTGCCCGGGATCCCGACGGTCTACGCCGGGGACGAGTTCGGCGCGACCGGGATCAAGGAGGAGCGCGCCGGCGGGGACGACGCGATCCGCCCCTGGTTCCCCGGCGGCCCGGACGAGGTGGTCGCCACGGCCTCCTCGCCCGACGGCGCCGCAGGCTCCGAGCACGGCGCCGCGGGCCCCGGCGAGCGCAGCGCCGCAGGCCCCGAGCACGGTGCCTCAGGCCCCGGCGAGCGCAGCGCCGCGGGCGGCCCCCACCACCTCACGCTGCTGAAGCCGGAGGCCGCGGAGCGGATCCTCGAGGTGCATCGCCGCCTGTTCTCGCTGCGCCGACGGGAACCGTGGCTCACGACCGCCTCGGTGCACGTGGACGAGGAGACGCTCGAGAACACCTGGGCGCAGATCGTGCTGGCGCCGGGCACGGGAGTCGGTGCGGCTGGCGGGGGCGGCGGTGCTGTCGGGGGCGGCGCCAGCGAAGGCGCGGGCGCGGGCGCGGGCGCCGAGGGTGCTGGCGCGGGCGATGGGCTCGGCGACAGCGCCCCCGCCCCGCTCACTCTGGTGCTGAACCTCGGCGACGAGCCCCGTCCGGCCCCGGGCGAGGTGCTCGAGGTGGTCAGCGGCGCGGACATGCTCGACGGCGTCGGCCCCGCCGCCCCGGGCGAGGTGCCCGCCCACGGCATCGCGGTGGTGCGCTGAGCGCCCGCCCGGCACCAGATCGACCTCGACCGTTGCACAGTGAGCGCTCTGAGCGCTGAGAACGCCGACTGTGCAATGGTCGACGGACTTCCCGGAGGGCGCCACGCCCTCCCAGCGCAGCGTCGTAGGCTCGAGGCATGAGCACTGCGATCAAGCCCGCCACGTCCGTGAACACCGCCCCCGTCGTCGCCCTCGGGCTGGTCGGCGGCTGGCTGACCGCCCGCGAGACGGGCATCCGACCCCTCGGTGGCGTGGTGCTCGCAGCCGCCGGGCTGTACGCGGGACGCACCTGGCTGGCACGCCGCGGCCCGGCCACCACCGCCGTGCTCGGCGCGACCTACGTGGTCGGTTTCGGCCTGTCCCATCCGCTGGCGAAGAAGATCGGCGCGTGGCCGGCGGTCCTCACGGTGACCGCAGCGGCCGCCGGCGCCGCCGCCGTGCTCTCCGACGCCGCCTACGGTGAGTGGATCCCCGCCGACGACCGCGCCTGATCCTGCCTGACGCCCGTCGCCGCGGATCCGACGCTCCGCGAGGACTGGCCCCGGGCTCCGCAGGCGCCGACCCCATGTCAGGTGCCGCTCTGACCACGCCAGAACGGCACCTGGCATGGGGCCGAACCGTGAAGCGACCCGGCCACACGTGCCGCACGGCTGCCCGCGTCGCCCCTGAGGAGCCCCGCGAGCCCCAGCGAACCCCCGATGGCCCCCTCCCAGAGAACAGAACGCACCGCGCCCCGGAATGCGCTTGATCCCTTCTGACCGGGAGGCGTAATCCCCTACCGGTCGATGAAATAGTTGACTAGGCTAAGCCTTCGTCCCCGACCGTCGGGGGCTCCCGCATCCCCCTGAGGTTCTCTCTTCCCATGCTCGGCACCATGCGCCGCCTCTGGACCACCGTTCGCCCCATTCGATTCCGCCTCTACCTCGGCCTGCTCAGCGCGATGACGGCCTCGATCGTCGCCCTGATGATCCCGCAGGTCCTCGAGTTCATCGTCAACCGCCTCGAAACCGACGCCACCGCCGCCACGATCTGGACCGGCGGCGCGATCGTGCTTGCGCTCGGCATCGTCGAGGCCTCCCTGATCTGGCTGCGGCGCACCTTCGCCGTCGCGCCCTCGACCACGGTCGAGAAGCAGATCCGCGTCGGCTTCTACGCGAAGGTCCAGCACCTGCCGGTCACCTTCCACGACGGCTGGGGCTCCGGCCAGCTGCTCTCGCGCATGATGAGCGACATCAACCAGATCCGTCGCTGGATCGCCTTCGGCATGATCATGGCGGTGACCAACGTGGTCACCATCTCCGTGGGCATGGCCCTGCTGATCCGCTCCTCCGCGATCCTGGCGCTGATCTTCTTCCTCGCCGCGGTGCCGGTGACGATCATCGCCTATCGCTTCAACCGCAGCTTCTCCGTGCTCTCCCGCCTCTCGCAGGATCAGAACGGCGACCTGGCCACCACGATCGAGCAGTCGGTGCAGGGCATCCGTGTGCTGAAGGCCTTCGGTCGCGGTCCGACGGCCCTCGAAGGCTTCACCGAGCAGGCCGAGGAGCTGCGCCGTACCGAGGTGCGCAAGGCCACCGCGATCGCCCGCTTCGACATGTTCATGTTCATGCTGCCCGAGCTCGCGCTCGGCATCGCCCTGCTGGTGGGTCTGCACCTGACCGCCTCGGGAGACATCTCCACCGGCCAGCTGGCCTCCTACTTCGCGACCGCCACCCTGGTGGTGGGACCGGTGAGGATGCTGGGGATGCTGCTGGGCCAGGCCGTGAACGCGACCACCGCCCTGGACCGTCACTACGAGGTGATGGACTCCGAGAACACCATCACCTCGCCCGAGCCCTCGGCGCACATCGACGCGTCGGCCGCGACCGGTGCGGTGCGGCTGCACGATGTGCACTTCCGCTACGAGGACGCCCCGGACCATGTGCCCGACGTGCTCGACGGCGCGAGCCTCGAGGTCCTCCCCGGCGAGACCATGGCGCTGGTGGGCGTGACCGGCAGCGGCAAGTCGACGCTGCTGCAGCTGGTGCCGAGGCTGTACGACGTCACCTCCGGTGCGATCACCATCGACGGGGTCGACATCCGCGACATGGATCTCACCGATCTGCGCACCCTCACCGCGGTGGCCTTCGAGGACGCGACGCTGTTCTCCGACTCGGTGCGGGACAACGTGCTGCTGGGCGCCGACAGTTCCCTCAGCGAGGAGCAGGCCGAGGATCTGCTGCAGCTGGCGCTGCGCACCGCCGACGCCTCCTTCGCGCTCGAGCTGCCGGAGGGGGTGGACACCCGCATCGGCGAGGAGGGCATGAGCCTCTCCGGCGGGCAGCGTCAGCGCCTGGCCCTGGCCCGATCCATCGCGGCGAAGCCCGCGGTGCTGCTGCTCGACGATCCGCTCTCGGCCCTGGACACCCGGACCGAGGAGATCGTCACCGTACGGCTGCGTGAGGTGCTGCGCGGCACCACCACCCTGATCGTCGCCCACCGCACCTCGACCGTCGCCCTGGCGGACAGGGTCGCGCTGCTGGACCACGGGCGAGTGGTCGAGGTGGGCACCCACAGCGAGCTGATGGCGAGCTCGGCCCGCTATCGGTGGGTGATCGCGAACCAGGAGGAGGAGCGACGCCGAGACCAGGACATCGAGACCCTCACCGGTGAGCTCGAGCTCCGTGCGATCCAGGAGGAGGGCCGATGAGCACCGCTCCCGCCACGAACCAGCAGCCGGATCAGAACGATCCGGAGCACCAGACCTACACCGCCGCCGAGAACAAGGCCTCACGCCAGCGCTCCTTCGCCCTGCTCGGGGAGCTGATCTCCCCGGTCAAGGGCCAGTTCGTGCTGATGGCGATCATGGTCGTCATCGCGCAGCTCGCCGTGGTGGCGGGCCCGGCGATCATCGCCTGGGGCATCGACCACGGCCTGCCCTCCCTGATGGACGGCGATCCGGTCCCCGCCTACCAGGCGGCGGGCCTCGCCGTCGGCGCCGCGATCATCGGCGGTGTGCTGACCTTCGGGTACGTGCGCCAGTCCGTCGTCGTGGGCCAGCGGATGCTGCTCCAGCTGCGCAGGAAGGTCTTCCGCTTCACCCAGAAGCAGGATCTCGAGTTCCACGAGTCCTACACCTCGGGCCGGATCGTCTCCCGCCAGACCTCCGACATGGAGGCGCTGCGCGAGCTGCTGGACTCCGGTGTGAACGTCATGGTGGGCGCCTCCCTGTCGATGGTGTTCACGATCGTGCTGATCGTGACCATGGATCCGGTGACCGGCGTGGTGATGCTGCTGATGCTGATCCCGTGCCTGGCCCTGACGGTGTGGTTCCAGAAGCGCTCCCGGGTGGAGTACCGCGCGATCCGCACCCATTCGGCGCGGCTGATCGTCCACTTCGTCGAGGCGATGGCCGGGATCCGCGCGGTGAAGGCCTTCCGCAAGGAGGAGCGCAACCAGGCGGAGTTCGACACTCTCGCTCAGGACTACCGCGATGCGTCGATGCGCTCGATCAACGTGTTCGGCATCTACCAGCCGGCGCTGCGCGTGCTGGCCAACATCACGATCGCCGCTGTGCTCGTGGTGGGCGGGTTCCGGGTGCTGAGCGGTGACCTGCAGGTGGGCGTGCTGGTGGCCCTGGTGCTGTACTCGCGCCGGTTCTTCCAGCCGGTGGACGAGATCGCGAACTTCTACAACGCCTTCCAGTCCGCTGTGGCGGCGCTCGAGAAGATCGCGAACCTGCTCGCGGTGCAGCCGCACGTGCAGGAGTCGCCGTCCCCGACGGCGCTGCCCACCTCCTCCGGGCAGGTCGACTTCGAGGACGTCTCCTTCCGCTACAGCGCCGACGGACCGACCGTCCTGCAGCCGATGGATCTGCACATCCCTGCCGGGCAGACGGTCGCCCTGGTGGGCCAGACCGGCGCCGGGAAGTCCACGGTCGCGAAGCTCATCGCCCGCTTCTACGACGCGACCGAGGGCAGGGTGACGCTGGACGGCGTGGATCTGCGGGACATCTCGATGGAGGATCTGACGCGCAACATCGTCATGGTCACCCAGGAGGCGTACCTGTTCTCCGGCACCGTCGCGGACAACATCGCCCTCGGCAAGCCCGGGGCGAGCCGCGAGGAGATCGAAGCGGCGGCCCGCGCGATCGGGGCCGACGAGTTCATCGAGAAGCTCCCCTACGGCTACGACACCGACGTGAACAAGCGCGGAGGCCGCGTCAGCGCCGGGCAGCGGCAGCTGATCTCCTTCGCACGTGCCTTCCTCGCCGACCCCCGGGTGCTGATCCTCGATGAGGCCACCAGCTCGCTGGACATCCCCTCCGAGCGGATGGTGCAGGAGGGGCTGACGAAGCTGCTCGGCCAGCGCACCTCGCTGATCATCGCCCACCGTCTGACCACGGTGATGATCGCGGACAGGGTGCTGGTCGTGCACGGCGGCGAGGTCGTCGAGGACGGCTCCCCCACCGAGCTCGTCTCCCAGGGCGGACGCTTCGCCGCGCTGTACCAGGCGTGGCAGGACTCGATGTGAGGTGAGGCAGGGCCGAGGCGGTGCACGGCAGCGCCCCGGCCCTGCGGCACCGGCGGCACGGCACTGCCCGACCCGGCCCGGCCCGGCGCAGCACGGCGCAGCACGGCCTGCCGCAGAAAACCCTCGCGACCAGGGGCGCAGGAGTGTGGCGCACACCTCTGCGCAACTGTTCAGAAAGTGTGGCGAGCCGGCGCGGATGAGGCTATATTTCGGATCATCCACATCGGTCTCGATCTTGAGGATGCACCGGAGCCGTCTCCCGGCGAAGCACCCGCGGATCGCCCTCGCCCCCAGGGGTCTCCATGCATCTCTCCCTCACTCCGCGCGCCCGATTCCTGGTCGCGCTGCTCGCCGCGCTGCTGGTCGCCACGACCCTCGTCGCCGCTCCCCCTGCGGCGGAGGCAGCGGTGAAGAAGCCGCTGGACATCGTGAAGATCCACTACGACCCCAAGGGCAAGGACCACTCGAAGAACTCCGGCTACACCAAGGAGTACATCCAGGTGAAGAACACGGGGAAGAAGACGCTGACCCTCACGGGATACGTGCTGCGGGACAACGGCCCCCAGAAGTTCTCCTTCCCCAAGGGCACCAAGCTCAAGCCCGGCAAGACCCTCACCATCCGCTCGGGCAAGGGGAAGAACACCTCGACCACCCTCTACTGGAACAAGTCCAGCTACATCTGGAACAACACCGGTGACACGGCCCGCCTGTACGCCACGAAGGGCACGCTGCTCGAATCGTGCAAGTACAAGGGCGGCACGAAGAAGGCGACGAAGTCGACGGTGCGCACCACCGCCACGACGGCCTACTGCTGACCCCTTCCCGGGCGGTGAGCACCGGCCTCTGATCCCCGCAGGGGTCAGAGGCCGGCTGCATGCCGGGCCCGCACGCGGTGGGTCTCGTGCAGCGTGCGGTCACCAGGTCTTTCGGGTCGTTCGGGTCGGCGCGACGCTGCGGCTACGGCGCCCCCAGCATGGCCCGCAGCTCGGCGGTGACGCCCTCGATCCGCAAAGGCACCTCGGGCCGACGGAAGCTCTCGGGCGTGACCAGGAACCTCTGCTCCTCGTGGACAGGGCCGGGCAGCGTGGACACCTTGGTGCCGTTGTCCACGTACCCGCAGCCCCGGGAGACGGCGACGGAGCGCCCGTTCCCGACAGCGGCCAGGGACTCCGCCCGCAGGGCCCCGAGGTGGTCGAAGGCGAGCACGAGCATCGCCTGGCGCATGAGCTTCCCGTAGCCCTTCCCGTGGGCGTCCAGGGTGAGCCAGGACCCGGAGCTGACCACGCGTCGCTCGCCGAAGCGCGACGCGGACATGTCCTGGCAGCCGATGAGTCGGCCGTGCGCGCTCACACCGAACGGGAGCGTCCAGCCGTCCGGCTCGATCTCGCTGCGCAGCCGCCACTGGAACGCCAGCGCGTTGCGCACCCGCGTCTCGGGGTCGGCCCGATACCAGGGGAAGACCGCCGGGGAGTCCGGGTCCTCGAAGATCGGCCGACGGATCAGGGCGGCGTACTCGGCCAGATCCGCGTCGGCGAGCGGGCGCAGGGTGAGGTCGCCGACGCGCAGCACGAGGCCGAACGGCGGGTGCAGGATCGTGAGGTCATGGTCGTCGAGGTGCTCTGCCATCGGCCCAGCGTAGAGAGTCGGGCCGGGGCCCGCCTCTGCTTTTCTCCCGGGTCGGCTCTCCGTAGGCTGTGCCCATGACCACCGACGTGCTGCTCACCGGATTCGCGCCCTTCGCCGGTGCGAGCGTCAACGAGTCGTGGGAGGCGGTGCGCCTGGCTGCTCCGCTGCTGCGCTCCGGCGGTCTCACGGTGGAGACCCTCGAGCTCCCGGTGGAGTTCGACCGGGGCGGGGATCTGCTCGTGGAGGCGGTGCGACATCACCGCGCGCGGCTGGTGATCGCGGTGGGGCTCGCATCGGGCCGAGAGCGCATCACACCGGAGCGGGTGGCGGTCAACGTGCGCGATGCGCGGATCCCGGACAACGCGGGCGCGAGCCCGGTGGACGAGCCGGTCGTGGCTGATGGGCCGGTGGGCTACTTCAGCACCCTGCCGATCAAGGCGATGGTCTCCGCGCTCGCGGCCGACGGGATCCCTGGCGCCGTCTCGCAGACCGCCGGCACCTACGTGTGCAATGACGTCTTCTACACCCTCCAGCACCTGCTGGCGACCGACGCCTCCCTCGAGAAGATCCGCGGCGGCTTCGTCCACGTCCCCTCGGCGGATGTCGTCGACTCCCCCACCACAGCGCGGGCGCTCGTACGGATGGTCGAGGTGGCGCTGCGCCGCGAGGCCGACGTCCCGCTGCCGGGCGGCGCCGAGCACTGAGCCCCACGGGCCTCCGTCTCTGCTGGCGGGCCTGCCGCCGAGCCTGCTGGCGGGCCTGACGTCAAGAGGCGCTGTCGGATCGGGACAGCCCGCCTCGTCACGATGTGCACAACCGGTGCATCACGGGATCCAGTCGCCAGGAAACGGCTCTCCTCCAGTCCGTCCGCGGAGTTGTCCACAGAGTTTTCCACAGGCGTGGACGAATGACAGACATGTAGTTCCGCAGGTACGACGGAGAACCCGGGCGTGTCGCAGAGTGCGCCAGGAGCGTGAGATGCTCCGCCGCGCGAGGCTCGGACGATCCACCACCGGCCACAGAGCGACTTACATCACTGCAGGTCAGCGACGCACCGCCGCGGAGAGGTCATGACTGTCCCGCAGAGCTGCGGAGGCGTTCCCGCAGGCGGGACGGGCGTGTCACCCACGGTGAGCATGCGCACGTCGGCCGACCACGCTGCGCTCGGTCCCCACCGTCCGTCCACAGCGCGTCCCCGGTTTTCCACAGCTAGAGCCTGTCATCCCCACACTCTTCCAGAGTTATCCCCAACTCCGTCCACAACTGGGGAAAACCACATGCGTGTAGTTCGCGGATCCCGGGGGAAGCCCTCGCGCATCCGTGTTAATGGGGAACGCTCGAGGGGCATTGGGGGGAAATTCGAGGGACGTTGGGGTGAGGGAAGCAGACGGGTACGGGTCGGGGCGGCCTCTGCGCCGCCCCGACCCGTACCCGTGATGCAGACCCGCTCCCTGTGGTGCAGACCCGTTCCTGTGCTGCCGGCGCCCGCTGACGGGCGCTGGGTCACTGCCCCAGCACCAGCATCGTCTTGACCACGATCAGTACCACGCACAGCACCACTGCGGCCACGACCACGGCCGAGTGCACGATCGCGGAGCGCTGCGCCAGCGCCCGGCGGTCCACGCCCGGAGCGGCCTTGGGGCGCAGGGCGAACATCCCCGCGGTCACCGCCGCGCCGAGCACGAGACCGCCCAGATGCCCCTGCCAGGAGATCTGGGGGAAGAGGAAGGAGATCACGAGGTTCGCCACGATCAGCAGCGCGATCTGCGCCGTCTGCCCACCGAGACGTCGATTGACGACGAACATCGCCGCGAACAGGCCGAACACGCCACCGCTGGCGCCGAGCGTCCCGGTGAACCAGGAATCGCTCAGCGGGCTGGCGAGCAGATAGATGGCGGTGTGGCCGCCGAGCACCGAGACCAGGAAGATCGCGGCATAGCGGACGCGGCCGACGGTCTGCTCGAGAGCCGGCCCCAGCATCCACAGGAAGTACATGTTCAGCCCCAGGTGCACGATGCCGCCGTGCAGGAAGCCGGCGGTGAAGAACGTCCACGGCATGAACACGGCGCGGAAGGGGGCGAAGATCCCCAGCTGCTCCACGATCTGCGGTGCGATCATCTGCCCGAGGTAGGCGAGCACGCACAGGCCGATCAGCGTGTACGTGACGTACGGCGTGCGCGAGCCGACCGCGGCGCCCATCGCCGTGCGGGGCCGGGCGGAGGCCTGCTGTCGGGAGAGCTCGCGCTCGCAGTCCACGCAGAGCACTCCCACGGCCGTGGGGCGCTGGCAGTCCGGGCAGGCCGGGCGGTCGCAGCGCTTGCAGCGCACGTAGCTCACCCGGTCGGGGTGTCGCGGGCACACCGGCGGGGACTGCGGGTCCGGGTCCGGGTTCTCCTCGGCGCTGTAGCCGTAGCTGGGTCGTTCCATGGAGGTCATTCCACCACGGCCGCCTGGGCCGCTCCCGGGCGGCGGCCGTCCGGTCTCGGGCTGCGGCCATCCGGTGACGGGCGCTGCACCCATCCGGTGACGGTGTTCGGGAGAGCAGCCCTCGGGCGGCGCCTCCCAGCCGGTTCTCCTCAGGCGACGGTGTACGGGAAGGTGGTGAACAGCTTCTCGAAGCGTCGACGCTGAGTCTCGCTGATCGGGCGCTGCTCGGCCAGGACCAGTGTCCGCTTCCCGGCGGCTCCCTTGCGAGTCCAGACCCCTACTACCTCGCCGCGGCGCAGCGCCGCCCGCTTGAACACACCGTTGTTCCCGGGCACCAGCGCGTGGTGGCGGTCCTGGTCCATGAGGTAGAGCCGGTCGCGATACCCGAGCACCAGCTCGTCGAATCCGGGCAGCAGCAGCTCGCGCATCGTCTCCTTCTCGAGCGCGGCGTACTCCTGGACCAGGCCCGGCCGCCACCACAACCGCCCCCCGCTCCCTCCGCGCGCCGCGGCCTCGGTGGTGTGCAGGCGCCCCTCCTTGTCCGCGAAGCCGCTCTCGAGCTGGTCCTCGATCCGGGGCAGGGCCTCCCGGAGCAGGCCCAGCGGAAGCTTGGACCACCAGGCCAGGTCCCGCTCCCCCGCCGGGCCGTGGCTGGTGAAATAGCGTCGGGCGAGCTCTGCCGCGGCAGCGACGCGGTCACCGCCGAACGCGCCGTCGAGGTCGGTGCCGGCCGGCAGCCAGTCCTTCGCGAGCACCACTGCCGTCTCGCCCTCGCGCGACGGACCGTAGGCGGCGATACCGAGCGAGATCAGCTCGACCAGCAGGTGGTAGCCGCGGCCCTGGTCGGTGCGGATCCCCGCGGCCTCCCACGCGGCCATCACCTCGGAGCGCAGCACCCCGCGGCCGGCCCCCGGCGCCGAGTGCTCCGCGGCGATCTCCTCGAGCACCTCCCGGGCCCGCTGCACGTGACGCTCCTCGATCCCCAGCTGTCCACGACGGGTCACCGCCGCACGCTGCGGCCCTGCCGCGCAGAGCTCGGTGATCCAGGCCAGGGAGTCGGCGGCGACCGCGAAGACGGTGCCGCGCATCGGATACCCGCGCACGATCTCCCCGCGGTCGAAGGCTGCGAGCACCGCGCCCGGGTCACCGCCGCTGCGCAGTGCGAGGGAGGCGATCACCCCGGGGAGGTCCTGCCCCTGGTGGGCACCGAAGGCGCGCGCCACCTCGGCGGGGTCCCCGAGGTGCGGCGGACCGGCGAGATGCGGCGGACCGGCGAGGCCCTGGGCGAGGATCCGGGCCCCCGCGAGGTGTCGCTGCGTCATGGGCCGAGGGTACTGGGGTGGCCACGGGCCTATGGCAACGCGAGGTGGCGATATAGCCAGCTCGCGTTGCTATAGGCCGTTCCAGGACACAGTCTCCACTGCCGCCCGCCACCGCCACCGCCACACCGCACAACCGCCCTGCCCCGCCCCGCCCCGCACAGCACAGCACAGCACAGCGGCCCGCTCCCGAAGATCCGGGAGCGGGCCGCTGCGTGCGTCGGGCCGGCCGCTCAGCGCGGCGACGGCCCGGGCGGGGTCACTTCTCGATGGTGACCGAGGTGATGACGACGTCCTCGAGGGGACGGTCGCGCATGTCGGTCTTGACGCCCTCGATCGCGTCGACGACCTTCTTGGACTCGTCGTCGGCGACCTGGCCGAAGACGGTGTGCTTGCCCTGCAGGTGCGGCGTGGGGCCGACGGTGATGAAGAACTGCGAGCCATTGGTGCCGGAGGGGCGACCGGTCAGCGCGTTGCGGCGCTGGCCGGCGTTGGCCATGGCGAGCACGTAGGGCTCGTTGAAGTTCTTCTCCGAGATCTCGTCGTCGAAGTTGTAGCCGGGGCCGCCGGTGCCGGTGCCCAGCGGGTCGCCGCCCTGGAGCATGAAGCCCGCGATGATGCGGTGGAAGATGACGCCGTCGTAGAACGGGCGCGAGACCTTCTCGCCGGTCTCGGGGTCGGAGAACTCCTTGGTGCCCTCGGCGAGGCCCACGAAGTTCTCGACGGTCTTGGGTGCGTGGTGCGGGAACAGCTCCAGGCGGATGTCCCCGTGGTTGGTGTGAAGAGTTGCGAACATGCGGTCATCCTTGCATATGAGGAGCCCTGACCGACTGGACGGGCTCCTGTGGGCCCTGGCTTCTTCACAACGGCTGTGAGCGTGCATACTCGCTCGCGTTAGAGTTGTGCCACACGGGTTCGCGACAGCCTCCGGCTGCCGAGGCCCAGGGACCATCGTCGGCCCGACCCGACGGATTCGACCGAAAGGGGAACCCCATGGCGCTGACCACCAAGCGGGAAGCCAAGAAGGCCAAGAAGCACGCCGCGAAGTCCGCCGATGCCGCAGGCGCGACCAGCCAGAACGCTCAGAAGGCCGTGGAGGAGCTGCAGAAGCTCGCCGCCCAGGTGGGCCCTGTGGTGTCCGAGGGTGCTCGCGAGGCCCGCACGCGCGCCACCGAGCTGTACGGCCAGTACGCCCCCGAGGCGGAGAAGCGCCTGCGCGAGCAGTCCGACAAGATCTCGGCGAACCTCGGCCCCCGCGCCGACAAGATCCGTCACGACGTGCAGGACGACTACCTCCCGCGCGCCCGCAAGACGGTGGAGACCTCCGGCACCGTGCTGAAGGCCGCCATCGACGCGGCGCGCACCGAGCTCGAGAAGGGCCAGGGCGACATCCGCTCCGCAGTCCTCGAGCCCACGCCGCAGCCGAAGAAGAAGGGTCGCGCCGGCAAGGTGCTGCTCGTGCTGGGCCTGGCCGCCGCCGGTGCCGCCGCGGGTTACATCGCCTGGCAGAAGTCCCGCCCGGTCGAGGATCCCTGGGCTCCGCCCGCGGACTTCGCCCGTGCGCACTACCCGGCCTCCGCCGGCGACGACTCCGACTCCTCGACCGTCTCGGACACGGTCGGCTCGGCCGACGCCGGTGACGTCGCCTCCGCCCTCAAGGGCGAGGACCGCACCTCCGACGTCGAGCCCAAGGAGGTCAAGGTCGACTCCGACCCGGACACCTCGGACACCGACGACGAGAAGCGCGGCAACCACCGCGGCGACGCCTGAGACCTCGGCCAAGCGCCTCACGGAGCAATCCGTGCACGACGGCGCGGTGATCCCGTCCCCGGATGATGATCGCCGCGCCGTCGGCATGTCCGGACAAGGCGGCGCGTCCGGGCAGGCAAGCGCGACGTCCGGGCAGGCACGCGCGACGTCCGGTGCGCTGGAGATCCTCACCGCCCGACTCCGGCTGCAGCCAGTCGCACAGGAGGATCTCGAGGAGCTCTATGCCCTGCACGCGGACCCCCGTGCCTTCGCCGAGGACCTCACCGCGCCGCTCACCGACCGCGCACAGATGCGCTGGGTGCTCCGCCGATGGCGCGAGAGCTGGGATCACCACGGGGTCGGCTACCTGACGGTGCGGGCGCGGGATGCCGCCGACGAGGAGGCGTCGTCCGGGGCCGCCAAGAGGGCGGCGCACAGGGCCGACGGAGGCACTGCGGGCGCGGTCGGCGACGGTGGCGACGCTGGGCTGCCGCCCGCTGTCGGTGATGCAGCAGCGGTCGGCACGCCGCCCGCTGTCGGCCCGCCCCTCCTGTGGCATGGGCTGCTGGGCGTCGTGGGCCTGTCCCCGCTCGAGCTCGAGGACGGCCCCGCGCTGAGCGCGTACTGGCGCCTCTCCCCCGACGCGACCGGCCACGGCATCGCCACGGAGGCGATGCGGGCCGTGCTCGCCTCCCCACAGCTCACCTCGCCCGCGATCACCACAGCGGAGCACTCCACCGCGGAGAACTCCACCGCGGGACTCTCCACTGCTGACCCTTCCACTGCGGGGCGGGGCGGCGACGGTGCCGAGATCGTCGCGGTGACCGCGGCGGGCAATCACCGCTCTCGCACCCTCGCCGCGCGGCTCGGCTTCACCCCCGCCCCACCGGAGCGGCCGGTGCCGGGAGGTCGCGAGGGCGATGTGCTGCTGATCCGCACCGGTTCCTAGACTGAGCGGCATGTCAGCCGCTCCGTCCACGCCCGGCGCCGGTCGCTACGCCCCCTCGCCCAGCGGGGACCTGCATCTGGGCAACCTGCGCACCGCGATCCTCGCCTGGGTGCTGGCCCGCCGCACCTCTCGCGCCTTCCACCTGCGGGTCGAGGATCTGGACCGGGTGCGCGAGGGCGCCGAGCAGCGCCAGCTCGATGACCTCGCGGCGCTGGGGCTGGACTGGGACGGCGAGGTGATGAGGCAGTCGGAGCGCGGCGCCGCGCACCAGGCGGCGATCGCCGAGCTCACCGCCCGCGGTCTGGTCTACGAGTGCTACTGCACCCGGCGCGAGATCCTCGAGGCGCCGAGCGCCCCGCATGCCCCGCCGGGTGCGTACCCGGGCACCTGCCGCGATCTCTCCGAGGCCGAGCGGGAGCGCGGCCGGGAGCGGATGCGCGAACTGCGGCGAGCTCCGGCAGTGCGCCTGCGCGCGGAGGTCAGCTCCTGGCGGGTCCAGGACCTGTGGGCCGGGGAGGTGACGGGGCCCGTCGATGACCTGGTGCTGCGCCGTGGTGACGGGGTGCTCGCCTACAACCTGGCCGTGGTGGTCGATGATGCCGCGGCGGGTGTGGACCAGGTGGTGCGGGCCGATGACCTGCTCAGCTCTGCCCCGCGTCAGGCGCATCTGGCCCAGCTGCTGGGCCTGCCCGCCCCCGAGTACGCGCACGTCCCCCTCGCCGTGAACCGCGAGGGCGCGCGCCTGGCCAAGCGCGACGGCGCAGTGACCCTGCGGAACCGGCTGGCGCGAGGGGAGAGCGCGGCGCAGGTGGTCGGCAGGATCGGAGAGTCCCTGGGGGTGGCCGGCTGTCGCACCGCCGCGGACATCCTCGAGCGCTGGGATCCCGCGACCCTGCCCTCGGATCCGTGGATCGTGGATCTGCCCGGCTGAGCCGCCGGACACCCCGCGCGCGTCTTCTGCGCCACACTTGTTACCAATCAGTAACTAAACTCGATACACAGATGTATCGTCGCCGCCGTGATGCGATACCTCCTTGCACTCCTGCGTGCCCTGATCTCCCTGCCCGGTGCCGTCGGGCGGGCGGTCGGCCATGCCCTGCGCGCCGCCGGGGAAGCCCTCGGAGCCGTCGGCCGCGTCCCCGCCGCCGTGGGTCGCGGGGCCGCCGCCGTCGGCCGGGCGACCTCCGCCACCGGGCGCGGGGCGCTCGCCCTGCTCCCCGGGGAGTGGAAGAAGCCGATCGCGGCGCTGTTCGTGGTCGGCCTGGCACTGGTGCCCGTCATCTACTCCGGCACCATGACCTGGTCATTCCGCGACCCGAGCCACAACCTCGACCAGATCACGGCCGCCGTGGTGGACGAGGACGACGGCGCGAGCACCACCACGGCGGACGGCGAGACGCAGCAGCTCGACGTCGGCGCGGAGTTCACCGACACCCTGCTGGAGAAGGACGAGGACACCGTCTTCCACTTCGTGAAGGCCTCCCCCGCCGAGGCGCAGCGCGGCCTGGAGGACGGCACCTACGGGGCGAGCATCCGGATCCCCTCCGACTTCTCCGCGTCCGTCGCCTCCCTCGGCGGCGACGCCGAGCAGGCCGCGCCCGCGCTGCTCACCGTGACCACGAACGACTCCGTGAACTACGTGGGCGGCAACTTCACCAAGTCGGTGGGCACCGCGCTGACCTCCGCCCTGCGCGAGAACGTGCTCGAGGAGTACCTGGACAACGTCTACGTCGGCTTCACCAGCATCCATGACGGGGTCGCGGAGGCGGCCGAGGGCGCGGGCGATCTCTCCGAGGGGTCCGACGACCTCCACGAGGGCACCGGCGATCTGCTCACCGGCTCCCGCACCCTGGCTGACGGCACCGGCCGTCTCGCCACCGGGGCCGGCGAGCTGAGCTCCGGCGCCACGACTCTGCACCAGGGCGAGCTCGACCTGGTGGTGGGCCTCGGCGAGCTGAGCACCGGGGCGGACGCCCTCGAGCAGGGCACCGGGGAGCTCGCAGACGGCGCCGGGCAACTCCACAGCGGACTGGTCACCCTCGACGAGAACGGGCAGCCGCTGCGCAGCGGGGCCCGGACCCTCGCCGACGGCACCACCCAGCTCGCCACCGGCGCCTCCGATCTCGCCGGCGGCGCGGGCCAGGTCGCCGACGGGACGCAGCAGCTCGACACCACCGTCGGCACCGCCCTGGAGCGGGCGGAGGGGCTGGGCATCGACGAGCAGAGCGTCCAGCGCACCAGCGAGGACCTGCTGACCGCCATCGATGCGCTCGAGGCGGCCGCCGGCGATCTGCCGGGACAGCTCGAGGGGCCGACGGGCGATGCCGGCACCCTCTCCGAATCGGCCACCACCATCGACGGCGCCGCGACGGGCCTGGACGAGGCGGTGCAGTCCCTCGCCACGGGCGCCGAGGACCGCACCACCGATGCCCGCACCCTGCAGGAGGGCGCCGCCACCATCGGCGAGGACGCCTCCGCCCTGGACACCGCGGTGCAGGACACCGAGCGCGCCACCGAGACCGCCGCCCAGAGCGCCACCAGCTCCGAGGAGAGCACCCGCGCGTACACCGAAGAAGTCGACGACCTCGCCGCCCGCTGCGCCGACTCCGGCGCCGACGCCGCCTTCTGCGAGGAGCTCTCCGGGGTCTCGGAGGGCTCGTCCGGGGTGCGGGAGGACGCCACCCGGGCGGCCGACGATGCCGGCGAGGCGGACCGGCTCGCCACCACCGCCGCCGGCACCTCGAGCACGGTCGCGGACACCGCGACGGGCATGACCGGCGCGGCGGACTCCCTGGTCCCCTACCTCGAGGACCTCACGACCACCACCTCGACGCTGGCAGAGGACTCCGCCGCGCTCGCCGAGGACACCGGCCCGCTCGCGGAGGACACCACCACCCTCCACGACGACCTGACGACGCTGCGCCAGGACGCGGTCACCGCTGCACCCTCCTCCGAGCCGGGGACGGACGCCTCGGACCTCGCCGGGGAGCTCGCCGAGCAGGCCCGCACCGCTGCCGCCGCCCTGCCCGAGGCGCACGCCGTTCTCGAGCAGGGCGCACGGGACGTGCACCGGCTGAACACCGGTGCGCAGGAGGTCTCCAACGGGGCGGAACGCCTCGCCACCGCCTCGGAGACCGCGAGCACCGGGGCCACCGACCTCGCCGGCGGCCTCACCCGCTACACCGACGGGGTGGGCACGGCCCGCTCGGGCGCCGAGCAGCTCGCGGCAGGCAGCGGGAAGGCCGCCGAGGGCGCCTCACAGCTGGCGACGGGGGCCTCCGACGCCCGGACCGGGGCGCAGCGCCTCGCGGACGGCTCCGGCGAGCTCGAGACCGGTGCGCAGGAGCTCGAGACCGGTGCGGGCCGTGCCGACCAGGGCGCCGAGGACCTCGCCGAGGGTGCGGTCTCGCTCGAGGACGGTGCCCGGCAGCTCTCCGAGGGCTCCACCGAGCTGCACGAGGGGCTGGCCGATGCGGAGCAGGACGTCCCCTCCTACACGGAGGCCGAGGGAGAGCAGCTCGCCGGGGTGGCGGCCGACCCGGTGCAGATGAGCTTCGAGCGCGAGCACGGGCTGGACCGCTTCGGCGAGGGCCTGACCCCGCTGTTCCTGGCGATCAGCCTGTGGGTGGGCGGCATGTCGATCTTCCTGATGATGCCGCCGTTCTCGCAGCGGGCCGCCGACCGCGGCGCGGGTCCGCTGGGGCTGCTGGCCGGAGGTCTGCTGCCCGCGCTGATGCTGGGCCTGGTGCAGACCGCGATCGCGGTGGGGACGCTGCACCTGGCGGTCGGGATCTCGATGGCGCACCTCCCGCAGCTGCTGGGGGTGGCGGCGCTGACCTCCGCCGTGTTCGTAGCGCTGAACCACGGCTTCGGCGCCCTGTTCGGCCCGGTGGGGAAGTTCGTGGCGCTGGTGCTGATCGCGCTGCAGATCTCCGGGGCGGGCGGCACCTACCCCACCCAGACCCTGCCGCAGTTCTTCCGGGTCATCCATCCGTACCTGCCGATGACCCATGCGGTCGATGCCTTCCGCGGGACGATCGGCGGCGGCTGGCGGGATCCTGCGGGTGACCTGCAGTGGCTGGTGGCCTGGATGATCCTCGGGGTCGCGCTGGGGCTGGCCGGGGCCGTGGCCGCCCATCGCCGGGCCGCGGGCTCGACGGACCTGCCCGGATGAGGTCCGTTCCGCCCCTGCCCGGGCCTGAGGCTCCGCGACGCGGCGGCGCGGACGGGCTCTGCGCCGCCGCGCGCAGCGCCGGTGCCCGTGCCTATGCCTGTGCCGGTGACCGGTCGAGGGTGGCCGCGAGGGCGCGCGCCGCACGCCTCCAGCGAGGTCGGAAGGCGTAGACGCAGGCGAGCCGGGCGATGGTGCCGGACTCGTAGGCGGCGAGCGCCTCCGGATCGATCCCGCTGCGCGCGGCGACCCGGTCGATCTCCTCACGCACCACATCGGCCTGCTCCTCGGACCACAGCCCCTGCAGCGCGCGCCAGGTGGCGTGAGCGCGCAGGTTGGCGGCATCCAGGGCAGGGTCCCCGAGCGCGGCGGTGTCGACGTCCAACAGCGCGGGCGGCTCGCCGGGCCGCCACAGGATCTGCTTGTCGTGCAGGTCGCGATGGAGCAGTGCAGGGCTCTCGAGCGGCCCGAGCCGGGCGAGCCCTCGCGTCGCCGCGACGACAGCCCGTCGGCGAGTGCGGGTCCCCTCGGGGTCGACGGCGTCGGCGCGCTCGGCCCAGGCGCTCAGCACCTCGGCCTCGGCAGCGGCGTCGTGGAGGGGCGACTCGGCGCCGTGGGCCGAAGGCTCCGGGCCGCCTGCATCGCCGGTGCTGGCCGCGCCGCCGGTATCACCTGCACCGGAACGCGCGCGAGAGCGGCTGACCGCGGCGGACCAGGCCTCCAGGGTCTCGCGCCAGGCGCGCCGCCAGGTGCCGTCCTCGACGGGCAGTCCGTCGTGCAGCAGGTGGCCGGCCATCTCCGTGAAGGTGACGGTGTCCTCGTCGGCGGCGACCACCTGGGCGGTGCGGAACGGGCCGGTGAACTCCGCGGCGCGGGCCGTGGCCTGGAGCAGGCGGTCGGTGCGGCCCGGGCGGACGATCTTCACGAAGCGGACCGTGCCGTCCTCCTCCCGGGTGCGGACCACGGCGCGCTTGCCGGGGCGGTGGGAGACGAGCGCGGCGTCCGGATGCGCGGCGAGCACGCGGGCGAGGCCCGGCAGGCGCGGGTCGGTGCCTGCCGGGTGCACGGTGACCTGCCCGCTGGCGGCGTCGAGCCGGGCCGCGCGCAGCCGTGCGGACCCGGGCCCCGCCGCGGGGTCCTCGAGCTCGAGGGGCAGGCCGCGGCCGTCGTCGGCCCAGGCGCGGCGCACCATCAGCCACCGCTGCTCATGCGCGACCTGCGCAGGGACGAGCGGTGCCTGCGAGCCCGCTGCACCCGCCTCGACGGCGGGCGTCGCGGCAGCGGGTGCTGCGGCGGTCGATGGTGCAGCAGCGGGTGGTGCGGCGCTGGGGGTCGCGGCGCTGGTCGCGGAGGTGGTGGTCGCTGCAGTGGGCATCGCGGCGGTCACGGCCGTGGAGGTCGCTGTCGCTGCGGTGGCGGCCGTCGCTGAGGTGGAGGACCCGGTGGCGGCGGTCGCGGCGGCGGGAGTCGCGGCGCTGAGGGTCACGGCACTGGGGGTCACGGCAGCGGGGGTCACCCCAGTGCGCATCGCCGCGGGCAGCGGCAGGCGCTCGGGGTGCTGCAGCACGGCGTCGGCGAGCGCGAGGCGCTGCTCGACGGCGGGGAGCCAGTCCCCGCCGTGGCGGCGCATCGGGTCCAGGGCCGCGGCGAGCAGTGCCCGCGCGGTCCATGCCGCGAGCTCCTGCACCGAGGGCAGCCGACGGCGAAGGGAGTATCCCTCGAGGAAGGCGGCGGCCTGCTCCTCGACGCCGCTGAGCAGGCAGGACGCCATCCAGGAGCCGAGGTCGGCCCCGGCCGGGCCGAGTCCGGAGCGGTCCAGGTCCACCACGCGCAGCGGGAGTCGACCCTCTCCGGGCAGTGCCGTCTCGTCCACGGAGACCAGCACCTGGTCGGGCGAGAGATCGCCGTGGATCAGCACGTGGGGGGCGCCTGCGGGCAGCGCGTCCCGCAGCCGGTCCGAGAGGCGGTCGACGGCATCTGCCCGGTGGGGCAGCAGATCGGCGATGGCCGCGGTGGCCGTGGGGACCAGGCCACCGACACGGGCCTCGGGCAGCTCCCGGCCCGTGAGATCCGCCGAGTGCAGGCGGGCCATGACCCCGCCCAGTCGGGTGGCCGCCGGCATCGACAGCGGGTGGGAGGCGAGCGCGGCGAGATCGCCCTGGCCCCATCGCTCGCCGACCAGCACGGCACGGCGATCGCGCCAGCGCCGCTGCTCGAGGGTGGGCAGGCCCAGCTCGCGCCAGTGGGTGGCGACCTGCAGCAGGCCGTCCAGCGGTCGCGCCGCCACGCGCAGCACGTCGCCGCTGTCGGGCAGGAGGAGCACGGCGTGGCGCTCGGGGTTGTAGCTCAGAACCCGCGGGGCGGCGCCGCGCTCACGGTGCTGGATCCGGTGGACCTCGCCTCCGAGCTGTGCGTCGCTGTCCAGTCCCCCGCTGAGGAGGAACGGGCCGGACGTCTCCGAGGCCGGGGTGTGCTCCTGGAGCGTGATCCCCCGACGGCCGGCGCGGCGCAGCAGGTTCTCGCGCTTGTCACGGGAGTCGACCAGCACCGCCCAGCCGATATCGCCCAGATCCGTGCCCATCGCACCGGGCCGCTCCACGGTGGCGCGGTACGACACCCGCACCGAGGCGCCGGGTTTGATCCGCACCCGGTCCAGGGTGACCTCTCGCCCCAGCAGGGTCGACAGCCGTGCGCTGTCCAGGAGCTCGGCGGCGCCGGGCAGCCGGGCATGGCGGCACAGCAGCTCGAGCGGGGTCTCGACGGGGCTCGCGGCGGGCATGGTCGTGGTCATCGCAGGGCCTCCTTGGCAGTCGGCGACGCGGGCGAGAGAGCGGAGTCGGGCGAGGACGGCGACGGGGACGTCGCCGCGGGTGCCGCCGCGGGCGCTGCCGCGGAGGTGATCGGCCCCTCCTCGTCGGCGCGGCGCTGTTCGACGATCCAGCGCGAGTAGTGCGAGTCGGGATCGGCGGCGAGCTCGGCCGGGGTGCCGTCCTCCAGGATCCGGCCGTCCTCGAGCCACAGCACCCGGTCCAGGCCCGCCACGGTGGTGGCGTCGTGGGTGATGGACACGGTGGTGCGGGAGCGTGCCAGCTCGCGCAGGGACTCATTGACCTGGGCCTTCGCGGCCGGATCGAGTCCGGTGGTGGCCTCGTCGAGCACCACCACGGGGGCACGGCGGATCATGGCCCGGGCGATCGCGATGCGCTGGCGCTGCCCGCCGGAGAGGGTGTCGCCGCGATTGCCGAGCACGGTGTCATAGCCCTCGGGCAGGCTCGAGATGAAATCGTGCGCACCGGCACGGCGCGCGGCCTCCTCGATCTCCGCGTCGGAGGCGTCCCGTCGGCCGAAGCGGATGTTCTCCCGCACCGACTCGGTGAACAGCACCGACTCCTGCGGCAGGATCGCGACGTGGCGGCGCAGTTCCGCGAGGCTCACCGAGCGGGTGTCGAAGCCGCCGATCCGGATCCGGCCCTGCTGCGGCTCGTTCAGGCGCAGCAGGTAGGAGACGAGCGTCGACTTCCCGCCGCCCGAGGGGCCGAGGATCCCGACGTGCTGACCGGCGGGGATGCGCAGGTGCAGGTCGTCGAAGAGGGGCCGGCCGTGACCGTCGGGCGAGGTGATGGCGGAGAACTCGACGGTGCCGCGCACGTGGCGCATCGGCACCGGGCGCGCGGGGTCGGCGATCTCGATCTCCTCGTCCAGCAGATCGGCGATGCGTTCTCCGGAGGCGGAGGCGCGGGCGATGCGGCCGGTGTACTTGGCCATGTCACGCAGCGGCTTCATCGCGATCTTCAGGTAGGTCAGGAAGAGCACCATGTCGCCGGGGCTCATCGCGCCGCGCAGCACCTGCAGGCTGCCCACCACCAGCACCGCGCCCTGGGCGATGCCCACCAGCACGTCGGTGGCGCGTTCGAGGCCGGCGGCCAGCTTCTTGGCCTTGACCCCGGCCTTCATGGCCTTCTCGTTGCCGCCCGCGAACTCGTGGGCGACGGTCTTCTCCAGGCCGTAGGACTGCACCACCCGGATCGCGCCGAGCGCCTCGGCGGCGGCGCCCACCAGCGACCCCTCGCCCTTCCGGGTGCTGCGGGAGGCGCGCACGATCTTCGGGGAGGAGCGGCGGGAGAGCAGGAGGTAGCCCAGGCCCGTGACGACCACGATGCCGGAGAGGAAGGGATCCAGGATCACCATCACCACCAGCAGCACGGCGAGGGTGATGACGTTGCCGACCAGCGGCAGACCGGCGGTGACGGCGACGTCCTGCAGCCTGCCCACGTCCCCCACCAGGCGCTGGGAGGTGTCGCCGATCGAGGCGCGGGAGTGGTAGCGCAGGGACAGCGCCTGGATGTGGTCGAAGACGCGGGTGCGCAGCTCGGTGGCGATGCGGGCACCGACCTTCGCGAAGGAGATGGTGGCCAGGTAGTTGGACCCGGCACGGCCGGCGATGATGATCGCGAGGCAGATCGCGGCGGCGATCACCGTCTGCTCGATGTTCAGTCCGAACGGCGAGGCGTCGGAGGGCAGGTTCGCGCCGAGCGCCGCGGTGACCGCGTCGACGGCGTACTTGAGCGGCCAGGGCTCCAGCACCCGGAAGGCGACGTCCAGCAGCAGTCCGACCATGCCCACAAGGCACAGCAGCAGGTGGCGCGGCAGGTGGGGGCGGATCACATGGAGCGTGCGGCGCAGGGCCGACGGGTCCAGGCGCTCCTTCTTCGGGACCGACGAGCTGCCCAGGAGTCGGCGCAGGCGGGAGGGGGTCTCGTCGCGCGCAGCGTCCCGGCCACGCGAGTCCGCGCCACGGGAGTCCGCATCGCGGGCGTCCGCATCGCGGGCGTCCGCGCCCTGGGTGTCCGCATCTCGGGCGTCTGCGCGGCGCGCGCGGCCGGTGCGGGAGGTGCCGACGGCCATCATGCGCTCACCCCGATCGGGGCACCGGCTTCCAGGCGGGCCAGCAGCGCACGACAGCGGATCCGCCAGTCGTGCTCGCGCACCGCTGCCGCACGGGCCGCTGCGGCGAGATGAGCACGGTGCGCGGGATCGGCGGCCAGCTCGTCGAGGGCGTCGGCGAGCTCGGCGACGTCCCCGGGCTCGACCAGCACACCCAGCTCCCCGCCCACGAGCAGGTCGGGCAGGGTGCCGATCGCCGACGCGATGGTGGGCAGGCCCGCGGCGAGGTACTCGTAGACCTTCAGCGGGGAGAAGTAGTGCTCCCCCGCCGGGTACGGGGCGACGGCGATGTCCAGGCCGTGCAGGAACGCGGGGACGTGCTCGGGCGCGACGGCGCCGCGGAAGCGGACCCGGTCGGCGATCCCGAGCTCGTCGGCGAGCCGCTCGAGCTCCTCCTGCTGGGGGCCGGTGCCGCAGATGTCCAGGCGCAGGCGCGGGCCTGTTCGGGCCAGCGCCCGCAGCAGCACATCGGTGCCGTGCCAGGGCTTGAGGGTGCCCACGAAGCCCACGGTCACCGGGGCATCCGGCGCGGCATCTGCTTCCGCCACCGTGACCGGTCGCGGGGCAGGAGTGATGCGGGTCGTGTTCACGCCGTTGGGGGTGACGACCACACGTGCGGGGTCGGCGCCCTCCTCGCGGGTCCACGCCGCGACGGTCTCGCTCACGCAGGAGACCAGGCTCGCACCGCGCAGCTGGGCTCGGGTGGTCGCCCAGGCGCCGGCCTCGTCGGCCAGGCTGCGGTGCTGCCGCTGCTCGGCGATCAGCGGCGCGTTGACCTCGAGGATCGAGGGAATCGCGCGGTCGCCGGGCGCTGCGGGCTCCGTGAGCCGGGCGGCGGTGTCGGAGAACAGGGAGTAGCGCTCGTAGACCAGGTCGAAGTCGCCCGCGGCGATCTCCTCCGCGATCGCGGCGGAGGCTGCGGCGACGGCCTGCTCACGCGCGGCGCCGCTGCCCTTGGGCAGGCGATGGCGGCGCACCTCGAGGTCGGCGAGGTCGGCGGGGACGTCATCGTTCACGCGGGTGCAGAAGACGGTCACGTGGTGGCCGTCGGCCCGCAGCGCGCGGATGACCTCCTGGACGTGGACGGAGGCACCCTTCGTGCCGAACACTCCGATGCCGGGGTCGAGCAGGGCATAGGCGATCCTCATGACAGCGTCCTTCCGGCAGGGGCGGTGGGCCGGAGCGTCTGCTCGCCCCGCTGCAGCGCGGAGAGCTCGATCGGCTCGGTGCGGATGGTGCGGTGCGCGGAGCGCTCGGCCAGGGCTCGCAGGCGGAGGGACTGGGAGCGGGAGTCGTACTCCGCGGTGACCAGCTCGCGGGCGGCGTCGGTCAGGGCCTGTCGGTCCGTGGCCGGGTCCAGAGCCTCTCGGACCGCGCCGACCAGCGCTGCGGTGTCACCGGTCGGGACCAGCCAGCCGGTGCGGCCGTCGAGGATCACCTCTCCGACAGCGGTGACGGAGGCGGCGACGCACGGGATCCCGGTGGCCATCGCCTCGAGCAGCACCGTGGGCAGACCGTCGGCGTTGCCGTCGGCCCCGATGACGAAGGGTGCCACGAAAAGATCAGCCTCCTCCAGCAGGTGGCGCACCTCCTCCTGGGTGCGCGGGCCCAGCAGGCGCACCTGCTGCTGGAGGCCGAGCTCGTCGATCCGGGCGGCCAGCTCCTCGCGCAGCGGTCCGTCGCCGACGATCTCGGCACGCACCTCTCGTCCCTCCTCGCGCAGGGCGTGGACCACATCGATCAGCTGGTCGAAGCCCTTCTTCTCCACCAGACGGCCCACACCGAGCAGCAGCGGGACCTCGGCGAGGTCCGTGCGCCCCCGGTAGGGGAAGCGCTCGAGCTCGAGGCCGTTGCGCACCAGCTCCAGTCGGTCGGTGTCCCGCGCTCCGAAGCGGGAGCGCAGGTGGCTGCGGTTGTACTCGCTGATGGTGACGGCATGGTCGGCGTCGCGCAGCTTGCGGGCGAGGTCCTCGTCCTCCACGTCGCGGTGGAAGATGTCCTTCGCATGGGCGGTGAAGGAGTAGGGCAGGTCGGTGAGCAGCGCCGCGAGGCGCGCGACCGTGGTCGCCATCGAGGCGAAATGGGCATGCAGATGGGTCACCCCGTGCTCCCGCGCGAGCATCGCGACGGTGAGCGCCTGCTCGGCGTCGTCCACACCGGCGCCCACCAGCTCGTGCAGCTGCGCGGACACGCTCCCGGCGAGCTCGGGGTCGGCCATCGCCGCACCCCAGCGCTCCCACAGCCGGCGCGGGCTCGAGGAGCGGCCCACCTGGATGACGGGAGCCTGCACGCGGGCGAGCTCGGGGTGGAATCGGGCGTCGATCGGCGGGCGCAGGGAGAAGATGACGATCTCCTCGCCGGCGGCCTCGCGGGCCAGGATCTCCGAGACGATGAACGTCTCCGAGAAGCGGGGATACATCTTCAGCACGTACGCGATGCGATGGGGACGGTCAGCCGACATGGCGGGACACCTCCGAGTGGGCGGGAACAGCTGTGGGGCCAGCAGTGTGAACAGCGGCAGGACCGGTCGTGCGGAGGGCAGCGGCGGCGGTGACGGCGGCTCCCGTGACGGCGGCGGGCAGCAGCTCGGCGGCGAGCCGCGGGACGAGGCCGAGACCGTCGAGGTCGAGGTGGCTGCGGTCGGTGCGACCGGTGACCGAGCGCGCCCACCAGGCGGAGAGCTCCTCGGCCCGGAGGAACTCGGGATCGCAGGTCTCCACCGCACCGACGGCCGCCAGGGCGTGGGCACGGCGCGGCTGCTCCTGGCGGCGGCGGGTGCGGGGGACGACCAGCGCTGGAGTATCCGTGGCCATCACCTCGGCCATCGTGTTGTACCCGCCCATGCACACCACCGCGGCGGCCTCGGCGATCAGCTCGGGGACGTCCGAGGCGCTGCGCACCACGGTGGTGGCATCGCTCGTCCGCGCGGCCACCTCGCGGATCTCGGCGATGTCCTCGGCGGGCATCTGCGGACCGGTGATCAGCAGGTGCCGGTGACCCTCGGGCAGCGAGGCGCTCGCGGCCAGGCGGGCCAGCTCGGCGCCGTCGGAACCGCCGCCGAGCACGGTGAGGACGTAGGGCGGCGGCGGCTTCGGGGACATGAGCTCGGGGTTCGACGGGCGCCCGGCGGGGCGTCCGTGGGAGAGGTAGCCGGTGAGGGTGGCGAGACGGGCGAGAGCGGGCGGCAGCTCCCCGGTCAGGCGCGGGTCGTAGACGTTGCGGTCGCCGTAGACCCACACCGCGTCGAGGTGGGAGGCGACGTGCTCGGCGCCGCCGAGGGCGTCCCATTCGGCAGCGGCCACCCGCGGGGTGTCCAGCACCTCGCGCAGCCCCAGCACGGTGGCGGTGCCGCGGGCGCGGAGGTTCGCGAGCACGGGGCGCAGCTCGCCATCGATCCCGAAGGGGTGACGGTCGGCGATGAACAGGTCCGGCTGCAGCGCGGCGAGGGCGGCGTCGATGGTGGCGCTGCGCAGATCCCGCAGGGCGTCGGCCTCCATGCCGAGACGGCGGGCGCCGTACCCGGCCCGGGTGCGGGTCATGCCCGGCAGCACCAGCCAGTCCCAGCCCTCGGGGAGCGGATCTCGGGAGGCGTCGGGGTGGCCGGCGATCAGCAGCCCTCCGACGCTTCCGCCGGTCAGGGCCGGCAGCTGCTCGGCCAGTGCGTAGGCGAGTGCCCGATTGCGGCGGGAATGCCCCAGCCCCACGGAGTCGTGGGAGTACAGCGCGATCGTGATGTCCATCGGGCTCTCCTGATCATTCGGTGACGATCAGAAGAATGACGAATGACGGTGAGGTGACGATGAAGAGCTGATGAGGACCCTCTCATCGCCGGATCACACTGTGATTCTGCGCACGGACACCCGCAGTGACCTGCGGCGACGCCCGGTCCTGGAGGGACGGGCCCCGGCGGCGTGCTGCCGCAGGGCGACCGGTCAGCGGGAGGCGAGGTCCGCGGCGTGGAGCCAGGAGGACAGCCAGCTGTCCGGATCCTCGGCGAGCGGCGCGGGCGCACCGTCCTCGGCGAGATCTCCGCTCTCGAAGCACAGCACCCTGTCCGCCGCGAGGATCGTCTCCCGATCCCGGCTGCTGATCAGCGTCGTGCGGCCGGCGGCGAGGACGTCGAGGGCGCGGCGCACGTCCTCGCGCTCGGCGTGGGCGAGGTCCTCGTCGGCGCCGTCGAGCACCACCACGGGAGCCTCCCGCAGCAGGGCCCGGGTGATCGCGATCCGGCGTCGCTGCCCGTCGGAGAGGCCGGCCCCGCGCCGGACGAGCACGGTGTCGTAGCCATCGGGCAGCAGGGTGATGAACTCATCGGCGCCGGTGCGCCGGGCGGCCTCGAGGATCTCGTCGTCGCTCGCCTCCGGGCGGCCCACCCTGATGTTCTCCCGCACCGTCTCGGTGAAGAGGGCGGATTCGCGCTGGACGACGGCGAGCCTGCTGCGCAGATCCGCCACGGCCAGGACTCGCGTGTCGAAGCGGTCCAGCAGCACCCGGCCGGTGTCCGGCTGATCGAAACGCTGCAGGTAGGACAGCAGTGCGGAGGCCTCCGCCCCTTCGCGGCCCACGAGCGCGACATGCTGCCCCGCGGGGATGACCAGGGAGATGCGGTCGAACAGCGCGCCGTGCGCCCCCGTGGTGCTCAGCGCGGAGTAGACGACCTCTCCGCGCAGGCGGTCGATGCTCTGGGTGCGGCGGGGCTCGGTGGTCTCGACGCGGCGCGCGAGCAGCTCGCCCACGCGATCGGCCGCGTGACGGGTGCCGGGCAGGGCGACGGCGAGGCGGGTCACCTCACGGGCCAGGCCCACGGCGAGCAGCACGTAGGCGATCACCATGGTCAGCTCACCGGGGGTCATCGTGCCGGAGGTCATCCGCCAGCCGCCGATCAGCAGTGCGGCACCCACTCCGAGGCCGGCGATCAGCTGGGTGAGGAATCCGCCGACCGCGCGGGCGCCGCGGTCGGTCGCCCGCGACCGGGCGGCGCGGGTGCCGAGCGTGCCGAGGCTGCGCCCGGCCCGCTCCTCGAGCCCGTAGGACTGGATGGTGCGGGTGGCGGCGAGCAGCTCGTCCGCGGTCTCGGTGAGCGCGGCCTCGTCCGCTGCGGCGGCCGCCTCCGTACGGCGTTCGCGGCGGAGGGTCCAGGCGGAGGCCAGGGCCGCGAGCCCGGCGGTGAGCGCGGCGACCGCGGCGGCGATCGGTTCGACGACCAGCACCACCACGAGCAGCGAGGTGAGTGCCAGCAGGCCGGCGAGGAGTCGCGGGCCGATCTCCGCGACGAGGTCCCGGAGGTGGGCGACGTCGTCGATGAGCGGGCGGGTGGTGCGCGCCGGGTCCTCGAGGTCACGGCCCGGGCTGAGGCGGTGGAGGTGGCCGAGGAGCCGGCCGCGCAGGTCGGTGGCGGCGCGGCCGCCGGCCCGATTCAGGACGGAGGCCGAGAGTGCGCGCAGGCCGGCCTGCAGGGCCACCAGTCCGGCGAAGATGCCGGCGGCGGTGAACAGCGCGACGGTGGGCTCGGCGCCGATCCCGTCGGGAGCGGTGCTCCCGGCGCCGGCCACGGCGAGCGCCGCGTCGACCGAGTACTTCAGCGGGAAGGGCAGGGCGACCAGCATCCAGACGCCGAGCACCAGCGTGACCATCCCGAGCACGAGCGCCGGGCGGTGAGCCTGCAGGTGAGGGCTCATGAGGTCGAGGGCGCTGCCCAGGCTGCCGGGGTTCCGGCGACCCTGCTCGGCGTCGGTCCCGACCTGGGTCTCGGTCTCGGTCTCCGGGGCGCGCTCTCCCGACTCGGGAGCACGGCCGACGGGCTCGGCAGCGCGCTCGACAGGCTCGGGAGCACGGTCGGTTGACTCGGAAGCACGGCCGACGGGCTCCCGTCGAGCATCCTCGCGGGGGCCGATCTCCGTGGTGGAGGACTCGGGGCGCATCGGGACCGGGAATCCCGGGACCGGGAACGCCCGGGGCCGCGTCTGTGCGGCGGCGGGCGCCGGGACGTCGGCAGACGGCGGGACGTCAGCAGATGACTGTGCGGTGGCAGGTGTCGGGACGTCGGCAGCTGACGGGGCGGCGGCAGGTGACGAGGCCGCGGCGGAGTCCTGCCCCTCGTCCGTGACCACGTGCCAGCGCTCACCGGACTCGGGGTCGGAGCTCTCTGCCGACGCAGATTCCTCGGGCGCCGGTGTCTCCGCAACGGGACCGAGGGAAGCCTCCACCGGCTCCGTGCTCTCCGTCAGTTCCGTCGGCTCCGTCGGCTCCGTACTCTCGGTCAGCTCCGTGCTCTCCGTCGGCTCGTCCGCGGAGGGCACGGGGTCCTGCACCCAGGCGTCGGCCGTTCGTGCCGGCTGCACGGGAGGAGCGGCGGCCTCGTCACCGCTCTCGGTGACATCCTCGACGTCCTCGCCGATCTCGTCGCCGCCCCTTTCGACCTCGCCGCCGCTGTGAACGGCATCGCGCTCGGCAGGTCGGCGGAAGGGCCGCTGGGACGGCGTCCGGGGTGCCTTCCGCAGGCGGAAGCCCTCCGCCTCCGAGGTGTCGCTCGGCTGGGCCCCCGTCTCGTCACTCCCCTGGTCCTCGGCCGGGTCCGTCGTCAGGTCCTCGTCCGTGGCACCGGTGCCGACCGGCGCGTGGCGCTCGGCTTCAGCCGCCTCGGACGCGAGCCCCGCGTCGGGCTCCATGCGGTGGGCGTCAGGATCAGGCGCCACCTCGTGGGCGACAGGATCAGGCTCCGCCTCGCCCACCGCTCGCGGAGAGTCGGACACGGGCCGCTCTTCGGTCTCGTCCGGGACAGAGGGGGTCCCGCTCGCCACCCAAGCGTCCCCGCTCGCCTCGTCGGACCAGGCCGGGGGCGCTGTCCGTCGCTTCGGGCTGCCGATCTCGATCCAGCTCGGCTCCTCCGCGTCGGCCGGTGCTGCGGCGGGCTGCACGGGATTGTCGGGGGTGGCGTTCGCGTTCATGCGCCCTGTTCCTCCTGGCATCGTGCGGCGGGGTGGTCAACGGTGGTCATGGCTGTCCTGAGGAGTCGGAAGGCGGTGCCCCGACGCAATCGGGACCGGCACCATCCAGTGTGGCACCGCTCGGAGCATTCACCCCATCCTGGCCGGAGGCGGTGAACGGAGGGTGAGACGACGATGAGGAATCCCTCAGCCACGCAGCGGCACCAGCGCTCCCGCCGCGGCCCTGCGCCGGAAGCGAAACCCCGGCTCGCCCCTGCCATCACCTCACCCCACACAGTACAGTTTTCAAGGAACCCGGTGGGCGACCGCCGGCCCCATCCACGACGGAGGAGCACGCGATGACCCAGGCCCCCACTTCCCAGGACGACTCCACGGCGCCGCTGATCACGGTGGACGTCTGGACCGACGTGGTGTGCCCCTGGTGCTACATCGGGGAGTCCCGCCTGCACGACGCGATCGAGGCCGAGGGCCTGACGGGCCAGGTCCACATCCGCGCCCATTCCTTCGAGCTGGATCCCACCTCCCCCACCGACTCCGTGAAGGACAACATCGCCCACCTGGTCGAGGCCAAGGGCATGGACGAGGCGAAGGTGCGCGAGATGGAGGCGCAGATCCAGGAGATGGCGAAGGAGATGGGTCGCGAGTACGTCACCGGGCGCCCGATGGCGAACACCCGCGGTGTGCACCGCGTGATGCAGGCGCTCGGCGAGGCGCACGGCATCGATGCGGCGACCGGCTTCTTCATGGAGCTGCAGCGCGGCTACTTCACCGGCACCGCAGATCCCTTCGAGGCCGAGGCGGTCATCGCCCGCGCGGTCGAGGCGGGACTGGACGAGCAGGTCGCGCGCGACGCCCACGCCGGGAAGACGCATGACGAGAAGGTCGAGGCAGAGGTGCGCGAGGCCGCCTCGATGGGTGCCCGCGGCGTCCCCTTCTTCCTCTTCAACGACAAGTACACGGCGCCCGGCGCACTGCCGGAGGACGCCTTCCGGCAGGCGCTGCGCCAGATCGCCGACGAGGCACGAACCGAGCGGGCCGAGGCATGAGCCCGACGCACCGCGCCGACGGCCCCGCCGCCGGGGCAGGCGCCGCTGCAGTCGATGCTCCCGAGGCCGACGCCCTGACGAGGGACGCTCCTGCGACCGAGATCCCGATGCCGGACTCCCCTGCCACGCTGACCTCCCTCAGCTCGCTGCTCGGCGGCACCGTCGAGGGCGGCGCGGCCTGCGCGGCGGACGGCACCTGCGACTGACAGCACCTGCGACGGACGGTGCCCGCGGCTGACGGCCTGCGGAAGCGGTCCCTCCGCCGGCCCGCATCCCGACACAGGACGAGCCCGGAGGCACCTCGGCGGTGCCTCCGGGCTCGTCCTGTCGGCGGGCAGAGCGGCCCGGCCGGGGTCAGCGGGCCAGCAGCTCCTCGGTAGTGGTGCCCGGCAGGCTCAGGGTGACCGGGGTGCCCCACGGGTCCTTCACGGAGACGGAGCGGCCTCCGTCGGCGAAGGCGATGCCGGCGCGGGTGAGGCGTCCGGTCAGCGCGTCGAGGTCCTCCCGGGCGGGGAGGGTGATGGCGACGTCGGCCAGACCGAGGCCCGCCGCGCGGGGTCCGGCGCCGCGGCTGTTCCAGGTGTTCATCGCGACGTGGTGGTGGTAGCCGCCGGCGGAGGCGAAGAGGGCGCCGGGGTGGGTGCCCACGGTGGTCTCGAAGCCGAGGGTGTCGATGTAGAACGCGCGCGCCGCGTCGACGTCGCCCACCTGGAGGTGCACGTGTCCCACGATGCCGGGCCGGATGCCGGGGTCGGTAGCGACGTCCTCGGTGAGGTGCTCGGTCAGGTAGGCGTTGGGGTCGATGTACAGGGTGTCCATGGCGACCTGGCCGTTGTTCCACTGCCAGGTGTCGCGCGGGCGGTCCCAGTACAGCTCGATGCCGTTGCCCTCGGGGTCGGCGAAGTAGAAGGCCTCGGAGACGAGGTGGTCGCCGGTGCCGGCGAAGCGCGAGCGCGGGTCCTGGGCGGCGCGGAGCACGGTGCCGGCGAGCGCGGCCTGGTCCTCGAAGAGGAAGGCGGTGTGGAACAGGCCCGCCTGGGAGGGATCCACGGCGGGCAGCCCCGGGGTGGCCACGAGGCGCACGAAGGGGACGCCGCCGCGGCCCAGCACACGGTGGACCTCGCCGCCCACACGCGACTGCTCCTCGATGGGTGCCAGCGCCAGGGCGTTCTCGTAGTAGGAGCTCATGAGCTCGAGGTCGCCGACGCGCAGGGTGACGGCGTCCATGGCGAGATCGTCGGAGAGGTGCCGTTCATCGATGGCGTCGCTCGGCGAGCCGGGAACGGTCTGAGACGAGGAGGTCATGACGGGCCTTCCGATCGGTGGTTGATGGCTCAACTCTCCCACAACGTAGTTGCTTGTTCAACCACTTGTGGGTGTGGTCCGCGTCATGACGGGATCGTGCCCAGGTCAGCGGCGGCGCCCGCTCACTCCTGGCGGTTCTCCTCAGCCGGCTCCGCTGCACGATCCGGCTCCGACGCGCGGGCCAGCTCTGCGGCGCGAGCCAGCTCGGCGGCGCGGGCCAGGACGGCAGCCCGGGAGCTCGGAGTGGTGGCGATGTCCCGGATCACGCCCGCCATCGCGATCGCGGCATCATCCATCAGGCGGTACCCCTCGGCGGAGTCGGCGTGGGCGGCGAACTCACGGGTGTGCAGGGCGCCGTGGGCGCCGGTGATGCCGACGAATGGGTGCAGCGAGGGCACCCGCTGGGACACGTTGCCCATGTCGGTGGACGCCGCCATGACGCCGAGCGAGCCGTTCAGCGGCCGGCCCCGCCGCTGCATCGCCGCGTTCCAGGCGGTGCCGAGCACCTCGTCCTGGAGCAGCGGCTCGTAGACGGGCTCGGTGGCGGTGATCTCGAGAGCCGTGCCGGTGGCCAGCGCCGCCCCCTCGAAGCAGGCCTGCAGCTGCTGCCACAGGGTCTCGAACTCCGGCATCGTCAGCGCCCGGCACTCGACGTCGATCACGGCGGTCTCGGGGACGATGTTGGTGACCCCGGACTGCTGGGGCACGAGGGCCAGGCGCTGGCCGTCCTTGATCCGCTGCCGCAGCAGACCGGCGGCCACCTGGGCGATCACGGCCGCGTCGTTGGCGTTGATGCCGTCGGCCGGATTGGCGGCGGCGTGGGCGCCGCGCCCGGTGAAGGTGGCGCGCCAGCGGCCGACGGCCTGGCTGGTGGAGCCGAGCACGTCATAGGTGTCGGTGTGCGGGGTGGGGTGGCTCATCAGCGCCAGGTGCACGCCGTCGAAGACTCCGCGGTCGATGAGCAGCTGCTTGCCGCCGCCGTGCTCCTCCGCCGGCGTGCCGATGACCTGGAGCGTCACGTCAAGAGCGGCGAGCTGCCCGGCGAGCGCGAGGGCGGCTCCGAGCGAGGCACCGGCGATGAGGTTGTGCCCGCAGCCGTGGCCGATGCCCGGCAGCGCGTCGTATTCGACGCACAGCGCGGCGACCAGGGAACCGGTACCGATCGTGGCGCGGAAGGCGGTGGGCAGCTCCGCGATGCCGCGCTCGAGCACGAAGCCGGCATCCTCCAGCAGGTCCGCGCAGCTCTCGTGCGCGCGATGCTCCTCGAAGGCGGTCTCGGGATCGGCGTGGATCCCGCGGGCCAGGGCGTGCACCTCCTCGCGGCGAGCGGCGAAGGCGGCGAGCAGGGCGGCGTCATCGGTCACGGCCCGATCCTGCCACGGCGCGACGGCGGCAGCGGGCCGGCACGGCGCCGTCGGGGTGACGGCCCTGCTCAGTCCCCGGAGCGCAGCAGCGGCGGCATCAGCGAGCTGCCGGTGCCCGCGCGGTACAGGCGCGCGGGGCGTCCACCGGTCGGGGCCGCATGGCGGTCCAGCTCCTCGAGGAATCCCTCGGTGCGGGTGGCCTTGCGGTGGAAGTTGCCGGCGTCCAGCGAGGTGCCCCAGACGCTCTCGTACACCCCGCGCAGCTGGGAGACGGTGAACTCCTCGGGCAGGAAGGTCACGGCGAGGGTGGTGTACTCGAGCTTGCTGCGGGCCCGTTCGAGGGAGGCGTCGAGCACGGTGGAGTGGTCGAAGGCCAGCTGGACGTCCGCGAGCTCCTCGAGCGCCCACCAGCGGGCGTCGGCCACGTCCTCGCCGCGCAGCGGGTCGGGGAGATCCGCGCCGAGCGCCATGAAGGACACCGAGACGACATGTCCGCGCGGGTCGCGCCCCGGAGTGCCGAAGGTCCGCACCTGCTCGAGGTGGACGGCGCCGCTGCCGAGCGACGCCTCGTCGGCCAGCACCCGATAGGCCGCGCCGTCGAGGTCCTCCCCGAGCTCGACGAAACCGCCGGGCAGTGCCCAGGCGCCCCGGTGGGGGTCGTCCTCCCGCTGGATCAGCAGGACGTTCAGCGCACCGTCCCGGAGGGTCAGGACCGTGAGGTCGACGGCGACATGGATCTCTGGTGCGGAGGTGGCCATGTGTCCAGAGTATGCATGGTTCTGGTCAGCGTGACTCCAACTGCAAGACGACTCACACGCCGCTTCCGCGCGCCGACCGCCCGGTCGCGCCGCTCCGACACCGGCCCGTCGAGGTCAGTTCTCGAGCCAGCGACCCCACTTCTCGGGCCGGTGCTCGGCCTGGACGATGCGCACGGTCCCGGAGGCCGAGCGCATCACGATCGACTCCGTGAGGATGCGGTGGTGCTGATAGCGCACGCCCTTGAGCAGGTCGCCGTCGGTGATGCCGGTGGCGGCGAAGTAGCAGTTGTCGGAGGTGACCAGATCATTCGTGGTCAGCACCCGGTCCAGGTCGTGGCCGGCATCCAGCGCCTTCTGCCGCTCCTCGTCATCGGTCGGGGCGAGCCGGCCCTGGATCATGCCGCCGGTGGCCTTGACGGCGCAGGCGGCGATGATGCCCTCCGGGGTCCCGCCGGTGCCCAGCAGCATGTCCACCCCGGCGCCGCGGGCCGCCGCGATCGCCCCGGCCACGTCGCCGTCCATGATGAACTTGACCCGGGCGCCGGCCGCCCGGATCTCCTTCACCAGCGACTCGTGGCGCGGGCGTTCGAGAACGCACACGGTGACCTGGTGGACGGGCTTGTCCAGCGCCTTGGCCACCAGCTTCACGTTCTGCTCGATCGGCAGGCGCAGGTCCACGAACTCGGCCGCCTCAGGCCCCACCACCATCTTCTCCATGTAGAACACGGCCGAGGGGTCGTACATGCTGCCCTTCTCCGCGACGGCGAAGACGGCGAGCGCGTTGTTGTAGCCGAGCGCCGTCAGGCGGGTGCCGTCGATCGGGTCGACCGCGACGTCGGCCCTCGGCCCCTTGCCGTCGCCCACCGACTCGCCGTTGAACAGCATCGGGGCCTCATCCTTCTCCCCCTCGCCGATGACGACGGTGCCGTCCATCCGAACGGTGTCCATGAAGGAGCGCATCGCGTCGACCGCGGCGCCGTCGGCCCGGTTCTTGTCGCCGGCGCCCACCCAGCGGCCACCGGCGATGGCGGCCGCCTCGGTGACGCGCACCAGTTCGAGGGCGAGGTTGCGGTCTGGGGCGGAGTCGGTGGGTGCAGGGGTGGTCATGGGGGCTCCCTCGGAACGAGTGCGGGGCGGAGACGGGGACCGGGACCTGCCGGATCGAGAGGCCGATCATTGCCTGACGTGCCTCTCGACTCTAACCGACCCCTGCCCCGTCCGGGCGGGAGCACAGGAGGACGGGCTCGCGGCTCCTGAGCGGGAGGCGCAGGCCCGTCCTCAGCAGTGGAAGCGGCGGGGAGAGCGGAGCGGGAGGGAGCGGCCGACCTGCTACTCGCGCGTCCCGTCGGCCGCGGGCCGCACCGATCTCAGGTGCCACAGCCACATCGCCCCGCCCAGCAGGGCGAAGCCGAGCGAGGTGAGGGCGAGGGTGTGCAGGCTGGTGGTGACCAGCGGGGCGACCGCACCGGCGAGCAGAGCGTTGAGCATCAGGCCGAAGAAGGTGCCCAGTGAGGCGGCGGCGCCCCGCTCGTGCGGGAACAGGTCCATCACCTCGAGCTGGATGGGCGCGAAGACGAGAGCCACGGCGAAGGCGATGAGCATCGGCCCGAGCACCGCCAGCAGCAGCGACCAGTGCAGCCCTCCGGTGAACGGTGGGGCGAGGGAGACCAGCACCAGGTTCACCACCGCCGCGACGACAGCCCCGAGGAACCCGTACGTGATCAGCCGGGACCGGTCCATCAGCTCCGCGGCCCGGCCCACCACCCACGCCCCGCACAGCATGCCGAGGATCAGCGGGACGAACAGCACCCAGAAGTCCTGCTCCCCCAGTCCCAGCAGGTTTACGACGAACAGCGAGGCGCCGACGACGAACAGGAACTGGGAGGCGAACACGAAGGCGGAGGCCGAGGCGATGCGCAGCATCACCGGGGAGCGGCCCACGTGCAGCAGGGAGCCCAGCAGCGAGCTGACGCGCAGCGGTGTGCGGGCTTCGGGCGGGAGGGTCTCCGGCAGGGCGAGGGTCAGCAGCAGCACCGCGACGGCGTAGAGGCCGACGCCGACGAACACCCAGCGCCAGTCGCCGAGCAGCAGCAGCCAGCCGGCGAAGATCGGCGCGAGCGCGGGGGCGACCGAGAAGATCATCATGATCTGAGCCATCAGCCGCTGCGCCTCGGCACCGGAGAACATGTCGCGGATGACCACCCGGGAGACGATCGTCGCCGCGCCCGCGCTCATCCCCTGCAGCACGCGCAGCAGCACCAGCGAGCCCAGGCTCGGGGCCAGCACGCTGCCCACGATGCCGATCAGATAGATGACCAGCCCGCCGATCATGACCTTCTTGCGACCCAGCGCATCCGAGAGCGGTCCGTGGAAGATCGACATCACGGCGAAGGCCGCCAGGTAGGCGGAGACCAACTGCTGCAGCGCGACCTCGTCGGCCGCGAACTCCTGCCCGATGCGGGTGAAGGCGGGGAAGACGGTGTCGATCGAGAACGGGCCGATCATCGCCAGCGCCGCGAGGGTCAGAGTGATCCGTGCTCCGGCGCGCCGTCGCTCAGGGGCAGGAGGGACGTGGGAGGCGGGCAGAGGCGTGGTCACTGGTGCCATGGTAGGCACCGCCCACCCGGGAGTCACCGGCGTCCCAGCCAGTGGGCCTGCACGGTCCTCGACTGCTGCCGCGCGCTTGGTCGCAGGGTCCACGATCAGGTCAGCGGAGTTCGCGAAGCAGGTCAGCAGCGCCCGTCGAGCAGGTCAGCAGGGCTCGTCGGGCAGCTGAGCAGCGCCCGTCGGGCAGCTCAGCAGGGTCCGCCGAGCACGCCGAAGCCTCGCAGCAGGTGGATCACCGCGAACACCACCAGCACGCCCGCCAGTGCGTACACGACGCCCGGGTGCACGGGGTGGCTGAAGGGGCGGCTCCGGCGCCGGGCGATGCCCAGGCCTCCGCACAGCAGACAGGCGACCGCCACCAGCATCGCGCCGTAGTCGACGTAGCTGCAGGACTGGATCTGGCCGTTCACGGTCGAGGTCGCCAGGGAGGTGATCTTGACGAAGAACCCCAGCAGGCCGATGCCGAGCCCCACGTACAGCGAGGTCGGGACATCGCGCGGCGACATCGTGGTGGGAGGCAGCAGGGGCTCGGAAGGCTGGGCCGACATCTGAGGATCCTTGAGGGAGCGAGGAGGGAGGGGGAGGAAGGGATCTGGGCGAACACCCCTCCCCCTTCGACGAATCTCCCCCCAGCCTCCCCCGCCGGCGACGGAACGTCGATGGGGAGGACTCCGTGGGGAGTCCTCCCCATCGGGGCGAGGTCGTCGCGGCCGGGCGGCCGAGCACTCGGACCAGCCTGGGCAGCCGGCGCAGCCAGGGCTCAGATGATCGGGCGGCCCTCGTCGCGCGCTTCCTTGGCGTCCTTGGCGAAGCCGCGGACGATGGTGACCAGGATGCCGAGCACGAGCACCGGCCAGATCAGCACGTAGGCGGTCAGCAGAGCGGTCATGTCGTCTCTCCTCTCGAGAGGTGCGGACCGGCGCAGGCGCGGTCACGCAGGAACAGGGCGTCAGCCGGGTCGGCGACGCCGGGTGGGATCAGTTCTCGGTGCCGCGACCCGCGGTGACGGCGTCGCCGCCGCCGGTCGGGCCCTCCTCGGAGGCCGGCGTCTCCTCGTCGAAGTCGCCGGTGATCCTCTTGATCACCGAGTAGTCGAAGTTCTGGCTCGAGCGGACGCTCAGCAGGTAGCAGACCAGGAAGGAGACCGAGTAGGCGACAAGCGAACCCGAGAGGGTCTCGAAGTCGCGCAGGTAGCCGAAGCCGAAGGGCAGCACGGCGAGGCTCGCGACCGCGCCGATGATCACCGCCGGGCGCAGTCCGAAGAAGCCGAAGGACATGATGCCGAGCACCACGCCCACCCCGACGATGGCGAGCAGCTCGACGAACAGCGCCCAGGCACCGGTGAGGGGGATCAGCTGGAAGCGCACCGGCAGGAACACCACCAGCGCCGCGATCACGGAGATCGTGAACGCCTTGTTGGTGACCTTCTTCCAGTAGAAGGAGGCGATGACCGGGAACACCAGGCAGCCCCACAGAGCGCCGACGAAGACCAGCAGGTCCAGGATGTTGAACCGGGCGGTGGCGAAGTACAGCGCCAGGCCTGTCGCGACGATCATCGTGAGGCGGCCGATGAGGATCATCAGCTTGGGGTTCACGTTCTTGCGACCCACGGACTGGCCGTAGATGTCGGTCATGACGATCGAGCTCAGCGCCGCAAGATCGGAGTCCGCGGTCGAGGACAGCGAGCCGATGATCATGATGAACGCGAGCGCCACCAGGGCGACCGGCAGGTAGCTGCCCACCATCTGGGGCATGAGGTTGTTGACGTCGCCACCCATGGGCTCGATGCCCAGGTACAGGGCCATCACGCCGAGCATGCCCACGCCGATCACGGTCGCGCCGTAGCCGATGGTGGCGGTGATGAAGGTGGGCTTGATGAGGTCCTCGCGCACCGCGAAGAGGCGCTGGGCGATGGTCTGGTTGCCGATCGCGTAGGCGAGCACCGCGGCGATGTAGGGGGCGCCCTGGTTCATGAAGGCGTCCGAGGAGAAGAAGCTCTCCTGCTGCGGGGTGACGTGGCCGCTCGCGACCCCTGCGGCGAACATCGAGGGTCCGCCGGCGAGGAAGAAGACGGCGGGGATGATGATGACGGCCGCCCCGAGCATCGCCATGACCTGCGAGAAGTCCGTCAGCACGGAGGCGCGGAAGCCGGACCACAGCGTGTACAGCAGCACGCCGGCCGCGATGATGAGGATGCCGTGACCGAAGGTCATCGGGGAGAGCATCGCGATGATCGCGCCGCCGGCGATGAAGTTCGAGGTCAGGGAGATGACCGAGCCGAGCACGTTGGAGCCGGCGAGCATCAGCTGCGAGGAGCGGCCGTGGCGGGCGTACATCACCTCGGCCAGGGTGTGGGCGCGGGGCGCGACGGCGCGGATCCGCTTGCCGAAGGGGTAGATGAACAGGATCATCAGAGCGCCCCAGAGCCCGTAGTGGATGGGGCCGGAGACGCCGTAGGTGTATCCCGCGGTGACCGAGGCGTACATCGAGGACGCCCAGATCCAGGTGGCGGTCATCGACGCGGCGGAGACGCCGAAGCCGATCTTGTTGCCGGCGGTCATGTAGTCGTCGGCGTTCTCCTGCTTGCGGGAGATCGCGACCGACATCCACATCGTGCCCCCGTAGAACAGGAGCAGGAGCAGGATCACTCCCACGATCCCGAGCTGGACGATCTCTCCTGAAGGCGCAGGCGGCACAGTACTTCCTTTCGTCGCGGACAACCGATCTCGTGCATCCGGTCCTCCGCGAGCTGCGCAGCGCATGCTGAACTCGGGGCGGTGCCCTGCGGCGGGCCGACCGGCGGTGGGCCCCGTCTCTGCGTGCCGGTCCTCGTCGACCCGGGCGGTGCCATGCACCTGCTCCGGGGAGGGGACGGCGGCCGCGGTGTCTCGCCCGTCAGGGTCGGGCCGCGGCTCGGTCGCAAGTGGAGCCGTATAGATACTCGCACAGTGATCGGCCGATTACTACTCGGTCAATAACGCGCCGATAACTCATGCAGGTCAGAACACTTTATTCGATTGTCGGACAACCTGATCCCGGGTGGACCTGCGCTCCGCCTGCATGACGATGCATCGGCCGACGGGTACCGCCCCTTCGCTGCATCGCACGCACTGCATCACACGGCATCACGTGGTGCCGCCGCGAGCGGTCCCCGTACAGTGACGCCCATCGACAGGCGCCGCACGGACGCGGCCCGGGATCAGGAGGACGAGGATGACCAGGCGCATCGGACTGATCGGCTGCGGGGACGTCTCCGTGGTCCACTTCGAGGCGATTCGGGACATCGAGGGCCTCGAGCTGGTGGGCGTCGCGGACACCGATCCGCAGGCCCTGGCTCGCGCCACCGAGGCGACCGGTGCTCCCGGCTTCGCGAGCACGCAGGAGCTGATCGACGCCGTCCGCCCGGAGGCCGTGCACGTGACCACCCCGCACCACGCGCATGTGGGCCCCTCGCTCACCGCGCTCGAAGCCGGCGTGCATGTGCTGCAGGAGAAGCCGCTCGCGCACACCCTCGAGGAGGGACAGCGCCTGGTCGAGGCGCTCGCCGCCTCCCCCGCCGGCGGGCCCAAGGTGGGCGTCTGCTTCCAGAACCGCTACAACCTGGCCAGCCAGCGTCTGCACGAGATGCTGGGTTCCGGTGAGCTCGGCGCGGTGCGCGGCGCCTGGGCCTCGGTGGTCTGGACCCGCAGCGCCGACTACTACCGCGCGAAGCCCTGGCGCGGCACCTGGGAGGGCTCCGGCGGCGGACTGCTGATCAACCAGGCGATCCACACCCTGGACCTGGTGCAGTGGCTGCTGGGCGGAGTCGAGCGCACCGAGGGCCACGTCGCGACCCGCAAGTACGGCGACGTGATCGAGGTCGAGGACACCGCCGAGCTGCTGCTGCACCATCCCGGCGGCGTGACCACCTCGTTCTACGCGACCCTCACCGCGCCGCAGCATCGCCCGGTGGAGCTGGAGCTGGACTGCGAGAACGCCTACGTGGTGCTGCGCGGCGGCACCGACGGCGGGCTCACCATCCGCTGGACCGACGGCCGGGTGGACACCGTCGGCGAGCGCTCGGTGACCTCCGGCGGTCGCTCCTACTGGGGCGTCTCCCACGAGCTGCTCATCCGGGACTTCTACGAGCACCTCGAGGATCCCGAGCCGTTCTGGATCGGCCCCGGCGAGGCGATGACGTCGCTGGAGATCCTCAAGGAGGCGTACCGGCTCAGCGGGGTGGGCCCGCAGGGCTGAGTCGAGGCGAGCGCGCCGGCCCTGCCCGATGGCGGGAGCCGCCGAGGGAGGCGCCAAGGGGGCCGCCGACGGGGCCGCCGACGGCCATTGAGGGCACAGAGCCGGCCCGACGCCACACGGCGATGCACCCCCGGCTCCGCCATCGTGAAAATTGTTAACGCGATGACGCTCAACCAGGGCGTAGATTTTCACCCCGAGGTCACCGAGCTGTCACCTCGTTCGTCAACGCTGTCGGTGTCACCCTCCGGACACCGAAAGGCACGTCATGTCTTCAGCGCTCCTCGGCTCGCGTCACCTCTCCCACCGCTCCCCCTCTCCCTCGCGCCGCTCCGTCCTCGGGCTCGTCGGCGCATTGGGTGCCCTCGGCCTCTCCGCCTGTGCCACCTCCGGCGCCCCTGCCGGGGGTGAGGCCGCACCCGCCGCCGAGACCAGCCCCGAGAACCCTTTCGGCGTCACCGGCGGCGAACTCAAGGCCTTCGTGTTCGACGGTGGGAACGGGCTCCCCCACCTGGACCTCGCCGAAGAGCTGCTGCTCGCCAAGCACCCAGAGCTCACCTCCGACATCGTGGGCACCGAGGACCTCAGCACCCTGCAGCCGCAGTTCGTGAACCAGACGCCCCCGGACCTCTTCCAGAACTCGGGCGCCGGCGCGCTGGACGTCACCTCCCTCAGCGCCAACCAGCAGCTGGCGACCCTCGAGGATCTGCTCGCCGCCCCCAGCTGGGACGACCCGGCGATCACCGTCGAGGAGTCGCTGAACCCGGGCATCCGCGAGGAGGGCATGATCAACGGCCAGCTCGTGGGCCTGAACACGGTGCAGTACGCCTGGGGCATCTGGCGCGACGCGGCCCTGTTCGAGGAGAAGGGCTGGGAGATGCCCCGCACCTGGGACGAGCTGATGAGCCTGTCCACCGACATCAAGGCCGACGGCATCCACCCCTGGGCCTTCACCGGCATGCACCCCAGCTACTTCGACGAGGGCGTGCTCCAGCCGCTGGTCTCCAAGATCGGCGGCCAGGAGGTGTGGAAGAACGTGGACAACCTCGAGGAGGGCGCCTGGCAGCAGGACGCGATCCGCGAGGCCGCCGAGGCGCTGCTCCAGCTGCGCACCGATGAGCTGATCCTGCCCGGCGTCGCCCAGATGACCCACATCCAGTCGCAGACGGCCTGGCTGAACCACGAGGCCGCGTTCATCCCCGTCGGCGCC
This sequence comes from Brachybacterium sp., assembly GCF_036379615.1. GTDB lineage: Bacteria > Actinomycetota > Actinomycetes > Actinomycetales > Dermabacteraceae > Brachybacterium. The sequence continues at coordinate 43,786 of NZ_DASVGJ010000078.1, forward strand.
TGGCTCGAGAACGAGATGAAGTCCGCGATCCCCGAGGGCTTCCGCATGGCCGCCGCCGCGCTCCCCTCCCCCGATCCCGCGTTGGCGGATCTGACGCCGAACAACGCCGGCGCCGGCTGGTACGTGCCGGCGGCGGCCGCGAACCAGCCCTCCGCCTTCGAGTTCCTGCGCGCGCTGCTGTCCAAGGAGGTCTCGCGGAAGTACGCCGAGCTCAGCAACAGCGTGACCATGGTCGCCGGCGCCCACGAGGGCCAGGAGCTCAGCGAGGCCTTCGGCACCATCACCGAGATGATCGATCGCTCCCACCAGGTCGAGCCGTGGCAGCGCGTGAAGTACTCCGCCTGGTACCCCTCGATGGCGGAGGAGACCCGCGCGGCGCTGATGGCGCTGGTGCTCGGCGATCTCGACGTGGACGGCTTCCTCACCCGCTGCCAGGCCAAGGCCGACGAGGTGGCGAAGGACGACGCGATCACCAAGCAGACCCGCTGATGCATCAGCGCGGACGGTGGTGGCTGATCATCACCTTCATCACGCCGGGCCTCGCGCTGTACGCGGTGTTCGTGCTCTCGAGCTTCGCGCAGGGGGTCCAGATCTCCTTCACGAACTGGACCGGGTTCTCGCCGTCGCTGGAGTACGTGGGGCTGGACAACTACGTGCGGATGGCGCGGGACAGCAGCTGGTGGCGGGCGGTGTCCCACAACGCCGCGCTGCTGGTGGTGATCCCCGTGGCCACCCTGGGGCTCGCGATGCTGTTCGCGGCGCTGATCACCCGGGGTGGCGCGGGCACCCTCCGCGCCACCCGCGGTGCGGACCTCTACCGGGTGCTGTTCTTCTTCCCGCAGGTGGTGCCGGTGGTGATCATCGGCATCATGTTCAGCTACCTCTACTCCTCACGGGGCGGGCTGCTGGACGGGATGCTGCGGGCGCTGGGCACCGACGTGCTGGAAGTGGTCCCGAACGGGCCGCTGGGGAACCCTCGCACGATCCTGCTGGCGATCGCGCTGGCGGCGGTGTGGTCCTCCGTCGGCTTCTACATGGTGCTCTTCCTCTCCGCGATGAGCGGAGTGCCGCAGGAGCTGTACGAGGCGGCCGCGTTGGACGGGGCCGGGAGGGTGCGGAGCTACTTCCACGTGACCCTGCCGCTGATCTGGTCCCACGCCCAGACCGCCCTGATCTACCTGGGCATCGGCACTCTGGATTCGTATGCGCTGATCGCCGTGATGTCCATGACCGGGACGGCGGCGGACTTCGGGGCCGACGTGATGTCGACCTATCTGTACCGCACGGCGTTCTCCTTCAACTCGCAGTTCGGCTACGCCTCCGCGATGGGCACCGTGATGATGCTCGGCTCGGTCGCGCTGGCCCTGCTCACCTATCGGCTCACCAAGCGCGAGGAGCTCGAGTACTGATGACCGCCCCGTCCTCCTCCACCACGCAGACCGCTGCCACGTCTGACCCCACCCCGTCGGGCACCGACCCGTCGGTCTCCCCGTCGGGCACCGGCCCGTCGGCCTCACCTGTGCGGCCGGGCCGCAGGCGGAGCTCCGCGCTGCTGTCCGGCACCCCGCACCTGATCCTGCTGCTGTGGGCCCTGGCCGTGCTGATCCCGCTGGCCTGGATCGTGATCTCCTCCCTGAAGACGAACGAGGAGATCTACAACAGCCCGTTCGGCCTGCCCGGAGAGCTGCGGCTGGGCATCTACATCGCGGCCTGGCAGGAATCGAACATCGGCGCCTACTTCGCCAACACCATGATCGTGGTGTGCGGCGGGGTCCTGCTGACGATGCTGCTGGCCGTGATGACGGCCTACGTGATGGCCCGCTATCCCTTCCCCGGCAGCCGGATCCTGTATTGGCTGTACCTCGCGGGGATGACCTTCCCGGTGTTCCTGGCGATCGTGCCGCTGGTGCGGATCGTCCAGTCGCTGGGCCTGTTCCAGACGAGCACCGGCCTGGTCCTGGTCTACGCGGCCTTCTCGCTCCCGTTCTCGATCTTCTTCCTCACCGGCTTCTTCCGCAGCCTGCCCACGGAGCTCTCGGAGGCGGCCTTCCTCGACGGGGCGGGGCACTTCGGGGTGTTCTTCCGGATCATGCTGCCGCTGGCCCGGCCCGGCCTGGTCTCGATCGGGGTGTTCAACTTCCTGGGGCAGTGGAACCAGTTCCTGCTCCCCCAGGTGCTGAACCCCCAGCAGGACGAATCGCGGTCGAACTTCGTGCTCAGCCAGGGCCTGGTGGCGCTCGCGCTCGGGGAGAACTACGAGACCTCGCCGACGTCGATGGCCCAGCTGTTCGCCGGCCTGATCATCTCGATGCTGCCGGTGCTCGTGCTGTACATCGTCTTCCAGCGCCAGGTGCAGGAGGGCCTGAGCGCCGGGGCCCTGAAGTGACCGGAGCCCTCACGTGAGCGGCTCCCCCACGCCCCGGTCCCCCACCACCGCTCTGCTCGCCGTTGCACCGCCCATGCCATGATGCCGGGCACCGACGCTTCCGGCACCCGCCCGGACCTCAGCACCAGGAAGGCCCTCGATGCCCCCGACCGCCCCGAGCCCGCACGAGGACACGTCCCTCGAGCAGCTGCCCGTGCTCGCGCTGCTGCGGGCCGCTCTGCCCACTCTCTCCCCCCAGCTGCAGCAGCTGGCACGCCTCGCCCTCGAATCCCCGGCCGAGGTGGGGCGGATGACCATCACGGAGTATGCAGAACGGGCGGGGTCATCGGCCGCCTCGGTGACACGGCTGTGCCGCACTCTCGGGATCGAGAGGTTCACCCGGCTGCGGACCGAGCTGGTGCTGGCCGCCGACCGCACCGAATCGTCGCACTCCCCGCGGATCACGGGCGACATCACCGACCGCACCCCGCTGCCCGAGCTGGTCACCAGCCACTCCGTGCTCAGCGCCCGCTCGATGGAGGAGACCGCGCGGCTGCTCGATCCGGGAACCTTCGAGGAGGTCGTCCGGGTGCTCGGCGAGGCCGGGCATGTCTATGCGATGGGTGCCGGCTCCGCGCACATGATCGCGGTGTCCCTCGAGCACAAGCTGCGCAGCCTCTCCGTCCCCGCCACCACCTTCCACGACCCGCCCTCGGCAGTGATCGGACTGGCAGCGGCCCGTCCCGGCGACGTGCTGGTGGTGGTCTCCGAGACCGGGACCGCGTCCGAGACCGTCCCGCAGCTCGCCGAGGCGGCACGTCGCGGCTGCCGCACGGTGCTCATCACCCGATTGTCGACCTCCCCCGCGGCCGAGCTCGCCGATCACGTGCTCCTCGCGGTCCAGGACCGCACGCCGCTGCGCACCGGGGCGCTGACCAGTCGCATCCCCGAGCTGTTCCTCACCGACTGCCTCGCCAGCGGCATCGTGGTCCGTCACCACGAGCGATCGCTCGAGGCACTCGGCTCGGTGGAGGAGGCGCTCGAGCGCTACTGGTGACCCTCCTGCCCCTGCCCCCGTCCACTTCGCCTCTGCCGCCCGCACCGCACCACGTCCAGGAGTCCGCATGACCTCGACCGCACCCTCCGTCCCCGACACCGACGGGACCCCGCCGGGCGGCGCCCTGCACGTGATGAGCTTCAACGCTCTCTTCCAGACGGACCGCTCGACTCCCGAGGACCCCGGGCACTGGCCGCATCGCGCCCCGGCGATCGAGGCGCTGATGGCCGCCGAGCAGCCGCATCTGCTGGGGCTGCAGGAGATGCAGGGCTGGACCTTCGGCCCGATCGAGGCGGGGCTCGGTCCCCACCACCGCAGCCTGGGCGTCGGGACCGCAGGTGGGAACGAGGGCCTGATCAACCCGATCTTCTACGACACGCGCCGGCTCGAGCTGCTGACCTGGAACCAGTTCTGGCTCTCGGACCGGCCCCGGGAGGTCGGCTCACGGACCTGGGGGAACGCCGGGCCCCGGGCCGCTGTGTGGGCCCGCTTCCGGGACCTCGAGACCGGCGGGGAGCTGGTGCACCTGAACACCCATCTGGATCACGTGATCACCCAGGCCCAGGTCAAGGGGGCGCAGCTGGTGGCGGACCATCTCCGTCAGTTCCACCTCTTCGGCCTGCCCACGATCACGACCGGTGATTTCAACGCGGTCGCCGAGGACTCGCCGGCCTACACGGTGCTGGTGGATGACTTCGGACTGCAGGACTCCTGGCGCACTGCGCAGCAGCGGCTGAGTCCCGCATGGAGCACATTCCCTCATTTCGGCGAGGCGGAGGAGTCCGACTTTCGCATCGACTGGATACTGCTCAGCCAGGACGCGCACGTGCTCGATGCGACGATCAATGCGGCGCGTCCGGGCGGGATCTGGCCGAGTGATCATCTCCCCGTCCAGGCCCGCGTGCTGCTTCCCGCCGGAGCCGGTTGATTCCCCCCTGATCCGGGCGCGGACCGCGGTCCCGCGCCGACCCTGCTCGCCGTTACGCTCACCTCCATGACCCGCATCGGCATCGTGACCACCGACCCCGCGTTCTTCACCGGGGCGGACCCCGAGCGAGACAGCGCGCCATTGGTCGCCGCGCTGCGCGAGCGCGGGGTGCAGGCCGACGCGGTGGTCTGGCGCGGCACGGCTGCGGGCTCCGCCGAGGATCTCACCGCTTTCGACCTCCTCGTGCTGCGCAGTCCGTGGGACTACGCCCTGCATCCCGCGGAGTTCGATGCCTGGCTCGAGCGGGCGGAGACCTCGACCCGCGTGCTCAACGAGCCCGACCTGGTGCGTTGGAACATGGACAAGCGCTACCTCGCCCAGCTCGAGGCCGCCGGGATCGCCGTGGTCCCGACGGCCTACTGCGCGGACGAGGCCTCGGTGCGGGCGGCGCTCGCGGAGGCGGCCGACGGTTCGCACGTGGTCCTCAAGCCCACCGTCGGCGCCGGTTCCCAGCATGCAGGCCTGCACGCGGCCGACGACCCGGCCGCCCTCGAGCTGGCCCGCACGATCCTTGCCACCGGCTGCGAGGTCATGGTCCAGCCCGAGGTGCCCGAGCTGTCCGCGGGAGAGGAGAAGGCCGTGTACACGCTCGACGGCAGCTTCACGCACGCCATCGCCAAGGGGGCGCTGCTGGCCCGCGGCGGCGGGCTGCGCGGAGGCGTCTATCGGGAAGCCCCCCAGGCCGTGGTCGCCACCGACGCGGAGCGGGACTTCGCCGAACGGGTGCTCACGGCGGTCACGGCGGCGACGGGTCTGCCCACTCCCCTGTACGGGCGGATCGACCTCGTGGACACCGCGGAGCACGGACTGGTGCTGCTCGAGGCGGAGCTGTTCGAGCCCACCTTCAACCTCCACCTCGCGCCCGAGGTGGTGGAGCTCTTCACCGAGGCGATCCTGGCCCGGGCCCGTCAGGGCGGGCCGCGCCTGACGGCTCCGTGAACGGCGAGCACCTCGCCGGAGGGCATGGCGCCGACGAAGACCACTCCGGCGAGCACCACTCCCGGGGGCACCGCGCCGGCGGGTACGCCCTGGTCTTGGGCGTTCTGGCCGTGCTGTGCGCACTGATCCCCGTCATCGGCGACCTGGTCGCTGTGCCCCTCGCCCTGTTCGCGGTGGTGCTGGGAGTGATCGGGGTCGGCCACTACGACAGCGGCCGGGCTCCGCGGATGCTGCCCTCGGTGCTCGGCGCCCTGCTGGGGGCGATCGCGCTGCTGCTCGTGGTGGTCGCCGTCCTCGCGAGCAGCCCGCTGGGCTGAACGGGGGGGCACTGAGCTCAGGGCGCGGTGAACTCGGGCGCGGTGAACTCGGGTCGCGGTGAACTCGGAGCGCTCGGCACGGTCCCGGCTCCGCACGCGCCGAGCGCCCCGGACACGCGCCGCGCGCGTCATCGAAGCGTTTCAGCGAAATATCGTCGAAACTCCACCGTCCTGCCCTCTGACATGGGAGGATGTCCCCGACGGCGGAGCGCATCCGCTCGAGTCAGACCGTCACCCCTGAGAGACGAGGGGCCGCACGGCGGAGGGGATCGCAGATGGCCACGATGACCGACATCGCCCGGGCGGCGGGCGTCTCCCTGAGCACGGTCAGCTACGCGCTGAGCGGGAAGCGTCCGATCTCGGAGTCCACCCGGGCGCGCATCGATGCGGCGATCACGGAGCTCGAGTACCACCCCACCGCCAGTGCCCGGGCCCTCGCCCTGAAGCGCACCTCGCTGCTGGGCCTGGCCGTCCCCCAGCGTCCGGACGTCGATGACCACGTGATCATGGAGTTCGTCAGCTCGATCCTGAGCGCCGCGCACGAGGCGGACTACGACGTGGTGCTGGTGACCGCGGAGGATCGCACCCGCACCCTGCGCATCGTGGAGGAGGGCAAGGTCGACGCCCTGGTCGTCATGGACATCGTCGAGGACGACGAGCGCCTGCCCTCCCTCGCACGGCTCCACAGCCCCGTCGTGCTGATCGGCAACCCCCAGGATCCCGAGGGCCTGGCTTGCGTCGACTTCGACTTCCTCGCCGGGGCGATGCTCGCCGTGCGCGAGCTGCACGATCGCGGGGCGCACCGCATCGCGATGCTCAAGCCTCCGTCGGCCGGACCCGGCGGACCGGTCCCCACCTATGCCCGGCGCGCCCGGCTGGGCTACACCATGGCCTGCGCCGAGCTCGGTCTCGAGGCCGAGGTGTGCGAGGTGGCGCCGGAGCCCGGGGCCGTCACCGCCTTCGTGCGGGAGCAGGTCCTGTCCGGTGCACGGTTCGACGGCCTGTTCGTGCATCACGAGCCGGCGCTCGCGATGCTGGGCAGGGCGATGTCGCAGCTCGGTGCGGTCTGCCCCGATCAGGTGCAGGTGGTCGCGATCGCACCGGCCGATGTCGCCAGCAACGGCCCGTGGGAGGTCTCCTCGGTGGACCTGCCGATCCCGGCGATCGGTCGCACCGCGGTCGCGATGGCCGTCGAACGGCTCGGCGACCGGGACGTGCCAGCCCACTCGCGGCAGCTCAGCCCCACCTTCATCCCCCGCGCGACCACTCGGCCCTGAGGCCGGGGCCCCGTCCTGGTCGTCGAGGACGGGGCCGGGGGTCCGTTCCTCAGCCCTTCACGGCGCCGGTGATCACGGCCTTGGTGAAGTGCTTCTGGATGAACGGGTACATGATGACGATCGGGATGATCGTGCAGACCACGGCCGCCATCTTCAGCGACGCCGCGGGGGCGTTCTCCATGCCGGAGGAGATGGCCGCCGCGGCGGCGGCGTCCTGGCCCGTCGGCCCCGAGGAGGCGAGCAGCCACTGCTGGATCAGCACCTGGATCGGCTTCACGTCCATCCCCGGCGTGTACAGCACGCCGAGGAAGTACGTGTTCCAGAAGCCCACCGCATAGAACAGTCCGATGACGGCGAGGATCGCCTTCGACATCGGCAGCACGATCCGGAAGAGGATCTTGAACTCCCCGGCGCCGTCGATCTTCGCGGCGTCGATGAGCTCCGGCGGCACGCTGTTCATGAAGAACGTCCGCAGCACGATCAGGTTCCAGGCGCTGAAGCACACGGGCAGGATGAGCGCCCACATGTTGTTCAGCAGGCCCAGGTTCTGGACCACCAGGTAGGACGGGTACATGCCCGGTGCGAAGAGCAGCGTGACGAGGATGGCCATGAGCAGCTTGGTGTGCCACAGCGTCCCTGGCCGGGAGAGACCGTAGGCCGCGCCCACCGTGAGCACGAGGCTCACCGCCGTGCCGACCACGGTCAGCATGATCGTGAACAGCAGCGATTGGGTGACGGCCCCGCCGGAGAGGATCTCCCGGTACGCCTGCAGGCTGAAGTCCGTGGGGAAGAGGACCAGGTCGCCACCTGCCCGTGTGAGGGCCTCCTCGCTCGCGAGGCTCGTGGCGAGGACCGCCCAGATCGGCACCAGGACGGCACCGGCGTAGAGGGCCAGGAACAGGCCCCGGAGGAGCTTCGCGGGGAGCGAGGGCTCCTCGTCCCAGATCGGGCGAGCTCGTTCTCTGGTGCGCTGTGCGAACAGCTTGGGGATCGGGATGCTCATGCCTTCTGGAACACCCCCTGCTCGCCGAGCCGGTGCGCGACGTGGTTGGCCGAGAGGATCAGCAGCAGCCCGATCACACCCTTGAACAGTCCCGCGGCCGTGCCGAGGGACTCGCCGTCGGATGCGAGGATCGTCCGGTAGTAGACGTAGGTGTCGAGCACCTCGGCCGTCTTCCAGCCGACGGCTTCTCGCTGAAGCTGGTACTGCTCGAAGCCGACGGTGAGGATCCCTCCCAGCTGGAGGATGAGCAGCAGCACGATCACCGGCCGGATCCCTGGCAGCGTGATGTGCCACAGGCGCTGCCAGCGGTTCGCGCCATCAGCCGCGGCCGCCTCGTAGAGGCTCGGGCTGATCGCCCCGAGCGCGGCGAGGAAGATGATCATCCCCCACCCCGCGTCCTTCCAGGTCCACTGCATCCACGCCAGGAACGTGAAGGTGTCCGGATCATTCATGATCTGGAGCCGTTCGGCGCCGATGCCCACCAGCCAGCGGCTGAGCAGGCCGTCCTGCCCGAGCACCTGCAGGAAGATCGTCACCACGAGCACCCAGGAGAAGAAGTACGGGAGGTAGACGATGGACTGGAACGAGTTGCGCAGCACCTTGGAGATCAGCCCGTGGACGACCAGCGCGAGGATGATCGAGAACGGGAAGACGAACAGCAGCTGTGCGAACGCGAACTTGAGGGTGTTCAGGAGCGCTTCCACGAAGTACGGATCCTGGAACAGCATCTGGAAGTAGGTGAACCCGATGACCGGGTTCTCCCACAGCGGCCGGTACGGGCTGAAGTCCATGAACGCGATGACGCTGAACAGGGAGGGCAGGTAGAAGAAGAACGCCAGCTGGAGCAGCGCCGGGAGCACGAGCAGCAGCAGGGGCCAGTCGCGCCGCAGCCTCGCTCGCAGCGGGATGCGCCGACGCACGCTGGACCGAGGCCTCTCGGAGGCGGCCGCCTCAGCCGCGAGAGGCTCCAGGACGGAGCCCGCCGGCCCGGTGGCCATGACCTCCGGGGCGGAGGCCCCTCCCGTGGAGCGGGGCGTCATCGGGTCCCGCCCCAACCGCGCGGATCTCCGACGCGGGTCGTGATCGGGGGACGGATCATCTCATTCCCCCTTCAGCGACGCGTGGACCTCTTGGTACACGGCGCGCGTCACATCGCCGCCGTCGGCCTTCCAGGTCGCGACCGCCTCGTCGAGGGTCGAGAGCTCGGCCCGTCCGTTGATGATGTCGTTGACCTTCTCGTCGAAGATCGTGCCGGCCTGGGCGGCGCCGTCCGGGGTGGTGATCCGCGCGGTCTCGAACTCATCCTTGACCAGCACCGGAAGCACGGAGGCGTTGAAGTCGAAGCGGCGCTGGACCAGGTCCGCCGGACCCTCGAGGAGGTTCTGGACCACTCCGCTCATCGCCGTGAAGGCGAAGGAGTCCTGCTTGGCGGCGATCCCGGCCTCGGTGAACGAGGGGCGGCCGTCCTCGCCGCGCTCGAAGTGCTCGCCCTCGATGCCGTAGACGATCATCTCCTGCTCGACGGTGCCCGCAGGAGAGGCGCACCAGTTCGCGACGTCGAGGATCTCCTCGATCTGCTCCTTCTCGAGCTGGTTGCTGAGGAACAGCCACCCGGAGACACCGCCCGCGCCGTGGTACATCGGCTCGCGGCCTTCGAAGGTCAGCGGCCCGAGAGCGTCGAGGACGAAGTCAGGGTTCTCACCGCTGGCCGCCACCTGAGCCGGGACGTCGATCCACCGGGACCACCCGTCCTGGTCGAAGAGGACATCGCCCGCACGCTGCGCGGCCTTGCCGTCGAAGGTGGGGGTGCCGACGTTCGGATGGACCAGGCCCTCCTCACGGATCTGACGCTGGAACGCGACCCATTCCTTGAACTCGGGCCGTTCGTTGTTGTGCACGATCTCGCCGTCCTGCGAGCTCCAGCCCGACCCGGGGGTGAGGCGGAACCAGGCGCTGGACATGTAGTCCGTGCCGCCGATGGCCCACCTGCCGGCGGGATCATCAGTCCACTCGCGCGCCACCTCGAGCAGCTCCTCGACGGTGGTGGGCACCTCGAGCCCGGCCTCCTCGAGCAGGTCGGCACGGTAGAAGAATCCGTTTCCGGGACCGCCGTTGGACGTCCACGGAATGCCGTAGATGCCGGAGGTCTCCTCGGGGTTCTCCGGGTCCTCGGCCCACACCGACGCGGCCCAGGCGGCGTCGCCGCGGCCGGCCAGGAGCGGCCAGCGTTCGGAGATGTCTCCGCTGAGGACCTCCGAGAGATTGGCGAAACGGTTGATGACAGTCGTGTCGAAGTTGGCGTCCGCCGAGGTCATCCAGGAGAACAGGAGGATGCCGTCGCCGAACTCCTGGGCCTTGATCCATTGCACCGAGGCTTCGGTGTAGGCATTGGGATCGTTCTGCACGAAGTTGATCCGAGTCCCTCCCATGGCCTCGGCCATGGCGGTGTAGTACGGATCGTCCTTCGCCATCGAGGGCCCCCAGTTGGGGACATAGATCGAATAGCTGCCCTCACCGCCGCGCGGCTCGGGGACCGCTTTCTGCACCGGATCCGGGTAGGTGAGATAGGCGCTGGGGTGGTCCGGGGGCTCGCCCACCAGATCCGGTTCCGCGGGCAGCGGCCATTCGGTGAACTCGGGGAGGATGTCCAGCTCCGAGTTCCGCATCTGGACGCTGCCTTCACCTCCGCTGATCTCACCACAGGACGTCAGCAGCGGGAGTCCCGCCGCGCACACGGACCCGAGCAGGCCGATCCTGACCAATGATCGGCGACGCACCGTCGGGGTCGTCAGTTTCTTCTTCATGATCCTGACCTCATCGTTGAGTGGGAGGACTACACGGGTCACAGCCGAGGTCCGGCTCCCGCGGCGTCAGAGTAGTCGAAGCGCTTCGACCCCGCAAGAGGGAAGCGCGAGAGGGAAGAGCGCCTCGTGCGGGACGCTCGCGAGACGGCATCATCGCCCCCTGGCGGGACGCTCACCACGGCCACTTCTTCGTGCTCCCAGCCTGGCCTGAGGGTCGAGCGCGGTGCCGACGGCAGCGGAGTCCGACAGCGCTGAGGGCGCGCCGCAGCGGACCCTTCCCCTCGCAGCGACACAGTCAGGGAAGTGTTGACCTGGCGATCGTCGAACCGATTCGATACGCTTTCGTCGAGGTTCCCCGATCCAGCCGCACCGACGCCGCATCGACGCCTCGCCTCACTCACCGCACCGCACCGCCAGTGACCGCCACCGGTCCTCACCCCTCGCTCCCGACGCCTGCCGAAGGATCCATGAGCTCGTCAGACCTCGCCGCCGCCCCCGGCGGCCGGCCCGCCGCCGCCGATCAGCGGCGTCTCGACCAGGCCCGAGCTCTGGTCGCACAGATGGAGATCGCCGAACGGATCGCGATGCTGCACCAGTACTCGCCGGGCGTGCCCCGCCTGGGGATCGGTCCCTTCGTGACCGGGACCGAAGGGGTGCACGGTGTCGCGTGGCGGGGCCTGGCCACGCAGTTCCCCCAGCCTGTGGGCATGGCGGCGAGCTGGGATCCGCAGCTGCTGGCCGCGGCGGCAGCGGTCACCGCGCAGGAGGTGCGGGAGCTCCATGCGGCCGATCCGTCCGTGAGCCTCAGCGTGTGGGCACCGGTGGTCAACTCCCTGCGGCACCCGTTGTGGGGTCGCACGGAGGAGGCCTACACCGAGGATCCGCTGCTGAACGCGGTCCTCGGCAGCGGGTTCTCCGGCGGGCTGCGAGGAGAGGACGACACCTGGCAGGTGCTGCCCACCCTGAAGCACTTCCTCGCGTACTCCCAGGAGACGGACCGGTGCGTGAGCGACTCCCAGCTCTCCCCGCGGGTGCTGCAGGAGTTCGAGCTGCCCGGCTTCACCGCGCCGCTCCGCAGCGGCCTCGCCGCCTCGGTGATGCTCTCGTACAACCTGGTCAACGGACGCCCCGCACACATCACCGACCTCCTGGAGACCTCGCTGCGGTCACTCCTGCCGGACCCTGATCTGCTGTTCGTGGTGACGGATGCGGGGGCGCCCTCGAACCTGTTCCGCGCGGAGAAGGTGGTGCCGGATGCGGCGAGCGCCTACGCCGCGATGCTGCGGGCGGGTGCGGACTCCTTCACCGATCACGACTCCGATCCGAGCGAGAGCGTCACGGCGATCACACAGGCGCTCGAGCGCGGGCTGATCGAGACCGCGCACGTGGACCGTGCCGTCGTGCGCCAGCTGGTGGCCCGGGCCCGCACCGGGGAGTTCGACGCCCTGCCCGATGCTCCGGCGACCGGCGCCTCGCACCTGCCCTCGGACCCGGCGCATCCGCAGCGCGTGACGCGCCGGGAGCTCGCCCGAGAGGTCGCCGTGCGTTCTGCGGTGCTGCTGGCTCGCGCCGACGGGACCGCGCTGCCGCTGCGCCCTGGAACCGTCGCCGTGCTCGGCGAGCAGGCGCATGCGGTGCTCGGGGACTGGTACAGCGGGGATCTCCACTCCCCCGTGTCACTCGCCGAGGCGCTCGGCGCTCCCGGCACGGCTCCGGGCCCGGTGCGCGCCTCCCGCCTGCTCGACCGGATCGGCCTGGACCTGATCGGCACCGGCTCGCTGCCCGGCGTGCCCGGCGCGGCCGGCTCCCCCGAGTCGGTGCTGCTCGCCCAGGATGGGTCGCTGCGCCTGCACCGACCGGCGGCGGACGTCCCCCGATCGGTCCTGCCGGGCGCGGCGGCGTTCGAGGTGCTCGACCTCGGGGAGGACGTCGTCGCACTGCGGGAGACCACCACCGGGCTGCTGGTCACCGCCGATGACCGGGGCCAGCTCGTCGCCGCCGGCACGAGGATCGGCGGCTGGGTGGTGCAGGAGACGTTCCGGCGCATCACCTCGGTGGATGGCAGCTGGCAGCTGCAGCACCTGGGCAGCGGTCGCTTCGTGGGCCTCGAGCACCACACCGGAGCGCTCGTGCTGCGCACCGCGTCGCCGAGCTCCGCGGCGCGCTTCGCCGCCCGGGTCCACGAGAGCGCGGCCGCGGCGTTCGCGCAGGCCGCCGACGGCGCCGAGACGGTGGTGCTCGTGCTGGGCAATGAGCCCCATGTGCACGGCCGGGAGACCGAGGACCGCCCGCACGCGCGGCTCTCCGGCCCCGACCGGGCCGCCGCTGAGCTCCTCGCCGCACTGCCGCAGGAGGTCGCGACGGTCCTGGTGATCACCTCCTCCTACCCCTACGACCTCGAGGGCCTCGAGGAGCGGGTGGGGGCCGTGGTGTGGTCGGCGCATGCCGGGGAGGCGGAGGGCGAGGCCCTCGCAGATCTGCTCACCGGGCGGCGCGACTTCTCCGGGCGCCTGGCCCAGACCTGGCCGGACTCGAGCCCTCTGCCGTCGGTGCTGGACTACGACGTCATCACCACCGGGTCGACGTACCTCTACGGGCAGGGAGCCCGCTTCCCCTTCGGCCACGGCCTCGCCGTGGACGCGGCGCGCTGGAGCGACGTCGGGGTCACGGCGGGCCCCGAGGCCGTGCGCGTCACCGTGGCTCTCACCGCCCCGGCCGAGCGCCGCACCGCCGGCAGGCTCCATGACGTGGTGCAGGTGTACGCGCAGATGCCGGAGTCCTCGTTCTCCCGCAGGCCGTACACCGTGCCGGAGACGCGACTGGTCGGCTTCGACGTGGTCGCCCTCGAGCACGAGCCCCGCTCCGGGGCGCCGTCGACGGTCGCCGGCACGACCACCACCCCGACCACGACCACGATCGAGATCCCCTACGACCGTCTCGCGCTGTTCGCCGCGGACCGTGAGGGCTGGGAGCTGCCGGACGGCCCCGTCATCGTGCAGGTGGCACGCTCCAGCCGGCACGTCGTGGCCGCCGAGGAGATCAGCATCCCGCGCGCCCACCTCGCGGCGCATCCGGTGCCCGCCGCCCCTCAGGATCTCGTCCCCGCCGCCCGGGCGGAGGAGACGGATGGTCTGGCCCGCTGCGCCGCCACGCTCCTGGAGGGCACCGAGCTGCGGCCTGTCACCGGCGCCTCGGGCACCGCAGATTTCGTGCTCGACGCGGGGACCCTGGTCACCGCGCTGGAGACCCGCCCGCTGGACGTCGGCTCCCTCGATGTCAGCGCCGTCGACCCCGCCACGCCCCACCCCGCCGCCGTGCTCATCGCACCGGACGCCGCCGATCCGTCGGCCGCCGCGGCACTCCCCCTGCCCCACCGGGTCTCCGCCCTGGACGCCGGCCCCACCGGTCGCGTCCGAGTGCGGCTCTCCGGTCCGCACGCGCTCACCGGGCTCCGGCTCGAGCGCCCCTGAGCTCTTCCCCACCCTGGAGGTCCCCCGTGAAGTTCACCAACGGATACTGGCTGCTGCGCGACGGCGTCACGCTGCAGCGCCCGGCAGAGGTCCACGACGTCGAGATCCGCGAGGACGAGCTCGTCGTCCACGCCCCCGTCACCCGGATCCTGCGCCGCGGCGACACGCTGAACAAACCGGTCATCACCGTCTCGTTCACCGCGCCGCGGCCCGACGTCATCGCGGTGAAGATCGAGCACTTCGCGGGCCTGCGCGAATCTCTGCCCCGCTTCGAGCTCGCGAGCGACCCGGTGACGCCCACCATCACCCGTGACGACGCGGCGCAGATCGTCGAGTTCGTCTCGGGCCGGCTCACCGCGCGCATCGCGCTGCAGGGTCCGTGGCACGTGGACTACCTGTGGGACGGCGAGGTGCTCACCAGCTCCACGGAGCGCTCGATCGGCTACGCGCAGGTCGAGGGCGAGGGTCCCTACGTCCATGAGCAGCTCTCGCTCGACGTGGGCGAGAGCATCTACGGCCTCGGCGAGCGCTTCGGCGCCTTCGTGAAGAACGGCCAGAGCGTGGACATCTGGAACGCCGACGGCGGCACCAACTCCGAGCAGGCCTACAAGAACGTCCCCTTCTACCTCTCCTCCCGCGGCTACGGCGTGCTCGTGGATGACGCGGGCCCGGTCTCCTTCGAGGTGGGCTCCGAGAACGTCTCGGCCACCCAGTTCTCGGTGCCCGGGGAGCGACTGCGCTACGAGGTCTACGGCGGCGGCACCCCGCTCGAGGTCATCGAGCGCTACACCGCCCGCTCCGGTCGCCCTCCGTCGCTGCCCGAGTGGTCCTTCGGGCTGTGGCTGTCCACGTCCTTCACCACGGACTACGACGAGGCGACGGTGCTGAGCTTCGTGGACGGCATGGCGCAGCGGGACATCCCGCTGTCCGTCTTCCATTTCGACTGCTTCTGGATGCGCGGCTTCCACTGGTCGGACTTCATCTGGGATCCCTCGACCTTCCCGGATCCCCGGGGCCTGATCCGGAAGCTCCACGAGCGCGGCCTGAAGGTGTGCGTGTGGATCAACCCCTACATCGCCCAGCGCTCGGTCCTGTTCGCCGAAGGGGCCGAGAAGGGCTACCTGCTGCGGCGGGACGACGGCCCCGAGCCCTCGATCTGGCAGAGCGACCTCTGGCAGGCCGGGATGGCGCTGGTCGACTTCTCGAACCCCGAAGCGGCCGCCTGGTACGCGGGCAAGCTCGAGGCCCTGCTCGATGACGGCGTGGACGCCTTCAAGACCGACTTCGGCGAGCGCATCCCGGTCCAGGACATCGCCTGGCACGACGGCGCGGACCCGCTGCGCGAGCACAACTACTACACCCACCGCTTCAACCGCACGGTGTTCGAGCTGCTCGAGCGCCGCCGGGGCGCGGGCGAGGCCGTGGTCTTCGCCCGCTCCGCGACCGCAGGCGGCCAGCAGTTCCCGGTCCACTGGGGCGGGGACTGCGAGTCGACCTACGTCGCGATGGCGCAGTCCCTGCGCGGCGGCCTGTCGCTGACCTCCTCGGGCTTCGGCTACTGGAGCCATGACATCGGCGGCTTCGAGGGCACCCCGGACCCGACCGTCTTCAAGCGCTGGACGGCGTTCGGCCTGCTCAGCTCCCATTCGCGCCTGCACGGCTCGAGCTCCTATCGGGTGCCGTGGGCGTTCGACGAGGAGGCGGTGGAGGTGATGCGGGAGTTCACGCTCCTGAAGCAGCAGCTGCTGCCCTATCTGCTGGAGACCGCCGCGGCGACGACAGCGACCGGTGCCCCGGTGATGCGCCCGATGGTGATGCAGTTCCCCGACGATCCCGCCTGCCGCCCGCTGGACACCCAGTACATGCTGGGGCCGGACGTGATGGTCGCGCCGGTGTTCCAGGAGTCCGGACGGGTGGAGATGTATCTGCCGGACGGCGAGTGGGTGCACCTGATCGACGGAGAGCGCGTCACCGGCGGGCGCTTCCTCGACCGCACCTACGACGTGCACTCCCTGGGCGTCTTCGCGCGGGTGGGATCGCAGGCGTCGCAGCTGGTGCGCGGTGAGGAGAGCGCGGCGGGGGTCACCGCATGAGCGCGCCCGACGCGGCCCGCGCGGTGGGCGCCGAGCTCCGGTCCGACGGGGCTGCGGTGCAGGCGCCGTCGGCCGCGTCGCCCTTCGCCCCCTTCGCCCCGCCGCAGTTCCTGTTCGGCGGGGACTGGAGCCCGGAGCAGTGGGACCGCGCGACCTGGCACGAGGACATCGCGCTGATGCAGCGCGCGAAGGTCAACACGGTCTCGCTCGGGATCTTCTCCTGGTCCAGTCTCGAGCCCTCCGAGGGCGTGTACGAGACGGGCTGGCTCGAGGAGGTCATCGACCTGCTCACCGAGGCCGGGATCGGATTCTTCCTGGCCACCCCCACCGCCTCGCCGCCCCCGTGGTTCACCCGAGCCCATCCCGAGGCGATGCCGGTGAGGCCCGACGGGGTGCGGCTGACCCACGGCTCGCGTGACACCTACGCGATCAGCGCCCCCGCCTACCGCGCCGCCTCGCGGGCGATCGCGCGGATGCTCGCCGAGCGCTTCGGCGACCATCCGGGACTGCGCGGCTGGCACCTGCACAACGAGTACGGGACCCTGGACCACGGGCCCGAGGCCGCCCGCGCCTTCCGCACCTGGCTGCGCGCCCGCTACGGCACCCTCGAGGAGCTGAACCGGCAGTGGACCACCGCGTTCTGGTCGCAGGGCTACGGCGAGTGGGAGGAGATCACCCCTCCGCGCACCACGCAGTACCTGCACAATCCCGCCCAGCAGATCGACTTCCGCCGCTTCAGCAGCGACGAGATGCTCGCAGCGATGGGCGAGCAGCGCGGCGAGATCCGGGCCGCCGGCTCGAGGGCGCCGGTGACCACGAACTTCATGCTCCCCTCCTGGAACCACCTCGAGCAGTGGTCCTGGGCCGACGAGCTGGACGTGGTCTCGATCGACCACTATCTCGACACCACCGGCCCGGACGCCGAGACCCACATCGCCTACGGCGGGGACCTCACCCGGTCCTGGTCCGGCGGGCCGTGGGTGCTCATGGAGCAGAACGCCTCCGGCATCCGGATCGGTGACCGCACGCTCGCCAAGAGCCGCCGGCAGACGATCCGGCACTCACTGGGCTACCTCGCGCGCGGCTCCCAGAGCTCGCTGTTCTTCCAGTGGCGCGCCTCCGCGGGCGGCTCCGAGCAGTGGCACAGCGGCCTGGTCCCCCACGCCGGGGGTTCCACCCGCCGCTTCGAGACGGTGTGCGAGCTCGGCGCGCTCCTCGAGCAGATCACTCCCGCGGTCTCGCTCCCCGCCGACGGGCCGCTGATCGCGGCCGAGGTGGGGATCCTCTGGCACGCCGACGGGTGGTGGGCGCTGGAGACCCCGCATCTGCCGAGCGACGCGATCTCCTATTCCGACGAGGTCCGTGCGACCCACCGCTCCTTCTGGCGGGCCGGCATCCCGACGGACTTCGTGCGCCCGGGGGCCGACGCGAGCGGCTACCGGCTGCTGGTGGTGCCGTGCCTGTACCCGCTCTCGGAGACGCAGGTGGCCTGGCTGGAGGACTATGTCGCCGGCGGCGGCGAGCTGGTCGTGACCTACCTGTCCGGAATCTCCGACCCGTCGCTGCGGATCGTCCCGGGCGGCTACCCGGGGCGGCTGCGGGACCTGCTCGGCGTGCGCGTCGAGGAGATGCTGCCGCTGCCCGCCGGCGAGCAGGTCGCACTGGACACCGGCGCCGTGGTCGAGGAATGGACCGAGCTTCTCGAGGCGGTCGACGCGCAGCCGCTCGCCCTCTACTCGCACGATGAGCTGCGCGGGCGCCCCGCGATCACCCGCGCCGCCCGCGGGAAGGGGCACGCCGTCTACCTCTCGGCGCGGCTGCGGCAGGACTCACGGGACGCCTTCCTCGCGGAGACCGCCGCGCGGCTCGGGATCTCGGCGACGCTGACGGGTGCGGCGGAGCGAGGCCTGGAGGCGGTGCGGCGCCGTGGTGACGGCGCGGACTTCCTGTTCCTGCTGCACCACGGCGCGGAGCCGGTGACGGTGCGCGGGGCAGGGACGGACCTGGTGAGCGGATCCTCCGCCGCTCGGGGCCTCGCCGTCGAGCCCGGCGGATGGGCCGTCATCGCTCTCGCCCCGGACGCCCCCGTGGAGATCGTGCACGGCTGACCCGACCACCGATCCGAAGGCCCCGGCCCTCGCCTCGACCACGCACCGTGGTCCGGGACGAGGTGCCGGGGCTCTTCGGTCCGCTCGGGGACCGGTCACCCATGCAGTGCACGGGGCCGAGCCGAGCATGAGACCTGCAACGATGGAACTTCCTCTGGAAAGCGCTTGACAAAGTGCGGCCTTTGTCCGGACCATATGAAGCACTTGTCCTAGCTCGCACCCTCGAGAAGCACGCGGTGGAGCGTTGGGCGCGTCAACGAAGCGCAGTCCTCCGAGGAGATCACCATGACCAGTCCTGCCCGCCGTACCGTTCTCGCCGCCGGCCTCGCCGCTGCCGCGATCCCCGCCGTCGCCGCCTGCGGCGGAAGCTCCTCCGCCTCTCCGGACGGGCCGATCCAGTTCATCCTCTCCGGCGATGCCAACCAGGGCGGCGGGTACGCCGCCCTGGCCGAGAAGTACCTCGAGGAGACCGGAGTCGAGATCGAGATCGTCGACGTTCCTTACGATGACCTGCAGACCAAGGTCCGCAATGCCGCCAAGGCCAACGACCTGCCGGCGATCGGCCGCATGCCCTCCGTCGACCCGGTCTGGCTCGACCGCACCGTGGACCTGGCCGACATCGCCGCCGAGATCACGCCGATCGAGGGGATGTATGCGAGCGACGAAGACGGGAAGGTCCCCGCACTGCCGAGCGACCTCACCGCCGTGGGGATGTTCCTCAACAAGGACCTGTGGGACGAGGCCGGGGTCGAATACCCCACATCGGTCGATGACAATGTGTGGACATGGGACGAGTTCCTCGACGCCGCGAAGAGCGTTCGAGAGGCCACCGGCGTCCGGTTCTCGCTCACCATGGACCGCAGCTCGCATCGCCTGAACTCCTTCCTGTACCAGAACGGCTCCGAGGGTCTCGCCCTGAACGAGGACCTCTCGGCGTACGAGACGAACGACGCGACCGTCGCCGCGCTCGAGCGGTTCATCGCGATGAACGACGACGAGGTGATGCCGCGCTCGGTCTGGCTGACGGAGGAGGATCCGAACGCGATGTTCAAGACCGGCCAGGTGGCCGCGTACTACTCCGGGTCCTGGCAGATCGCCGACTTCGTCGCGAACATCGCGGACTTCGAGTGGGTCGGCGTCCCGATGCCCGCTCAGCCCGAGCAGGCCACGAACTTCGGCGCTGCAGCGCAGATCGTGGTGTTCGAGGGATCCGGTCAGGAGGAGCAGGCCCTGGAGTTCGTGACGTGGCTGTACACCCCGGAGAACTACGCAGAGATCTCGAGGATCTCCGGCTTTCTGCCTGCCACCGAGGGGGTGGAGGTCTCCTACGAGGAGCGGCAGGAGGACTTCGACCTGTACAACGCCGCGATCGCCGCGTCACCGGCCTTCGTCTCGGAGTCGAAGGCTCGAGAGCTGAGGCTCCAGGTCGCCGGCACCGCGGCGCCGCTCAGCGGGGATCCGCTGCGTGACGAGACCGTCAAGGCCATCGCCGGGGACATCTCCGCCGAGGACGTCGTGAAGAACGCGCTCGAGCAGCTCAACGAGAGCCTCGCCTGATCACATGTCCACGACGACCACCTCTGCTGCCCCGGTCCCGTCCCCGGGCCCGCCCCGGCCCGTCCGGGCCGGGGACGGGTCACGGCGCCCGAACGCCGTCCGCGCTCGCCGCCACCGCGGACTCGTCGCGGCCGTCTTCCTGCTGCCGGCCTTCGTGCTGTTCGCGATCTTCTTCGTGGGGCCCGCCGGCCTCGGCGTCTTCTACTCCTTCACCGACTACCGCGGCTACGGGGACGCCGAGTTCGTCGGCATCGAGAACTACACGGCACTGTTCGGGGACAGCGAGTTCTACTCGAGCCTGCTCCGGACGGTCCTGTACGCCGTGGTCGCCGTGCCGTTCGGCTACTTCCTCTCGCTCATCATCAGCGCGCTGCTGGTCTCGAACCAGGTGAAGGGCTCGAGCATCGCGCAGGTGATCTTCTTCTTCCCCTGGCTGGTCTCCCCGATCGTCACCGGAGTGATCTTCCGCTGGCTGTTCGGCGAGAACTTCGGCCTGGTGAACTACCTGGTCACCACCGTGGGACTGAATCCCGTGAAGTGGGCGGCGGATCCGAACCTCGCGCTGATCGTGGTGATCCTGGCCGGCTCCTGGGGCGGCACCGCCTTCTCGATGCTGCTGTTCATGGCCGCGATGAGGAACGTGCCCGGCTCCTACCTCGAAGCGGCCTCCCTGGACGGCGCCGGACCGGTCACCCGGTTCGTGCGGATCACCTGGCCGCTGCTGCGCCCCACGTCGTTCCTGGTGATCCTGCTCGGCACGATCGGTGCGATGAAGGAGTTCGCGATGATCCAGGCTCTCAACGGCGGTGGCCCGGGCACGTCGAACGTGCTGATCGTCCAGTACATCTACAAGACCGGATTCGAGCAGTCCAAGATCGGGTACGCGAGCGCCGCCTCGATGGTGCTGATGGGGATCCTGCTGCTCATCGCCCTCATCCAGAAGCGGTTCGACAGGAGCGATCTCGAATGACCCCCTCCCTGCGCGCGATCGCGCCGAACGCCCTGCTGTGGGCGCTGGCGGCGCTGTTCCTGTTCCCCATCGCCTGGTTCCTGCTGAGCTCCTTCAAACCGGGCAGCGAGCTGTTCACCTGGCCGTTGCGGCTGTTCCCCCAGGACTGGACCCTCAGCGGCTACCAGGCCGCCTGGTCCCGGTTCGACTTCCGGACCTACTTCCTGAACACGGCCTTCGTCGCCATCGTGTCGACGGTGTTCACCGTGTTCGTGAGCGCTTGCACCGGCTTCGCGCTCGCGAAGTACCGCAACCGCTGGGTCCAGGCGTTCTTCCTGATGATCCTCGCCACGACGATGCTGCCCACCGAGGTCATCATGCCCTCGACGTTCGCAGTGATCCTGGGGCTCGGCCTGTACAACTCGCTCGCCGGCCTCATCATCCCCTCGATCATCACCGCGACCGGGATCTTCATGTTCCGGCAGTTCTTCCTGACCGTGCCGGACGAGCTCCTGCAGGCCGCCCGGATCGACGGCGCCGGGGAGTTCCGGATCTTCTTCACCCTGATGCTGCCGATCGCCCGACCGATCATCGCGGTCCTTGCGATCTTCTCGTTCCAGTGGCGCTGGAACGACTACATCTGGCCGCTGCTGGTGCTGAACGATCAGGACAAGTACACGTTGCAGATCGCACTGCGCTCGATCGTGGGTGCGGAGAACATCGACTGGGCGGTGCTGCTGGGCGCCTCGGTGATCTCGCTGATCCCGATGGTGCTGCTGTTCCTGGTGTTCCGCCGTCAGATCATGAACTCCGACATCAGCTCCGGCCTGAAGGACTGACGGGCTGACGGGCTGACGGACTGGCGGGCGGGCTCCGGCCCTGCCCGCTGGGACCAGCCCCGCTCCGGCCTCGCCTGCACCGTTCCGGCTCTGCCCGCTCCCCTGCTCCGAGAGGACCCTCCCGTGTCTGCTCCCCTGCCCGACGAGCCCGTCGGCGGCCCCGCCACCGCGCTGTCCCCCGCGCAGCACCGCACCCTGGCAGGCACGGCGCTCGCCCTGCCGGGGCGGGCGGAGCAGGTGCTCGCCAGGCCCACCCACCGTGCTCTGGGCCGGGTGGTGCGTGATGCCGTGCTGTTCCTGCTGCCGGGGCATCCTGCGCATGAGGTGCCGCCGGAGCAGCTGGTCGCCGCGGCGGTCGAGGCCCTCACCGGACTGCGCGCCCTGCAGCTCCCCTCGGGCACGTTCAGCGGCGGGGACAACGTGGACTCCCCACCGGACACCGCCTTCACGATCAACGACCTCGCCTGGGCGCGCACGGCTCTCGCGGCCGGTGCCGATGCGTCGGCCGGTCACGAGCTGCTCCTCGCGGGGCTCGACCCGCTGCTCGAGGCGGTGACGTCGGCCCTGGTGCAGGGCGGGGTGCATACCCCGAACCATCGCTGGGAGATCGCCTCGGCGCTGTGCCGGCTGTGGGAGGCGCTGGGCGAACCGGCCGCGCGCGAGCGTGCCGAGCAGTGGCTCGCCGAAGGGGTGGATCTGCAGGCCGACGGGCTGTTCTCCGAGCGCAGCGCCAACTACGCCGCCCACGTCTCCGTGCCCTCCCTGCTCACGACGGGGCGGATCCTGGAGAGGCCGGAGCTGGTCGCCGCGGCGGATGCCGCGACCCGTCGGCAGGCTGATCTCACGGACGCGGCCGGGCTCGTGGAGACTCTCGCCTCACGCCGTCAGGACCAGTTCGAGCGCTTCGACGGCGGGGCGCTGCATCCGTGGTTCCGCGCGCATGCCGCCCGTGCTCAGGACCCGCTGACGGCCCGCGCCGCTCGGCGCACCGCTGAGCGCGCCGACGCCGACGCCCTGCTCACACTGCTCGCCCACGGGAGGGAGGATCCTCGAGCGCTCGGGGCCCTGCCCGCCCCGGCACCGGATCCCACTGCTGACCGACCGGAGGTCGTGGAGCTGTCCGTCTCCGGCCTGGTGCGCGCCGACCACGGGACCAGCTCGACGGTGCTCTACGGCGGCACGGACACGGCACAGCTGGGTCGGATCACCTCGGGAACGAGCTCCCAGCCGGTGCTCGCCCGGTTCCTGGGACGCTCCGCGGGAGTGCGAGAGCTGCGGCTCTCGCGCGACTTCTTCTCCCTCGGACCGCTGCGGCCCGGCGCCCCCGTGCCCGCCGAGGCCGCCGACGGAGCGCTGCGCTACCTGCTCGAGGAGGAGGTGGGCGGGGAGTACTTCCAGCCCCTGCCGCCCGCCGAGCGGGACCCGGACGGCGCGTACGCCCTCGAGTTCAACGGTCGCTTCGCCGCCGCCATGGGCTTCTCCCGCCGCCCCGTCGAGACCGTCTCGCTGCGGACCACCATGGAGGCGACGCTGCGGGCCGACGAGCTGGCGCTGCGGTGGGACTTCGTCGGCCCCACCACGGCGGTCTGTCTCCTGCTGGCGCTCGACGGTCTCCGACCCGGTGCGGACCTGCGCCAGGAGGCGCAGGGCCGGCACGTGCTGGAGCCGGCCGACGGTGCGCACCGCGCCCGCTGCGTGCTGCGCGGCACCGAGGAGCGGCTCGAGATCGAGGTGGAGGGCGGCCTCGGCGGCCGAGCCTTCTACGACCCGGGCGAGGCCTACTCGTTCCTCGGTGCGAGCGACGAGCCCGCCGGGGACGTGCTCCTCATCCCCGCGTCGACAGCTGCGCCGCTCCAGCTGACCCTGCGGATCGCCCCGGTGCGGTGACCGCGACCGGCGGAGGGGACCCGCCTCCGCCACCCTCCTCCGGAAGGATTCCCATGACCCTGTCCACGCCTCCCCGCGAGGCCGCCCCGCCCGCTTCTGCCTCACCCGACCTCGTGGAGGCACGCAGCGGTCGCAGGCCGGCGCGGCGCGATCTGCTCTCCCTCGCCCTGGCCGGCACCGCGACAGCCGCCATCGGTGTGCTCGGCGGCCCCCTCGTGACCGCCTCGGCCGAGGGGCCGGGCCGCGGGCACGGCAAGGGTCGACGCGACGAGATCCCGGGCCTGGACGAGGTCGACATCGACTCCCCACAGCCCTTCTCCCGCGCCGAGCTCGAGGCCACGTACCCGTCGGACCGCGAGGTGGACTACGTGCCGCTGCTGTCGGGCTTCCTCGCCCTGCAGCGCGACCACCAGGACGTGCTCGATCGGAATCTCGCGCTCACCCTGGAGATCAACCGCGACGCCACCGCCGAGGAGGAGGCCGCGGCGATCGTCGACGAGTACGGCGACATGTCGGTGACCATGGGCAACGCGCTGGGTGAGCGGCTCGGCGCGATCTACCAGGAGGCCGTCGCCGCGGGTCGGCTGCCCCGGACCACCGCCCTCATCCACAAGGACGGCGGCCGGGCCCAGAGCGAGTCGACCAATCCTTCCAAGGAGTTCTTCGACTACGACCGGCCGTTCATCGTCGCCCCAGACCAGTACGTCCCCCGCGACAAGGAGGGCGGGGACGCCTACTCCTCGACCTCCGGCTCCTACCCGAGCGGTCACACCAACCAGGCCTACTGGCAGGGGACCCTGCTGGCGACCCTGCTGCCGGAGCTCGCCCCGCAGATCCTCGCTCGCACCGCCGGATCGGGCCACTACCGCATCATCATGGCCATGCACTACCCGCTGGACGTCATCGGCGGTCGCATGATGGGGCAGGCCGCGATGGCCAAGCGCTGGGCCGATGAGGAGTTCCGCCCCCTGCTGCTCCAGGCGCGCGCCGAGCTGTACGCGGTGCTGCAGGCCGACTGCGGCGAGGACCTGCTGCGCTTCCTCGCGAAGGACGACGCCTGGATGCCTTCGGAGGACGCACGTCGGATCTACCGCAAGCGCATGAACTACGGCTTCGACCGCGTCGGCGCGGCGGGGATCCCCATGGACGTCCCGCGGATCGCCGGGTCCCTGCTGCTCACCAGCCATCCCACGCTCACAGAGGCGCAGCGCCTGCAGGTGCTCGAGCTGACCGCCCTGGATTCCGGGCACCCGCTGGATCTCAGCGTGCACTCGACCTCGTCCTGGCAGCGGATCGACCTGTGCGCGGCGATGTCCGCCCGGGTCACCACCCGTGGTGACGGCTCGGTGCACCTGGTGGGAGCGCGATAGTCGACGCCGCCCGACTGCCGACGGAGTCCCGCCAGGCAGTACTCGGGCGGCCCCCGGCGGGCGTCGTGCCCTGGCCGGCGACCCGGATCAGGCCCAGCTCTCGGTGCGGTCCTTCAGCGCGCGGTACGCCTCGCGCACCTCGGGCGTCGCCTCGGCGCCGACGGTGCGGGAGCCGCTGATCGCCCAGGTCGGGGGCTCCTCGGTGCCGGCGAGCGCCCAGGCGGCCTGGCGGGCGGCGCCGAGGGCGACGTACTCGGCGGTGGGCGCGAGGGTCACCTCGCGGCCGAAGATCGCCGGGGCGATCTGCTGCACGGCCTGGCTGCGGGCGGCGCCGCCGATCAGGGTGATGCGGGCGGCGGCGGTGCCGGTGATGTCCTCGAGGGCGGAGATCCCGTCGGCGAGGGAGCAGAGCAGGCCCTCGATGTAGGCGCGGGCCACGTCCTCGCGGGTGGTGGAGGTGCTCATCCCGGTGAGGGTGGCGCGGGCGTCGGGTCGGTTCGGGGTGCGCTCGCCGTCGAAGTAGGGCAGCAGCGTCACGCCGTGCGCGCCGGGCACGCTGGCGAGGGCCAGCTGGGCCATCTCCTCGTGGGAGACACCGAGCAGGGCGCGGCCCGCCTCGAGGATGCGAGCGGCGTTGATGGTGGTGGCCATCGGCAGGAAACGCCCGGTGGCGTCGGCGAAGCCGGTGACGGCGCCGGTGGCGTCGTTCGGTCGGGTGGGGCTGACCATCGCGCACACCCCGGAGGTGCCGATGGAGACGGAGACGTCGCCCTCGCTCTGGGAGAGGCCGAGGGCCGCGCCCATGTTGTCGCCGGTGCCGGCAGCGATCACGGCGCCGCCCGCGGTGCGGCCCATGACCTCCTGCGGAGTGCCGGGCAGGCGCGGCAGCTCGAGCGAGCGGCCCAGCGCCAGCTCGACCAGCTCCGGCTTCCACTCCTCGGTGGCGGTGGAGTAGTAGGCGGTGCCTGAGGCGTCACCGCGGTCGGTGAAGGGCGCGGTGCCCTGCTCGGCGAGGTGCAGGGAGACGTAGTCATGCGGCAGCAGCACGCTCGCGGCGCGCTTCGCGTTCTCCGGCTCGTTCTCCCGCACCCAGCGCAGCTTCGAGGCGGTGAAGGAGGCGACCATCAGGCTGCCGATCTCGGCGACGCTGGCCTCGGCCCCGCCCATCTCCTCGATGAGCGCCTCGGCCTGCGGGGCGGAGCGGGTGTCGTTCCACAGCAGCGCGTCGCGCACCACCTCACCGCGCTCGTCCAGCAGCACCATCCCGTGCTGCTGACCGCCGACGGCCACGGCCTCGGCCCGCTCGAGCAGGGGGCCTGCGGCCTCGTCGACCGCGGCGAGCCAGGCGCGGGGATCGACCTCGGTGCCGTCGGGATGCGCAGCGCGGCGCTCCTCGAGCACCTCGCCGGACTCGGCGTCGACGAGGAGGGCCTTGGTGGCCTGGGTGGAGGAGTCGATACCGAGGACGAGGGGTGCCATCGAGAGGCCTTTCCATCTGTGGAGAGCGTGCATCGAGGATACGCGGGCAGGTCCCGGGGCCGGGGCCACGTCACCGGGCCGGGCCCGCGGTACCGACCCAGCAGGGCCGACCCGACAGGGCCGACCCAGCAGGGCCGACCCGGCGATTGTGCGCTGAGGACCTATGTCGACTGCTCGCATAGGTCCTCAGCGCACAATCATCGCTGCGCGAGCGCCCCGCCGCGCAGGGTGCCGCCGAGAGCGGGGCGCACCGGGCACCGGGCGCACCGGCCGGCGGTCGCCCGGACGGAGCCGGTCAGCCCCGGAAGCCGAGCAGGTGCTGCATGGCCAGCTGCTGCAGGCGCACGAAGCCGAAGTTGCGCTCGCCGGCCGTGTCGGCGTCGAAGTCCTCGAAGGTGGAGCGGTCCTTGAGCAGGTCCTCGAGGGACTCGCCCTCGCCGAGGGTGGGCTGGGCGAGCTCGTCGATGCCGGAGTACGTCAGCGCCTCCTGCACCTCGGAATCGGCGCGGAACGCGAGGGCGCGCTCCTTGAGCATCAGGTACATCTCCATGTTCGCCGCGGCGGAGTCGTACTGACCCTGCTCGTGCTCGGTGCGCGAGGGCTTGAAGTCGAAGTGACGGGCGCCCTCGTAGGCGCCGGGCTTGGACGGGAAGCCGTTCTCGAGCAGGTCGACGGTGAAGAAGGCGCTGATCAGGTCGCCGTGACCGAACACGAGGTCCTGGTCGTACATCGGGCCGTGCTGGCCGTTGAGGTCGATGTGGAAGAGCTTGTCGCTCCACAGCGCCTGGGCGAGGCCGTGGGTGTAGTTCAGGGTCGCCATCTGCTCGTGGCCGGTCTCGGGGTTGATGCCGACGATGTCGCCGTGCTCGAGCTGCTCGATGAAGGCCAGGGCGTGGCCCACGGTGGGCAGGAAGATGTTGCCGCGGGGCTCGTTGGGCTTGGGCTCGAGGCCGATGCGCAGGTCGTAGCCCTTGTCCTTGATGTAGCCGGCCACGGTGTCCAGGCCCTCGCGGTAGCGCTCGAGCGCGGCGAAGAGGTCCTTGGAGCCGTCGTACTCGGAGCCTTCACGGCCGCCCCACATCACGAAGGTGGTCGCGCCGAGCTCGGCGGCGAGGTCCACGTTGGCGAGCACCTTGCGCAGGCCGAAGCGGCGCACGTCGCGGTCGTTGGAGGTGAAGGCGCCGTCCTTGAAGACCGGGTGGGCGAAGGTGTCGGTGGTGACCATCTCGATCACGAGGCCGGTCTCATCCGTGACGGAGGTCAGCTGGTCGATGATCTTCTGGCGCTCGGCGGGGGTCGCGTCGAAGGGGATCACGTCGTTGTCGTGGAAGGTGAAGCCCCAGGCGCCGAGCTCCGAGAGCTTGCGGATGTGGGCGCTCAGCTCGAGCGGCGGGCGGGTGGCCAGGCCGAACTGGTCGCGCGCCTCCCAGCCTGTGGTCCACAGGCCGAAGGAGAACTTGTCGTCACGGGTGGGGGTGGGGGCGGTCATCGGAATGCTCCTTCGTCGTCGATCGGCATCAGCCGCTGTTAGTAAGTTACCGTAACTAACGCCGGCATGCCAAGCTGGACCCTCGAGTTTCCGGGCCG
Source organism: Brachybacterium sp. (assembly GCF_036379615.1). GTDB lineage: Bacteria > Actinomycetota > Actinomycetes > Actinomycetales > Dermabacteraceae > Brachybacterium. Next base: position 71,875 of record NZ_DASVGJ010000078.1, read on the forward strand.
CCGTCGGCGTCGCCCCGATCCCAGTCGGCGAAGGGAGCACAGATGCAGTCCAGTCATCTGCGTGAGCACAACCTCTCCACGGTCCTGCTCGCCCTGGCCGCCAGCTCCGCCGCCTCGACCGTCACCTCCCGCGCGGGCCTTGCCAAGCACACCCGCCTCACCAAGCCCACGGTCTCCAAGCTGGTCGAGGAGCTGGTGGACGCGTCACTGGTCGAGGAGGGCGAGCCCCTCTCCGTCGGCGCCGGGCGGCCCATCGTCCCGCTCACCCCGGCCCGAGGGACCCTGCTCGCGATCGGTGTCGAGATCGCGGCGGACCACGTCGCCTGCCTCGGGGTCGACCTCGCCGGGCAGGTGCTGAGCCACTGCATCGAGTACCGGAAGGTCACCGCGACCTCCGCCGACGCGGCGATCGACCTCGCCGCCGAGCTGGTGGGGCGGGTGCGCGCCGAGGCGGGCGACCTGCCGGTGGTCGAGGTGGTCGTGGCGGTCCCGGGACGGATCGCCCCGGATGACGGCCGGGTGCTCTCCGCCCCCAACCTCGACTGGACCGAGGTGCCGCTGGTGGGACGGCTGCTCAGCCATCCCGAGCTCGCCGGCCTGGCCGTGCGGGCGCAGAACGACAACCGGCTCTCGGTGCTCACCGAGATCGACCACCGGCCGGGCGAATCCTTCATCTACCTGCGCGGCTCCACCGGCATCGGCGGCGCCGTGGTGCTCGACGGAACGCTCATGACCGGCGTGAACGGCTGGGCCGGCGAGTTCGGGCACACGGTCATCGAGCCGGGCGGCGCCCTGTGCCGCTGCGGCCGACGCGGATGCCTGGAGGCCTACGTCTCGTACCACGCCCTGCGGGAGCGGGCGGGGCTCAGCGACGACATCCTCATCGAGGACCTGGTCGACGCTCTCGCCCTCACCCGGGACCGCGCCGAGGTGATCGGCATGATCGGCCGCTCGCTGGGTCTCGCGATCGCCAATGCCCTGAACGTGCTGGACCTGACCACCGTGGTGCTCTCGGGCTATCTGGCTCCGATCGCCGACGAGCTCGAGCCCGTGATCCGCAGGACCGTCGAGCAGCACGCCCTGGCGATCGAGGCAGGGCCCGTGCTCATCGAGCGCTCCGACGGCCAGGTCGACCCTGCGCTGCACGGCGCGGCGCGGGCCGCGCTGCAGCCGGTGTTCAACGCTCCGAGCGCGTGGATCGCCACCTCGAGGCCGCACCTCCCCTGAGGTCGGGCGCACCCGGCCGCCCAGCGGCCCGAGGACTCGAGCGCTCGAGCGCTCAAGCACTCGAGCACTCGAGCACTCGAGCACTCGAGAACCTGAGCTCCCGAGCTCCCGAGTACCCGAAGAACCTGAAGAACCGAGGACCCGAAACTCCCCGGGAGCTTCGTCTGCCCTCCCCCTCCTCGGGCCACAGAACAGCACGCCAGGCGACTCGCGAGCACACACTGGGGGACCGCAATCTTTCGGCACTTTTCAGAATGCACGCCACAGGCAGGCACTTCCCATCCAGCGTAGTGACCTGCATCGACAGTACCCAGACATCCAGGAAACTGCCACCTCGGAACAATGGTTGACGGAGAGGCAGCGATTCCTTACGCTGACAGAAGTCCACACATTCTGAAAGTTCTCGTAAATACTTTCATTCTGTGGGAAGGGATGCCTGCGGCAGGGACTCCGCGGTCCGCCCCTCCGTGGCGAGCCCTCCCCCGCCGCCTCACCGGTGACCGCGGCGGTCACGGCTCGGTCCCTCACGGCGTTCTGCCTTCCCATCGCCTCATCACCAGGAGTTCCCCGATGCTCAACGCCCGACCCCCGCTCACCACCCGACGCAGCTTCGTGGGCCTCACCGCCGCCGCCTTCGGATCGATCGCCCTCGCCTCCTGCGGAGGATCCGCCGACACCGAGGTGGACACGGCCTCGCAGAACGTCGGCGCGATGGAGACCTTCGAGGCCGACCAGCAGTTCACCGCCACGGAGCCGCTGACCGTCACCATGCTGTGGACCGACTGGCCCGAGCAGCCGGTCACCGAGTCCTGGCAGGTGTTCGACCACATCAAGGAGCTCACGGGAGTCCAGCTCGAGCTCACCCACGTGCCCTTCAGCGACAACGTGGAGAAGCGCAGCCTGCTCATCAGCGCAGGGGACGCCCCGACGCTCATCCCTCTGATCTACCGCGGCGACGAGACCCCCTTCGTCTCCTCCGGGGCGATCCTGCCGATGAGCGACTACATCGAGCACATGCCCAACTTCCGCAAGTACGTGGAGGAATGGGACCTCGGCGAGCTGGTCGAGAACCTCAAGCAGGCCGACGGCAAGTACTACATGCTGCCGGGCCTCCAGGAGGTCTGGGTCCCCTCGTTCTCGCTGATCATCCGCAAGGATGTCTGGGAGAAGGCGGGTCTGGGCGTCCCCGGCACCTGGGAGGAGGTCCATGAGGGGCTCAAGGCCATCAAGGAGGAGCACCCGGACTCGCTGCCGCTGGCCGACGGCTTCGAGGGTCAGTCCCTGATCAACTACGGCGGCTACGCCTTCAACACCCGGGCCGGCTGGGGCTTCGGCGACGGCATGGTCGGCGGGCACGACGGCGAGGCCCTGCGCTACGCGGCGACCACCGACGAGTACCGCTCCATGATCGAGTACTACCGAACCCTGGTCTCCGAGGGACTGCTGGACCCGGAGACGCTCACGGCCGCGAACGACGGCAGCGGGGCGGGCGGCGTCGCGGAGAAGTTCGCGAAGGAGACCTGCTTCGCCGCCTCCGGATCCTCCGGCACCCTGATCGAGTTCGCCCAGGCCCTCGACGAGACCGTCGGCAAGGGCAACTACGAGCTCCAGCTGATCCCGCCGCCTGCGGGGCCGGGCGGGAACATCATGGGGCCGCGCAACTTCTGGCACGGCTTCATGCTGAACTCCGAGATCGCCGAGTCGGAGAACTTCCTGGCGATACTGCAGTTCCTGGACTGGCTCTATTACGCCCCGCAGGCGCGGGAGATGCTGCGCTGGGGCATCGAGGGCGAGACCTATACGGCGGAGGGCGACACCTTCACCCTGGCGAAGGACCATTCATTGGACGCCTTCGACCTCAACGTCGGCGCGGAGACCGACATCCAGAAGGATCTGGGGTTCTCCACCTTCATGGCCGAGGCCACCGAGTCCCGGATCCTCAAGCAGTCCTACAACTCGGCTGAGTACACGGAGTACATCGACGGGGTGCTCGAGAACCTCGAGTCGATGCCGCCGTGGGCACCGGCGCCGCTCGAGGAGGCCGAGCTCGAACAGGCCTCCCTCATGGCGACACCGCTGAAGGATGCGGTGGACACCGCCACGCTCCAGTTCATCCTCGGACAGCGGGACCTCGACGAGTGGGAGGCCTTCCTCGCCGAGCTCGAAGCCTCCGGCCTGCAGAGCTACATCGATCTCGTCAACGGCGCCCGCGACCGCTTCGTCGAGGGTTCCTGAGCAGGCACCGGATCCGGCGGCCGCCGGAGGGCAGGAGCCCCGCTCCCCCTCCGGCGTCCTCGGCCGCCGTGCCGACGGGTCGCACGCCTCCTGCGGAGCGTGCGGCGTCCCCTGCGCACCCTGAGGCGCGGTCGACTGCCGTACCGGCCGGCCCTACGCCTCCTGCGAGGCCTGCGACGTCGCCTGCGAGCCCTCCGGCGCGGTCGACTCCCGTTCGATGAGCAGGGTCTCGAGCTTGAAGGGATGGGCGAAGAGACCGGGGTCCGAGGACAGCGCGAGCAGCCGCTCGATCGCGACCTGCCCCATCGAGAACAGGGGCTGGCGCACCGCGGTGAGCTGCGGATGGGTCCACTGCGCGATCATCGTGTCGTCGAAGCTGACGACGCTGAGCTGCTCCGGGACCTCGACGCCCAGCTGACGCGCAGCCCGCAGCGCCCCCACGGCCAGGGTGTCGGCGACGGCGAAGATCGCGGTGGGCGGTTCGGGGAGCTGGAGCAGGCGCTCGGCACCCCGCTGACCGTCCTCGTAGGAGAAGTTGCCGTGCTCGATCAGCTCGCGCTCCCACTGCAACCCGGCCGAGCCGAGTGCGGAGTGGTAGCCCTGGAGCCGCTGGCGCGCCGGGACCGAGTCCGCCGGGCCGGCCAGCACGCCGATGCGGCGATGCCCGAGGCCCAGCAGGTGCTCGACCGCGGTGCCGCCGCCCTCCCAGTTGGTGGCGGAGATGGTGACGATGCCCTGGACGTCCGGGTCGATGGACACGGGGTCGATCGCGATCAGCGGCAGTGAGAGGTCACGGCTCCAGCGGGCATGGCGGGCGCCGATCGGTGTGGTCACCAGGATGACGCCCTCGACACCGCGGGAGGCGACCTCCGCCATCCAGGCACGGGAGAGACCTGCTGCCGTCTGGTCGCCGCTGACCACGATCAGGTCCACATCCGCCCGGTGCGCTGCCTGCTCGGCGCCCTCGAGCACCTGCAGCGAATAGGGGCTGGTGAGCGTGTCGAAGTGGATCAGCGCCGACCGGCGACGGTCGCTCTCTCGACGCTTGGGCTGGTAGCCGAGGTCACGGGCGGCCTGGGCGACGGTCTCGCGCGTCGACTGGCGCACGTCGGCACGCCCGTTCATCACCTTGGAGGCGGTCGCGAGGGACACCCCGGCCTTCTCCGCGACCTCCTTCAGCGTGACGCGCTCGCTGCGTGCGTCGCTTTGAGCCATGACCTCACCTCTCCCTGCTCACGGGCCTCGGCGCCCGGAATCGTCTCTCTGGACAGTACCCGGGCGGACGGGCCCGGCAGTCCCCGGGCGAAAGGGCCTTGACCGGCCACACCGTCCGCCCTAGCCTAAACCAGCACGCAACTTTCAGTCGTGTTTCATGCGTTTTTCGTCAGCCGGTGCGGGAGATCGCTCCCCCGGTGCTCACCGTGGAGGCTCCCGTATGGCGCTGTTCGATCTGCCCCTCGAGGCGCTGCGCGGGTACCGGCCCGAGGTCGAGGAGCCCGATGACCTCGACACCTTCTGGGACGACGTCCTCACCAGGTCCCGGGCCGCCTCCGCACCGCTGCTCTCGCTCGAGCGCATCGACAACGCCCTGAGCCTCGTCACCACGTGGGACGTGACCTTCGCCGGGCACGACGGCACCCCGGTGCGCGCCTGGTACAACCGGCCGGCCGACGCCCAGGGCGATCTCCCGGTGGTGGTCGAGTACATCGGCTACGGAGGTGGACGGGGCGAACCTCTCGAGCGGCTGGCCTGGGCCGCCGCCGGATACGCCCACCTGCTGATGGACACGCGTGGCCAGGGTTCGGGCTGGGGCGCGGGCGGCCACACCGCGGATCCGGCCGGCTCGGGACCGGCAGTGCCGGGGGTGATGACCCGCGGCATCGAGTCCCCGCACACCGCCTACCTCACGCGGCTGCTCACCGACGCGGTGCGCGCGGTGGACACGGCGCGTGCACTGCCCGGGGTCGATGGTCGGGTGGCGGTCACCGGCGGCAGTCAGGGCGGCGGCCTCGCGCTCGGCGCCGCGGGGCTCGTGCCCGACGTCGATGCGCTGCTGACCGACGTCCCGTTCCTCACGCACATGCGTCGCGCCGTCGACCTCACCGACGCCGATCCGTACCAGGAGATCGTGCGCTACCTCGCGGTGCACCGGGACCTCGAGGAGCAGACCTTCGCCACCCTGGCCTACGTCGACGCGCTGCACCTGGGCCGCCGCGCGACCGCCCCCGCGCTGTTCTCCGTCGCGCTGCGCGACACGATCTGCCCGCCCTCCACGGTGTTCGCCGCCCACAACCTCTACGGCGAGGTGAGCGGGACCGCCCCGGAGCGGGAGATCATCGTCTACCCCTACAACCAGCACGAGGGCGGCGGCCCCACCCAGCAGCGCCGCCAGCTGGAATGGCTGCGCGAACGCTGGTGAGCGGGCCGTCGCCGCCCGTGCCGTGCTGCGGGGCACTGCTCAGTCCGGAAGCACTGCTCAGTCCGGGAGCCCTGCTCGGTCCCGGAGCTCAGCCGCAGCGGCTCGGTACCGCGACGCAGCACCGCGTCCCAGTACCGCGTCGCAGTTCCCGCCGATCAGTCCCGCAGCGCGGGGTGTCCCGCTCGCCCGCTCGCCTCGGCGAGCGCATCCTGGATGGCGTCGTAGGCGGGCTTGCGGGTGAAGTCGTCCCACAGGACGGTCGCCGCGCCCTCCCCCGGGAAGGTCCCCGGGACCCATGAGTACTTGTCGAGCACGCCCCACAGGGTCAGGGAGTCACATCCCTCGACGGCCAGCGCCGCCTCGGTGACGCGCCGGTAGTACTCGGCCTGCTGCGCGAGCTGCTCCTGCGTCGGCTCCCCGCCCTCGGGGAGGTCCATCCGCACGTCCAGCTCGGTGATCGCCGTCTGCAGCCCCAGGTCCGCGAAGCGCTGGAGGTTCTCGGCGAGATCGCCGGGGAACCCGTAGCGGATCGACAGGTGCCCCTGGGTGGAGAAGCCGTGGATCGGCACCCCGTCGGCGAGCAGCTCCTGGATCAGGGCGTAGTAGGCATCGGACTTGGGGTTGATGCCGTCGACGTTGTAGTCGTTGAAGAACAGCAGCGAATCCGGATCCGCCTCATGCGCCCAGCGGAAGCAGTCGGCGATGATCCCGGTGCCGAGCTCGCGGAGCCAGATGTTCCCCTCGAGGCGCAGCACGGCGCTGTCGTCGAAGATCTCGTTGACCACGTCCCATTGCTGCATGCGCCCGGCGTAGCGGCTGACCACGGTGGTGATGTGGTCCTTGAGGATCTGGCGCAGCTGCTCGGGGCTGTAGTCGCCCTCCGCGAGCCAGGCCGGGTTCTGGTTGTGCCACATCAGGGTGTGGCCGCGCACCACCTGGCCGTTCGCTGCGGCGAAGTCCATGATCGCGTCGGCGTCGGAGAAGTCGTAGGTGTCCGGCGCGGGGCGCAGGTGGTCCCACTTCATCTGGTTCTCCGCCGAGAGCGAGGTGAACTCCGTCGCGAGCACCTCGCGATACTCCTGGTCCGCGGTGAACGGATCCGGGTAGTCCTGGCTGGTGTGGTGCCCACCGCCGGCGACGGCGCAGCCGATCTTCAGCGTGCCGCCCGCCGCGAAGGCGAAGGTGTCCTTCTTCGCGAGGCCCGGAGGCGTGCGTCGGCCGTTGCCCGGGGGCTTCTTCGGCCCTGTGCCCGGACCTTTCGGGCTCTTCCCGGCGGCGTTCCCGCCGGGGCCGCCCGGAGCGGCGGCTGCGGGGGCGGCGACGGCCGCTGCGGTGGCGACTGCTCCAGCGGTGAGGATCTGGCGGCGTCTCATGGTGTCTCCTTCGACGTCATCATCTGGTTCTGCAGGATGGATGGAGTGCGACTGCAGCTGCTCTTGCGAGCGCCCCGCAGGCACGGAGGCCGACGGGGCGCTGGTCGCTCAGCCGGCATGGGATCTGCTGCGCTCCTGCCGCTCGCAAGCTCGCAGCACGTCGCTCAGCCTCTTCCCAACCGGCCGAGCTCCTGCCGCTCGCAAGCTCGCAGCACGTCGCTCAGCCCTTGACCGAGCCGAGCATGATCCCCGAGACGAAGTACCGCTGCACGAACGGGTACACGCACAGGATGGGGATCAGGATCAGGATCATCGTCACCGACTGGATGTTGGCGTTGATGTCATCGACGCTGCCCCCGGAGGCTGCGGCGCCTTCCGAGGCCGCTGTGGAGGCGCCGGCGATGAGGTTCCTCAGGAACAGGGTCACCGGGAACAGGTTCGTCTGGTCGAGGTAGAGGAAGGCCGCGAACCAGTCGTTCCAGTACTGCACCGAGTAGAACAGCACCATCGTGGCGATCACCGCCTTGGACAGCGGCAGCGTGATCCGGAAGAAGATCCCGAACCAGGTGAGGCCGTCGATGTGCGCTGCCTCCTCGAGCTCGGTGGGCAGGTTCTCGAAGAACGCCTTCATGACCAGGAGGTTGAACACCGACAGCGCCGGCGGCAGGATCACCGCCCACATGGTGTTCTTCATCCCCAGCGAGGAGATGAGCACGTAGTTGGGGACGATGCCGCCGTTGAAGAACATCGTGAACACGGCGATGCCGATGAGCAGCCCGCGTCCCCTGAGGTGCTTCTTGGACAGCACGAAGGCGTAGGTCGTGGTCAGCACCATCGCGATCGTCGTACCGATCACGGTGTAGACCACGGTGTTGCCGTAGCTGCGCCAGAAGCTGTCGTTGTTGGCGACCGCCCGATAGGTGTCGATGTTGAAGTCGACGGGGAAGAGGTTGACCTTCCCGGCATTGATCGCCCCGGCGGAGCTGAACGACTGCGCCAGCAGCATCACGAACGGGTAGAGCATCACCGCGCACATGAGGACCAGCACCGTCATGTTCACGACGGTGAAGACCCTGTAGGACCGGGAGTCCTTGATCCGGGAGGTCCGGGGCGCGACGGCGTTCCTGCGGCTGTTCTGCGGCGCGTCCGGGGCCATTGCTTCGATCACCACAGGCTCGTACCCACCAATCGCTTCGAGATGTAGTTGGCGGACATGACCATCACGAAACCGATGATCGCCTGGAACAGGCCGATGGCCGCCGCATAGCTGAGGTTGTTGGACACCAGGCCCACGCGGTACAGGTACGTCGAGATGACGTCACCGGTGGAGTAGGTCATGGGGTTGTACAGCAGCAGGACCTTCTCGAAGCCGACGTTGAGGAAGTTGCCGATGTTGAGGATCAGCAGGGTGACCATCGTCGGCCGGATCCCGGGGATCGTGACGTGCCAGGTCTGCTGCCAGCGGTTCGCGCCGTCGATCCGGGAGGCCTCGTAGAGGCCGTCGTCCACAGCGGTGAGCGCGGCGAGGTAGAGGATCGTGCCCCAGCCGACGGTCTGCCAGGCCTCGGAGGCCACGTAGATGAACCGGAAGTACTCGGGCTTCTGCAGGAACGAGACGGCGTCCCCACCGAAGGCCTCGGTGATCTGGTTGATCGTGCCCTGCAGGGAGAGCAGCTGGTAGACCATGCCCACCACGATCACGACCGAGAGGAAGTGCGGCAGGTAGCTGATCGACTGCACGATCCGCTTGAAGTGCCTGCGCCGCACCTCGTTGAGCATCAGCGCCAGGATGATCGGCAGCGGGAAGCAGACCACGAGGGTCATGCCGCCGATGATCGCCGTGTTCGCGAAGACGTTCCAGAACGCGGGGTCGTTGATGAACATGTCCACGTACAGCATCCCGACCCATTCGTCGCCGAAGATGCTGCCGCCCGGCCGGAACCGGCGGAAGGCGATCACGTTGCCGAGCATGGGCACGTAACGGAAGATTGCGAGGAAGATCAGCGGTGCTATCGCGAAGGTGTACAGCGGCCAGTCGCGTCGCAGCGACCGCTTCCACGCGCCCGGTCTGCGCACCGGGGCCGGAGGGCGCGGCGCCGATTCGGGCGCCGCGGCCTCCGGAGTGCGTGTCGTCGTCATCGGATCACCGTCCTGTCAGAGCAGAGGGGGGCGGTCACCCGTTCGCCTCGACGAAGCGGTCCCGGGCGGTGTTGAGCAGCTCGAGGTAGCGCGGCAGGCCCGCGGCCTCGAGCTCCCCCACGAAGGCGTCCCATTCGCTCATGTCACGCTCGCCCATGATGAACTGCAGCGTGGCGGTGTCCACCGCGTCCTTGATCGGGGTGGCCAGCAGCGAGGCCTGCTCGAGCTCCGACTCGTCCATGGGCTTGGGCGGGTAGGGCTCGCGCGGGGTGCGCGCGGAGAGGACCTCGTCGATGTACTCGACGAACTCGGGGGTGCTGTAGGACTCCTTGAGCGCCCGCGACTCGGTGGACTCGGCGGGGAAGGTGGAGAACCCGAGGTCCACATTGATGTCGGTCTCGGCGCCGGAGTTGATGTTGTAGCTCTCGAGGGCGAAGCCGTCCATCAGCTCGATGGTGCCGTCCTCGGCCTTGGTGTAGTTCACGTCCTTCTCGCCCCAGCGCAGCATCTCGCGGGCGTCCGGGTTGTAGTACAGCCAATCCAGGAACTGCAGGGTGGCCAGGAAGTTCTCGGACTGGGTGATCTGCGAGTTCAGCATGAACCCGTGCCAGAAGTTCCGCGGCTCGATGTTCTCGCCTGCGGGCCCTGCCGGCGGCGGGATGAGGGTGACGGAGTAGCTGCCCTCTCCGACGGTCTCGTTCAGCGCCTGGGCGAACTCGATCGCCGTGCCCGAGGAGCCGGAGGCGGCGAAGCAGGTCTCGGCGGCGAACTTCTCGCTCACCGACGCCGCGCCGCTGCCGTCGTTCGAGGCGGTGAGGGACTCCCGATCCAGCAGGCCCTCCTCGACCAGGACGCGGAAGTTCTCCACGAGCTGCTTGTACTCGTCGGTGACCGCGACATAGGTGAGCTTGCCGTCGGGGCCCGGGATCGAACCGTCGCCGAAGCCCCAGCCGGCCTTCGTGCCGAAGGCATGGGAGGCGTAGTTGAGCATGGACTGGGCCTCGAAGCCGTCGGCGAGCGGCACGGCGTCGGGGTACTTCTCCTTGATGAGCTTGAGGCCCTCGTGGAGCTCCTCCCAAGTGTTCGGCACCGCGCCGGTGAGCTCCTCGAAGACGTCCTTGCGGATCACCAGGCTGAAGACGGGGACGGAGACCTCCTGCAGGCCCGGCACCATGTAGTACTTGCCGTCGGACTGCTTGAGGTTGTCGATCATGTCGCCGAGGTCCCATTCCTCGACGTACTTCTGGAAGTTCGGCATCTTGTCGACGTAGTCGCTCATCGGGACCACGGCGCCGGAGGAGACGAAGGGGGCGTCCTCGCCGGTGTAGACCAGCGGGATCAGGGTCGGGGCATCGCCGGCGCTGATGAGCAGGCTGCGCTTCTCGGTCGCATCGCTGAACGGGATGTGCGTCAGCGTGATCTCGACGTTGGTGAGCTCCTTGATGTGGTCGAAGATCCGCCAGGTGTCCTCGACCGGGACCTCGGGCCAGTCGGTCCACAGCATGCTGACGGTGAACGGCTCGGTGGCCTTGAACTGGGTGTCCGCGGCGTAGTCCTCCATCGCGCCGACGTTCTGGGTCTCCGCGTCGACCTCCTCGCCGGAGTCGGAGCCGCAGGAGGCCAGCGCCACCGTGGCGAACGCCGCGGCGGAGAGGCCGACGAAGCTGCGTCGAGAGGGAGCGAAGGGGAAGGGGTGCGGCGTGGTCATGGCCGTCTCCTCATCTGTGTCAGAGCCGGACCGGGGGGTGCGGCGAGGGGCGAGTCGAACCGGTGCTGCGGGTGCTTGTACTGCGGGTGCGTGTGCTGCAGGTACTTCGGGCCTCGGGTGTGTTCACATCCCCGTGATCACGACCTGACCGAACTGAGCGGATGAGCCTCTCCTGCGCGACCCTGCCGGCGACCATGCCGACGGAGCTGCGAGACGTTCGTCACGCCTTCGTTGTGGCACTTAACTTAACCGGCGGGGTGGCCGCGGTCAAGAAGTTCCCGAAAACTTGCCGAGGCGGTGTCATCATCCGCCCGAGCGCCCACTGCCTGCTTAAACGCTGCTCGAGCATGACCGCAGGACCGATATCTCGGCGCGAGGGAAGGTCACATTCCTGCAACCATACCTCGACACATCACGAAAGTTTCGGGCATGATGGTCTTCTGTCGTCGTCGACAGCACCGTCGCAGACAGCCCGCTGCGCCCCTCAGGAGGAGCCATGACGCCACCACGCCGCCCCCGCGGACTGTTCACCGAGCTCACCGAGGGCGTGTACTGGTTCCTGGTGCTCGACGTGCTGCTGGTGCTCGTGGCCGCCCCGACCGTCCTGCTGTGGACGGTGCTCTCCCCCTCCCCGCTCAGCTCCGTGCTGTTCGTGCTCGCCGCACTGCCGCTGCTGCCGGCCCTCTCCGCCGGCCTGTACGCGTGCCGGTCCTGGAGGGAGGAGAAGGAGCTGGTCCCGGCCCGTCACTTCCTGCGGGGGTACCGGCTCTCGGTGCGGGAGAGCCTGAGCGTGGGCACCCCCGCGCTGCTGGTGCTGGCCCTGGCGGTGTTCAACCTGGGCCGCTCGGGCTCCGGAGGGCTCGGCGCAGGCACGATCGCCTTCCTGGTGGTGGGGGCGTTGGCGCTGCTCGTCCTGATCCGCGCGCTCTCGATCGTCTCCCGCTTCACCTTCCGGGTCCGCGATGTGTACCGGCTGACGGTGTTCACGCTGCTCACCAAGCCGCTGTCGACGCTGGCCCTGCTGTCCCTGGGCGTGCTGACCCTCGGCACCATCCTGCTGGTCGGCGAGTTCCTGCTCCTGGTCACCGTCTCGCTGCTGGTCTTCGCCCTGTGGGCCTCCGAGCGGCCGGTGCTCGCGATGATCCAGGAGCGGTTCGTCAGCTCTGCAGATCCCTCCGAGGACGCTCCAGCTGCTGCTCCCCACCGCCACGGGGCAGTGTGAGCTCCACGGTCTCCCCGTCCAGCTCGAGCCGGTAGGCACCGGCGAAGCCCCGGACGGTCAGGACCCCGTCGTCATCGGCGCGGAGCGTGGTGGGATGCGTCCACCACTCCTCGCTGATCAGCTGCTTCAGCGCGTGATAGCTCGGCTTGGGGGTGCCGTCGGCCCGCACCAGCCCTGCCGGAGCGCCCAGCCAGGCGCCGGCGTCGCCGAGCCCCCAGTAGGTCAGGGACTCGACGGCGGGCTGTGCGAGCACGGTGCGGTAATGGCGCACCAGCTCGTCGGCCTGGCGCTCCTCGCCCTCGGGCGTGGAGGGCCAGGAGTCGACGACGTAGTCGTTGAGGTCGACGATGTGGCCGGGCATGATGTGGCCGGAGAGCAGGGTGGTCTCGGTCAGCTGGACCGGGAGGCCGAAGCGGGAGAACCTCCCGATCACCTCGGCGATCTGCTCCTCGCCGCGATAGCCCTTGTGCATGTGGGTCTGCACGCCGATCGCGTCGATCTCCAGCCCGGCCTCCAGGCACTCCTCGATGACGTCCTCGAAGGCGGAGGAGAGCTCGAAGTCGTTCAGGACCAGCCGGGCGGTGGGATCCGCAGCCCGCGCGGTCTCGAAGGCCAGACGGATGACATGCATCCGCCCCCGCGCCTGAGCGAGCCGGGTGACGGCGTTCTCCTCGGCCTCGAACACCGGGAGGATCACGGTCTCGTTGATCGCGTCCCACTGGTCGATCAGGCCCGCGAAGTCCGTGGCCTCGCGGGTGATCCGGTGCCGGATCGCCTCCTCGACCTCGGCGGGCTCCTTGTCGAGCAGCCAGGTGGGGGCGAGGGTGTGCCAGAGCAGCGGATGACCCTTGAGGCGCACGCCGTGCTCGCGCAGCCCGGTCGCCAGGCGCCGCAGGCGTGCGGTGTCCGGAGTGCCGGGGGTCTTCTCGAACCAGCGCCAGTAGAACGGCAGGGTGGCCATGTTGAACAGGTCCAGCCACAGCCGCGTGTGCTCGTCGGGCTCCTCGGGCTGCAGCTCGAAGCCGGAGCAGCCGAAGCCGAAGTCGTGGGAGACCTGGGTGACGCGGGCCTCCTGCCCGGCCCGGGCCGCACCGTGCTGGTCCACGAGCCGGAGCCGGAGGGTCTCGGTGCGCTCGTCCAGGACCGCCTGCTGTGCGGAGGTCATCACAGCGCCCCTCCGGCCACCGCGGTGGAGCTGATCGGTGCCTGCTGATCCTGCTGGTCCTGGGCATCCAGCGCGAGCGGCGACACGGTGGCCGGGGTGTCCAGCACGTGCCGGCCGGGGCTGAGCACCCGCACCTCGCCGGAGATCCGGAAGGAGCCCTCCAGGGTCACGTCCTCGCTGCTGGCACCGAGACGCACCCGGAACTCGCCAGGCTCCACGATGCGCTGCAGGTCGCGCCCGGTGAAGGAGGTGCGGTCGGCGTGCAGCTGGAAGCTCACGCGCGAGCTCTCGCCGGCGGCGAGGCCCACCTTGGTGAAGCCCACCAGGCGCTTCAGCGGGCGCACCACGCTGGCGACCGGGTCGCTGAGGTAGAGCTGGACGACCTCCTTGCCGTCACGGTCGGAGGTGTTGGTGACGGTCGCGGAGATCTCGACCGTGCCGTCGGCCGCGATCTGCTCGGCGGAGAGCTGCAGGTCGGTGTACTCGAAGCGGGAGTAGCTCAGGCCGTGGCCGAAGGGGAACAGGGGCTTGGGGTCGAGGTTGGAGATGCCATCGCTCTCCCAGGCCAGGACCGGGGAGAGGTAGGTGCCGGGCTGGCCGCCCACCCCGTTCGGGATGCCGATGGGCAGGCGACCGGAGGGGTTCACCCGGCCGGAGAGCACACCGGCGATCGCGCTCGCGCCCTCCTCTCCCGGCATGAACGCCTGCACGATCGCGTGAGCGCGGCCCTGGTAGGCGCCGAGCGAGTAGGGGCGCCCGGTGACCAGCACCAGCACCACGGGCGTGCCGGTGGCGAGGACCGCCTCGACCAGCTCGTGCTGGGCGCCGGGCAGCTGCAGGCTCTCTACGTCGCAGCCCTCGCCGGAGGTTCCGGCGCCGAACAGTCCGGCGAGGTCGCCGACGGCGAGGACGGCGAGCTCGGCGGCCTGCGCGGCCGCGACCGCGGCGGGGATCCCGGAGGTGTCGGCGTCGAGGAAGTCGGTGCCGGCGGTGGTGGTGAGCGAGGCTCCGGGGAACTCCGCACCGAACGCCTCGGCAAGGGTGGGCACGCGCACGGAGGTGCCGTTGTCCTCGAGCCGGGACAGGACGTGGTTGGTGAAGCTGTAGCAGCCCAGGAAGCTGCGGGGCTGCACGGCGGCGGGGCCGATCAGGGCGATCGACGCAGGGCCGGTGGGGCCGGCGGGAGCGACGGTGCTCTGCGCGCTCTCCGACGCGGCCCGGCCCTCCGCCTCGGCCGACGGGAGCGGCGGGGACAGCGGGAGCAGCCCGCGAGCGTTGTCCAGCAGGATGATCGACTCCTCGGCCATCCGTCGGGCCAGGGCACGCCCCTCGGCGGAGTCGAGGTCGATCGTCTCGCCGGTGGTGGCGGGATCGAAGTCCGCATCGAGCAGGCCCAGCTCGACCTTCTGGCGCAGGATCCGCCGCACCGCGACATCCAGCACCTCCTGCTCGAGCTCGCCCTCGGCCACGGCGGCGGGGAGGTGCGGGAAGGTGGTGGTCTCGGGCAGCTCGATGTCGAGGCCCGCGCGCAAGGCGGCCAGCGCCGCGGCCCGATCGTCCTCGACCACGCGATGCATGGACTGCAGGAAGCTGACGGCCCAGTAGTCGGCGA
This sequence comes from Brachybacterium sp., assembly GCF_036379615.1. Classification (GTDB taxonomy): domain Bacteria; phylum Actinomycetota; class Actinomycetes; order Actinomycetales; family Dermabacteraceae; genus Brachybacterium. The sequence goes on from NZ_DASVGJ010000078.1 coordinate 86,975, forward strand.
CGACGGTGCCCTCGAAGCCCCAGGTGTCGCGCAGCAGCTCGGTGAGCAGCCAATGGCTCGCCGCGGGCGGGGTGCCGTCGAGGTCCGCGTAGGAGTTCATGACGGCGCCGACCTCGCCGTGGCGCACGGCCATCTCGAAGGGGACCAGGTCGATGTCGTGCAGCTCGCGCATCCCGATGGAGACCGGGGCGTGGTTGCGCCCCGCACGGGACGCGGCGTGGCCGGCGAAGTGCTTGAGGGTGGCGATCGTGCCGGAGGACTGCAGGCCGCGCACGTACTCGGTGGCGAGCACACCGGTGAGGTAGGGGTCCTCCCCCATCGTCTCCTCGATGCGCCCCCAGCGGTAGTCGCGCACGATGTCCAGCACCGGGGCGAGTCCCATGTGGGCGCCGATCGAGCGCATGTCCGCGCCGATGCGCTGCCCCATCTCCCCGATCAGGGCGGGGTCGAAGCTCGCACCCCAGGCGATCGCAGCGGGGTAGGTGGTGGCCCCGTGGGCCATGATCCCGGTCAGGCACTCCTCATGGACCAGCGCCGGGATGCCGTGCGGGGAGCCGGCGACCACGGCCTGCTGCATCGTGCGGAGGTTCCGAAC
>NZ_DASVGJ010000079.1:0-62971 GCF_036379615.1 Brachybacterium sp.
GATGCTCTACATCCAGCCCGACGAGTGCGTGGACTGCGGGGCCTGCGAGCCCGTCTGCCCCGTCGAGGCGATCTTCTACGAGGACGACACCCCGGACCAGTGGGCCGAGTACTACAAGGCCAACGTCGAGTTCTTCGACGACCTGGGTGCTCCCGGCGGCGCCGCGAAGACGGGCGTGATCGACAAGGACCACCCGATCATCGAGGCCCTGCCCACGCAGCCGAACCCCCTGGCGTGAAGGTCCCGGAGCGGCCCGTCCATCGGGCCCGGCGGACCCCGTGCCCCGGCGCGCACCCCACGACCCCGGGCGCCGACGACACGCGACCCGACATCCGCGGCAGGGTCCCTGATCGGGCGGCCACGGCTCTCTAGACTGCACATATGTCCGCACCTTCCCTGCACGTGAGGCTCTCCCAGGAGCCCCTCCTGAGCATCGGGGACCTCTCCTCTCACACCGGCGTGAGCCATCGTTCGCTGAGGTACTACGAGGAGCAGGGCCTGCTGGCGTCCCAGCGCACCCCGGCCGGACATCGCCGCTACGACCCCGAGGCCGTGGACCTCGTGCTCCTGGTCCAGCGTCTGTTCGCCGCCGGGCTCACGAGCACCGAGATCCGCCCGGTGCTGCCCGGGCTCGTCGACGAGAACAGCCGTACGGAGGGCCTCGTGGCGGTGCTGCGCGAGCACCGCGAGCGCCTGCAGCGGGAGACGGACCGACAGCTCGACACCATCGACATCCTCGACGAGGTCATCGAGTACCACGGGCAGCGCTGAGCCGCCAGGCAGCACCTCCGGGACCCAGGGGCCCGAGGTCCAGGGCTGAATCGAGACCGTGGGCCGAGCCCGCCGGGGTGAGAGAACCTCCCGTGCCGGGCCGTGACCCGCACCGGGAGCCGGGCGTGCCGGTTCAGGCTTCGACCAGCTCGACGTCCGGGTGCTCGGCGAAGATCTCGAGCACGGTCTGGTAGTACGTCGGCCCGCCGCCGGCCTCGAGCCGCGCGAGCTTCTCCCGGAACACCGGCTGGGCGAAGAGGTCAGGTCGGGCGAGCTTGCCGAGCAGGTACTCGCGCGTGGCGTCGATCCCGAGCGCCTCGCGGACGTGCTCGTGGGCGGTGAGCACCACCCGCGCCCGCTCGTGCCCGTTCAGGGCGCCGTAGCCGCCGTGGAGCAGGTCGTCCAGCGCATCCAGGCTCGGTCCCAGCGTCCAGTCCTCCCCGCGCATGAACACCCGGTTCAGCTCGTCGTAGAGGCTCGTGATGCCATGGATCCGGGAGCCGTCCAGGGTGAGCGTGAGCATGGGGTCATCCTGCCGGATCCGCAGCCGCGCGGCACGACGGGGGCGGGGCGGAGCGGCCGACGGGGGTGCCACGACGGGAGGCACGACGGACAGGCTCAGCCGGCCGGTCGGCCCTCCTGTCGCGCCTGTCGCGGCCTTCGGACCCGCCCCACCACGGCATCCAGGAGCACGAAGGCGGCGAGGCTCGCCCCCATCAGCGGGAGCATCAGACCGATGGCGAGCGCGACGAGCAGCACCAGGCCCACTCCCCACCAGGGTGCCCGGCGCAGCGCGCCGCGCTGCGGCGGCCTGCCCGGTCCGCGCCCCGCGCGGCTGGGCCGGCGCTGCCACCACATGAGGTATCCCCACAGGATCATCGCCACCAGCATCACCGCGATCACCGCCAGCACGATCTGGTTGACCAGGCCGAACATCGTCCCCATGTGCAGGTCGATGCCCCATCGGGTGAGCTTGGCGGCGAGGTCCTGATCGGCGAAGTCGGCACGGTCGACGACCTCGAGGGTGGCACCGTCCACGGCGACGGCGTCGACCTGCGTGGGATAGCTGCGCTGGATCTCCTGCACCACCCAGGCGGAGTCGGGGCCGGCCGGCGGGAGGATCTCGACCAGACCGGTGTCGATGTTGACGGCCTGGCCGGCGGCCAGGACGTCGTCGATCGCGGCCAGATCGGTGCGGTCGCCCGCTGCGGTGCCCGGTGCCGCGCCGGCGTCCGCCCCCGCGGAGTCGTCCGCGCCGCTCTGTCCGCCGTGGCCGTCGTGCCCGGTGTGGCCCGACCCGTCGGACGCAGCGTGCCCGTCCCCGCCGTGCCCGGTGTGGCCCGACCCGTCGGCCTCCTGCGTCCCCGTGGTGTGGCCGGCGTGCTCGCCGCCCCCGGCGGCCGCCGGCTCGCCCTGCTCTGCCCCGTCCTCCTGGTCGGCGGCTGCCTGCCCGCCCGCGGCCGGCAGCTGGGCATCGACCGCCTGGGTGGTGAAGCCCAGCGCCTCCCGGATCGTCCCGATGTTCGCCCCGCCGTACTGGGACCAGGTGATCCCGGTGGCGGCGAGGAACAGGGCGCCCAGCAGCACCCATGCCCCGGCCGCGGAGTGCAGCGAGAGCGTGCGTCGGTATCCGCGGGCCCGCAGGTCAGGGCGCAGCAGGTCCCGCTTCCGGCGGGAGCGGCGTGCGCGCCGGATCCACAGGCCGAGCCCGGCCACGGCGATCACTCCGAGCCAGGAGGCGGAGAGCTCGCTGTACAGGCGGCCGGCGTCCCCGAGGTGGAGGTTCCGGTGGAGCTGGTCGATCCAGCCCCGCAGCGGCAGCGCGCCGCTGGTGCCGTAGACGGTGAGATCGCCGCGCACCTCGCCGGTGGCCGGGTCCACGAAGATCCCGCGGCTCTCCCCCTCGACCAGGTCCTCGCCCGCGAACATCACGCGCGTGGCATCCCCGGGTCCGGGTGCGGGCCGCACGGCGACCAGCCGTTCCTCCTCGCCGACGTGCGCGCGGGCCGCCTCGACCTGCGTGGCCAGCGGCAGCGGTGCGCCCTCGGCCGGGGCGGTCAGGGCCTCGGCGTAGACCACCTTCTCGAGCTGAGGGCTCAGCGCGTAGAGCGCACCGCTCGCGGCGGAGACCAGCAGGAACGGTCCCACCAGGATCGCGGCGTAGAAGTGCAGGCGCAGCAGCAGCGGACCGAACCAGCCCTGCGCGGGGCGAGAGGTGCTCATGGCGTGTTCTCAGCTCTCGATCAATCGTGCGGAGACGACGGTGTTGTCGAGATGGTGCCCGTCGGCGCCGAGGTCGCCACCGCAGGTGATCAGGCGCAGCTCCGGTCCGTCGGTGCGACCGTAGACGCCGACGGTGGGGAACTCGTCCTTGGGGTATCGGGCCGTGTCGTACACCTCGAAGACGGCGACGCTCCCGTCCTCCCGGTCGACCTCGATGCGGTCGCCGGGCGCGAGCGCCCCGAGCTCGAAGAACACTGACGGCTCACCGCCCCAGGTCACATGGCCCTCGATGACGGCCGGTCCCGTCTCCCCCGGGGTGGGGGACCCGTCGAACCATGCCGCCAGATCCGCCTGCTCGCCGCGAGGTGCGAGCAGCTCCCCGTCCTGCCCGAGCCCGATCGGGAAGACCTGCTCGTCCACGCCGATCGCGTCGATCCGCACTCCGGTCGGCTCGGAGGCCGGGAGTGCCGCCACCGATGGCTGCGCCGTCTCCCGGGACGCGTCGTTCTCGGCCGGTGCGGCCACCCCGGTGTCGGGCTCCTGCGACGGGGACGCACCGCCGTCGGACCGGTCGCCGTCGGCCGGGTCGGCGTCGGGTGCCTCGCCGGCACCGCCATCGTCCGACGCCTCCGGGCCGCCTCGCAGTTCGGGCTCCGGCGGGGCACCGACCTGACTGGTCAGCGCGAAGACCAGCAGCGCCGCACCCACTAGGGCGAGCACCGCCAGGACGGCGACCGCCATGCGGCGGCCGCCGTCCCGGTGGGGAGTGCCCGAGGAGCTCATCTCAGTTCCGGGTGCTCACGGTCTGGCGACGGCGCAGCGCGAAGGCACCTGCGGCCGCAGCGGTCAGCAGCCCGCCACCGGCGAGCAGGGCTCCGGACTGCTCGATGCCGGCGGTGGTGCCGTCGCCGGTGTCGGCGCCGCCCTCGGGCCAGGCGCCCATCTGGGCCACGTCGAGCGTGCCGCACGCGGCGGGATCGGTCGCCTCGGAGGGCAGGTTCGGGTCGAGATCGGACATCACGTCGCCGTCGTACTCGCCGCTGCCGTTGTGGTCGACGCCGTGCACGACGATCACACCGTCGCCGGCCACGATGTCGGCGGCGACCTCGTCGCTGACCTCGAAGGTCCGCTCATAGGGGTCATCGCCCACCGGGAAGCGGTCGACCGCGAGGCCGCTGTCCGGGCTGGTGTCCCCCTCGGTGGTGAGGGAGGAGACGATCATGCCGTAGTCGTCGTGGGCGTCGGAGACCTGGAGGGCCCCGTTCTCGCCGTTGCCCTCCTTGTCCGGATCGGGGCACTGGTTCTTCCCGCCCACATGGATGTGCTGGGCGTGCGGGGAGCCTGCCAGCAGGCCCGTGTTCTCCATCTTCACGGTCACCTCGGTGCCCTCGACCGTGACCCACGCGGTGCCGGAGGCGCCGGAGTCGTTCAGCTCGGTGAGGTGGGCCTCGAGGGTGGTGGCGTCATGGCCTCCGCCGTGGCCCTCCGCGAGGGCGGCGCCGGGGACGGCTGCCATGCCGAGCACCGCGGTGGCCGCAAGGAGGGGGAGCATTCGCTTCGTCGTCGTGCGCATCGTGACTCCTTCGTCGGACGCCGGACGACCCTGCGGCCGTCGTGGGCGGCGTTCCATGGCATGGTTCGGAGCCGACGGGAGATTGGATGGGAGAGGTTTTTCGGGGATGTGGCGGCGGAGTCAGCGGCCGGCGAGCGGGACCACGTCCAGCATCCGGTCGGCCCCGCCCCGGGGCGACCCGACCGGCGGATGTTCCGCGTGCGCCCTGCGGCTAGCCTCGCACGACCCCGACGACGAGCAGTGCGGCCAGTCCGCCGTAGACCGTCCCCGCCGCACCGTCCAGCGCGAGGCGCACTCGGCGACGACTCAGCACCGCGTCGCGGAACACGCCCGCCGTGCTCCCGATCGCGAGGTCGGTGATCAGGCCCGTGACCTGCAGCAGCAGTCCCAGCATGAGCATCTGGGCCATGGGGTTCTCCCCCGTCGTGCCCAGGAACTGCGGCAGGAAAGCGACGAAGAACAGGGCGACCTTGGGGTTGGTCAGGTTCACGACGAAGCCGCGGCGGAAGACGTTCGGCACCACGGCGGCCTCGGTGATCGCCGCGCCCGCATGGCGCCAGGTGGAGATCGCGAGGAAGGTGAGGTACGCGGTGCCCGCGAGGCGGATGCCGTCCAGGGCGGCGGGCACCTGGGTCAGCGTCACCCCGAGCCCGGTCGCTGCCACCAGCACCCAGATGCTCATCGCGGTGGTCACCCCGAAGGCTCCGCGCACGGCCGCGCGTCGTCCCTGGTTGATGCCGGTGGCGACCATGAAGGCCATGTCCGGCCCCGGGGTCGCGAGGATGATCACTGCAGCCACCAGGAAGGCAGGCAGGACGGACACGTCGAGCACTTCTCACCACACTCTCTTCTTCGCGGGAACCCGTCCCAAAACATGCCCTGACCTGGGCCAGGAGCGACAGTAGAGCGGGCCGATGCGGGACCGCAATCGGCGAGATGCGGGCGGAACGCGGAGAGAGCGCGCACTCTGCTGGGTCGCAGTAGGCTGACTGCGTGCTCGACGATCTCGACTACCGCCTCATCGCCCTCCTGCGCTCCGACAGCCGCACCCCCGTGGCGGTCCTTGCGCGCGAGCTCGGCATCAATCGCTCGACCGTCACCTCCCGCATCGATCGCCTGGTGGGCAACGGCGTGATCGAGGGGTTCACGATCCGGGTCAGCGGCGACCTCGAGCACGATTCCGTCCAGGGCGTGATGCTGGTGGCGACGGAGAACCGCCGCAGCCACGAGATCGTCCACGAGCTGCGCGGCTATCCCGAGCTCGAACAGCTCCACTCCACCACCGGCAACTGGGACCTGGTGCTCCAGATCCGCACCAAGAACCTCTCCGAGTTCGACCTCGTGCTCGAACGGGTCCGTGCGATCCCGGGCGTGAGCTCCACCCAGACCAACCTGCTGTTCAGCTCACTGCGCACCGCGTGAGCTCGCGGCCGTGCGGGGCGGGAGCGTCGTCCCTGCACGTCCACGAGGCTGCCGGAACGGCGCGAACCCCGTCCGGGAGGCGGCGGCGGCATGCTCCGGGCATGACCGATGGCACTGCCGGGCGGGCGGTGGCCGGTGCTGTGATGGGCACATGACCGCACTGAATCCCGTGAACCTGCTGCTCTGGACCGGGGTGGCCGGAGCCGCTGGGTCTCTCGCGGTCGTGCTCATCGAGGGGTGGAGCCGACCGGGATACTCCGCGGTCCAGCATCCCGTGAGCGCGCTGGCGCTGGGCCCCCGGGGAGGGATCCAGCGGGCGAACTTCGCGCTCGCGGGCGCGGCGATCACCGCCGGTGGTCTCGGGGTGATCGGGCTGGAGACGGTCCCGATGGTCGCGCTCGGCCTGGTCGTCGTGGTCCTCGGCCTCGCCCTGGCGCTGTCCGCTGTCCCGATGGATCCCAGTCGCGGCTACCCTTCCGGGGCCCCGTCGGGTGACCCCGATCCGCCGAGCCGGTCCCACCGGATCCACGATCTGGCAGGGGCCGGGGTGTTCTTCTCGCTGCCGATCATCGCGATCGTCGCCGTGTTCGTGCTTCCCGAGTGGTGGATGAGGCTGGGGTCCGCAGCGATGGCCGCGTGGCTGTTCGTGGCTCTCGGCCTCTTCAGCCGGGCATGGGAGGCGCACTCCCCTCGAGCGGGGCTGGCCCAGCGAGCGTTCATCGTTCCCGGCTGGCTGTGGCTCGCATCGCTGTTCTGCGTGCTCGCCATCGGGTAGCACCGCGGGCCGGACATCGGAGTCTGCCGTGCGTGCGAAGACCGAACGCGAGGGCGCTCGCGTGTCCTGATCATCGAGAGGTGAGACGGCAGGGATCCGCGTCGGCGCCCATCTCTCCCTCAGAAGAGCACGTCGCCCTGAACTGCGTGAACATGCACAGAAGGCCCCTCCGGGAGGAGGGGCCTTCAGGTGATGCTGCCTGGTGGAGACTAGGGGGGTCGAACCCCTGACCTGAAGCTTGCAAAGCTACCGCTCTACCAACTGAGCTAAGTCCCCGAAGATGTGGATCAGGCGCTGCGGGTCGGTGCAGGCTGGGCCTGCGCCGTCGTCTCAGCATCCTGCTCGGCGGAGACGCGCTCCGCCTCGTTCCACAGATCGTTGCGGATCCGGCCGGACTCGACCTTCCGCCACGTGAGGATCCCGGCGACGGACGTCCCGATCAGGACGACGGCGGCGGTGATGAACTTCTTCATGCGTTCCTCCGATCCTCGAAGTGGGCCTAACTGGACTTGAACCAGTGACCTCTGTCTTATCAGGACAGCGCTCTAACCGACTGAGCTATAGGCCCATGGGGTCTGACCGGATCGCTCCGGTGTCAACCACCGACGAACTACGCTACCGCGCCGCGGCCCGTCCCGTCCAACCGATCCACCCCGCTGTACGGGAGGTCACAGCACGGTCTTCGATCGCGGGCCAATCCGGCCCCTCGTCGGCTCCGAACCCCCGGTACGGCACCACACAGGTGCCCGGCGCTCGGGCCTCGAGCGCGACGCTCCCGCCATCCCCAGGAGACCGCCATGAAGAACCGGAAGATCCTCCCCACCCTCGGAGCCCTCGCGGCCTCGGTCGCCCTGCTGAGCGCCTGCTCGGGCGGCATGACGAACGACGCCCCGGCGGAGCAGGGTGACGCCCCCGCGGCGGAGCAGGAGCAGAGCCAGACCTCCGACGGCGGAGGCATGGCGATGGACCCCGCCGCGAACCTCGTGGGCGCCGGCTGCGCCGACTACGCGGAGATGGTCCCCGACGGGGCCGGCTCCGTGGAGGGCATGGCACAGGACCCGCTGTCGGTGGCGGCCTCGAACAATCCGCTGCTCACCACGCTCACCTCAGCCGTCTCCGGAGAGCTGAACCCGGACGTGAACCTCGTGGACACCCTGGACGGTGACGAGTTCACCGTGTTCGCCCCGGTCGACGACGCCTTCTCCGCGATCCCCGAAGAGGACCTCTCCGCCCTCGCGGGCGATGCGGACGCCCTCTCCGGGGTGCTCACCTACCACGTGGTCCCCGGCCAGATCTCGCCCGACGAGATCGCCGGCACCCTCACCACGGTGCAGGGAGAGGACGTCGAGGTCACCGGCAGCGGCGACGATCTGATGGTGGACGGCGCGACCGTGATCTGCGGTGGCGTGACGACCCAGAACGCGACCGTCTACCTGATCGATACCGTTCTGATGCCGCCCACCATGGCGGAACAGAGCTGAGCGGAGCACACTGCACTGTCGCCCCGAGCGGGCGAGCGGTGGACCCACCGCCACTCGCCCGCGCGGATCCCTTCCCGAAGGAGTCGCATGCCTCCCGAGCCCACCCCGCCGGAATCGGCGCCCCCGCGCGCCGGTGAGGCGGCGCTGCGCCCGCTGCACGGAGAGGGCTCCACGGCGTCGGCGCCCGCGGAGCTGCTGCGCCGGGTCGCTCTCGGCGACGAGGACGCCTTCTCCCTTCTCTACGACGACGTCGCCCCGATGCTGTTCGCACTCATCCGACGGGTGGTGCGGGACGTGTCGATGAGCGAGGAGGTCCTGCAGGAGGTGTTCGTGGAGGTGTGGCGACAGGCCACCCGCTTCGACGCTCATCGGGGCACCGCGAAGGGGTGGCTGTGCACGATCGCCCATCGCCGCGCGGTGGACATCGTCCGCTCGAGCGAAGCGGCGCGGCGCAGGGACTCGGAGGAGGGCCTGCTGCAGCTGGATCAGCAGGTCGTGGACGTGCAGGAGGAGGGGATCATGAGGGTCGAGAGCCGACGGGTGCGCATCGCGATGGGCGAGCTGACCGCGCCGCAGGCCGAGGCGATCCGCTTGGCCTATTTCGGCGGCTACAGCCACCGTGAGGTGGCCGCCCTGCTCGACATCCCGGTGGGAACGGCGAAGACTCGGATACGTGACGGCATGATCGTCCTGCGGGACAGGTTGGGGGTGACCTCGTGAACGAGCAGAAGCACACCATGACCGGCGCCTGGGCCCTGAACGCCCTGGACGCCGAGGAGCGCGAGCAGATGCGCCGCTACCTGGAGGAGGACCCCGAGGCTGCGGCCGAGGCCCTCGCCTTCGAGGAGACGGCCTCCGAGCTCGCCGGGAGCCTGTCCCCGCTCACCCCGCGCCCTGAGATGAAGGCGGCGGTGATGGCGCGCATCGGCACCACCCGCCAGCTCTCGCCGCTGCCCGAGCAGGAGGACCCGGCCGCCGGTGCCGATCTCGCCGTCCCCGCTCCCGCAGCAGCCGATCCCGTCGATGGGCGCTCCCCCGCTGCCGAGTCCACCGCGCCGACGGATGCACCGACGACGGCACCCGCTGCCGACCCGTCGGCCATGCCGTCGGCCGCTCCCGCGGACGCACCGCGCGCCGAGGTGGTTCCGCTGGACCGCTACCGGGCGAGCGTCCGCCGCAGCCGCTGGGCCGCGATCGCCGCGGGCGCGCTGCTGGTGACCACCATCGTCGGTGCGGGCCTGTGGAACAGCGAGCGGGTCGCCGAGCAGGAGGCCCGTGCCTCCCTCGAGGCCATGGCCTCGCAGCAGGCGGAGTCCGGGCAGGAGCAGGCGATGCTCTCGACGATCCTGTCCTCGGACGATGCCGCGCACCTCGTCGTGCCCTCTCAGGAGGGCGGGGCGCTGCAGCTGATGTACTCCCGTGACCAGCAGGCGATGATCGTGCACGGCGCAGGCCTGCCGGCCCTGCCCTCGGGCGAGACCTACCAGCTGTGGATGATCGACGACGCCGGCGGCATCACCAGTGCCGGTCTGCTCGAGGACCCGTCCACCGGGGTGACGCATGCGGGGGCGATCCCCGAGGGCGTGACCATCGGCCTCACCATCGAGCCCGCCGGCGGGTCGGAGCAGCCGACGATGACCCCGATCGCGGACGAGGTGCTGTCATGACCTCCCCCGCACGCCGCACCGCCCCCGGGTGGTCGGCGTTCGCGGGGGTCGTCGCCGGCGTGGTGCTGGTCGCGGCCGCCGAACTGCTCTCCCTCGCCTTCAGCTCCTCCTCGGCACCTTTCGTGGCCGTGGGCGGTGCCTTCGTGGACATCGTGCCCGGATGGCTGAAGGACGCCGTGATCGGCCTGTTCGGCACCGCCGACAAGCTGATCCTGAACCTCTCGATGGTCGCCGTGTACCTGACGCTCACGGCCCTGATCGGCCTGCTGGGCGAGCGCCGCCCGCTGCCCGCGGCGGGCGCACTGGCCGGACTCGGCCTGCTCGCGGCCGCCCTCGTGCTCACCCGTGCGCAGAACACGCCTGCGGACACCCTCCCCACCCTCGCCGGGACGCTCCTGGCCGTGCCGCTCCTGCTGGTCCTGCTGCGGCTGGTCCGCACCACGCCGCCCGCTACAGCCGCCACGGCCGCCACGGCGGACGGCATCTCCGATGATGCCGTCGCCCCCCACGACGCCGGCATCTCCGATCGCGCAGGCGCTCCCGAGGACACACGTGCCTCCGCATGGTCCCGTCGGCGGGCGCTGATCGGCGTCGGTGCACTCGGTGTCCTCGCGGTGATCGCCGCAGCAGGCGCCCGCAGCGTGACCGCGAGCCGGGAGCTCGCCCGTCGGGCCGCGCAGTTCGTGCTGCCCGCCCCCGCCCGCCCAGCGGACCCGATCCCCGCGGACGCCCAGGTCGAGCTCGAGGGCATGGGTCCATTCGTCACCCCCAACGGGGACTTCTACCGCATCGACACGGCGCTCGCAGTGCCCCGCGTGGACCCCTCCACCTGGGAGCTGACGGTGCACGGGCTCGTGGAGCGCGAACTGACCCTCAGCTTCGAGGAGCTCCTCGCCGAAGAGATGATCGAGACGCACCTGACCCTCGCGTGCGTCTCCAACCCCGTCGGCGGCGACCTCGTCGGCAACGCCACCTGGCTGGGACTCCCGGTGCGCACCCTCCTCGAGCGCGCCGGGGTGCAGGACGGCGCCGACATGGTCCTCTCCCGGTCGATCGACGGCTTCACCGCCTCCACCCCGCTCGAGGCGCTCACCGACGCTCGGGACTCCCTGATCGCGGTCGGGATGAACGGCGAGCCGCTGCCGGCGGAGCACGGCTACCCGGTGCGGATGGTGGTGCCGGGCCTGTACGGCTACGTCTCGGCGACCAAGTGGCTCACCGAGCTCAAGGTCACCCGCTTCGCCGACGACACCGCGTACTGGTCCACCCGCGGCTGGTCCGAGCGAGGCCCGATCAAGATCTCCTCCCGCGTGGACGTCCCCCGCTCCTTCGCCACCCTGACGGCGGAGGCCGACGGTGCCGTGATGCTCGGCGGCACCGCCTGGGCGCAGCAGCGCGGCATCGCGACGGTCGAGGTGCGGATCGACGACGGCGAGTGGCGCGCGGCCGAGCTCGCCACGACGGTCAACGCCGACACCTGGGTGCAGTGGTCCCTGCGCTGGGAGGACGCCTCCCCCGGGGACCATTCAATCTCCGTGCGGGCGGTCGGAGCCGACGGCGAGCAGCAGACCGAGGAGCGCGCGAACCCCGCCCCGAACGGCGCCAGCGGCTGGCACACGATCGAGTTCAGCGTGGAGTGACCTCCCCGGAAGGCACCGGCCCGCGGCACCAGGTCACCAGGTCAGCGAGACGGCCGGTCAGCAGGTCAGCGGGGCCGCGGGTCACCAGGTCAGCGCGGCAGCCCGTCCTCGAGCACCAGTGAGTGGGTGATGGCCAGTTCGCGCAGCGCCGTGGGCCGCTCGGCGAGGACGCGGCACACCTCGGCGGCATCGCCGTGCAGGAGCTGCTCCCCGGTCAGTCCCACCAGCTCATCGAACAGCTCCTGCTGGCGATGGCGCAGCGGGATCGGTCGCTCCTGGCCGAGCACGCCGCGCAGGGACGCGTAGACGTCGACGTGGGCGGGCCGCTCACCGGTGGCCAGGGCGAGGGGGAACTCCGCGGCGTCCAGCCGCAGCCTCTCGTAGTTGGGTTCGGTGGCATCGACCACGGCCAGCTGCTCCTCGTCGAACCAGCTCGCGACCAGTTCGAGCCGCTCCCCGTCGGCGCGGTACGGCGCAGCGGGCACGTACCCGGGGGCGGCCGTGTTCGCGACATGGCCGACGGCGAGGCCGTGCACGGTGCAGCGCACGAAGGGCGTCGCCCGCCGGACGTCCCTTCCGGAGCGGTGGTACTTGCGGGCGATCGTCCGCGGGGTCTGGTTGGAGCCGACGGCGAGCACCAGGGTGCGGGCGGCGAGAGGGGCCGCGCCCTCGGCGGCGAGGGCCTGCTCGATCGCGGCCACCTCGACGAGCGGCCGTTCGAGCTGCTCGGTGGGGGTGTGCACGCCGTCCGCGGGATCGAGGTCCACGACGCCCGTCTCCCCCAGCAGCGCGGACCGCACCGCAGGTCCCAGCCACGGGTAGCCCTCCGGTGCGGGGAGCGATGCGGTCACAGGGTCCTGGTCCTGGACGCCGAGCCTGACATCGATGTCATGCTCTCCGGCGGAGGTGAGGGAGGGGAAGGGCATCTCTCGACCCTATCGAGGTCGCCGCATTCACCCCAGGATCCCGCGACCATGCTCACGCGACCGTCGGACGGTCCACGGGGCGGGACGCTGTGTCCCCGCTGGACCCGCCGGATTCACACTTCTCCTCATGGCTTCCTCCGCACTGCCCGCTGGATACGAGTTCTCCGCCGATCCGGGGAGGATCGATGTCCCCCGGGTGCTGCACCTCCTGCTCGAGAGCGCAGGCTGGGCGCAGGGGCGGAGCCTGGAAGCGCAGCGGGCGATCACCTCCGCGTCCCGGAACTACGGGATCTACTTCGAGGGCACCGATGACCAGGTCGGCTATGCCCGGATCGTCACCGACGGAGTCACCTTCGCCTGGTTCGCCGATGTCATCGTGGATCCCGCGCACCGCGGGCGTGGTCTGGGCACGGCCCTGATCGACGGAGTGCTCGAGGATCTGGCACCACTGGACCTGAAGCGGATCGTGCTGAAGGCCTCGCCCGACGGGCGACCCCTGTACGAACGCAGCGGCTGGACGACCCTCGAGGGCCCCGAGGACTGGATGGAGCGCAGGCGGCGCTGACTGTGAGCGTGCCGGTGCTGACGGCGCTGCCGGTGCTGACGCTCCTGACGCTCCTGGCAGGGCCGACGTCGTTGAGCACCAGCGCCTACGCTGGTCCCATGAGCGAACAGCGCGCGACCGATGCCCTGGAGGCCTCCGGCCTGGAGTTCGAGATCACTCGTCACGGCCGGGTGGGCTCCCTCGCGGAGGCCGCGGCCGCCCGCGGCGTGCAGCCGCGCGACATCATCAAGACCCTGGTGGTGCGGCGCGGTGAGGGGGACTTCCTGTTCGTGCTGGTGCCGGGCGACCGTGAGATCTCCTGGCCGAAGCTGCGCGCGCTGCTGGGCGTGAACCGCCTGTCCATGCCGGACAAGGAGGTCGCGAAGCAGGTCACGGGCTACGAGCGCGGCACCATCACCCCTTTCGGCTCGACCACGGCCTGGCCGGTGATCGCCGACGGCGACCTGTCCGGCGATCCGGGCCGCAGGATCTCCCTCGGCGCCGGAGCCCACGGTGTCGCCGTGACCGTTCCGGCCGAGGCGGCCCTCGCCGACCTCGGCGCGCAGGTCGCCGACATCACCGAGCCGCTGCGCGACTGATCCCGACCCCCACCTCACCCCGAGTGAGCGTCCCCCCCAACTCACCCCGAGTGAGCGTGACGAAACGGGGGGAATGAAGGCATCATTCCCCCCGTTTCGTCACGCTGACAGGCGGCTGCCGCGAACCCGGTGGCCCCGCCGCGCTCACTCGTCGGTGAAGGTCATCTTCAATCCACCCAGCAGCGCTGCCACCAGGTTGTAGAGGAAGGCCAGCAGGGTGCCGAGCGCCGTGATGATCACGACGTTCACCACGGCGACGATGGTGCCGTAGCTGGTCATCTTCGAGAAGCTGAAGAACTCCATGAAGGGCAGCGGGTTGCCTCCGTTGAGATCCCTGCCCAGCTGTTCGATCTGATCCCACAGGCCGATCGCCTCGACCAGGTTCCACATGAGGATCACCGCGACCACGGTGGCGATGCCGATGGCGATCGCCGCCAGGAAGGACAGCTTCATCACCGAGAACGGGTCGAGCCGGGCGAGGGTGAGGCGCACGCGGCGCGGGCCGCGGCGCTCCTTCTCGGCAGGGTTCGCGATGCCTGTGGTCTTCTTCGGGCTGCGGCTCGCACCGCGCGTGGCCGAACCCTTGCCGGAGCCGATGGCGTGCTCGGAGGTGTCGCCCGTCGTCGAGGTCTCGGTGTTCGCCGAGGACGCCGACGGCTTCTCGTCGAAGGCCGGGAGCGTGGACGTGGACTCGGCCGGGTCGGCGGACCCGGTGGTCGTCCTGGAGTCACTGGTGCTCACGGATCACTCCTCGTTCGGGTCGGCGTCGCCGGTCGGCGACAGGTCGGACTCCTCTGAGCCTAGAACATCGGCCTGCTCGCCCACTGCATCCGACGCGGCATCTGCCGAGATCTCCACAGCATCCCCTCCCTCGGTGCCCTCCGCGGCGCTCTGCGCGTCGCTCTGAGGATCAGCGCTCGGAGAATCTCCCCCCTGAGGATCGGCATCGACGATCTCGGGGGCCTCCGCCTCGTCCTCGTCGACCTCGGACTCCTGGCCCGTGGTGACCAGCAGGATGCGGTCCTTCTTGTCGGGCTTGGCGAAGACCACGCCCATCGTGGTGCGGCCCTTGGCCGGCACCTCGGAGACCTTGGAGCGGACCACGCGGCCGCGCTCCATCACCACCAGCAGCTCGTCGGACTCCTCGACGACGGCGGCGCCCACCAGGTGGCCGCGGTCGTCGGGCAGCTTCGCGACCCGGATGCCCAGACCGCCACGCCCCTGCAGGCGGTACTCGTCCACGCTGGTGCGCTTGGCGAAACCACCATCGGTCACGGTGACCACGAAGCTGTCGGGACGCACCACGTCCATCGCCAGCAGGCGGTCGTCGTGGCGGAACTTCATGCCGGCGACGCCGCTGGTGGCACGGCCCGTCGGCCGCAGGGTGCCGTCGTCGGCGGGCATCCGCACGGACTGGCCGTTGCGGGAGACCAGCAGGATCTGGTCCTCGCTGTTCACGGCGCGGGCCGCGATCACACGGTCCGGCTGGGATCCGTCGGGGCCGTCGATGTCGCGCAGGTTGATGGCGATGATGCCGCCGGTGCGGCTGGAGTCGAAGGCGGTCATCGCCGTCTTCTTCACCAGTCCGGACTCGGTGGCCATCACCAGGTACTCGGCGTCCTCGTAGCTGTCGATCGCGAGCACGGAGGCGATGTGCTCCTCCGGCTGGAAGGCCATCAGGTTCGCGACGTGCTGGCCCTTCGCATCGCGCGGCGCCTCGGGCAGCTCGTAGCCCTTGACACGGTAGACCCGGCCCTGGTTGGTGAAGAACAGCAGCCAGCGGTGGGTGGTGGTGGTGAAGAAGTGCTCGACCACGTCGTCCTCGCGCAGCGTCGCCCCGCGCACGCCCTTGCCGCCGCGCTTCTGGGCGCGGTACTGGTCCTCACGGGTGCGCTTGACGTAGCCGCCCCGGGTGATGGTGACGACCATGTCCTCCTCGGGGATGAGGTCCTCCATCGCCATGTCCCCGGCGTGCGGCAGGATCTCGGTGCGGCGGTCGTCGCCGTAGCGGTCGACGATGTCCTGCAGCTCCTCGGAGACGATCTCCCGCTGCCGCTCGGGCGAGGCGAGGATCGCGGTGTACTCCTCGATGAGGGCCTGCAGGCGGTCGTGCTCCTCGGTGATCTTCTGGCGCTCCAGGGCGGCCAGGCGGCGCAGCTGCATCGCGAGGATCGCGTTGGCCTGGATCTCGTCGATCTCCAGCAGGTCCATCAGCCCGGTGCGGGCCTCGTCGACGTCCGGGGAGCGACGGATCAGCGCGATGACCTCGTCCAGCGCGTCGAGCGCCTTGAGGTAGCCGCGGAAGATGTGGATCTGCTCCTCGGCCTTGCGCAGGCGGAACCGGGTGCGCCGGATGATGACGTCGATCTGGTGCTTGGTCCACTCGCGCACGAAGGAGTCGATCGACAGGGTGCGCGGCACCCCGCCGGCCAGGGCCAGCATGTTCGCGGAGAAGTTCTCCTGCAGCTGGGTGTGCTTGAAGAGGTTGTTCAGCACCACCTTGGCCACGGCGTCGCGCTTGAGGGTGATGACCAGGCGCTGGCCGGTGCGGCCGGAGGTCTCGTCGGTGATGTCGGCGACGCCCTGGATCTTGCCGAGCTTGACCATCTCGGCGATCTTGCGCGCGAGGGTGTCGGGGTTGACCTGGTAGGGCAGCTCGGTGACCACGAGCGACATCCGGCCGTTGATCTCCTCGGTGGAGACGACGGCGCGCTGGGTGATCGAGCCGCGGCCGGTGCGGTAGGCGTCCTCGATGCCGGAGGTGCCCACGATCGTCGCACCGGAGGGGAAGTCCGGGCCCTTGATGAAGCGCAGGCACGCCTCGAGCAGCTCGGGCTTGGTGGCCTCGTGGTTCGTCAGCAGCCACTGGACGGCGTCGGCCACCTCGCGCAGGTTGTGCGGCGGGATGTTCGTGGCCATGCCGACAGCGATGCCGGCGGAGCCGTTGACCAGCAGGTTCGGGAAGCGGGCGGGCAGCACGGTGGGCTCGTCGACGGTGTTGTCGTAGTTGCCCTGCATATCGACCGTCTCCTGGTCGATGTCGCGCACCAGCTCGAGGGCCAGCGGGGCCATCTTGCACTCGGTGTATCGCGGCGCGGCGGCGCCGTCATCACCAGCGGAGCCGAAGTTTCCCTGGCCCAGGATCAGCGGGTAACGCATCGCCCAGGGCTGCACCAGGCGCACCATGGCGTCGTAGATGGCGCTGTCGCCGTGGGGGTGGTAGTTGCCCATGACCTCGCCGACGACCTTCGCGGACTTCGAGAAGGAGCGGTCGGGTCGGTAGCCGCCGTCGTACATGGCGTAGACGATGCGGCGGTGGACGGGCTTGAGGCCGTCGCGCACGTCCGGCAGGGCGCGCGAGACGATCACGCTCATCGCGTAGTCCAGGTAGGAGCGCTGCATCTCCTGATTGAGGTCGACCTGGGTGATGCGGTCGATCTCGGCCTCGTCCAGCGGGTCCACCAGGGTGACGGTGCGGGAGGCGGCTTCGTCGGCCGAGATCTCGTGGGCGCCCTCGGGCGTCTCCTGACCACCGAGGCCGGCGTTCTGCGCCGGGGTCGAGGCCTCGTCCGAGGCGCCGCTCGGGGTCGCGTCCTGAGCCGGGGTCTCCTCCGGGGTCGGGGTGTTCTCGGGGTCCTGCGGGGTGTCGCTCATGAGCGGGAAGGCCTTTCGGGTGGGGCCGATGGATCGAGGGGGTCCCCGGGGGTGCGCGGTCCGGCGCGCACCTCCCCGGGAGCCGACGTCAGATGTCGAGGAAGCGGACGTCCTTGGCGTTCTCCTGGATGAAGCGGCGCCGGGACTCGACGTCGTCCCCCATCAGGACGGAGAAGATGGTGTCCGCATCGGCGGCCTCGTCGACGGTGACCTGCTTCAGCGTGCGCGTGGTCGTGTCCATCGTGGTGGACTGCAGTTCCTTCCAGTCCATCTCGCCCAGACCCTTGTAGCGCTGGATGCCGTTGTCCTTGGGGATCCTGCGGCCCGCCGCACGACCCGCCTCGAGGCGCTCGTCGCGCTCCACGTCGCTGAAGACGTACTCGTGCGGGGCGTTGGACCACTTCAGGCGGAACAGCGGCGGCATCGCGATGAACACGTGGCCCAGCTCGATCAGCGGCCGCATGTAGCGGAACAGCAGGGTCAGCAGCAGGGTGCAGATGTGCTGACCGTCGACGTCGGCATCCGCCATCAGGATGATCTTGTGGTACCGCAGCTTGGTGGCGTCGAAGTCCTCACCGATCCCGGTGCCGAAGGCGGTGATCAGGGAGCGGACCTCCTGGTTGTCCAGGGCCCGGTCCAGGCGCGCCTTCTCGACGTTGAGGATCTTGCCGCGGATGGGCAGGATCGCCTGCGTGCGCGGGTCCCGGCCCATCACGGCCGAGCCGCCGGCGGAATCGCCCTCGACGATGAAGATCTCGGACTCGGCGGGGTTGCGGGAGGAGCAGTCCCGCAGCTTGCCCGGCATGCCGCCGGTCTCCAGCGGGGACTTGCGACGCGTGGCGTCGCGGGCCTTGCGGGCCGCCTCACGGGCGGCCGCGGCGGCCTGGCCCTTCATGACGATGGACCTGGCCTCCTGCGGGTGGGAGACGAACCAGTCCTGCAGCTGGTCGGTCATCACCTTGACCATGAAGGTGCGGGCGATGGTGTTGCCCAGCTTGGTCTTGGTCTGGCCCTCGAACTGCGGCTCGCCCAGCTTCACCGAGATCACCGCGGTGAGGCCCTCGCGGATGTCCTCGCCGGTGAGGTTGGCATCCTTCTCCTTGAGCAGGCCATGGGACCGCCCGTACCGGTTCACGATCGAGGTGAGCGAGGAGCGGAAGCCCTCCTCGTGGGTGCCGCCCTCGTGGGTGTTGATCGTGTTGGCGTAGGTGTGCACCGACTCCGAGTAGGCGCCGGTCCACTGCATCGCGACCTCGACGCTGATGTGCGCCTCGGTGTCCTCGGACTCGAAGGAGATGATGTCGGGGTGGATGACCTCGGCACGCTTGGCGGTGTTGATGAACTCGACGAAGTCCTGCAGGCCGCGCTCGTAGAGGTAGGAGATGGTGCGGGGGCCCTTCTCCTTCTCGGCCTGCTCGCCCTCGAGCTCGACGTCGATGACATCGTCCTCGGCGTCCTCCCCGCCCTCCGGGGCGCGCTCATCCGTCAGCGACAGCCGCAGCCCCTTGTTGAGGAAGGCCATCTGCTGGAACCGCTTGCGCAGCGTCTCGAAGTCGTAGACCGTCTCGTCGAAGATCTCGTCATCGGCCCAGAAGGTGATCGTGGTGCCGGTCTCGTCGGTCGCCTCGCCCTTCTCGAGCTCCATGGTCGGCGCGCCGCGCCGGTAGGACTGGCGCCAGACGTGGCCGTCACGGCGGATCTCCACGTCCATGCGGATGGACAGGGCGTTGACCACGGAGGAGCCCACGCCGTGCAGACCGCCGGAGACCGCGTATCCGCCGCCGCCGAACTTGCCGCCGGCGTGCAGCACGGTGAGCACCAGCTCCACGGCGGGCTTGTTCTCGGTGGGGTGCATCGCCACCGGGATGCCGCGGGCATGGTCGACGCAGCGCACGCCGCCGTCGGCCAGCAGCGTGACCTCGATCGACGAGCCATGGCCGGCCATCGCCTCGTCCACCGAGTTGTCGACGATCTCCTGGACCATGTGGTGCAGTCCGCGCTCCCCGGTGGAGCCGATGTACATGCCCGGGCGCTTGCGGACCGCTTCGAGGCCTTCGAGAACGGTGATGTCCGAGGCGTCGTAGTGCTCCGGCGCGTGCGCGGCGCGCTCACCTGCGGTGGTGGGCGCGATCGAGTACGCCGCTGCCGAGTCGGCCGCTCCCGGTGACGGGTCCGGGGTGCTCACGGGCACGTCCTGATCGGGCATGGGGCGGTCGCTGTCGCTCACCTGATGTGGCTCCTCGCAGTCCAGGGTCCCCCGCTCGGTTGGCGGCGGGGGTGGTTCGGCAGGACCCCGGGGACAGGAGCGCCGGCTCAGCACTCGCGCGACGACCGTTCATCACCGCGCGCGCGTACGCGCGCGCGGGATCACCGGAGGGCCGCGGCGAGCGTGCCGACGACATCAGTCCACGAGGACGTCGGAGGACGTCGGCCGAACCTCCCCGATTCTAACGGAGAACGCCCCTCGAACCTATTCGACCCTCCGCGGATGTGGACGACGCATCGCGGATCCACCTCCAGACGGCCCGGAAAAGGCTCGAAACCGGCTCCGCAGAGCGTGGCACGAGGTCCCATACCCCACACGGGGTGATCGGGCGGCACAGGGGCCATGGATCGCCGCGCCCGAGAACGTCGTGCCCGCACCGCGCCCGCACCGCCCTCACCCCGTCGAGCTCAGCTGCCGGGGGTCGCCCCTGCGCGGTCGGCGGCGAGCCCCGCGATCACGTGCGCCGTGGTCAGCGCGGCGGCCGCGGCCTCATAGCCCTTGTCCTCGATCGAATCCGGCAGACCGGCCCGGTCGAGCGCCTGCTTCTCGTCGTCGCAGGTCAGCAGGCCGAAGCCGATCGGCACGCCGTGATCGAGAGCGACCCGGCTCAGTCCGTCGGTCGCGGCGGCGCACACGTACTCGAAGTGCGGGGTCCCGCCGCGGATCACCACGCCGAGCGCCACCACGGCGTCGTGATCGCGGGCCAGGGCATCGGCGATCACCGGCAGCTCGAAGGATCCGGGGGCGCGCACCACCGTCGGCTGCTCGATGCCGGCCTCGGCGACGCCCCGCAGCGCGCCGGCGAGCAGTCCGTCCATGACCTGCTCGTGCCAGGAGGCGGCGACGATCGCCACCCGCGTCCCGGGCTGGTGGGGGATCTCGGTGGTGGGGCTTCCGTGGCCGCTCATGCGGTCTCTCCTTCGGTGGTGGGGGTGAGGGTGCTGGGTGCGATGGTGCTGGTCGTGAGGGCGGGAAGGCCGACGAGGTGGTGACCCAGCCGGTCCCGCTTGGTGGTGAGGTAGGTGAGGTTCTCGGGGGTGGGATGGATCTCGAGGTCCACGGTCCCGGCCACGCGGACCCCGCCGCCGACCAGGGCGTGGCCCTTCTCCGGATTGTGGGTGAGCAGCTCGACCCCGGTGACGCCCAGGTGGTCGAGGATGCCCGGCACGGCGGCGAAGGAGCGGGAATCCACCGGCAGGCCGAGGTCGAGATTGGCGTCGACAGTGTCTCGACCCGCATCCTGCAGGGCATAGGCGCGCAGCTTCTCGAGCAGTCCGATGCCGCGACCCTCGTGACCGCGCAGCAGGATCAGCACCCCGCGCCCGGCCGCATCGATGCGGGCCAGGGACTCCTGCAGCTGGGGGCCGCAGTCACAGCGGCGTGAGCCGAACACGTCCCCGGTCACGCACTCGGAATGGACGCGGGTGAGCACCGGATCGGAGGTGGTGACGTCCCCGCGCACCAGCACCAGGTGCTCGGCGGTGCCCTCACGCACGGCGAGCGCCTGGAAGGTCCCGTGCTCTGTGGGCAGCGGCACCGGCGCGGTGATCTCGAGCGCGGGGCGGTCGGTGCGCCGACGATGTGCGGCGAGGTCCTCGATGGAGATCATCCGCAGGTCATGCGCATCGGCGAAGTCCCGCAGGGCGGGGCCGCGCATCATCTCGCCGTCGTCGTGGACGAGCTCGACGATCATCCCCACGGCGGGCAGGCCGGCGAGGCGGGTGAGATCGACGGCAGCCTCGGTGTGGCCGCGGCGCTCGAGCACGCCGCCGTCCTTCGCCCGCAGCGGGAGCACGTGGCCGGGACGGATCAGATCCGTGGGCACGGTGTCCTCCCCGGCCAGCACCCGCAGGGTCCGTGCCCGGTCAGTGGCGCTGATACCGGTGGTCACACCGTCCGCGGCATCCACGCTCACGGTGTAGGCGGTGCGCAGCGGGTCGGCGTTCTCGCGCACCATCAGCGGCAGCTGGAGCGCATCGGCTCGCGCAGCGCTCATCGGCGCGCACAGCAGGCCGCTGGAGTGGCGCACCGCGAAGCCGATCTGCGCGGGGGTGGCGGTGGCGGCGGCGAGGATCAGATCGCCCTCGTTCTCGCGGTCCTCGTCATCGACCACGACCACGGGGGCTCCGGCGGCGATCGCGGCGATCGCGTCCTCGACGGGATCCAGGCGCAGCGTGCTCATCGGGTGGCCTCCGTCCCGGGCAGCAGGCTCGCGGTGAGCTTCTCCACGTACTTCGCGAGCACGTCCACCTCGAGATTGACCCGGTCGCCGACGCCACGGCGACCGAGCGTGGTGCGGGCGAGGGTCTCGGGGATGAGGCCGATCATCACCTCGTCGCCGTCGATCGCGGCGACGGTGAGACTCACGCCGTCCACGGCGAGGGATCCCTTGGCGACGACGTAACGGGCCAGGCCCTCCGGCAGGGCGAGGCGCAGCAGGGTGGTGCCGTCCCCCTCTTCGCGACCCGTGATCTCGCCGACTCCGTCGACGTGTCCCTGCACGATGTGGCCGTCGAGTCGGCCGTCGGCCCGCACGCAGCGCTCGAGGTTGACGGGATCGCCGGGGGCCAGGTCCCCCAGGGAGGTCGCTGCGAGGGTGGTGGAGATGACGTCGGCCGTCCAGAGCTCGCCCTCGACGGAGGTGACGGTGAGGCAGCAGCCGCTCACCGCGATCGAGTCGCCGAGCGCGATGCCCTCCAGGACGTGCGGAGAGCGGATCTCCAGGCGGACGGGGTCGGTGCCAGGGGTGAGCGACTCGACGGTGCCGAGCTCGTGGATGATTCCGGTGAACATGGGGGTCCTTCCAGGTCAGGAGCGGGGGGAGTGAGCGTCTGCGGAGTCCGCCGGCCCGGGGTGGGCGCGGGGATCGTGACGGGCGCGGGGTCGCAGGGTGAGGCGGAGGTCGCTGCGGCCACCCTCGGAGGGCAGCGGGGCGACGTCGACCAGGTCGAGGTCGAGACGGTCCGTGAGGGTCGTGATCGAGAGGTCCCCGACGGCAGCGTGGCCGCTGCCGAGCAGGGTCGGTGCGAGGTGGAGGATCAGCTCGTCGACGAGCCCGGCGCGCAGGAAGCCGGCGGCCACTCGGGGTCCGCCCTCGAGCAGCACATGGCGCATTCCGCGGCCGAACAGCTCCGCGAGGGCGGCCGACGGGTCGCGGGTGCGCAGGCGGATCGCGTCGCCGGCGCGGTCGACGGCGGGCAGCGCCGGGGTGTCGGAGACGCCCATCACGACGCGCAGAGGCTGGCGGGCATGGAGCGTCCCGTCGGGTCGCCGGGCGGTGAGGGTGGGGCGGTCGGTGCGGGCGGTCCCGGTGCCCACGAGCACGGTGTCGCAGGTGGTGCGCAGCTGGTGGACCTCTTCGCGGGCTGCGGGGCCGGTGATCCACTGGCTGGTGCCGTCGGCCGCTGCCGCGCGGCCGTCGAGGGTGAGGGCGATCTTGGCGGTGACCAGGGGACGCTCATGCTGCAGGCCGTGCTCCCAGCCGCGGTTCAGCGCTGCTGCGGCGCCGGCGAGCTCCTCGGGGACCTCGCTCTCGACGTCGATCCCGGCGTCGCGCAGGCGCTGGATGCCGCCGGTCGCGACGGGGTTCGCATCACGGCGGGCGATGACGACGCGGCCGATGCCCGCGTCGATCAGGGCCTCGGCGCAGGGTCCGGTGCGTCCCACATGGGTGCACGGCTCGAGGGTGACCACGGCAGTGGCCCCGCGCAGGGAGTCCGGAGAGGCGGCGGAGCGGGCTCGGGCCAGGGCGTCCGCCTCGGCATGGGCCGTGCCGGCCCCTCGGTGGTGGCCCTCGGCGAGGATCTCGCCGGCAGGACTCAGCAGCACGCAGCCGACGCGAGGGTTCGGACCCAGGGGGACGACCGGATCGGCCGCGATTTCGAGGGCGCGGCGCAGGGCACGGCGCTCGGCATCTCTCAGCATCTCTCTCCTCCACTCCGCTGCTCGCGGACCCGGAGGGAGAGGAAGGGTGATCGGGAACGCCGTCACCGGGGTCGCGACGTCGCGCACCGGGTGCGCGGCGACAGCTCGCCCGAGGACGTCGTTCGCGTGCGCTTCCCATCCGGACTATGACCGTCGGTCCAGGAATTTCACCTGGTCAACCGGGGGCCGAAGGCCCTCGGGTCGCGGACTCTCACCGCCGGCTCGGAATTTCACCGACCCCAGTGCACGCGAGCTTCATCAGCTCGTCGACAGCCACGGTAGCAGGAGGAGATCCTCCGATGACGCCGCATGAACGCCGCCTCACAGCACGTCGATCAGCCAGCGCTCCTCCCACTGACCTCCTACCGCTCGTCCCTCACAGCACGTCGATCAGCCGTAGGTGTCCCGGGGGCCGCGCCAGGTGACGGTGCGCCGGCCCTTCTTCCAGGAGCGCTCGGCGGCGGCTGGGCCGGTGACCTTGAGCTCGGAGATCACATGGGAGCCGACGCGCTCCTCGATCGTGGTGATCAGCTGGGGGGTGAGCATCCGCAGCTGCGAGGCCCAGGCCGAGGAGGACGCGCTGACCACCAGCACTCCCTCCTCGAAGGAGACCGGGCGGCAGTGGGTCGCGATCCGTTCGCCGACGATGTCGTCCCACTCCTCGAGCACCCGGCCCGCACTCATCCCGGCGTTCCAGCCGAGATTGCCCAGCACCTTCCGCAGCACGCTCTCGATGCCCTGCGGGTCGCGGGGGTCCGGGCGCGACCCGGAGTACCCGGGAGCGCGACCGGACCGGTCGCGGACGTCCCTGGCCTGCGCCTTCGCCGAGATCGGGAAGAGTCCCCGGTCTCGGGCCGCGGCCCGGGAACGGTTCACGGTGCGCCGGGCGAGCTCGAAGGGATCCGGCGGCGAGGGCAGCTCGGGAGGGTCGTAGAGCACCTGCTCGCCAGAGCCACCCCCCGGACCGCCCCCCGCGTCGGCCGGCGCAGTTCCGGCGGGCTCCCGCGGGACCGTCCGGGTCGGCGCCCTCCCGGCCGACGGCTGCGGGGCCCGCGACCCCGGGCTCTTCGACCCCGGGCTCTTCGACTCCGGGTTCTTCGACATCGGGGTCCGCGGATCTCGCGACGAATCGTCCCGCTGTCCGGTCCCGGCGGGATCCGGCTCCGCCGCGGTCCAGGTGCCCAAGCCGTAGGGGTTCGCCAGACGCAGCCGAGCCCGCCCGCCGCTCCCGGTGCGCGATGCCTCCGTCCCGGTCATGGCCGGGGACCGCTTCCGCGCGGCAACGCGGAGCCGAGGATCACGTCGATCACGTGGATCTCACCATCCAGCGAGTCCGGGATGTCGGAGTCGTTCGCGGTGGTGATCAGCACCTGGGAAGCGGCGGTCACGATGCGCCCCAGGCGTTCGCGGCGACGGGTGTCGAGCTCGCTGAACACGTCGTCGAGGATGAGGATCGGCTCGCCGTCGCCCAGGTCCCCCTCCTCCAGGCGCAGCAGGTCGTAGGAGGCCAGGCGCAGCGCGAGCGCGAGCGACCAGGACTCCCCATGGCTCGCGTAGCCCTTGGCCGGGAAGTCGTGGAGGCGGATCTCCATGTCATCCCGGTGCGGACCGGTCAGGCTCGCGCCGCGATCGATCTCCTCGTCGCGCCCCGCGGTGAGCATCTCCAGCATCACGTCCTGGAGCTCCCGGGTGCCGGGCAGCACGCCGTCGGGGGTGCCGAGCTGCTCGAGCACTGCCGAGCGGTACCGGATCGAGGCCGGAGAATCCACCTCCCCGCGCTGGTCAGGAGGAAGCTCCAGAGCCTGCTCCGCCCCCTCGTCAGTGGCCACCCGCAGATAGGAGTATCCCAGGTGGGGACTCAGCCGGTGGACCAGGTGGAGCCGGGCTCGCAGCAGCTCGGCGCCGAAGCGGGCCAGCTGCTGGTCCCAGACCTCGAGCGTCGAGGACGCCGCGTCGGCCGGGTCCAGGCCTCCGACGCTGCGACCGCTGCCACCACGACGCATCGACCGCATCTGCTTGAGCAGATTGCCGCGCTGCTTGAGCACGCGGTCGTAGTCCGCCTTCACCGAGGCGTACCGGGGGGCGATGAGGAACAGCAGCTCGTCGAGGAAGCGTCGCCGGCCCTCGGGATCGGCCTTGACCAGTCCTAGGTCCTCCGGCGCGAAGAGCACCGCCCTCACCTCGCCGAGCAGATCCCGCAGCCTCGAGACGTTCTGTCCCTGCACACGGGCCCGGTTGGACTTGCCCGGGGTGATCTCGAGATCGACCTGTAGTGGTCGGCCCGCGCGGACGAAACTCGCCCGGACGATCGCCGTGCTCTCGCCGCGGTGCACGAGGGCGGCATCGTGCGGGACCCGGTGACTCGACAGCGTCGAGAGGTACCACAGCGCTTCGACGACGTTGGTCTTGCCCTGCCCGTTCTGGCCGACGAGCACGGTGATGCCCGGCTCGATCGGCAGGCTCAGCTGGCGATAGGAGCGGAAATCGGTGAGATCGAGAGAGGTCAGCTGCACGGAGGGAGCTCGCCCTCCCTCAGATCCGCATCGGCATGATCAGGTACTTGTACGAGGTGTCGGGGTCTCCCTCGAGCGAGTCCTGACCGGTCATCACCGACGGCTTGATCGAGTCGGTGAAGGTGAGGCGGACGAACTCGGTGCCCAGGGCGCCGAGACCGTCGAGCAGGAAGCCGGAGTTGAAGCCGACGACCAGGTCCTCACCGGTCAGATGCGCCTCGAGCACCTCGCTGGCCTGGGCGTCGTCACCGGCGCCCGCCTCGAGCGCGACCTGTCCCTCGGTGAAGGACAGCCGTACCGGGGTGTTCCGCTCGGCGACCAGGGAGACGCGCTTGACGGCGTCGATCAGGCTGCCTGTGGCGACCACGGCGGTGATCGCGGAGGTGTCGGGGAACAGACGACGCACCGGCGGGTACTCGCCGTCGACCAGGGTGGAGGTGGTGCGGCGACCGCCGGCCTCGAAGCCGATCAGGGTCGCCGAGTCGTCCTCGGACAGGGCGATCTCGACCCCACCGCCGGTGGCCAGGGAGCGTGCCACCTCGTGCAGGGTGCGACCCCGGACCAACGCGGTGAGCTCGGTGCCGGGAGTGGTCGGGTTCCAGGTCAGCTCCCGCAGCGCCAGACGGTAGCGGTCGGTGGCCATCAGCGTCATCGTCTCGCCGCTGATCTCGACCTTCACGCCGGTGAGCAGCGGAAGGGTGTCGTCCTTCGAGGCCGCGACGGTGACCTGGGAGATCGCCTCGGAGAACACGTCCGCCGCGACGGAGCCGGCGACCGGCGGCATGCTCGGCAGCTGGGGGTACTCCTCGACGGGGAGGGTGGCCAGGGCGAAGCGGGCGCTGCCGCAGCGGACCTGGAGCTTGGTGCCCTCGAGCGCGATGGAGACGTCCTTGTTCGGCAGGGCCCGGACGATGTCCGAGAGCATCCGCCCCTGGACCAGCACCTCACCGGGCTGCTCGATCTCGGCCTCGAGCCGGATCTGGGCACTGACCTCGTAGTCGAAGGTGGAGAACTGCAGCTCGCCACCGGCATCGGCGACGATCCGGACGCCTTGCAGGATCGGCATCGCCGGTCGGACGGGGAGGGTGCGGGTGGCCCAGGAGACGGCGTCGCCCAGGACGCCGCGATCGAGGTGGAACTTCACCGTTGCCACTCCTTCGCAGTGGTCGAATGACAGAACAGGCCCGACATCACGATCCGAGGACGTGGTCGAACGGTGCACAGCGTATCGGTTCCGGACAGCTCCCGCCGACACACCGGGGATCATCCTTGACTTCCTTCGCCTGCCGATCCCGTCGCGCCCACGCCCGATGTCCGATGCGCGCCGTCGTCGGCGCTCCGGCCTCGTCCCGAGCATTCTCACCGATCCGTGGAACCTCACCCCTCCTCATCCAGGAATCCTGTCGTTCCCCAGCACTCGAGTGACATGGTCCGAGATCGCTCCCGAGCAGCCCGCCCCGTCCACACCACCGCCGAGCAAGTAACTACAGTCCTCATCATCACGGCTGTGGATTCAGTGGATAACCCCCATCAGGGCAGGTCACATGGGAAACACCCCTCGTGGACGGAGCGGGGAGGACTCGAGCTCGAGCGTGGGCGAGCTGTGCAGGACGATGGTCGCGACGGCAGTTCTTGTGATTCAGCCGTGCACATCGGCTCCTGCGCCGATGCCTGTGATTCCACAGTGTCCACAGAGTTATCCACAATTGGGGAGAACTGCGTCGTGACCTGCCCTGTTCTTCACCGAGTGCAGCGTCGCCCCGATCGCGGGCATCGGGGACCCTCCGTGGTCACCGCAGTACGGGCTGCGGTCGCCACGGCGGCCGTCACGGCCGTGCCGCGGAGCTCGAGCTCTTGATCCGCGCGGTGAGCTCGGTGACCTGGTTGAAGATCGCCCGCCGTTCCTTCATCAGCTCGCTGATCTTCTTGTTCGCGTGCATCACCGTGGTGTGATCGCGACCGCCGAACTCCTCGCCGATCCTGATCAGCGGCATGTCGGTCAGCTCTCGGCACAGGTACATGCCGATCTGACGGGCCGAGACCAGCCGACGGGAACGTCCCGTGCCCACGATCTCCTCGACCGAGAGCCCGAAGTAGGTCGCGGTCTGGGCGATGATCGTCGAGGCCGTGATCTGCGCCCCGTCATCGTGGGAGAGCAGGTCCTTGAGGACGCTCTCGGCGAGGGTGACGTCCATCGGCTGCCGGGACAGGGAGTGCAGGGCCTGCACCCGGATCAGCGCCCCCTCGAGCTCACGGATGTTGGTCGCGATGTGCGAGGCGATGTATTCGAGCACGTCATGCGGGACTTCGCCGGTGTTCTCCTGGGCGACCTTCTTGCGGAGGATCGCGATGCGGGTCTCGAGGTCCGGCGGCTGCACATCCGTCATCAGGCCCATCTCGAAGCGCGAGCGCATACGGTCCTCGAAGCCGCCCAGCTCCTTCGGAGGCAGGTCAGAGGTGATGACGATCTGCTTGTCCGAGTTGTAGAGGGTGTTGAAGGTGTGGAAGAACGCCTCCATCGTCTCGGGCGCTCGCTGCAGGAACTGGATGTCGTCGATCAGCAGGATGTCGATGTCGCGGTAGCGGCGCTGGAACTCCTGCGCCTTGCCGAACTGCCCGGACTGCACGGAGTTGATGAACTCGTTGGTGAACTCCTCGGAGTTCACGTACCGCACGACCACCTCGGGGTACAGGCTCTGGGCGTAGTGGCCCACGGCGTGCAGCAGGTGGGTCTTGCCCAGTCCGGAGCCGCCGTAGATGAACAGCGGGTTGTACGCCTTGGCCGGGGTCTCCGAGACGGCGGACGCCGCAGCCTGTGCGAAGCGGTTCGAGGAGCCGATCACGAAGGTGTCGAAGGTGTACTTGCTGTTCAGGCGCGAATCCTCGACGATCGTGCCGTCACCCGCCGGGGGTGCTGTGCGGCGGGGGGCGGGGCCCGGTGAGGGCGCGGACGAGCCGGTCAGGGCCGACAGGCCCGCATACGCGCTGGGATCGTCGGCCGCGCGGCCGCGGTAGTCACGATGGGTCGCGAACCGCTCCGCCCCGGAGACCGTCCCTGCGGAGCCGGCGGAGCTGCTCGACGGCATCGCGGCACGTCCGGGCTGCCCGCTCGAGGGCAGGACCGAGCCCTCGTCCCGGCGGAACGGGGCGGTGTGGACATCCTGGGAGTGGCTGTCCACAGCGTTGTCCACACGATGTGCACTGTCGTGCGCGGAGGAGGAGGTCAGCGGCGGTGGGGACACCGGATCGGAGGAGTCCCCCTCGAGCATCAGCGACTCATCGACCGTCACCGCGAAGCGGATGTCCCGGCTGACAGCCTCGCTGAGGGCTGCCTGGAGGGAGGCCGCGATCCGGTGCTCGAACAGCTCTTTCGCCGAGGTCGACGGCGCGGCGACCAGCGCCGTATCCGCCACGACGGCCATCAGGCGGGAGAGGGTGAGCAGGGCGATGACCCGCTGCGACACGGTGTCGTCGCGGCGCAGGGTCTGCAGCGTGCGATCCCAGATCGCGTCGGCGTTCGCCTCGTTCATCAGGTCTCTTCCTACGGGTCGAGCGGGGGTCCGCAACAGTTTTCCACAATAGCTTCTGTATTGTGGATCAAGAATGTGGACAACGGATGGTGAGGTCCGCCTCCCCCTCCCCGCAGCGCCTCACGAGGGGTGCGGTGGGGGGCTGCGGCGAGCGGAACCCGGGCGCCACGGGGCCGAGAGTGAGAATCCGGCCACAACTGGGCTCCTGCCGCCGCGCACCGTTGACCCCGTGCACGTCCGCGCCTAAAATCGTGCAGTCAGCGCTGCGCGCCGTCCCGATACGGTTCCCGGATCCACTGCGGATCCACCCCGGCATCGGATCGGACCTCGGCAGCCGCCCCGCCCCGGCGGGTGCGCCCGGACGTCCCGTTCGTGCAGCAGACCACAGACCACCGCGAGGGGCACGTCCGTGCCCACGATCGAGGAGAACCATGAGCAAGCGCACGTTCCAGCCGAACAACCGTCGCAAGGCCAAGAAGCACGGCTTCCGCGCCCGCATGCGCACCCGCGCCGGACGCTCCATCCTGAACGCCCGCCGCGCCAAGGGCCGCACCGAGCTCTCCGCCTGAGGACTGCGGTTCACACGCTCCGCGGCGTGCACCTCGTGACGCCGTGAGCTGGTCCCGGCACCGCCTCCACTCCGGCGACGAGTTCCGTGCCGTCACCCGTGGCGGCGTGCGCAGCGCCCGATCCCACGTGGTCGTGCACCTCTCTCTGCTGACGCAGGGCGAGGAAGCACCCCGCGTGGGATTCGTCGTGTCCAAGAAGGTCGGCAACGCCGTGGTGCGGAACCGCGTCACGCGCCGGCTGAGAGAGATCGTCAGGCCGCACCTGCGGGTGCTGCCGGCGGGCTCGGCGATCGTGCTGCGCGCGCTGCCGGGGATCGTGGACCAGCCGTTCGCGGAGCTCCGGGCCGACGTCGACTCCGCTCTCGGAAGCGCCGAGCGCAAGCTGGCCCGGCGCCAGGGGGCCCCGCGATGAGCTCGCGGGCGATCTCCGGCGGGCCCTGGGCTCGGCTTGTGCGTCTGCCGCGACGGCTGCTGATGCTCCCCGTCCGCGGCTACCAGGTGGGAGTCTCGCCCTATACCCCGCCGGCCTGCCGCTATGACCCGGTGTGCTCGCAGTACGGCATCGACGCCCTGCGGGTGCATGGTGCGCTCAAGGGGATCCTGCTGACCAGCGGGCGGATACTGCGCTGCAATCCCTTCACCCGTGGGGGCCTGGACCCGGTTCCGGCCCCCGGCATGTGGAGGAATCCACGCCGACTGAGGCGCCCGTCCCGCTAGGGCCTACTCTTGTCCACAACTCCCGATCACAGCCGACACCTCGCATGAACGACATGCGCATCCGTGCGGCAGGAAGACCAGGCCGATGAATCCCCTGTATCCCATCGAGTGGGCCGTCGCGTGGCTCATGGTGCAGTTCCATGCGCTGCTGTCCGTGTTCATGGACCCGAACTCCGGCCTCACCTGGGTGCTGTCCATCGTGGGGCTCACCGTGGTGGTGCGCACGCTCATCATCCCGCTGTTCGTGCGCCAGATCCGCGCCTCCCGGGCGATGCAGATGGTCTCTCCCGAGCTGCAGGCCGTGCAGAAGAAGTACAAGGGCAAGACCGACCAGGAGTCCCGCCAGAAGATGGCGGAGGAGACCATGTCGATCTACAAGGAGGCGGGCGCCAGCCCGTTCTCCTCGTGCCTGCCGATCCTGCTGCAGATGCCGATCTTCTTCGGTCTGTTCCGGGTGCTGTTCAACAAGCTGCCCAATGCTGCCGCGGGCGACGCCTTCGGCCCGCTGACCGTCGAGCTCGCGCAGAGCGCGTCCAGCTCGACCCTCCTGGGCAACGTGACCATCGCCCAGAGCTTCCTGCAGTCCGGCGACGGCGGGGTCACCACCAAGATCGTCGCGGGCGTCATCATCGCCTGCATGTCAGCGGTCACCTTCTTCACCCAGAAGGAGCTGACCATGAAGAACATGCCCAAGGCGGCCCTCGAGGGCCCCATGGCCAGCACCCAGAAGATGATGCTGTACATGCTCCCGTTCATCTACGTGATCACGGGACCCGGCATGCCGATCGGTGTGCTCATCTACTGGCTCACCACGAACATCTGGACCTTCGCCCAGCAGTACATCGTCATCCGCGCCACCCCCACGCCCGGTTCCGACGCGGAGAAGGAGCGCCACGCGCGCATCAACGCCAAGCGGGAGAAGAAGGGCCTGGAGCCGCTGGACTTCACCCCGCCGAAGAAGGTCTCGGAGGAGCCCGAGGCCGAGGCCCCGATCCGCGTGCAGCCCTCGAAGGAGAAGGGCGGCAAGAAGCTCAGCGACCAGGAGAAGCTCGAGCGCGCCCGCGCCCTCCGCGCGAAGGCCGCAGAGGAGCGCCGCCAGGCCCAGGAGGCCGCCGGCGAGACGTCGACCCCTCCGGCGAAGAGCTCCAACGCCCTGAACAAGGGCGCGAAGAAGAAGCGCAAGAAGTGACCTGGTCCCCGGGAGCACAGTCGCTCCCGGGGCGCATCCCTCATCCCAGGATTCCCCGGAGGACCCGAATGAACGTCAACGACGCCACGCCCGACACCACCGAGGCGGAGCAGAGCCGTACGCAGGAGCCTCTCGCCGCCGAGCAGGCTCCTGAGCAGAGCGCGCCCACGGAGTCGGCACCTGCCGCGGAGCAGCAGGAGGACGCGCAGTTCACGACTGAGCAGCCTGTGACCGAGCAGGCAGCGGACCAGGCAGTCTCCGACCCGTCGGCCGAGGCCTCTCCCGAGGACGGCGGGACGGAGTCCGAGAACGCCGGGGGCGCCGACCCGGAGGAGGACGCGGAGACCGACGAGGAGCGGCTGCACCGCCTCGAGGCGGAGGGAGACATCGCGGCCGACTACCTCGAGGGGCTGCTGGACATCGCCGATCTCGACGGCGACATCGACATCGACGTGGACGGCGACCGCGCCTCCGTCGAGATCAGCGGGGCGGACAAGCTGGCGCGCCTGAACCGGCCCAAGGGTGAGCTGCTCGATGCGCTCCAGGAGCTCGCACGCCTCGCCGTGCAGACCCGCACCGGGTCCCGCTCCCGCCTGATGCTGGACATCGGCGGCTTCCGCGCGGAGCACAAGGACAGCCTCGAGGGACTCGCCGCGAGTGCGATCGCCGAGGCGAAGGAGTCCGCCACCCCGGTGCCGATGCGGCCGATGAATCCCTTCGAGCGCAAGGTGGTCCATGACGTCGCCAAGCGCGAGGGTCTGCGCTCGGAGTCCGACGGTGACGGCAAGAACCGTCACGTCGTGATCTACCCGGCATCCTGAGGCCCGCCGTGCTGCCGCTGCCCGAGTCTCTGCGACCGACGGCCGAGCGTCTCTTCGGAGAGCGCCTCGAGCTCGCCGAGCGCTTCGTCGCCCTGCTGGCAGAGCAGGGTCCGGAGCGCGGTCTGATCGGTCCTCGCGAGATGGAGCGGCTGTGGGAGCGGCATCTGCTGAACTGCGCGCTGCTGGTCGACGGGATCGATGCCGTGGAGGGCCCGGTGACGACTCTGGCCGATGTGGGCTCGGGCGCCGGGCTGCCCGGTGTGGTCATCGCGATCGCCCGCCCGGATCTGCAGGTCACGCTCATCGAGACGATGCAGCGGCGCACCACCTGGCTCGAGGAGGTCGATGCCGAGCTGGGTCTCGGCCTCGAGGTGCTGCGGGCTCGGGCGGAGGAGCTGCACGGCCGGCGCAGCTTCGACGTGGTGACCGCCAGGGCGGTCGCGGCGATGGAGAAGCTGGCCACGTGGACCCTGCCGCTGGTGGCCGAGGGCGGCTCGCTGCTGGCGATGAAGGGCTCCTCAGCGGCAGAGGAGGTGGAGTCCGCGCAGAAGGTCCTCACCCGGCTCGGAGGGGTGGATCCCACCATCTCCCAGTACGGGGCGGGCGAGGTCGAGGTTCCCACTACAGTGGTCCAAGTGCGTCGCCGAGCGAAGGCGACCAGGAAGGGAGACGCACGTGGCTGAAGAGCGCGATGATTCCTCCCCGAGGAGCGGCACGATGGAAGACACCCCGCTGATGCGAGAGCTGACCCGGGATCATGCCCGCAGGAAGAAGCTCGAGGGCCTCGATTTCACTCGCGGAGGCACCACCCGCATCATCACGATCGCCAACCAGAAGGGTGGGGTCGGCAAGACCTCGACCACGGTGAACGTCGCGGCGGCGCTGTCCATGGGCGGCCTGAAGGTGCTCGTCATCGATGCTGACCCGCAGGGGAACACCTCCACGGCGCTGAGCATCGACCACCATGCCGAGGTGCCGAGCATGTACGAGGTGCTGGTGGAGTCCGCCCCGCTGTCCGAGGTGATCCAGCAGGTGCCCGACATGCCGGGACTGTTCTGCGCGCCGGCGACGATCAACCTCTCCGGCGCCGAGATCGAGCTGGTCTCCCTGGTCGCGAGGGAGAACCGCCTGCGCAACGCGATCCGTGACCTCCTCGAAGAGCGCGATCAGCAGGGCCTGGAGCCGCTGGACTACGTGCTGATCGACTGCCCGCCCTCGCTCGGGCTGCTCACGGTCAACGCGCTGGTCGCCGCCCGTGAGGTGATGATCCCGATCCAGGCCGAGTACTACGCGCTCGAGGGCCTCTCGCTGCTGCTGAACAACATCGATCTGATCCGCCAGCACCTGAACCCGGAGCTGGTGGTCTCGACCATCATGCTCACGATGTACGACGCCCGGACCCGCCTGGCCGCACAGGTGGCCCAGGACGTCCGTGATCACTTCCCGGAGCAGACGCTGGAGACCACGATCCCTCGCTCCGTGAGGATCTCCGAGGCCCCCAGCTACGGGCAGACCGTGCTGACCTATGATCCGAGCTCGAGCGGCGCACTGGCCTATCGTGCGGCGGCCTTCGAGCTGAACACCCGCCCCGCCCCCTGACCCGCTCTCCGGGTCCACGGCGCGATGCGGCGTGAAGGACTCGCGGACACCCCGACGACGATGACAGATCCGGAAGGACGAAGGCCATGACGCAGAAGCGAGGACTCGGTCGAGGACTCGGTGCCCTGATCCCGGGTGCCGGCTCGACCCCTGCGCCCGAGCAGGAGCTTCGTACGCGTACTCGGGCGAGCTCGAGCTCCGGCGACGAGTCCGCCAGTTCCCGTCCGGTGGACATGTTCTTCTCCGGGGAGAAGGTCTCCCCCGAGGAGGAGCGCGCCCAGCACGAGCGCGCTGACGCCCGCGATCTGGCCGTCGGCATGGCCCGGGCGGCCGCCGAGCGTCGCGGTCGATCCTCCGGTTCCGCTCCCCGACGGTCGGCCGCCTCCCGCACCACGGCCTCCTCTGCGAAGCCGGCGTCTGCCGGGGGCGCGACGAGCGACGAGACCGACTCTGCCTCCGAGGGCTCGTCGACGCCGTCCCGCAGCGCTCGGACCACTGCGAGCCGCAGCGCAGCGAAGAAGGCCGGCACGACGAGCACCGGGTCCAAGAGCACCGGGTCGAAGAACAGCGGTGCCGCGAGCACCGCCAGCAGGACCGGTGCGACCACGCGAAGCGGCGCCAAGAGCTCGGGCTCCAAGGCCGCCTCCACGACGTCCATTGCTGAGACGGGCGCGGCAGCGAAGAGCACAGCGAGGAAGAGCACTGCCGCCAAGAGCACCGCGTCGAAGAGCAGCGCCTCGAAGAGTGGCGGAGCGAGCACCGGGGCCGCGACGGACACCGGCTCCACGACCGAAGCACCCTCGAAGGGTGCGGCGGTGAAGAGCCCCGCGACGTCCTCGCCGACCGCGAAGGCCGACGTCGCACCCGCGGCCGCTGAGTCCTCAGCCCCCGTCCCTGCGACCTCCTCCGAGTCGCTCCACAGCGATGCCGAGGCGGCTCCCGGCCCCGCAGCACCGAGGGAGTCCGTGCCCGCCCCAGAGGTCGAAGAGAGTACGGCCCCCGCACCGGCCACAGCTGATGTCCCGAATGCTGAAGCTGCGGCGACTGCGTCCGTCGAGCCGGAGACCGCAGAGGGCGCCGGCGACAGCTCGGCTGCGGCAGAGAGCAGGGACGCCGGCGCAGAGATCGAGGACAGCCCGGTCGTCGATGTCGAGGCCACCACCCCGACGCCGGCCCGGGCCGCGGCCGAGGACGAGGATGTGGCCCCGCTCGAGACCGAGACCGAGGCCCGTCTCGAGACCGAGGCGCGGGCCGAGCCCGAGGACTCCGTGCCGACCACGGAGCACACGGAGCACCGCGGCCTGGTGAGCGTTCCGGGCGCCGAGTTCGCGGAGATCCCGATCCACGAGGTGCGGGAGAACCCCCGCAACCCCCGCACGGCCTTCGATGAGGACGAGCTCGACGAGCTCGCCTACTCGCTGCGCGAGGTGGGTGTCCTGCAGCCGGTCGTCGTCCGCCCGATCTCGGTCACGGAGGATGGCGAGTCCTTCGAGCTGGTCATGGGTGAGCGTCGCTGGCGTGCTGCGCGCCGAGCAGGCCTGCTCTCGATTCCCGCGATCATCCGCGAGACCAGTGATGACGACCTGCTCCGCGATGCACTGCTCGAGAACCTGCACCGCACTCAGCTGAACCCGCTCGAAGAGGCCAACGCCTACCAGCAGCTGCTCGACGACTTCGGCTGCACGCAGGACGAGCTCGGCGAGCGGATCGGGCGCTCTCGTCCTCAGATCACGAACACTCTGCGCCTGCTGCGCCTTCCGGCACTCGTGCAGCGCCGGCTTGCGAGCGGGGCGATCAGCGCGGGGCATGCGCGCGCCCTGCTCTCGCTGGACGATCCCACGCTGATGGAGGAACTCGCCCAGCGCATCGTGCAGGAGGGTCTCTCCGTCCGCGCCGTGGAACGCCTGGTGGCGAGGGGAGGGCAGCAGCCGAGCACCCGGACCGTGCGACGCAGCACCTACGACCCCCATGTCGTGGACCTGACCAGCAGGCTCTCGAATCGTCTTGAAGCGCCCGTGCGCATCGACGTGGGCAAGCGCAAGGGGCGCGTCACCCTGGAGTTCACGAACCTCGAGGATCTGGAGCGACTCATCGAGAACATGGGTCTTGAGGTGCCGCTCTCCAGCGGGGAGCTCTCTGGCGACGACTGACGTCGAGTGCTGTCATGAAGGGGGTTCGCTGCGGCGAGCCCCCTTCGTCGATCTCGCTGGGGCCCACTGGGCCCACTCTCCGCGCTGGCAGATTTTCAGTGCCGATACTGATGATGACAGATAGGACGGTGACGTCAGTATCGCGTGATGCGGGAGGTGTGGACCTCACTGCTCTGTGTGGAGAACGTGCAGGTCATACGACATCCTCGACGTTGTCCACCGATGTGCACAACACTGTGGAAATCCGACTGCCTCTCTGGTAAGTCACAAGAGCCCCCGCCCCTGGCTCAGCGCGGGACCGATGAGATCCCCCGGAAGTGCATGCCCCCGAGAGGGTCTTCTTGTCCGCATGAGGAGGGTGCTGTCACTCGGCCCATGGGTGTCGGCGCGCGCGGAAACCTGAGGTGCTCATCGGGACGCTGGGGCTAGCGCGGGCATGAGGTCGTGGGAGTGTGCACCTGAGGTTCAGCCACTCCGCTCGGTGTGGGGTCTAAGTAGGGTTTCACGGGAAACGACCTCGCCTGGGCACCACCTCTTCTCTCCCGTTGTGCCCCCTCTCGATGGATCTCTTCGCGCTGCGGGCGCGACCGGGGGTTGTCCCTGACAGCGCCTGCGCAGGAGACTGGGGAGTTCGCCGGAAGTACCAGCTGCGTTGAGCCTGTGCGCCATGTGCTCTGTGCTGTGTCGATGAGCGACCATCGGTGAGGTTCAGCTCGCGGCAGGAGGGTCGTTCCCCGTGAAACGTCCCTTGTGGGCCGATACTCCGCCGAGCTCAGTGCTCACGTCTCATTCACTCCGGGGAGTGCGCGCACGTCGACCCTGCAATTCGGTGGGGTGCAGGTCTGGGAGGAGTGCAGTGAAGTCCCCACGGAGAGGTGGTTTCACGTGCAACGTGCGTCGCACATGATTTCCGGGATCTTTCCTGAATGGGCTTGATCATTCGGGTATGCAAAGGGGTCCGGCGCGGGCGGCAGCAGAACACCGGGAATGGCGAGTGTGCACAGCAGCGCAACTCAGTTCTCCCATGTGCTGCTGTTCCACGTGAAACGCAACGCTCTGCATGGGCCATGCCGAGTGCGCGGTCCGGGGCAGTACTCGCAGTCGCTGTCTGCGGAGTGCCGGGAGGTGTGAGGAGCACGGGCACCCCGCGCAGGTGCTTGTGTTGCGTCAGGTCGATGGGTGCGTCGCGCCCTGTCCGAGGAGGGAGTGTTTCGCGTGAAACATGGGAACGTCATTCCGCTCGTCGCACGTTCTGCGATGCCTGCTCCGTCGACGGGATGCATGGCCTGCCGCTCCTCCCGCGCGTCGGACGTTCTGCGAGTCGGTTGAACGATGTTTCCCGTGGAACGTCGTAAGCTCGAACGATCGGCGCGGTTGCTGATGGTCGGGACTGTCTCTTCTTGTTCACCGCTGCGGTGTATTGCGGCTCCCCGTCACGGTGCCGCAGGGTCGACGCTCGCCGGTTACGACGTGGATGTTCCACGGGAAACATGATTCTTCTGTTCCCACCTTGATAGGTGAACCGGACGCCTTAAGCCCCTGTGCTCGAGCAGCACACGCTACGAGGGTTTATGGCATGCCGAGTCGTCGATCGGGCCCAGCGTCGTCGATCGGTCCGTGCAGGGCGTAAGCAGTAGGAACAGTCGTTCATCAGGGGTCTGCCTGCGATGCTCCTATGTACGGCTAGGTGACTGGCGTATCGACGATTGCCCACGCACTGATCGGGAGCGTTTCACGGGAAACCGTGAGAACTAGAGGCCTGTCAGTGCTGAGAACCGATCGTGTTCGCGTCTGCGTAGTGCCCGTGGCCACCGAAGCGCACAGAGCGTTCCACGGGAGACCCGGACACCCAACAGCTGTGGTGGCTGACGGTTGCTCGGCGGGAGCCAGGGGGCTGCCCCGTGTGCTGAGACACTGCAGCCGAGCAGCAGGGGTATGCGGCGTCGAAGATCCACGTGAAACGACGACGAAATCGCGTCTAGTGACGCGACGCTCGGGCGGGCGGCAGCCGCGCTCCTCGCTTGGTCACCAGGTGTTCGGAGCTCGCGGTGCTCCGTGAGCACGTCGTTCCCTGTGGTTCCACGCGAAACCACCAATGCCAAGCCGGAGAGCACTACACCGGATCCGCTCTCAGGGCACCGTCACTCAGTCCCGTGTCCGCGCGTCTGACGAGTTCTTGGGACTAGATGGCCCGAAGCAAGGCCCACTGAACGCTTCCCCTTGTGTCGATGTTTCACGACAAACTCCGGGGACCGGCCGGGGGTCGCCCAGGCAATGACCGTAGTGCTTAGTGAACGGCCGGTAGCTGGTGCCTGGTGCCTGGTGCCCGGTGCCCGGTGCCCGGCGCCCGGTGGCCGACTGGACGGTCGGGCGGCCTGCGGCCGCTCCGTGCAGAGAACTGAGGGTCCACGGAAAACGAGCCGCTGTATGGGGACAGAGGAGAGGCGGTCGATTCTCGCGCAGCGTGCCGATCCCGATCGACGGGAGACATTGCTGCACCGAGGCTCTCACGTCGCACGCGCTCGTCCTCGTCACGTCGTGCACACTGTGCGTAAGTATGTGGACAACTACGAGCTGACGAGTGTTCAGAAAACCGCGCAGCCGCGTCCGCTGTGCAGAGTGTCGTCACACGTCTCCCGCTCATGCACTGGGCGATCTGCGTTTACGCAGGTCAGAGACCTTTCTGCCATGGGGAGGGACCGCGCCAGCCTGCAGGCTGTCCACAGCGCACTGTGGATAACTGTGTGGATGGAGCTGTGCACTGATGTGGAAACAGTTGTGGACGACGATGTGCACAACGACGTTGTTCCACGTCGGAGCGTGGCGTCCTAGGTGAATTGACAGTCAGCGGTATCCCTGCGAACTGTGCTGTCAGTCTGGCCGAGGGACAGGCCTGAATCGGAGGATGCTCAGGCGTTCGGACCGAACTCGGTGTCGACGACGTGCTTGGGCTGCGCTCCCTCGCGGCGATGCACCACGGTCCACGGACCAGGGAGATGCACTTCCGCCCCGTCGGGACCATGTCCCGAGAGCTCGGAGAGGATCAGAGACTGCGGCGTTCCCGCTGTCGACTCCGGGGCGGTCGCATCGCCGAGACCGGCCTGGCCATCACTCGCTGTGGCAGCAGCCTTCGGCTCGACTCCAGTCCATGCGGTGTCGGCCGGGAGCAGACGGAACCAGGTGGGCAGCACGTCGACTCCCCAGCGGTCGAGGTCCTTCTCGGACGGATCCTCGAACAACAGGGCGTGCGTGGTCGACCCCCACCGACGAGCGAGCTCCCGCAGCACCGTGGGCGCCGGACGGGACGGTCCCGCCCACGGTGCGCTGAAGAGCACGACGGCGGGGACCATCTCGGCCCGGCCGGGGACGCTGCCCTCGCCCGTTCCCTGCCCCGAGGGGTCGTGCGTCACCTGGCCTGGGCCTCCACCAGCACCTCGTCGGTGCTGATACCGGCGGCCTGGTCCGCGAGCCAGCGCTCGGCGTCCAGTGCGGCCTGGCAGCCGGTGCCGGCCGCGGTGATGGCCTGACGGTAGGTGTGGTCCACGACGTCGCCCGCGGCGAAGACGCCGGGGACCGAGGTGAAGGTGGTGCGCCCCTTGCACACGATGTACCCCTCGTCGTCGAGCTCGAGCTTGCCGCGCAGCAGGTCGGTGCGCGGGATGTGCCCGATCGCCTCGAACACTGCCGAGGTGCTCATGACCCGCTCCTGCCCCGTGACCGTGTCACGCAGCGTCACGGATTCGACCTTGTCGTCACCGTTGATGCTGACGACCTCGCTGTTCCATGCGAAGCTGAGCTTCGAGTCCGCCTCGGCACGGCGTGCCATGATCTTGGAAGCACGCAGCTCGTCGCGTCGGTGGACCAGGGTCACGGACTTGCCGAAGCGGGTCAGGAAGGTGGCCTCCTCGACGGCGCTGTCGCCGCCGCCGACCACCACGATCTCCTGATCCTTGAAGAAGAACCCGTCGCAGGTGGCGCACCAGCTGACGCCCTTGCCGGAGAGCTGGGACTCGCCGTCGATCCCGAGCTTGCGGTAGGCCGAGCCGGTGGTGATGATCAGCGACTTCGCGCGGTAGACGGTGCCGTCGTCGAGCGTGACGGTCTTGATCTCGCCGTCGAGCTGCAGGTCCACGGCGTCCTCGTAGATGACCTCTGCCCCGAAGCGCTCGGCCTGCTCCTGGAGGTTGGTCATCAGCTCCGGGCCCTGGATGCCGGTCGGGAAGCCCGGGAAGTTCTCGACGTCCGTGGTGGTCATGAGGGCCCCACCGGCGTCGAGGGCGCCGGCGATCACGATCGGCTTCATCTCCGCGCGGGCGGTGTAGATGGCGGCGGTGTAACCGGCCGGACCCGATCCCACGATGACGACCTCATGGACGGTCCCGTCCTGTGCGGTCGCCTCGACGGGGACGGTCTGGGCGACGGGGGTCGGTCCGCCGAGGATGTTGAGTGCCTGGATGGGCTGTGACATGGAGGATGTCCTTCCGTGGAGAGGTCGGTCGGTCAGCGGGAGGACCGTCGACAAGTATGGAGCAGAGCGCGAGGCGTGAGCGATGGGGAGGGGAACGAGGTCACAGGGGGCCGATCATCACGTCCCCGGACCAGATCCGGTTCTGCGCAGGAGTGAGATCGTCCTCGCTGGTTCCGCAGGTGGGCAGCACCACGGTGGCCGAGACGACGCC
This sequence comes from Brachybacterium sp., assembly GCF_036379615.1. GTDB lineage: Bacteria > Actinomycetota > Actinomycetes > Actinomycetales > Dermabacteraceae > Brachybacterium. The sequence continues at coordinate 41,233 of NZ_DASVGJ010000079.1, forward strand.
GCCGTTCGCCCGCAGGGTCTCGCGATCCAGCGGCCCGTGCACGAGCAACCAGCCCGAGGTCTCCTCGCCGCCCCACGCCACCTCCTCCATGATCAGGATCGACTCCTGGATCCCCAGCGCGCGCAGGCACTGCGCGGCATCGAAGCTCGTCATCGGCTGGATGGTGCCGGTGTCGATGAGGCGCTGCACCTCGGTGCCGAGAGTCGTCTCCGTGACAACGGGAGCGCCGCCGGAATTCTTCCCGGACCCGTTCGCCGCGTCCACGGAGGTGGCGGTGGAGCCCGCGCCGTTGTCGGTGGACTGCGACAGGGCGCCTGCGAGCTGCACCCCCAGCAGGCCCGAGGCGAGGAGGGCGACGATGATCAGCGGCACCGGGATGCCGAGGATGGTGCCGAAGCGGGACCGGCGCTCGCCCTGTGCAGGACCGGGCGGACGGCCCGAAGATCCGGACCCGGAGCTCATTCGACCCGGATCTCCGCGATGCGGGCGCGGAAGCGGCCGCTCTCGTTGCTGTCGGGCGGGAGCTCGGCGATCCAGAGCGCGACCTCCTCGGCCTCGACCGGCTCGGGAGCATCCAGGCGCACCTCGCCGTCGGCGACGAACTCCCCGGTGGCCAGCACGTCCCCGAAGGTGCCGTCCTCGTTCACGGCCCTCAGCTCGACGCTGCCGCCGTTGTTGAGCGCCGTCGTGAGGGTGACGGAGGTGAAGGTCGAGGGTTCGGCGAAGTGCAGACGAAGCCCCACCCCCTCCTTGAGACCGCCGTAGTCGGGGCTGCCGTAATGCTTGGTGGACCAGTACGTGGCGGGATCTCCGTCGGTGATCCGGTCCTGCTGATCGACGTTGTCCGGCTCCAGGTCGCTGGCCGGTGCCACCATCTCGATGCTCTCCAGCTCGGGAGCCGGGAGGGCGGGGTCCTCGGTCGCCTCCGCCGTGGGTTCCACGGGTGCCTCGCCGGTCTCCTCCTCAGGTGCTGGCGAGGTGGGCGGCTGGGAGGTCGCCAGCGGGTCCTCGAGGAGGTCGCGCACATCGCTGGTGATCGACGTCAGGGCGACGACCAGCGCGATCATGACGACGATGGCACCGCCGATGATGATCCACTGCGACTGCAGCGAGCGCTTCTCCTGGTCCCGGGGCCCGAGCGTGAACGTCTCGGGGGCATCGTTGTCGACGGCGACCCCGACCACGTCCCGCAGCAGCGAGCTGCGGGTGGAGGGCACGGTGGTCTCCTCCGGTGTCTCCTCGAGCACCGAGCGGTCGCGACCGTGGATCACGATCGGTCCGTCCTCGCGCACCGGCGCCATGGGAGCCGTCCGTCCGGCGACGGCGACCGGTGCGGTCGCAGCCTCCCCCGCACTGTGCGTGACGGGGCTGGAGGGCGTGGGCGCTGAGTAGTCCGGCGTCGACACCGAGGTCTCCGGTCCCGGACCGGGCTGCTGTGCACGGTCCCCGGACGCGTCCGGGGAGGGCTGCGGTGCCAACGGCTGCTCCCCGCCCTCGGCGAGACCGAGCGGCCAGTGGGTGCCGGAGCTGCGGGACGGGATGTCACCGGGTGCGGTGGCCGGGGTGCCCGCCGAGAGGTGGGCCCGGTCGGAGGACTGCGCATCGGCGGTGTGCGCGGAGCGGTCCCCGGTCGTGGCGGCCGCTGCTCCGGCTGCGCCCGCGGCCACGACGGCGCCGGCCCCTGCAGCCACTTCTGTTCCCGGTGCTGCACCGGCTCCCGCTGCCGTTCCGTCGTCCTCGGGTCTGTCGCCCTCGGGGTCCGGCTGAGGCCGCGTCGGGAGCGTGATGTCCAGGTGTCCCGGGAACGGGCTGGTGTCGCGCTTCTGATCGAGGTGGAGCTCCTCCACCAGTGCTTTCGCTTCCTGGGAGGCACGCGGGGAGTCCTCCTCCGGCGGGCCGTCCTGGTCCCGCGAGGAGGTCGCCCCCGGGACCACGCCGACGGCCTCCCCCGCAGGGGCACCGTCGCGCTCCACCTCAGGATCCCGGCCGACGGACGTGGCGACGAGGCCGGTTGCCCCGGCAGCCCCGGTCACCCCAGCCATCCCGGCCGCGGCGGCCGACGTCCCTTCCCTCGTGTCTGCGTCGGCCGACCGAGCGTCTCGGTCTGCGTCTGCCTTCGCGTCCGCGGTGGTGGCCTCGGCGGCGTCGGTGCCGGCGGCGCTGTGCGGATCCGCTGCGGCCCGAGGCGTGCGCACGACGGTGTCCTCGTCGGGCGGACCGGCATCCTCCGACCCCTGCTCGGGCACGGCGGCCATCATCGAGGTGCTCTCGAGGCCGTCCGCGTCGCGACCGTCCTCCGGGATCCTCTTCTCCTCGTCCTGCGGGGAAGGCGCCGCCTGCGGGGAGGGCACCGCCTGCGACGAAGTGGCCTCCAGCGAGGAAGTCGCCTCCGGCGAGGAAGTGACCGTCTGCGCGGGGGGCGCCTCCTGAGAGGGCACGGGAGCCTCGGCCCCGGAGTGCCGGCCGTCCCGGGAATACGCCTCGAGGGTGACGGGGATGGACTGCCAGGGCTGGAGAGCCTCGATCAGCCCTCGGGTGGTCTCGGGGATCTCGTCACCGGACTCGTTGAGCACCAGATCGCACAGCAGGTCGAGATCCTCGGGGATGTGGGTGTCCACCATCGTCGAGGGCAGGGGCACGTCACCACTGGCGTCATGGCGCGGACTGCGGCCGGTCAGGGCCCGATACAGCAGGGCGACCAGGGAGGCGGTGTCCTGGAAGGAGGCGGTCTCCCGGGACCTGTCCAGGCCCTGGTGCGCCGCGGCCTCGACACCGATGCCCAGGATCACCACGGTCCCGGACCGGGGATCCACGAAGACCCGGTTGGAGTCGACGAACTGGTGGCGCACTCCGCGCCGCCGGGCGGCCTCCAGGCCGGTCGCCGCCTCCCCGATGATCGCGCGGGCGGTCTCGGGGTGCAGCGGCCCCTCGGTCAGCAGGGCGGCGAGCGGCGGTGCCGGCGGCAGGGGGTACTCGACGACGGTCGTGGGACCGTCCTCGGAGACCGCGGCCGGCTGCGGTGAGGACGTCTCCCGGGGATCATCGAACACGACGATGTCCTGCACGGGCAGCAGGTGGGGATCTTCGATCAGGTAGGCGCGCCGTACCGCGTCGGCCGCTTCCAGGGCGGTCTCGCCCTGCACGATGAACAGGACCACGTCCTCGCCGGTGGCGATCGAGCGGGCGCGTCGCCATGCCGCGCCGTCGGCGACGCCGGACAGGGGGATCTTCCCCTCCAGCGTCCACCGGGAGCGCAGTGCATCCGGCTGTGGGTTCGAGTTCACGGACCGTCCTTCTCCTTGTCCGGCGACGGTGCGCCGGTCACGTGCATCGTCCATGCTACGAGGTCGCCGTCGCCCCCCGGCGTCGCAGCCTGTTCAGCAGTCTCCTCGCGGAGCCCACCAGCTGACGCATCTCGGGCACGTGCAGCAGGTACGCGATCGCCCCGAACACGACGGTCATCACGAGTGCGACCAGCGTACCGAGCAGCACCGCCATCGCCCGATGGGACCAGAACAGGTCCCCGGCCAGCGCCACCAGTCCGGTGCCGACGGCCCAGCTGAGCACAGCGGAGACCGCCAGCCTGGCGAACAGCAGCACCCCGGTCAGCGTGCTCGGCGCGGCGGTGCCGTGCCGGGCCGCGTGCCTGCGCAGCTGCCACATGCCCAGCACCCACGCCGCCAGGTTGCCGAGGCTGGTGGAGCCCGCGGCGGCCATCGCCGCGTGCTGAGGATCGACGAGGGTGAGGATGATCGGGACCGACAGCATCGTGATCGCTGCGATCGGGATCTGGGCGATGAACGGGGTGCGGGCGTCCTCGTAGGCGTAGAACACCCGCTTGATCAGGTACAGAGAGGCGAAGGGGACCAGCCCGAGCATGTAGGCGACCAGCACCGTGCCGTTGGCGCGGGCACCGATCTCTCCGGTGCCGCCGCCGATGACCCACATGATCGGCCCCGAGAGCGCGACGAACACGGCGGTGCACAGCATCATCGGGACGGCCAGCATCCGGTTGGTCTCGCTGTAGCGGGCCAGGGCGCCCGCGTGGTCGTCATCGGCCGCGCTGCGCGAGATGGAGGGGAAGGCGGCGGTGACCAGGGTGACCGCGATGATCCCCTGCGGGATCATGAAGGCGAGGTAGGCCCATTCCATGGTGAGCAGCGCCGGGTAGCGGGCTGCGAGCTCCGGCTGTCCCTGGTACTGCTCCGTCATCCGGACCGCACCGCCCGTCGCCCAGCGGGATGCCCAGATGCCGAGCTGGCCGAGGCCCAGCATCCCCAGCGACCACAGCCCGATGCGGCTGAGCTTGCCCAGCCCCAGCCCGCGCAGTCCCCACTTGGGCCGCAGCTGCAGGTCCAGCCCCTTGACGTACCAGAACAGGAACAGCACCTGTGCCGCCGAGCCGCCCACGTTGATCAGAGCCATCGCCACGATCATCGACAGGGTCCACACGCTCGGATCGCCGACGGTGCCCCACAGCCCCAGGAACAGGGCCGCGCCCAGGATGCCCACGAGGTTGTTGACCACCGGAGCCCACTGGTACGGCCCGAAGGAGTCGTGGGCGTTGAGCAGCTGCCCGCACATCACGTACAGCGCCGAGAAGAAGATCTGCGGCATCATCCAGTAGCCCAGCTGCACTGCCAGCGCATAGGTCGCCGGGGGCAGCAGGCCGCTGGTGAGGGTCAGGAGCAGCGGCACCGCGACCAGGCAGACGGCGGTGACCCCGAGGGCCACCGCGGCGACCAGGGTCATCAGGCGGGAGATGTAGTCGCTGCCCCGATCCGGGCGCTTCACGGCGCGCACGATCGCGGGGACCAGGATCGCGTTGAGGGTGCCGCCCCCCACCAGCAGCCAGATCGTGTTGGGCAGCGTGTTCGCCGCGCTGAAGGCGTTGGCGGCCGAGGACATCGAGCCGCCGAGGATCGCTCCGAACAGGAAGTTCCGCACGAAGCCGAGCAGCCGCGAGACCATCGACCCCGAGGCCATCACCACGCTCGCCTTCAGCAGGGTGGAGCGGCTCGCAGGGGCGCCGCGGCGTCGGTGACGAGGGATGTGGTGGACACGTCGAGCGGTGCTCATGGGCGGTCCTCCTCGGTCGGGCCGGCGTCGGGGTCAGCAGTGGGGGCGGGGTCAGGGTCAGGTCTGTCCCAGACGTCCTGTGTGAGCCGGGTGTCGACCGTGGAGCGGCCCGTGCGCACCAGCACCTCGGGGTCCTCGGGGCCGTGGACGGCCGGAGCGCGGGTGGAGGCCCCGGTGCGTCGGGCGCGCGCGACCCCGACGATCACCAGCAGTCCCATCGCGATGACCAGCACCAGGGTGGTCCAGTTCTCCCACGACGGGTTGACGGTCAGAGGGACCTCGACCGGGGCGGTCAGCGGCGCGCCCTCCTCGGTGCTCACGATGGTGGTGAGGGTGACGGTGCCGTTCGCGATCGCCTCGACGGGCACGGACGCGTCGACCTGCCCGCGGGCGGGGACCTCGACCTTCACCGGCTCTCCCACCTGCACCAGCGGTTTGTCCGAGGTGACCTCGATCTGCGCGGTGATGGAGGTGTCGAGGTCGTTGCTGATCGTGATGGGGACGCTCGCCTCGTCAGAGATCACGTTGTATCCGGAGGCGGGGACCACCTGGATGCGGTCGCGCAGCCCAGAGGTGACGCCCGCGGAGTGCTCAGCCCGGGCCTGCGGGACCTCGGGCTCGCCGCGCCAGTGAAGGGAGGTGGCGCCGATGATCTCGCGGCGCGGTGCCTCCAGGGAGGTGTCGTCCTCCATCGCGACGGCGAGGGTGTCGATCTCCCGCCAGGAGCTCTCGAGCTCGGTGAGGGCCTGCGGGTCCAGCAGCTGCGGATCCTCGGCGCTCTCCAGATGCGTCCAGCTCCCGTCCTCGGCGGGACCGCTGGGACGCACCGCCGCACCGTCGAGACGACCCAGGGCGTACAGCTCCCCGTCCCCGCCGCGGGGCGCGGTGGTCCATGACTGGTCCTCGGCGGCATCGAGCAGGGTGCCGGTGCTGCCGCTGCGGATCCAGGGCGCCTCGGCCATCGCGTCGAGCACGGCGCCGGTGGCCTCCGGGTCCAGCACCGTCTCGGCCGACGGGGAGATCAGCAGGTGTCGCGGAGCGGTCGCGTACTCGGAGGCGATCGTCGCGGTCTCCGCGAGCAGGCGCTGGCGGGTCTGCTCGGCGTCGGAATCGGCGGTGAGCAGGGAGAACTCGGAGGAGAGCACGGGATCCGGGGCGAGCAGCGTGAGCGGATCCCCTTGGGTGCGGGAGGAGGGGTAGACCCCGATGGAGCTGGGGGTCACGGACGAGGCGGGATCCGCACGCAGGGAGCTCGAGGGGAGGACCGCGGCGGTGCCGTCGGCCGCGAGCACCGATTCGAGGGTGTCAGCATCGGTGGAGGCGGGATCGAGGCGCTGCGCCGAGGCGCGCGGCACGATCCCGGCGTCATTCCATGCCTGCTGGCCGTGATCGCGCACCACATCGCGCAGCAGGTCGGCGCCGGCCGCCTCCAGGCTGACGGTGTCCGCCTGCGCATAGGGCATGGCGATCACGGTGCGCTCGCCCACCTCCTCCTGCAGCACGGAGGCGAGCTCGGCGGATCGAGCCTCGGGGGCGTACTCGCGCACGGCCCCGGGGGCCTCCTCGCCCTCGAGCGGCACTGGCAACATCGGCGCATCCAGCAGCGCCGGGTCCAGCCACCAGTCCACGTCCTGACGCTGGGCAAGCTGCTCCAGCGAGGCCAGCCGACCCGACTCGGCGGACTCGGCGAAGTCCTCCGGATCGGTCACCATGGTCGCGGCGTCCCCTGCCGAGAAGGGCAGCAGCACGGACTGGGTGATCGCCTCCTCCACGTCGTCGGGCCGCCACACCACGAAGGTGCGCAGGGTGGACAGCGGCTCGTCCTCGGAGGCGACGGTCAGTGCGATGCGGCGCGTTCCCCAGTAATAGGGCTCCTCGGAGTAGTCGAGCTCCTCCGCGTCGATCTCGACGGTGAGCCTGGTCGAGTCCCCGGGAGCGAGCTCCTCGTGGGGCTCCGAGCTCGCCAGGGCGGTGCCGGCAGCCTCCGGGGAGGCGTCCGACTGCCACTGGGAGAGCTCGCCCCGCTCGGTGACGCGGGAGGTGCGCGTGCGCAGCTCGAGCGCGAGGGTCGAGAGCGGCTCCGAGGAGGTGTTCGTCACGTCGACCTGCGCCTCGAGGGTCCCGCCGGGGGCGAGCGAGGTGGGGGTGAGGGAGACGAGATCCATGCTCACCGGCGCGTCCTCCGCCTGCTCCGGCGGTGCCGCCGGGGCTGCGGGGGATGCGCTCGCCGCCTCGGCGCGGGCGGCGGGGAGCAGGGTCGCCGGTCCGCTCACCAGCACTGATGAGGCGAGGACCAGTGCCGCCAGCAGAGCCGCGAGCACCGGGTGCACGGGCAGCGGGAGGGACGGCATGGGGACACTGTAAGCGGCCGTTACCGTAGGGGCCTGCAGGTGCACGAGACCTCTACATCGCTGCGTCACAGCTCATGCGGCGCTGCGGCACCGCCCTCCCCGACCCAGGACAGGACCCACCGTGACCGAACCCGTCGACGAGATCGCTGCCATCGCCCAGCGGCTCGACACCGCGCGCCGACGTGCCGGTGCGATGTTCCAGGCGCTGCCCGAGGAGATCCACGAGCTGGGTCGGCGCTTCGAGGCCGCGGGCCACGAGCTCGCCCTCGTGGGCGGGCCGGTGAGGGATGCGGTGCTGGGGCGCTCGAGCGCCGATCTCGACTTCACGACCTCGGCCCGCCCGGAGCAGACCGAGGCGATCCTGCGCGACTGGACCTCCGGCGGCGCGATCTGGGACATGGGCCGGGACTTCGGCACCCTCGGCGGGGTGCGCGACGGGGTGAAGGTCGAGATCACCACGTATCGGACCGAGTCCTACGACCCCACCAGCCGCAAGCCGCAGGTCGAGTACGGCGACACCCTCGAGGGCGACCTGTCCCGTCGCGACTTCACGGTCAACGCGATGGCGGTGCGCCTGCCCTCGCTCGAGCTGGTGGATCCCTTCGACGGGCTCGCGGACCTCTCCCGCACCGTGCTGCGCACCCCCGTCGGCCCCCAGCAGTCCTTCACCGACGATCCGCTGCGCATAATGCGAGCGGTGCGCTTCGTCGCCCAGCTCGGGTTCCGGATCGAGGACGCCACGGCCGACGCGATCGAGGAGCTCGCCGAGCGGATCACGATCGTCTCGGCCGAGCGGGTCCGGGAGGAGCTGGTCAAGCTCATGCTCGGCGCGCATCCCCGCGGCGGCCTCGAGCTGCTCACCGAACTGGGCCTGGCCGCGCACGTGCTGCCCGAGCTGCCGGCCCTGCAGCTCGAGCGGGACGAGCACCACCACCACAAGGACGTCTACCAGCACACCCTCACCGTGCTCGACCAGGCGATCGATCTGGAGAGCCCGGCCGGATCCGACGGCCCCTGCGAGGGCCCCGACCTGGTGCTGCGCCTCGCCGCGCTGATGCATGACATCGGCAAGCCCGCCACCCGCCGCTTCGAGGCGGGCGGTGTGGTCACCTTCCGCTTCCACGAGACCGTCGGCGCGAAGATGACGATCAAGCGGATGAAGGCGCTGACCTTCGACAAGGACACCACCAAGAAGGTCGCCCGCCTGGTGGAGCTGCACCTGCGCTTCCACGGCTACGTCGACTCGCCGTGGACGGACTCCGCCGTGCGCCGCTATGTCACCGACGCCGGGGACCTGCTGCAGCACCTGCACCGCCTCACCCGGGCCGATGTCACCACCCGCAACAAGCGCAAGGCCCGCATCCTCGCCCGCGCCTACGACGAGCTCGAGGCCCGCATCGACGAGCTCGCCGAACAGGAGGAGATCGGGCGGATCCGTCCCGACCTCGACGGGAACCGCATCATGGAGGTCCTCGACCTGCCGCCCGGGCGAGTGGTCGGCGAGGCGTACACGCACCTGCTCGAGCTGCGGATGGAGCACGGACCACTCGGCGAGGAGCGGGCGATCCGGGAGCTCCGCGCCTGGTGGGCGGACCGTTCCGACTCCTGACCACGGTCCGTCGGCGGGCGCGACCGCCGGATGTGGAGGTCGTGTGCGGGCGGGTCGACGGGGTGTGAGCGGCGCCGCACCGGTCGTGCACACCCTGTGTGCTTCGCCGCCGCGGCATTCCGTCACAGGACCGGACGTGGTCATACTGAGTGGCTGGGTGACCGCCGGTATCGTCTCGGTCAGCGCCCTCGCCCGTCCGTGCCCCCCAAGGACCAGGAGCAGCCATGAGCGATTCACGACGCTCTTCCCGCGGCTCGTCGGATCGATCGCGCCGATCGAGCAAGCCGACGAACGGTGGTGCCCGTCGCGCCGCCGGAGTGCGTCGCGCCTCAGCGCCCAGGTCCTCGACGCCCGACTCTTCGCCGTCCACGTCCTCCAGCGGCAAGCCTGCCGCCCCGAAGGGCACCAGCCGCACCGGCCGCAGCACGGCCGCGGGAGCCGCAGGCGCCGCCGGCTCCACGTCGGGCAAGCGCGCCTCGTCGGCCGCGAAGTCCTCCGCGAGGTCCACCGCAGGAGCGTCGAAGTCGCCCAGCAGCCGCACCTCGGTGAGGGCGCGTCACGCCGGGGTCGCCGCGAGCGCCGCCGTCGCGGGCCGCTCCACGAGGGGCGGCGCCACGAAGAAGGCCGCCGCGACGAACTTCCTGAACTATCCGCGCGCCGGGGCGAAGAACCCCTGGCGCTGGTTCCCGTCGCTGCGCCTGATCGTCGGGGCGATGGCGCTGATGGTGCTGGCCGGGCTCGGCTTCGCCGCCTGGCTGTACAACGACACCGAGGTGCCCGAGCCCTCGGACTTCGCCCTCGCCCAGACCAGCCGCGTCTACTACGCGGACGGCGAGACCGAGATGGGCCAGTTCAGCGAGATCAACCGCACCGAGCTGCCGGCCGATGAGATCCCGGACAACATCAAGCAGGCGGTCGTCGCCAGCGAGGACAACACGTTCTACGAGAACCGTGGCGTGTCCCCGCGCGGGATCGTGCGCGCCCTGGTCAACAACGTCATGGGCAACTCCCGCCAGGGAGCCTCCACCATCACCATGCAGTACGTGGAGCGCTACTACACGGGGACCGAGACCTCCTACGTGGGCAAGGCCAAGGAAGCGGTCATGGCCCTGAAGATCGACCAGGAGCTCAGCAAGGACGAGATCCTCTCCCGCTACCTCAACACCATCTACTTCGGCCGCGGTGCGTACGGCGTGCAGGAGGCCTCGCAGGCCTACTTCGGCAAGGACGCCGCCGATCTCACCGACGCCGAGGCCGCCCTGCTGGTGGCCGTGATCCCCAGCCCCTCCACCTACGATCCCGCGAACGACACCGAGAAGGCCACGAGCCTGTGGGACCGCGTGATCACCCGGCAGGTCGCCGAGGAGCAGATGACGCCGGCCGAGGCCGACGCCCTCGAGTTCCCCGAGACCGTCGAGCCGAACAGCGAGAACTCGCTCGGCGGAACCAAGGGCTACCTGGTGGCCCAGGTGCGCAACGAGCTGATCGCGGAGGGATTCACCGAGGAGGAGATCAACACCGGCGGCTTCACGATCGTCTCCACGATCGATCCGTCGATCCAGGAGAACAGCGTCCAGGCCGTCGAGAACCTCCCCGAGGACCGGCCGGACAACAACCGCGTGGGCACCGTGACCATCGATCCCTCGACCGGGGCGATCCGCGGCATGTACGGCGGCCCCGACTACGTCGAGCAGGCGCAGAACGACGCCACCCAGTCCCGGATGCAGGCGGGGTCGATCTTCAAGACCTTCACCCTCATCGCAGCGCTCGAGGACGGCTATCCGCTGGACTCCCGCTGGGACGGGAACTCCCCGAAGTCCTTCCCCGGCGGCTGGGAGGTCAACAACTTCAACAACACCGACTACGGCCGGGTGACCCTCGAGACGGCCACCACCAACTCGATCAACACCGCCTACGCGGAGGCGAACATCGAGGTGGGTCCGCAGCGCACGGTGGACACCGCGACGTCCCTGGGCCTGCCGGAGGAGACCCCCGGTCTGCACGCCGACGCCTCCAACGTGCTGGGCTCCGCCTCGCCGACGGTCTCCGAGATGGGCGAGGTCTACTCGACGATCGCCGCCGGGGGCGTGCACCGGGATGCCTACGTCGTCCAGTCGGTGACCCGGCCCGACGGCTCCTCCCGCTACGAGCACGAGGACGACGGGGAGCGGGTGATGGACGAGGAGGTCGCGATCAATGCGACCGTCGCACTCCAGGGCCCGCCGACGGAGGGCTCCGCCCGCAGCCTGCAGGGCGTCATGGGCGGCCGCCCGGTGGCCGGCAAGACCGGCACCTCCGAGAGGTTCCGCTCCGCCTGGTTCGTGGGCTTCACCCCGCAGCTGGTCACGGCCGTGGGCATGTTCCAGCCCGGCGAGGACGGCTCCGAGGAGTCCCTCACCCCGTTCGGCGGTGCGACGAGCATGACCGGCGGCGTCTACCCCACCGACATCTGGGGGGACATCATGTCGACCTCGCTCGAGGGGGAAGAGGTGCTCTACTTCGATGACCAGGTCGAGCTGGAGAACGAGAACCGGGAGCGCAGCTACGTGCCCCCGCCGCCTCCGCCGCCGACCACCGAGGCCCCCGAGCCGCCGGAGCCGACGGAGGAGCCGTCGGAGGAGCCGAGCGAGGAGCCGTCGGAGGAGCCCAGTGAGGAGCCGAGCGAAGAGCCGTCGGAGGAGCCCAGTGACGAGCCCTCGGAGGAGCCGAGCGAGGAGCCGTCGGAGGAGCCCAGTGACGAGCCGAGCGAGGAGTCGTCGGAGGAGCCGTCAGGCGACGACGAGAACACCCAGCCCACCGAGCCCGCGAGCGAGGAGGAGGCCAGCGCCCCCACGGGCCAGGACCAGGGCCAGAACCGCGAAGGCCGCCGAGGCGGCTCCGGACGGGGCTCCGGCGGACGGGACGACGGCGCGACCGACGTCCTCTAGCCGCCTCCCCTCGCCGGGATGGCACCATCGGGGCATGCGATGCGAACAGTGCGGCAGGAAGATCCGCGGCAGGGCGTACACGTCGATCACCGGACGGAAGCTCTGCGACCGCTGCGGGACGCGGCTGCAGGGCCGCACGGCCGGGGTGGTCGCCGGCGGCGGCATCCGTGGAGGGATCAGCACCGGAGGCTGGTACGCCCGGGTCCGGAAGGCGATGGGCCGCCCGCCGCGCAGCTGAGGCCCCCCGGCGGTGCGAGTCTCTCCCGGCGGTGCGGTGCGCCTGTGATGCGTCGCGCACCCGACCCCGCCCTCTGGCCCACTCCCCGGCGCACGGGTAGGCTGAGCCGGTCCGTGCCGTGCATCGCCGATGCCCGAGCGGATGGCATGAACCCTCCTGCCACGGAGAGACCGTGGCCGCAGAGACCACAGGAGGTGGGTACCAGACATGCGCAAGTACGAAATGGTCGTCATCCTCGACCCGTCCGTCGATGAGCGGACCGTCACCGGAACCTTCGAGAAGCTCGTCCAGGTCATCCCGACCGAGGGCGGCACCATCGACAACGTCGACGTCTGGGGCAAGCGCAAGTTCGCCTACGAGATCGACAAGAAGGCCGAGGGCATCTACATCGTCCTGACCTTCACCGCGAAGTCCTCCACCGCGCAGGAGCTGGATCGCCAGCTCGGGCTCAACGAGTCCGTCATGCGCACGAAGGTCATGCGCCTCGACGGCGAGTGACCAGCTGCCGCTGACCCCCGCACCACCCCACACCACCCCGGAGCAGAGGAGCACCCATGGCGAATGACACCGTCATCACGGTGATCGGCAACCTCACCGCGGACCCCGAGCTGCGCTTCACGCAGTCCGGCGTCGCGGTCGCGTCGTTCACCATCGCGTCGACCCCCCGCACCTTCGACCGTCAGTCGAACGAGTGGAAGGACGGCGAGGCGCTGTTCCTGCGCTGCTCCATCTGGCGCGATGCCGCGGAGAACGTGGCGGAGTCGCTGGAGAAGGGCACCCGCGTCGTCGCGCAGGGCCGCCTCAAGCAGCGCTCCTTCACCGACCGTGAAGGTCAGAACCGCACCAGCATCGAGCTGGACGTCGACGAGATCGGCCCCTCCCTCAAGTACGCCACCGCGAAGGCCAACAAGGTCCAGCGCGGCGGCGGCGGAGGTGGAGGCCGAGGCGGCTTCGGCGGCGGCCCCCAGGGCGCGCCGCAGGGCGGCGGCCAGGGCGGTTACGGCAACCAGGGCGGCCAGGGCGGCTACAACAACGCCCCCCAGGGCGCACCTGCAGCCGACCCGTGGGCCGGCGGCGGCAACCAGGGCGGGTACGACGACCCTCCCTTCTGATCGCCTCGGCGATCGACGCACCACACTGATCCATTCCATCCCGGGTGCATGCCCGGGCTCCCCTCAGAAAGAAGGAGCACCACGATGGCCAAGCCCTCACTTCGGCCCCCGAAGAAGAAGCAGAACCCGCTGAAGGCCGCGGGAGTCGAGACCGTCGACTACAAGGACGCCGCGCTGCTGCGCAAGTTCGTCTCCGACCGCGGAAAGATCCGCGCTCGTCGGGTCACCGGCGTCTCCGTCCAGGAGCAGCGCAAGATCGCGAAGGCCGTGAAGAACGCCCGCGAGATCGCCCTGCTGCCGTACGCGACCTCCGGTCGCTGAGCGAGGAAGGGAATCACATGACCACCAAGCTCATCCTCACCAACGAGGTCACGGGTCTCGGAGCCGCTGGCGATGTCGTCGACGTCAAGGACGGCTACGCCCGCAACTTCCTCATGCCCCGCGGTCTCGCGACTCCGTGGACCAAGGGCGGTCAGCGTCAGCTCGACCAGATCCGTGCGGCCCGCGGCAAGCGTGCGATCGCCAACATCGAGGACGCACAGGCGCTGAAGGCCTCGCTCGAGTCCAAGCCCGTCGTCATCTCCGAGCGCGCCGGCCAGAACGGCCGTCTCTTCGGTGCGGTCTCCTCCAAGGAGGTCGCCGAGGGCGTCAAGGCGATCTTCGACAAGGACATCGACCGTCGCACGGTCGAGTTCGTCTCGCCCATCCGCTCGCTCGGCGAGCACAAGGCGACCGTCCGCCTGCACGAGGACATCTTCGCGAACCTCGTCGTCCAGGTCGTCGCCGCGAAGGGCACCGCCAAGGTCTGAGTCCGCTCGGCCGGGGCCCCTTCGCCCGCCTCACAGACGTGCCCCGCACCGGTTCCGGTGCGGGGCACGTCTGTGTCCACCGCGGGGTTCACCTCGGTGGGCTATCGTCGGCAGGACATCGCACGGACCAGGGGAGCCTGGGGGTCAAGGACCAGGTCGACACCTGCGAGGGGATCCCCGGCGGGAACAACGGCCACGCGGGAGTGCGATGCGTCGGCACCCAGGACGTCGGAGGGATCCCGTTCGAGGTCCAGCTGTATCCCACCTTCACGGAGGGCTCGAGCCCGGCGGCGCTGACTCTGGTGCATCGCCCGAGCCCATGAGCCCGGCGGGAGGATAGGGTTCCCTCATGTTCGGACGCACAGCACTGCAGCAGAAGCAGATCGACCATCTCCGGCGGCAGGTGCACGAGCTGGAGGGCCTCGTCGGCACGCTCGCCGAACGTGCCGGCGTCGACGAGGCGGAGCTGCGCAGCCTGCGGAACGCGAACGGCGCCCAGATCTCGCAGCGGTGCCGCGCGCTGGTCGCCGAGGGACGGGTGATCGAGGCGATCAAGGAGTACCGGGCGCAGACCGGTGCCGGGCTCAAGGACGCCAAGGACGCGATCGACGCCTACCGGGCAGGGCGCTGACCGTCGGTGCCGACCTTCGTCGGCCGAGCCCCCGACGATCTCCACCGCTGTCTCCTCCCTCCGAGGGATGTGCTGGCAGGTGCGGGTGCGGCAGAGTCTGTGCATGACGACCTACCAGCCCACACGCCGCCCGCTGTCCCGCTCCGCCCGCCACAGCCCGCCGCGCAGCCGGGGTCCCTCCGCGCTGCTGATCGCGGTCGCGATCGTGCTGTTCTCCGTCGGCTTCGGTCTGACCCTGCTGCCCGGGGTCTCGAACGCCGGATTCCTGATCCTCGTGCCCGCGACGCTCCTGCTGCTCGCCGGCCTCGACGGATCGGTGCGTGAGAGCCTCCGCGAGGAGGGCTGAGCGCCCCGCTGCCCGATTCCTCTCGTATCCTCGTACGGGTGAACTCCCCGAACTCCTCCTCCCACCAGGGCCTGGCCCGCTCGCTCGGCCACGGTCAGATGGCGATGATCGCCATGGGTTCGGCCCTGGGCACCGGCCTCTTCCTCGGCTCCGGCGAGGCGATCGGCATCGCCGGGCCGGCCGTGATCATCTCCTTCGCGCTCGGCTCCCTGATCGCCGCGACCGTCGCCCTGGCGATGGGGGAGATGGCCTCACGCCACCCCGTCCGAGGCGGCTTCGGCACCCTCGCCGCGCACTATCTCTCCCCGTTCTGGGGGTACATCTCGCGCTGGCTCTACTGGATCGTCACCGTGTGCGTCACCGGTGCAGAGCTGGTCGCCTGCGCGGCCTACCTCGCCTATTGGGTGCCGGCCATCCCGATCTGGGCCGGGATCCTGCTCTTCGCCGCGGTCATCATCGCGATCAACCTCGCCAGCGTCGGCTCCTTCGGCGTGGTCGAGTTCTTCCTGTCCTCCATCAAGGTGATCGCCGTCTTCGTGTTCATCCTGGTGGGTGCGGTGCTCGTGGTCGTAGGCCTGCCGGACGCCCCCGCACCCGGGCTCGCCGAGCTCACGTCCGACGGAGGCTTCGCCCCGAACGGCTGGGCCGCGGTGTGGATCGCGCTGTCGGTGGTGATGTTCTCCTTCGGAGGCATCGAGCTGCTCTCGATCACCGCCGCCGAGGCGAAGGACCCTGCCCGCTCGATCAGGACGGCCGCCCGCACCACGATCGTGCGCCTGTCCTTCTTCTACGTCTCCTGCATCGGTCTCGTCCTCTGCCTGGTGCCGTGGAGGACGGCCGCCGGATCCGGCGAGGACGTCGCGACCTCGCCCTTCGTGATGGTCTTCGACCAGCTCGGGATCCCCGGCGCCGCCCACATCACGAATCTGCTCGTGCTCATCGCGGCGCTGTCCGCCGCGAACGCGAACCTCTACGCCGGCAGCCGCATGATCCACTCCCTCGCGGCCGACGGGCTCGCGCCGCGCTTCGCCTCCCGCACCACCGCCCGCAGCGTGCCGCTGGTGGGCATCGCGTTGAGCTCCGTGGGGCTGCTCGGGGCGGCGCTGCTCGCCTTCAGCGGCGTGGGCGGCGTGTTCGGCTACATGATGAGCCTGGTGGTGTTCGCGGTGATCCTGGTGTGGGCGCTGATCCTGTGCACCTTCATCGCGTTCCGCCGCCGCCGTATCGTCGGTGCCACCTTCCGCATGCCCGGCGGCATCGTCACCGCACTCGTGGGGCTCGCAGGCCTCGCGGCCGTGTTCGCGACCGTCGCGGTGCGGCCGAGCATGCAGATCGCAGCCCTGGTGGGGGTGCCTGCCGTGCTCGCGGCGACCGTGCTGTACTTCCTCGTCGCGCGGCGTCGCATGGACCCGGCCGACATCGAGGAAGCCTTCGCCGAGGCCGAGTCGATGCGCTGATCCGGGAGTCCTCCGCCCGCCGACGTGGCGTTCGTTACTGTGTGCTCGATGCGTTTGGGCTGAAGGTACGGCAGGGGTAACCTGGTGGAACCTTCGGTCTTGGTGCCTCGAGTCCCGGTGCCGGAGATACGCGCAAGTGGCGGAATTGGTAGACGCGCACGGTTCAGGTCCGTGTGCCGGAAACGGCGTGGGGGTTCAAGTCCCCCCTTGCGCACCGCAGGGATTCCCCGGCTCACCCAGGTGAGTCGGGGTTTTTCATGCCATGATGCCGACGTGCACGATTCCGACGCGGCCGATCAGCGGCTCCTGACGATCAGCACCTTCGCCCGCGCCGTCGGCATCCCGCCCAGCGCCCTGCGCCACTACAGCGCGAACGACCTGCTGGTCCCGGCCGACGTCGATCCCCGCTCCGGCTATCGCTATTACGCCCCCGAGCAGATCGCGCAGGGCGTGCTGGTGCAGAGGATGCGCGCCGCCGCCGTGCCGCTCCCCGCGATGCGCTCCGTCCTCGCCGCCGTCGGCCCGGAGCGGACCGCCGTGCTCGACGCGCTGCTCGCGGAGCACAGCAGCCGTTCCACCGAGCTCGAGACGGGACTGCGCTCCCTGCGGGACGAGCTCTCCGGCGCCCCGTCGGCCCGCGTGCCGCTCCCCGGGCCCGCCCTCGCCGACGCCCTGCGCCAGGTGCTCCCCGCCGCCACGACCGCCGCCGAGGATCTCGCCGTCGTGGTGTGGGTCCTGGGCCCCGACGGGCTCGCGCTGGTCGCCACGGACCGCTACTGGCTCGCCCACCGGCTCCTGCCCTCGCCCACCGACTCCGCGCCGACGCGCCTGGTCAGCACGGTGGATGCCGCGCGGAGCCTGGCCTCCCGGTGCGCGGCGGCGGGGACGCTCGAGGTGGAGATCGCCGACGATGCGGTCACCGTGCGCCGGTCGGACGGGAGCCTGCTGCTCGAGGTGCCGTCGGCCGGGACACCCGTCCCGGATCTCGACCGGCTGATCGCGAGCCAGCCGCCCGCCCGGGCGATGATCGGCGTGGATCGGTGCGCGCTGCTCGACCTCACCGCGAGCCGCCATCGATGGAGCGGCGGCGGCGAGGTGGGGCTCAGACTCCGCCTCGAGATCGACGGAGCGGTCGCGCGACTGCGACGGCTCGAGGAGCCTTCGTGCACGCTCACGGGCTGGGTGGCGCGGGAGACCGGGGACGCCCCGGCGGAGATCCTGCTCCAGGCGGCTCTGCTCGAGGCGGCCGTGGAGCGCTGCCCGGCGGAAGAGGTGGTGCTCGCCGTGGTCGACGAGACCACGCCCCTGCGGGTGCTGTCCCCGTCGCAGGACACGTTCACCTGCCTCGTGATGCCGATGCGGCCTTGACCTTCAGGTCGCTCGAACCCTGAGCGTGAGGGGGTGAACCTCTCCTCCACCCCTGCTCTGCACCTCTGGTGGCTCGCCGCCTCCCTCGCCGGGATCGCCGGCCCCATGCTCGGCTTCGCCCTCATCTGGTCCGCCACCGCGTACGGCGTGGGCACGGTGGCGCTGGTCAGCACCGTCGCGGCGGTCCCTCAGGTGCTGTTCGTGCTGCTCGGCGGCGCGATCGGCGACCGGCACGGCCCGCGGCGCACCCTGCTCGCCACCACCACCGCCCGGATCCTGCTCCTCGCGCTCCTCCTGGTGCCCGCGATGGGCGAGCCCGGAGCCGGCCTGCTCGTGCTCGCCTCGGGGATCGGAGCCGTGATCGACGCGGTCCATCAGCCCTCCGCGTCGGTCTATCCCCGGCTGCTCGTGCAGGATCCGGAGCAGCTCGCCCGCGCCATGGCGCGGATCTCGGGCAGTCTGCAGATCGCTCGCACCCTCGGGGTCGCGGCGGGCGGCGCGGCCGTGGCCCGCTGGTCCCTGGGCGCCGTCGTCGGGATCACCCTGATCCTCATGGTGATCGTCCTCGCCCTGCTGCTCGCGCTGCGACCCGTGCACGCCGCAGCGCCCACGGGGAGACGTCGGAGCATGCTGGGCACGATCGCAGAGGGATTCCGGGCCGCCGCGAGCTGCGGATCTGGCCGCTGCTCGCCGCCGTGGCGCTGATCAGCGGCGCCGTGCTCCCCACCGTCGGCGTGGTGCTGCCCCTGCTCGCCCGCGGGCGCGGCTGGACCTCGGCCCAGGCCGGGCTCCTGGACGCCGGGTGGGCCGCCGGGATGCTCGCGGTGACCCTGCTCGTCTCGATCCTCGGCGCACCCCGTCGGCGCACCCCGATGATCGCCGGACCGCTGCTGGCCTCCGCCGGCGTGCTGCTGCTGGCCCTGCCCGTGCCTGCCACCCTCGCGATCGCGGTCTGCGCCCTGATCGGGGCCGGCACGGCGCTGTTCACCACGCAGATCGCCTCGTTGCTGGTGCGGCTCGCCCCGGCCGAGCAGATGGCGCGCTTCCAGTCCCTGCTGGTCCTCGTGCAGCTGGTCCCGCCCGCGCTCCTCAACGCCCCCTTCGCCGCGCTCGCCGGGCCGGGGAGCGGGCTCGTGGCCCTCGTGCTCGCCGCGCTCATGGGCATGGGCGCCGCGGCGCTGATCCTCGTGACCTCTCCCCTCCCCGTGGCGCGCCGGGCATGATGTGGGGATGAGCCACGATGCGGACACGAGCAGCGACGCCCACGCCACGGACTTCACCCTCGCCGGTCACGCGGGCGCGCTCGTCGGCCGCTCCTGGCCTCACCCCGCTCCCACCTGGATCGCCGTGCTCGCGCACGGCTACGGCGAGCACGTGGGCCGCTACGAATGGGTGGCATCCCAGCTGAATGCCGCCGGCGCCGCCGTCTTCGCCGCGGACCACGCGGGCCACGGCCGCAGCGATGGCCCTCGGGTGCTCATCAGGGACTACGAGCAGGTGGTCGCGGATCTTCATCTCGTGGTCGAGCACGCCCGCGCGCAGCACCCGGGACTGCCGGTGGTGCTGATCGGGCATTCGATGGGCGGACTGATCGCCGCCCGGTACACGCAGCTCCACGTCGATGCGCTCGCGGCGACGGTGCTCTCGGGCCCGGTGCTCGGCTCCTGGGCGACCGTGGATGATCTGCTGGCGCTCGAGGACATCCCGCCCACCCCCATCGACCCCGGCACGCTCTCCCGGGATCCCGCCGTGGGCGAGGTCTACGCCGCGGATCCGCTGGTGTGGCACGGAGACTTCCTCCGCCCCACCCTCGAGGCGCTGCAGCTCGCGATGCGCACGATCACCGCGGCCGGTGACGTGGGCGAGCACCCGATGCTGTACCTGCACGGGGAGGGCGACCGTCTGGTCCCGCTCCCGGCCAGCTGGGAGGGTCTGCTCTCGCTGCGAGGGCCCCGGACCTTCATCAGGACCTATCCGGGCGCCCAGCACGAGATCTTCCACGAGACGAACCGCGACGAGGTGATCAACGACGTGATCGGCTTCGTGGACGGGGTGCTGAGCCTGCCGCGAAGCTGAGCCTGCCGGTCAGATGAACTCGAGCGGATCGAACTCGTCGATCTCGATGATCCGCACCCGCGGCAGGCGGCTGGTGAAGGCGGCGACGTCGTACTCGAGGTCGTGGAACTCGATCCCCGGGATGTCCTGGAGGTCGGAGGCCATGAACTCGCGGAAGCCGATGATGGCGGTGCGGCGCTCGACCGATGCCGCCAGCTCCTCCATCTGGGGAGCGAAGTCCTTGTCGTGGCTGACCAGCATGACGTCCGCCGGCCGTGACGCGAGCGCTTCGGCGGTGCGCTGGATCGCGATGTCCACGATCTTGCCCTCGCCGCGCAGCGGGATCGGCTTGTACCCCATCGCGATCAGCGCCTGGACGAAGCCCGAGGGCAGGCTGTCCTCGACGGCCAGGAAGAACAGACCCTTCACGGGCTGATGCCACGACATCTCGGCGTGGTGGAGGAGCTTGTTCCAGCGAGGCCGCTCCTCGGGCTGCGGCCGCCGGCCGAGAACCGAGACGCCGAGAGTGGCGTCGATGTTCTCGCCGTCCACCAGGAGGTACGTGGTGCGTTCCGTCATGGGTCGACCTTACGCGCTTCCGGCGTGGGGCGAGGCCCGGCGGAGCGGGAGGGGGATGGCGCCGGGCCGACGCGGGGCCGGGGCGAGATATCCCCAGGATTATGCACAGTATGGAAGGCAAGAATGTCGTTTCCTCCACAGAGGCTAGTTATGCACATTCTCTTCGTGGGGATTGACGGGGTGTCCTGGGTTCTGCTGGAGGTCGCTCGAGAGTTCCGTACGGCGTGGGGAGGGGTAAGCTCGCTGGTCGCAGGAGGGAATGGATGCCGGGGAAGTCCCGGCGACCCACTCCCTGTCCGTGCCTCAAGGCGACCGTTCCTCCACAGTCCGTGGTTATCCACAGATTCGTCCCCATTTCTCGATGACCCTTTGCTCAGGGGTGTCTGAGAATTAGAATGGGGTTATCGCGCAGGTGGTTCGCGGGAGTGTTCCGAGTGCTGGTAGGGGGTGGTGGTGATGGGTGAGTTCGAGGACGGGTCCGAGGTGTTCGAGAGCGATGGTGCGGCCGACGGGTCTGGGTCTGGTTCGTCCGCCCGTTCTGAGTCCGCGCCGTCCTCGCCGCCCTCGCCGCCCTCGCCGACCGGTCCCTCGTCCGGGTCCGCTCCCACCTCTGCCGCTGGTGCTGGAGCTGCCTCTGGTCTCGCGGGTCGTCTCGACGATGCCCTGTCCGAGGTTGCGCCGTCGGTGGCCCTGCCGGAGTGGCGGGTCCGGGCCCGTCAGGAGCTCACGCGCGAGCGGGTCGTTGAAGAGGTCGAGCCCGACACCATCGAAGCCGCCAGGGTCGAATCTCTGCACGGACTGATGAGACAGCGCGCTCGTCTCTACGCCCAGCACCTGCGGCAGTTGGCGGTGTTCTTCCGGGAGGATCCGGAGGTGGAGGGCCTGTTGGAGGATGCGGATCTGACGGCGTTGAAGATCGCGACCGGGCTGCGCTGCTCCTACCTCCAGGCCACCTCGCAGGTCCATGACGCGTACCGCGCGGTGGAGTGGATGCCGCTGACGTTCGAGTACCTCCGCCGCGGGGACCTGCCCGAGGCCTGGCATCGCTCCCTGGTGCGCCGGGTGCGGCGCCTGAGCGAGGAGCAGGTCCGGCAGGTCGATGCCCGGATCGCCGAGGTGGAGCTGCCGTCCATCTCTCCGGCGACGTTCGACAAGCAGGTCTCGGTCGCGGTCGCACT
>NZ_DASVGJ010000080.1:0-26352 GCF_036379615.1 Brachybacterium sp.
TTGTTTGACGAACCGGAGAACGAACGCCCACCGTTCAATGTGAGTCGTGAGCCGTGAGCCGTGAGCCGTGAGCCGTGAGCCGTGAGCCGTGAGCCGTGAGCCGTGAGCCGTGAGCCGTGAGCCGTGAGCCGTGCGCCGTGCGTCGCTCGCTGCACGCCATCCGCTCCGTGCCGCCGGCGGGCTCCGTCGGCCCGGGCCGTCTCAGACGACGAGCACCTCGCAGTTGGCGGAGAGCAGGAGCTTCTGCACGGTCAGACCCAGCAGGTGGCGGGCGAGGTCCTGCTGCCGGCGCACCCCCAGCACGAGCAGTTCGGCGCGCTCCGCGTCGACCACGTCCAGGAGGACGTCGGCGATGTCGTCCTCAGTGGTCTCTTGGCGGAACTCCACACGCACGGAGGCGCCGCGCAGATGGTCACGGGCGATCTCGCGATGCTGATCATCAGCGTGCCGCGGATCATCGGTGATCCCCTCGCGCAGCACGTTGACGACGATCAGCGGTCCACCGCGGTGCTCCGCCTCCTCGCGGGCCGCGGCCAGTGCCTTGAAGCCCACCTCGGTGGGGATGAATCCGACGACGACGGCCATCTGGTCTCCTGGAGTGCGGTCCGGGCGGCGGCCGCGCCCAGTCGGCATGCGGCCTGGCCAGATCCTACTGGTCCGAAGGAGGGATGCGGAGCAGAGCCGCTGATCCGGGCCCTGCTCCACGGGCCCTGCCCCACGGGCCCTCCTCCACGGGCCCTCCTTCAAGGGTCCTGCTTCACGGGCCCTGGACCGGGCGGTCAGGCGCGGCGCTGTCCGGAGAGCTTCTGGATCTCGTCCATGATGCGGACGTTCAGCAGGCGCCGCCGCACCCCCTTGGAGGCAGAGGGGTCGATGTCGGAGACGTCGATCGGGGAGCCGACGCGCACGGTGATCGCGCCCCGATGGGGGATCAGCCGGGAGAACATGTGCTGGGTCCCCTTCAGTCCCACCGGGATCACCGGGCATCCGGACTCGACGGCGAGCCAGGCCGCGCCCTGCTTGCCCGGGTGCAGCAGCCCGTCCTTGGACCGGCTGCCCTCGGGGTAGATCGCGAAGCCGTCGCCGTCCTTGAGGATGCTCAGCCCGGCCTGGAGCGCCCCCTTGCCGGAGGAGAGCGCCTCGCGATCCACCGGCACTGCCTCGACGGCCTCGAAGAACCAGTGCAGGATGCGCCCGCGCACACCCTTCTGGGTCCACAGCGTGTTCTTGGCGACGAAGCGGATCTGCCGGGGCAGCACGACGGGCAGCAGGAAGCTGTCGATGTTGGAGAGATGGTTCGAGGCGATCACGAAGCCGCCCTCGGCCGGGAGGTTCTCCAGACCGGAGACCCGTGGGTTCCACAGGAGCTTGACGAAGGGGCGCGAGACATTGCGGGCGCCGAAATAGAAGCGTCTGGCCACGGGGTCCTCCTGAGACGTGCTGATCCGCGCCCTACGATAAACGTGCCGGGCCCCTGCGCGGCGCGGCGCCCATCGGCGGGGGGTGAGGCGTCCGCCGGTGCCCGGCCCCTCGAGTGCAGGTGGGGCGGGGGAAGCAGCCCGACGGTGATCGGGTCGGTGTGGTAGAAACGGGCGTGCGCCCGGAGTGATCCGGGACGCACCGCCGGAGACGGCACGGCGCCCGCCGAGAGCCTGCGGAGCTGCCGCCGGTCCCGCCGAGCCCGAGGAGCCTCCCGATGCCGAAGACCCTGAACATCGCCGTGATCGGCGCCGGAACCATGGCGCAGGCCGTGCACCTGCCGGTGCTGCGGCGACGCTGGGACCGGTTCACCATCGCTGCGCTGGTGGACCATTCCCCCCGCCGTCGGCGCGAGTCCTCGGAAGTGTGGGGCCTCGAGGAGGACAAGCGCTACGAGTCGGTCGCCGATCTCATCGCTGCGGTGCGCGCGAAGACCCTCACCCTGGACGGGGCGGTGCTGTCGACCGACGGTCTGCACGTCGAGGATCTCCTCGCGCTCATGCGTCGCGGGATCCCGGTGCTGGCGGAGCCGCCGCTGGGCTATTCCGAGAGCGAGGTCGCGCAGATCGCCGACTTCGAGCGGATGAGCGGCCGTCGCCTGCTGATGATGGCCTACCCCCAGCAGTACGACGACTCCGTGGGCCGGATGTCCGAGCACATCGCCACCAAGGATCTGCGGATGGTGGACCACGAGGTGCTGATGCCGGCCAGCCAGCCGCTGTTCGGCGGTGCGCACGTGACCACCTCGTCCTACGATCTGCCCACCGAGAAGCGCTCCGCGCGGCGCAAGGCGCTGCAGGCCGCGGTCGAGGCGGGGGCGGGGCCCGGCGCCACTCAGCGCGATCGCGACCTCTACGTCAAGGGACTGCTGACGGGGGTGGCGCACCAGCTGGCGGTGATCGAGGGGTCCTACGGCCCGATCACGCGAGTGGTCGCGGTGCGGCACTGGCCCAAGGGCGTGATCCCCGGCTCGCTCGAGGTGCTCGGCGAGCTGGAGGGCGGGGCACAGGTGCGCCTGGTGTGGCACTACCTGCCGTTCGCCCCGGAGTACTCCGAGACCGTGCAGGTCCTCTCTGCGCGCCGCCGCATGCGCGTCGAGCTGCCGGCGCCCTCGCACGGCGATCGCCGTTCGACGATCTCCCTGCGGGAGAAGAAGAGCGGGGTGGTCCAGGAGACCGCGACGACCGCACCGAAGGGCGCGGCCGAGCTGATGTGGGAGGCCTTCCACGCCTTCGTGGAGAAGGGGACCCTGCCCGTCTCCGGTGCCGCCGAGGCGCGCGACCAGGTGATCCTGCTGCGCGAGGTGCTCGCCGGCATCGTCGCCGCTGACGGCCGCAGCCTCGAGGCCGAGGAGAGCGAAGGCGACGCCGAGGCGGAGCACGACGGAGCACCGGACGACGGTGCCGCTCCGGACGGCGGCTCCGCGCACGCGGGCGCCGCGCACACGGAGGAGGACGCCGACTCCGAGGGCACCGGCCCGGCGAACGACGATGCCGACCCCGAGGTCACGGGGATCGTGGGCGGCGTCGGAGCGATGTCCGTGGACGTGGCCCCCGGCCCGATGGTCGCGGACGACGAGGGCGTCGAGGCGGAGCCGACCGGCGCCGAGCCCGAGCCAGTCAAGGCGGAGCCGACCGGCGCCGAGCCCGAGCCGGCCGAGGCGGGGCAGGCCGAGGTCGAGCCGACCGACGCACCGGCGGAGATCGTCGACGTGTGGAGCCAGGACGACGCGCCGCGCGAAGCCACAGCGACGTCCGCTCCCGGCTCGGCGGACGAACCGGCAGCGGAGTCGTCGGCAGAGCCGTCCGCGACGGAGGCTCCCCTCCGCGAGGCTCCGCGCGACTGACCCGTCCGGGCCCGGGCTCCCGCCCGGCCCATACGACCCTCGCCGCCCGATCGGGCAGCGGGGGTCGTCCCGTCTGCGGCTCGGCACGACAGTGACACGCCCGAGGCATCTCGGCGACACGGCGGAGGCATCTCTCGGCGACACGGTGGAGGCGCTCCGGCGACACGCCGGGAGGACGGTCGGGACACGCCGAGAATCCGTCTCGCTCCGAGGCGATTCCCGCCACTTCCGCACCGCGGGAACACGCCGTCATCCACCGTCCGTCCGGACTGTCGCACCCGTCGTCCACACTCGACTGTGCATGCATCCTCGGGTTTCGTGCGTGGCGTCCGCGCTCCGTCCCCACTCCGGCCCACTCGTCCACAGCCCATCAACATCTGATTGTGGATGACAGTGTTGTAGTTCAGTACATCTAGTGGTGATCGCGCCGGGGCACCACTAGGTGTAGTGTTGACGTAGTCGCAGCGATCCGGGCCAGCCAGGCCCCAGGGGAGAGGCGGCACGGTCCTCCGGACCCCCAACGACAACCTGTGACACCCCCGCTCCCGCGCCTCGGCGCAGCGTTCGTGAAAGGCACTTCCCTTGGACATCACCGTGTACTCGAAGCCCCTCTGCGTGCAGTGCGATGCGACCAAGCGCGCGCTGAACAAGGCGGGCGTCGCCTACGACGTCGTCGACATCACCGAGGACGCCGACGCCCTCGCCACCGTGAAGTCCCTGGGCTACGTCCAGGCCCCGGTCGTCATCACCTCCGAGGATCACTGGTCCGGCTTCCGGCCCGACAAGATCAAGGCGCTCGCGGGCGCCGGTGCGCAGCAGCGCACCGCCACTGCGATCTGATCGCCGCGGGAGGCGTCGGCGTGACCAACCTCGTCTACTTCTCCTCGGTGTCGGGCAACACGAAGCGCTTCGTCGAGAAGCTCGGGATGCCGGCGCATCGGATCCCTCTCTACCCGAAGGACGAACGCCTCATCGTCGATGAGGATTTCGTCCTGCTGACTCCGACCTACGGCGGGGGCAACGGCCGCGGTGCCGTGCCCAAGCAGGTCATCACGTTCCTCAACGACGAACGCAACCGGAAGCACATCCGGGGCGTGATCGGCGCGGGGAACACCAACTTCGGGGAGGCCTACTGCTTGGCCGGGGACGTCATCTCCACCAAGTGCCAGGTCCCTCATATGTATAAGTTCGAGCTGTTCGGTACTCCGCGTGACGTCATGCGGGTCCACGACGGATTGGAAGAGTTTTGGCGACACTGACCGAGATGCCCCCGGTCGAGCACAACAGGCAGCTCGACTACCACGCGCTGAACGCGATGCTGAATCTGTATGGACCCGACGGGAACATCCAGTTCGAGAAGGATCGCGAGGCCGCACGGGAGTACTTCCTGCAGCACGTGAACCCCAACACGGTGTTCTTCCACTCGCTGCGCGAGAAGATGGACTACCTGGTCGAGAACAACTACTACGAGCAGGCCGTGCTCGATCAGTACGACTTCTCGTTCATCGAGTCCCTCTCGGAGCAGGCCTACGCCAAGAAGTTCCGCTTCCCCACCTTCCTGGGTGCCTTCAAGTACTACACCTCGTACACGCTGAAGACCTTCGACGGCAAGCGGTACCTCGAGCGGTTCGAGGACCGCGTGGTGATGGTCGCGCTGGGCCTGGCCCGCGGCGACGAGCTGCTCGCCCGGCAGCTGGTCGACGAGATCCTCGACGGCCGCTTCCAGCCCGCCACCCCCACCTTCCTCAACTCCGGCAAGGCCCAGCGCGGCGAGCTCGTCTCCTGCTTCCTGCTGCGCATCGAGGACAACATGGAGTCGATCGGTCGCTCGATCAACTCCGCGCTGCAGCTGTCCAAGCGCGGCGGCGGCGTCGCGCTGCTGCTCTCGAACGTGCGTGAGTACGGCGCGCCGATCAAGCACATCGAGAACCAGTCCAGCGGTGTCATCCCCGTGATGAAGCTGCTCGAGGACTCCTTCTCCTACGCCAACCAGCTCGGTGCCCGCCAGGGCGCGGGTGCGGTGTACCTCAACGCCCACCACCCCGACATCCTGCGCTTCCTCGACACCAAGCGCGAGAACGCCGACGAGAAGATCCGCATCAAGACCCTCTCCCTCGGCGTGGTCATCCCCGACATCACCTTCGAGCTCGCGAAGAAGAACGAGCCGATGTACCTGTTCTCCCCGTATGACGTGGAGCGCGAGTACGGCAAGCCCTTCGCCGAGGTGAACGTCTCCGAGACCTACCACGAGATGGTCGACAACCCCCGGATCTCCAAGAAGAAGATCAAGGCGCGCGACTTCTTCCAGGTCCTGGCCGAGATCCAGTTCGAGTCCGGCTACCCGTACATCATGTTCGAGGACACCGTGAACCGGGCGAACCCCATCGCCGGCAAGGTCACGCACTCCAACCTGTGCTCGGAGATCCTGCAGGTCTCGACCCCCTCGACCATGAACACCGACCTCTCGTACGACGAGCTGGGCCGGGACATCTCCTGCAACCTGGGCTCGATGAACATCGCCAAGGCGATGGACTCCCCGGACTTCGCCCAGACCATCTCCACCGCGATCCGCGGCCTGACCGCCGTCTCGGACACCTCGGACATCGAGTCCGTGCCGACGATCGCCGAGGGCAACCGCAGGTCCCACGCGATCGGGCTGGGGCAGATGAACCTGCACGGCTACCTGGCGCGCGAGCGGATCTTCTACGGCTCCGACGAGGGCCTGGACTTCACGAACATGTACTTCTACTCGGTCACCTACCACGCCATCAAGGCGTCGATGGAGATCGCGAAGGAGCGCGGCGAGCGGTTCTACGACTTCGAGAACTCGAAGTACGGCACCGGCGAGTACTTCGACAAGTACATCGACCAGGTGTGGGAGCCTCGCACCGAGAAGGTCCGCGGCCTGTTCGAGAACTCCTCGGCGCACCTGCCCACCCAGGAGGACTGGAAGCAGCTGCGCGCGGATGTCGCCGAGCACGGCATGTACAACGCGTACCTGCAGGCGGTGCCGCCCACCGGCTCGATCTCGTACATCAACAACTCCACGAGCTCGATCCACCCGATCGCCTCGAAGATCGAGATCCGCAAGGAGGGGAAGATCGGCCGCGTCTACTACCCGGCCCCCTACCTCACCAACGACAACCTCGAGTACTACGAGGATGCGTACGAGATCGGCTACGAGAAGATCGTCGACACCTACGCCGAGGCCACCCAGCACGTGGACCAGGGCCTGTCGCTGACGCTGTTCTTCAAGGACACCGCCACCACCCGCGACATCAACCGGGCCCAGATCTACGCCTGGCGCAAGGGCATCAAGACCCTCTACTACATCCGCCTGCGGCAGATGGCGATCGAGGGCACCGAGGTCGAGGGCTGCGTCAGCTGCATGCTGTGAGCGCCTGACCCTGCACGCACGGCCAGTCCCCGGGGAGATCCGGGGGCGGGCCGTGCGTCATGCCTGACGGGAGTCCGAGCTGGCATCGACCCAGCAAGCCGTCGACCCAGCAAGCCGTCGGCTCGACCGACGGCTCACATGCCGACGGGCGGGACCCCCGTGGGGTCCCGCCCGTCGGCGTCGTTCAGCGGGAGGGCCGCAGCATCGCCGACATCAACGACCTGCTCGCCCCCGTCGGGTCGGTGCCCCGGACGTGATCGTCCTCGACCACCAGGTAGCGCCCGCGCAGCAGGAGGACGGTCGCGCTGCGCTCGCCCTCCGGGCGGTGACGCACCAGCCGGACCGCGCGCGGATCGCTTCCCTCGAGCTCCTCCTGCCGGGCCCGAGGCAGAGCGGCGCCCTCCTCGAGGAGCTGATCCCAAGTCCGCTCACGACGCACAGGATCCTCGTCGAACACGCCGTGGATCCCGTCGGGCGTCGACGGGAGCACGACAGCGGGGTCGAGCGGCTCGACCGGGGAGACCGCAGCGAGTCGGAGCAGCAGTCCGGGCAGGACCGTGGTGGGGTGGATGCCGATCTCCTCGGTTCCCGCGAGGCCCCTGCTGCGACGCAGGACCCCGGTGCGGGAGAGCGTGAGCTCATGGACGCTGGAGGAGAAGGGCGAGGAGAGGGAGATCTCTGCGGTGCCTGCAGGCGAGGCGAGAACCGCACCCAGGGCCTCCAGGAAGGAGTCGGAGAGCTCGTTCGCCTCCGCCGGGACGTCCTGTCCCGCGCGCAGCGCGTCGATGAGTGACGCCACCTCCCGGCGGGGACCTGCGGCGAGAATCGGCGAGCTGGGGTCAGGGGTGATCATTCGAAGTCTCCTCCGGGGACGGCGCGGTGACGGCCCACGAGGCGGCGAGGGCATCGAGCGCCTTGCCATGCTCGGCGTCCACAAGTGGCAGGGTCGTGAGGGTGAGCGTCACCCCGAGCCCGGGCAGGAGGCGGCTCCAGCGACGGGTCAGGATCGTGACTCCGTGCTCGTCGGTCATCACCGTGGCGGTGTACCACTGCTCCGACTCGTCGCCCTCGTCCAGGGCCCGGTCGTCGAGCACCTGGAGGTCCGGCAGGGCGGCGAGCTGGGTGTCCCGGATGAGCGTCTGCCATCCGCGCAGGCGCGTCCCCTCCGGGAGCTGCACAGCAGTGAGCACGGCATTGGTCTCGATGCCCGGGTTCAGGGAGCGTCCGTCGGAGAAGGCGGCCAGCACGGCGTCGGGAGACGGCACCTCGCTCCACCCCGCAGGGAGGTCGAGAGCCATCGAGCGGATGGGCCCGTCCGGCACGCCGATGGTTGCGGTGCGCGTGGTCTGAGTCATGGCTCCAGCCTAGAGGTGCTCGACGCGGGCAGGGTCACGGACGGCTCAGTCGAGGATCGCGTCGATGACCGCGTCGCCCGCCGCACCGCCGACGTAGCTGCCCACCGCGTCGCCGACGAGGAAGCCGATCCCCCCTCCGATGGTCCCGCCGCCGAGGCCGGTGAGGATCGCGCCCGGACCGGTCGGGGCCCCTGCAGCCGCTCCTCCTCCGCCGCCGAACAGTCCACCGACGGCGACGCCGAGCGCCGAACCGGCGGTGCCTCCGACGAACGAGCCCAGTGCGTTGACGCCGCCGTCCAGAACCGAGCGTCCGAGACGCTCGGCGAAGGGGAGGTCGCTGTCCTGGTTCCAGCGCTCGACGCCGGCGAGCACGCCGGTGAAAGCATCGCCCACGAGCGGCACCGCGGAGCTCAGCGCCCGGCCGCCGGACTTCAGGATCTGCCCGGCGATGTCACCCGTGACCGTGACCCCCACGCCACCGAGGTTGCCGACGTTCGGGATCAGGTTGTCGACGAATCCGCTCCAGACCTCGCCGAGGAAGTCGACCGCGCCGCCGAAGAGGTCCCCGACACCGTCCAGCGCCTCGCCGATCCCGCCGAAGATATCGCCGAGAATCCCTCCGCCCTCGACCGACGAGGCGGACTCCTGCTCCTCCACGTCGCCGTCGAGCGCGTCCTGGCGCCGGCGGAGCTGGTCGACCGCATCGCGGAAGCGCGGCAGCGTCTCGCTGCGGAACCGGTCGCCGAAGGCGTCGGCGTCGGAGCCGATCCACTGCGAACCGACGATCGCGTCGATCAGCGATTGCAGGGAGCTCGCGAGGTCGTCGAGGCTGGCGGAGCGGTCCCCGACCCGCTGGGCGAAGTCCTCGACCTGCGCCGTGTCCATCCCGTAGAAGCTGTCCATGTCTCCGGTTCCCCTGCCCGCTGCGTCATGTGCCCGGTACAGGGCCCTGAAGATGCTCAGAGCCTAGAGAGTTCCGGGCCGGCGGTCGATGGGGACAACTCCCCACTCCCGTGACGACGACGGCGGGAGAGGGGGTGAGACCATGTCGCCATGGATCTCGTCGCTCTGCTCCTCGGACTGCTGTGCTTCGGCGCGGCGGTGCTCCTCGCCGTGGCCGCTGCCTGGTTCCGCTGGGGTCGCTCGCGCGCGGCGCGCTGGTGGGCGGCGCGGGAACCTGTCGAACAGCGGGGATACGGCCAGGCAGCAACCGAGGCGCTGGCGCTGTGGCTGCTCCCGTACGGGGCGCAGCTGCTCGCGTTCGCGGGCCTCGTGGCTCTGCTGTGGACCGTGCCCTGGAGTCGCGAGCACCTCGCCGAACCCGCTCTCTGGACTGTAGTGATCGCAGAGGTGGTGCTGGGTCTCGTGCTGATGGTGGTGGTGCGTGCCAGGACGGTGCTGCCGATCTGGAGCTATCCGGGGTGGCTGCGACCGCAGCGGGGTGCGGACCGGGAGCGGCTGCGGGCGATCATGCGGCAGCGCCGCAGAGCCTGAACCGGCAGCCCAGCGCGTCGTAGCTCAGCGCGTGGCGGGTGCAGGATCGATCTTCCCGTAGGTCATCCGGCGCAGCAGCCGTTCGGCCGGTCCGCGGATCCCGCGCGCGTCCATCCAGGTGGCGATCGGCAGGGACAGCAGCCAGACCGCGAAGGCGATCGCCAGCGCAGGTGCGGTCGAGAGGGACCCTCCGAGCCCGAGGCCCCAGGCGGCCATCAGCGGTGCGAGCAGCAGCGACTGGAACAGGTAGAAGGTCAGGGAGCGCTGACCGACCGCGGCGAGGGTCCGCTCGAGCGGGCCGGGCTCGCGGGTGCGGGCCGGGTCGGTCTCCGCACGGGGCACGCCGTAGGCCCGCTCGGCGGGGGCCAGGTCCCGGTCGGCCGACGAGTCCGGGCGCGGGGAGTGCTGGCCTGGCGCCCTCCCCTCGAGACGCAGGGCGAGCAGTCCGAACAGGGCCGCGTAGCCGAGACCGCAGGCGATGCCCGAGACGGAGCTGAGGCCGGTGAGCATCCACGGAGCGGCGGCGGGCAGCTCGTACGCGCCGAGGAGTGCGAGCGCCTCGGGCAGGCCGCCCGCCCAGCCGATCGTGATGCCGGCGATCGCCGTGCGTCGCAGCAGGCGCACATGCTGCCACGGCTCGTCGAGGATCCGTCGGCGAGCCGCGAGCCAGCCCAGCAGGATCGGCAGCGGCGCCCCCATCAGGGCCGCGAAGGGCAGGGCCACGAGCCACAGCCCGAGCCGGTACAGCATCGAGACGAGATACGGGGAGTCGTAGGCGAGGGCGCGGGTGAAGCCGGTGCCAGTGTCGACGCTCGCCATCTCGGCGGTCACGTCAGCCGGGATGAAGAATGCGAACGCCAGGCCGCTGACGATGCTCAGCAGAGCGAACGCCCCCATCGCGGCGGACAGTACGATCGCCCAGATCCGCAGGGTGCGCGAGCGGCGGCCGAAGAACCACCACACGAGCACGAGCGCGGACACCGCGTACACCCCGAGGATGTCGCCGAAGAACAGCAGTGCCGTGTGCAGTGCGCCGAGCAGCAGCATCGCCCAGTGTCGCCGACGCATCATCGCCCGCACGTTCGTCGCGGGCAGACCTCGGTCGATGCGTGAGCGGTAGAACTGCACCATGCCGTAGCCGAACAGGAACGCGAACAGCGGCATCGCGCGATGGTCCACCGCGACCGTCATCACGGCCTGCGCGATCGCGTCGAGAGGTCCGTCGGCGGGGATGTGCGGGGTGCCGCCGACGGACTCCGAGGAGCCCCACAGGTACCAGGAGACGTTCGCCACCGCGATGAGCGCGAGCATCAGCCCGCGGGCGATGTCCGGGGCGAGAGAACGGGCGGGCGCCGCGGAGGCGGTGTCGATGGCGGGGACGGGAGCGGGAGCGGAGGTCACGGCAGGGCCTTCCGGGGGGAGCGGGCGTCGTCGTGGCCACGCTAGTGCGACGGGCCCCGCCGGACCCACGACGAAAGTCATGGTCCGGCATGTCGATCGGTGGCGGGCGCCACCCCGTCCCGGCGGGCCGGAGGGCCTCCCGAGGGTCCCGGATGCCTAGACTGGCAGCATCCGATGACGACCCCCGAAGGAGCAAGTGAGGCTGCGGTGAACGACCACCTGAAGACGACGGTCCAGGCGATCAACTGGAACCGGATCCCGGACCCGAAGGACCAGGAGGTGTGGGACCGCCTGACCGGCAACTTCTGGCTGCCCGAGAAGGTGCCGCTGTCCAACGACGTGCAGTCCTGGAGCCGACTCTCCGAGCAGGAGCAGCAGCTGGTGATGCGCGTGTTCACCGGGCTCACCCTGCTGGACACGGTGCAGGGCACCGTGGGTGCCGTCTCCCTGATCCCGGATGCGGTCACCCCCCACGAGGAGGCGGTGTACACCAACATCGCGTTCATGGAGTCGGTGCACGCGAAGTCCTACTCCCAGATCTTCTCGACGCTGGCCAACACCAAGCAGATCGACGAGGCCTTCCGCTGGAGCGAGTTCAACGAGCCGCTGCAGAAGAAGGCGAACATCGTCATGGACTACTACACGGGCGACGATCCCGAGAAGCGCAAGGTCGCCTCGACGCTGCTGGAGTCGTTCCTGTTCTACTCCGGCTTCTACCTGCCGATGCACTACTCCAGCCGCGGCGAGCTCACCAACACGGCGGACATCATCCGGCTGATTATCCGTGACGAGGCCGTGCACGGCTACTACATCGGCTACAAGTTCCAGAGGGCCGTCGAGAAGGCCACCCCGGCCCGCCAGGCGGAGCTCAAGGAGTACACCTTCTCGCTGCTCATGGAGCTGTACGACAACGAGGAGGAGTACACCGAGGATCTCTACGACCCGGTGGGCTGGACCGAGGAGGTCAAGACCTTCCTGCGCTACAACGCGAACAAGGCGCTGATGAACCTCGGCTACGAGTCGCTCTTCCCGCAGGAGACCGTCGAGGTGAACCCGGCGATCCTCGCCGCGCTGTCCCCGAACGCGGACGAGAACCACGACTTCTTCTCCGGCTCCGGTTCCAGCTACGTGATGGGCAAGGCCGTCGAGACCGAGGACGACGACTGGGACTTCTGATCCGTCGCTTAGGCGTCCCGGCTGACGCGCGCCGCCATGAGCCCGGCCCCTTCGCGGGGGCCGGGCTCATCGCGTTCCGCGGCCTGGACGGGGGCCGCCGTTCGAGTCGGCCGACGAGAACGTGCAGCCGATGGGCACGTACAACCGATGAGCATATGCAGTCGATGCTGTCATTGCAGCAATGACTGCAATCCCGTAGGGTCGCAGCCATGGTGACCACTCGGGACTCCGCCGCGGACCTCGGCACCTCCGTGCACATCGCCCAGCCGGAGGGCGCGCTGCGCGTGATCATCCGCGGTGACCACGGCACGCCCGTGCTGCTGCTCAGCGGCGCCGGGAACGACAACATCTCCCTCAGCTGGCGGCGAGCGATCCCGGTGCTCGCGACGTCCTATCGCGTGATCGCCCTGGACTGGCCGAAGCAGGGCGGCTCGGTCCCCTGGGACGGCACCGCCGACCACGAGCGGATGCTGGCCGCGATCGACGCGGTGCTCGAGCACTTCGACCTGGAACGCATCGCCCTGGTGGGCATCTCCCAGGGCGGTGCGCTCGCGCTCGCCTACGCGATCGAGCGCCCGCACCGCGTGGAGAGGCTGGCGGCACTGGCCCCGGCGGGGGTCCTGTCCTTCCCTCCCGTCGTGCACCAGCTGCTCTGGCTGACGGCGCAGTCCCGCTTCCTCCACCGCACCGCGACCTCGTGGATCTTCCGCAGCCGTGCCGCCTGCTCCTGGTTCGCCCGGGTGGGCCTGTTCGGCGGCCCGGTCGACGAGTTCGACGAGATCGTCGACGAGTACCACGCGGACGTCCTGGCGCACGGCTCCGGCTCCTCGGACTGGCAGAACGGGTCCATCGGACCGCTCCGCATGAAGGTCGACCTGCGCCCGCGCCTGCCGGAGATCCGCTGCCCCGTGCTGATCATCCAGGGCAGCAAGGACGCCGGAGTCAGGCCGGAGCACTCGCGCGCCGCAGCGGAGGCCATCCCGCACGCCGACTACGTGCTGATCGAGGGGGCGGGGCACTGGTCCAACCGGGAACGCCCGGAGCAGGTCAACGCGCTGCTCACGGACTTCCTCGCGGCATGAGCGAGGAGAGGGCGCTGAGCGCACCCGGAGAGGCCGAACTCGACTTCGTCGACGAGGTGGCGACCTTCTTCGCCGCGGACGGCATGCCCCTGATCGCCGGCCGGGTGATCGGATGGCTGCTGATCAGCGATCCGCCGGAGCAGAGCGCAGCGGATCTCGCCCGGGTGCTGGAGGTCAGCCGCAGCTCGATCAGCTCCTCGACCCGTCTGCTCACCCCCAGCGGGCTGGTCGAAGGGGTGCGCCGGCGGGGAGACCGCCAGGAGTACCTGCGCATCAGCCCCGACGGCTGGAGCCGCATGCTGGCCTCGCGCTACGCCCGCACCGCCGCCTTCCGGCAGGTCATCGAGCGCGGCCTCGAGACGCTCCCGGAGCACCCGCCGCACCGCGGCGACCGGCTGGAGCACGTCGCGGAGCTCTACCGATTCCTCGAGACCGAGCTCCCCGCGATGTGGGAGCGGTGGGAGCGCCACCGGGACGCGCAGCGGTGACGGGCTGCCGGGACGGATCCGAGGAGCTCACGGCCGTCGCCCGCCTGGACCGCGCCGAGGAGGACGCCGATGCGATCCTGCGCGAGCGCGTCGCGCAGCTGCTCGGCCTCCAGCCCTCGGAGGTGCTGGTGGGCAGGTCCTGCCCCCGTTGCGGCTCCTCCGCCCACGGGCGCCCCTGGGCGCGGGGGAAGGGCCGACGGCACGAGGTGCCCGTGAGCCTCAGCCGCTGCGGGGAGCACCTGCTGACCGCCGTCGGCGGCCGGCGACCGCTCGGCGTCGACCTCGAGTCGATCAGCGCCGTCGGCCGCGGCTGGGACCCGGGACTGGTGCTGCACCCGAGCGAACGGGCGGGCGCGGAACGGGCCGGCCCGCGTGAGCAGGCGGCGCTCTGGGCGGGCAAGGAGGCGGTGCTCAAGGCGCTCGGCACGGGGCTCGGGACCCCGATGAGCTCCCTGCGCCTGGCCGACTTCGCGGTGGAGGCGCTGGCGGCCCCGCCGGGGCACGTCGCGGCGCTGGCCCGGCTCTAGCGTGCGCTCGCCGGCACCGGGCAGGGCGGCAGCGCGGTCTCGAACAGCCAGGGAGTGAGCAGCTCGGCGGCGTCCGCATCGGCCTGGTCCCGCACGTGCTCGAGGAACATCTGCGTGGTCACGGAGCCGCCGCGATGCGTCGCGAGCCAGCTCGTGACGAGCGCGAAGAAGCGCTGGTCCCCGAGGTGCAGGCGCAATGCGTGCACGGCCAGCGCCCCGCGCTTGTAGACCCGGTCATCGAACATGAGGTCGGGGCCCGGATCGGCCAGCTCCAGGTCGTCCTGCGGTAGCTCGACCAGCTTCGCGTGGTGCGCGTCGACCTCGGCCTGCACCGTGGAGACGCCGGACTCCTCCGCCCACAGCCACTCGCAGTAGCAGGCGAAGCCCTCGTGCAGCCAGATGTCCTGCCAGCGCGCGAGCGTCACCGAGTTCCCGAACCACTGGTGGGACAGCTCGTGGGCGATCAGCCGCACGCTGTCCCAGCCGGTGCCCACGAAGTTGCTGCCGAAGGTGGACAGCCCCTGCGACTCCAGCGGGATCTCGAGATCGTCGTCCGTGATCACCGCGGTGTAGGAGGGGAAGGGGTAGTCCCCGAACAGGCGCGCGTAGAAGGCGAGCATCGCCGGCTGCAGGGAGAAGGAGCCCTCGAGCTCGGCCTCGCGCAGCTGCTGCGGGGCGAGGGTGCGCACCGGCACCGGGGCGCCGGACTGCTCGAGCTGCCGGTAGCGTCCGATCTGGACGGTCGCGAGGTAAGTCGACATCGGCGCCGTCTGCTCGTAGGACCAGATCACGGCATTGCCCTTGCGGCGGGTGCCCTGCAGCTCCCCGGAGACGGCGACGGTGTAGTCCGGCGGCGCCGAGAAGGTGATCGCGTAGGTGGCCTTGTCGTCGGGACGATCGTTGCAGGGGAACCAGGTGGGGGCGCCGTGCGGCTGCGCGGCGACGATCACGCCGTCCTCCAGCTCCTCCCATCCGGCCGCACCCAGCGCCCGGGTGGTCAGCTGGCCGGGCTTGCCGGAGTACTTCACTCGCACCGTGAGCTCCTGCCCGGCGGTCGCCGGGAGCTTCAGCGCGATCCGCTGGCGCAGATGGGTGAAGCGGTGCGGTCGGCCGTCGACGAACACCTTGTGGGCGTGCAGACCATGGAGATCGAGATGGAGGGTGTCGGTCTCCTCCAGCACGCGGCAGCTCAGGGTCGCGTCACCGTCGAGGCGGTTCCCCTCGACCTTGTAGGCGAGGGAGAGGTCGTAGTGGAGCACCTCGAAGCTCGGGTCCCCGTGCCGGGGGACGTACGGGTCGCTGCCCGCATGGAGCGCTGCGGAGATGGTCATGCGTCGTCCTCCCAGGGGCCGATCGGGTTTCCCGTCCAGCGGGTGCCGGGCGGGACGCGCTCGCCGCGCATCACCAGCGACACGGGGCCGACGGTGGCGTGGCGGTCGATCGACGCGGCCGGCAGGATCACGCCGCCGGGTCCCAGGGTCGCACCCTCGGCGAGGGTGACGGTGTCCATGCTCAGCACCCGGTCCTGGAAGAGGTGGGTCTGGACCACGCAGCCGCGGTTGACGGTGGCGCCGGCGCCGAGGGTGACCAGGTCCGTCTCCGGCAGCCAGTACGGGTCGCACCACACGCCCGGTCCGATCTTCGCCCCCAGCAGGCGCAGCCAGAACGTCAGCGCCCAGGTGCCGGAGGTGATGTTCGCGAACCAGGGGGCGGCGAGCACCTCGGTGAAGGTGTCGGCCAGCTCGGACCGCCACACGTACGGGGTGAACAGGGCGTGCTCACCCGGGCGGTGGCGGCCGATGATCAGCCACTTCGCCACCACGGTGATCCCGGCGGCGAGCACCCCGGCCGCGAGCAGCACCGGCCCGCCGAGCACCAGCGCGGCCACCACGCCCCAGGGACCCTGCAGCAGCAGCGCGAACAGGACGATGCCGACGCCGACCGGCAGCAGCAGCGCCAGCAGCAGCGGGACGATCCGACCGGTCTCGACCAGACCGCGCTGGATCAGCAGGCGGCGCGGCGGATCGAAGGTGAGGGAGGTGTCGTGCTCGTCCTCGGTGCGGCGCAGCTTGCGCGGTGGGCTGCCCAGCCACGACGTGCCCGCCTTCGCGGTCTTGCGCCGCGGGGCGGCGGAGAGCACCGCGACCAGCGACTGCTTGGGCACCTTGCGGCCGGCGGCGAGCATCCCGGAGTTGCCCACGAAGGCGCGCTTGCCCACCTTCACACGCTCCACCCGGATCCAGCCGCCGCCCAGCTCATAGGCACCCACCAGGGTGTCGTCGGCGAGGAAGGAGTGCTCGCCCACCTGCACCAGCGAGGGGATCAGCAGCACGGTGGAGACCTCGGCGCCCTTGCCGACCTTCGCGCCCAGCAGGCGCAGCCAGAGCGGGGTGAGCGCTCCGGCGTAGATCGGGAACAGCCAGGTGCGGGCCTCGTCCAGCAGGCGCAGCGTGCCCCAGATGGACACGCCCGCCGCCGAGCGCACCGGGTGGTGGCCGGGTCGGATCGCGAGCGACAGCAGACGGGTCAGCACCACCACCAGCACGATCAGCACCCCGAAGCCCACCAGTGCCGCGAGCGGCAGCCACGGCAGGGCCGCGAGCACGGCGGCGGTGAAGCTGTCGGTGTCGTGCACGGCCGGCAGGAGCACCGCGGCCCCGGCCAGCATCGAGACGACGGGCAGAGCCGCGATCAGCAGGGACAGAGCGGCGAACACCAGCAGCCAGAGCGGGCGGCGCGGCGGCGCATCGACGGACCACGGACCGCGGGCCTTCGCCTGGTGCTCGGCGGGGGAGCCGGACCAGGCCTGCCCGGCGGGGACGTCGGTGAGCACGGCGGATCCGGGCGCGACCTCTGCGCCCTTGCCGACCCTGGTGTCCGGGCCCAGCATGCTGCGGGCACCGATGCGCGCCCGCTTGCCGATCCGGATCTGCCCGATCCGCAGCCGGTCACCGTCGATCCAATGGCCCGCGAGGTCGACCTCCGGCTCGATCGAGGCGCCGCTGCCGACCTCCAGCATCCCCGTGACCGGGGGCAGGGTGTGCAGGTCCACGTCCCTGCCCAGCCGCGCCCCGAGCAGGCGGGCGTAGAGCGGGAACCAGGCGGCGCCGGCGAGGTTCGTCGCCCCCAGCTCCTCCTGGATCTTCTCCGCGGTCCACAGCCGCAGGTGGACGCGACCGCCGCGCGGATGCTCACCCGGTCTCACGCCCCGCAGCAGCAGCCGTGCCAGCAGCGCGGCGAGAGCCATCCGTCCCGGCGGCAGCACGAACACCACCACCAGCGGGATCACCAGCCACAGCGGGAAGGCCGCCATCCAGGGCAGGTCGGTGAGCGCGGCGCCGAGAGTGGAGGCGAGCATCAGCCAGGCGAGCCAGCGCAGCGCCGCGAGGGCGCGCAGCGGTGGCAGGGCGAGCAGCTGAGCGATCTGCGTGCGCCGGCGCACAGGGGCCATGGTGCGGTCGCTGGCGACCGTGGAGGTGCCCATCGCCTCGAGATGGGCGGCGAGACCGGCGAGCGTGGAATGGGCGTAGATGTCGCCGACGGCGAGCTCGGCATGCTTCTCCCGCAGTCGGCTGACCACCTGCGCGGCGGTCAGCGACCCGCCGCCGAAGTCGAAGAAGTCGTCCTTGCCGGAGGTGGCCTCGGCGCCGAGCACCTCAGCCCAGATCTCCGCGATCCAGGCGGCGGTGCCGGAGAGCGCGCCGGAGGGCTCCCCGCGGCGCGGCAGCGGCCAGGGCAGGGCGTCCCGATCGATCTTGCCGGAGGTGCGAGTGGGCAGCTCGTCGACCACGGCCAGGCGCGGCACCAGCGCCTCGGGCATCCGCTGGCGCAGCAGTCCCTTCGCGATCTCGCCGTCATAGCCCGCATCAACGGTGAGGTAGCCGACCAGGAGCTTGTTCCCGGACCTCGTGGAGCGCACCGCGGCGGCGGCACCGACCACGCCGGGCAGGCGCAGCATCTGGTCGTCGATCTCGCCGAGCTCGATGCGGCGACCGCCCAGCTTGATCTGGTCGTCCACCCGCCCGGCGAACAGCAGGCCGGCGGGGTCGTTGATCACGTTGTCCCCGGAGCGGTAGGCGCGCTCCCACCCGAGGCTGGGCATCGGGGCGTACTTCTCGGCATCCTTCTCGGGGTCGAGATAGCGGGCAAGTCCCACCCCGCCGATGATCAGCTCGCCGGAGGCGCCCTCGGGCACCGGCTGCCCCTCGGTGTCGACCACGGCCAGGTCCCAGCCGTCCAGCGGCAGCCCGATGCGCACCGGGGGCGTCCCGTCGAGCATCGCGCCGCAGGCCACGACCGTCGCCTCGGTGGGTCCGTAGGTGTTCCAGACCTCGCGCCCGGGCGCCTGGAGCCGGGCGGCGAGCTCGGGAGGGCAGGCCTCTCCGCCCATGATCAGCAGTCGCACCTCGGTCAGAGCGCTGTCCGGCCACAGCGAGACCAGGGTGGGCACGGTGGAGACGATGGTGATGCGGTTGGCGGCCAGCCAGGGGCCGACGTCGACCCCGGAGCGCACCAGCGAGCGGGGCGCCGGCACCAGGCAGGCACCGTACCCCCAGGCCAGCCACATCTCCTCGCAGCTGGCGTCGAAGGCGACGGAGAGGCCGGCCATCACCCGGTCCCCGG
Organism: Brachybacterium sp.; assembly: GCF_036379615.1. Classification (GTDB taxonomy): domain Bacteria; phylum Actinomycetota; class Actinomycetes; order Actinomycetales; family Dermabacteraceae; genus Brachybacterium. The sequence continues at coordinate 18,869 of NZ_DASVGJ010000080.1, forward strand.
GCGCGATGGGGGCGTCCTGGAGGAACATCCGCGATTCGGCCTCGACGAAGGCGGCGGCGCTGCGATGGGTGACCGCGACGCCCTTCGGCTTCCCGGTGGAGCCGGAGGTGAAGATGACCCAGGCGTCGTCCTCGGGCTCGGGCCCGCGCGGCGGCGTGACCGAGGCATCGGTCGCGGGTGCGTCGGTGGTGGGTGCGTCGGCGGGTCGCGCGGCGTCGGGGTGGGCGGCAGCGGTGGGCGTGATGACCAGGTCGTTGCCCACGACGGCGACCGCGGCGGACTCCTCGAAGACCACGCGGGCGCGCTCGTCGGGGTCGTCGGCGTCGACCGGCACATAGGCGGCACCGGCCACCAGGATGCCGAGGATCGCGACGTACAGGTCGGTGGTGCCGGACTTGATGCGCACCCCGACCTTGTCGCCGGGACGCACTCCCTGCGCGGCGAGCCGTTCTGCGAGCTCGGTCGCCGCCTCGTCGAGCTCGGTGTAGGTCAGGGTCTCCAGGCCGCTGTCCACCGCCGGGGCCTCGCCGTCGCGGGCGACGACGTGCCGGAAGAGGTCCACGAGCGTCGTGGGCGCGGGCGCCCGGTCCCCGGCGAGCAGCTCGGGCAGCAGGGAGGAAGAGTCGGTCATCGCAGCAGTCTGTCCCATCGATATGACGGCAATCGGTCCGGGAGTCGACGAACAGGGGGGATGTGGTGCACCTCTATCCCTCCGTGGACAGGCGTGGTCGCACTGTGGCGGACCGCACCTCCAGACCGCACGGTCGTCTTTGTGACCAGGGGTGTCGCTGCACATCCGGGCAGATCCTGCAGTCCGGGACCATAATGTGAACGCACCACCCTTTTCCTTCCCCCTCAATGAAATGGAGTTCCCATCATGGGTCTTCTCTGGGCAATCATTTCCTGGATCATCATCGGCGCGATCATCGGCCTCGTCGCACGGGCGATCATGCCCGGCAAGCAGGCCATGGGTCTCGGCATGACGATCATCCTCGGCGTCGTCGGCGCGATCGTCGGCGGATTCATCGGCGGCCTCCTCGGAGGCAACGGCGTCAGCGGCATCCTCGACAACCCGTGGAGCATCGGGACCATCCTGCTCGCCGTCGTCGGCGCGCTCATCGTCATGTTCGTCTACGGGCTGCTCACCAAGAACCGCGCCTGACGCGGAACTGAGGGCGCTCGAGTCTCCGCTCGAGCCCTGTCCCACGGCGGCGCCGTCCCGGTCATCCGGGGCGGCGCCGCCGCAGTCGCAGGGCCGCCCGACCGGTGCGTCGCCGGGTTCAGAGCGGGACGTCGGCCGTGCGCCTGCCCGCGTCCTCCACGGTGCGCCGCCCGGAGGACCAGCGCGCGGTGTCCGCTCCGAGCTCCGTCAGCAGCTCGGGATCCAGCAGCACCGTGAGCAGGGCGCTGCGGGCGCCGTACTGCGTCGGCTCGAGGCTCGCGCCGTGACCGGCGGCCCAGAGCCGCACTGCGTTCTCCGCGATCCCGACCTCCGCCGGCGGCACCTCGATCCGGGCGACGGCCAGCTCGGTGCGCCGCAGCAGCCGTGCCGCGTCGATGGCCTGCTCGATGCCCGCCGTGTAGGCGCGCACCAGCCCGCCCGCCCCGAGCTTCACCCCGCCGAAGTAGCGGCCCACGATCGCGAAGGTGTCCACCAGCCGTGCCTGGAGCAGGGACTGCAGCATCGGCATCCCCGCCGTGCCGGAGGGTTCGCCGTCATCGCTGGAGCGGTGCATCTCGGCCCGCTGCGCGGTCTCGCCGAGCACCAGGGCGGTGCAGTGATGGCGGGCGTCGGGATGCGCGGCACGGGCAGAACGGAGCAGCGCTTCGGCCTGCTCCACGCCCTGGACCCGGTGCAGGCGGGTGAGGAATCGCGAGCGCTTCTCGACCAGCTCGGTCTCGACATCGGCGGCGAGGACGAGAGGGTCAGGCATGATCTCGAGTGTAGGCGGGCCCGGCGGGCGATAGCCTGGTGTCGTCCCCGTCACCCTTCCAGGAGCTCCCCGTGACCCAGCCTCCCCAGTACCCCTCACCCTCCGGCCCGCTGTCTCCTCAGCCCGGTGGCCCCGCCCCGCAGGGCTATCAGCAGGCACCGGCGAAGAAGCCGTCGAAGGCTCCGAAGATCCTCATCATCCTCGGGTCGGTGATCCTCGCCCTCAGCCTCATCATCGGGGTGGTGCTGGCAGTCATCGGCTTCGGCGGGGTCGCGAGCGGGGCGGCGCAGTTCGAGGTCTTCGACAGCGGCAGCGGCACCGTCTCGGCGGAGGCCGGCGACAGTCTGCAACTGTACGCACCGGAGGACGAACCCGCCCCGCAGTGCATGATCGACGGACCGTCAGTGGGCGAGGGCACCTCCCAGTCCAGCGAGTTCGGGGACGGGGAGACGCAGTGGGTCTCCTTCGACTCCTTCACGGCAGAGGAGGCCGGCGACTACCAGATCCAGTGCGGTGACACCCCGGTGATGGTCGGCCCGCCGATCTCCATCGGCGGCATCTTCGCCGGCCTCGGCGGCATCCTGCTGGCCGTTCTCGGCGGTGCGCTGGGCCTGCTGCTGCTGGCGATCGGCGTGGTCCTGGTAATCCTGCGGAAGCGCAGGGCATGAGCGCTCCGGATTCCGCCGCCCTCCCGTTCCCGCTGGCCGCGGGGGAGACCCTCCTGCGCAGCGGGGGTGCGAACATGCAGCGCGGCGCGGAGACGGCCGGCGGCAAGCTCTACCTGACGAGTGAGCGGCTCGTGTTCATCGCCCACTCGTTCAACGTGCGCAGCGGCCCGTCCGAGGTGCCGCTCGCGATCATCGCCGAGGTGGGCACCGCGTGGACGAAGCTGTTCGGGGTGCTGCCCCTGCTGCCCAACTCGCTCGCCGTCACCCTGCGCGATGGCACGGTCCACAGCTTCGTGGTCACCGGCCGCGGTGCCTGGATCGTTGAGATCACCCGGGCCCGTGAAGGCGGGGCACCCGCCCGCTGAGGCCCCCGCTCGCGGAGACCCCCGCTCGCGCAGACCCTCGCCGCGGAGGTGTCTCAGGACGTGACAGAGCCCGGCAGGACATCGGTCCTGCCGGGCTCCGTCATGCGGGGCGCGGCGTCACGCCCTGGGGTTCACGCCCGGGGGTTCACGCGTCCTCGGTGACCAGCGGGTACACGCCGTTCTCATCGTGGACCTCGCGGCCGGTGACCGGCGGGTTGAACACGCACACGCACTTGATCTCGGTGCGCGGGCGCACGATGTGCTTGTCGTGGTCGTTGAGCAGGTAGAGGCTGCCGGGGGCGAGCTCGTGGATCTCACCGGTGGCGAGGTCCTCGATGGTGCCCTCGCCCTGGGTGATGAAGACGGCCTCGATGTGGTTGGCGTACCAGAAGTAGCTCTCGGTCCCCGCATAGAGGGTGGTCTCGTGCACGGAGAAGCCCACACCCTCCTTCGCGAGGATGATGCGCTTGGAGCGCCAGTTCTCCGACGTGATGTCGGCGTCGGTGCCTTCGACCTCGGCAAGAGTGCGAACGAGCATGGGGTGTCCTTCCGATGGATGGTCAGGGTCAGGGGGTCCTGCGCCCGGGGCGGTGCCCCGGCGCAGACCGTCGGCCCGCCGACGGGTGCGGCGGGCCGACGGAAGGGCGGTCTCAGGCGGCGAGCGCCTCGTCGACGGCGGCCTCGATGATGTCCAGGCCCTTGGCCAGGAGATCCTCGGGGATGGTGAGCGCGGGCAGCAGCTTGACGACCTCGTCGGAGGGGCCGGAGGTCTCCACCAGCAGGCCCTCCTCGAAGGCGCGCCCCGCGATCGCGCCGGCGATCTCGCCGCTGGGCATCTGCAGGCCGCGGGCGAGGCCCCGACCCTTGACGATCAGCTCGTGCTCGGCGTGCTTGGCCGCGATCTGGTTGAAGCGGCTCTCGACGTAGGCGCCCTTGGCGATGGTCTCCTTCTCGAACTCGTCATCGCTCCAGAACAGCTCGATGGCCTTGGTGGCGGTGGCGAAGGCCGGGCCGAAGCCGCGGAAGGTGCCGTTGTGCTCGCCCGGCTCCCAGATGTCGAGCTCGGGCTTGATGAGGGTGAGCGCGAGCGGGTGGCCGTAGCCGCTGATCGACTTCGAGAGGGTGACCATGTCCGGCTCGATGCCGGCCTCCTCGAAGCTGAAGAACTCGCCGGTGCGGCCGCAGCCCATCTGGATGTCGTCGACGATCAGCAGGATGTCGTGCTTCGTGCACAGGTCCGCGAGGCCGCGGAGCCACTCGGCGCGGGCCGCGTTGATGCCGCCCTCGCCCTGCACGGTCTCGACGATCACGGCCGCGGGCTTGTTCAGGCCGGAGCCGCCGTCGATGAGCATGTGCTCGAGGTACATGAAGTCCGGGACGACCTGGCCGAAGTAGTCGTCGAAGGGCATCGGCGTGGAGTGCACCAGCGGGATGCCGGCGCCGCCGCGCTTCATCGAGTTGCCGGTGACGGACAGGGCGCCGAGGGTCATTCCGTGGAAGCCGTTGGTGAAGCTCACGACGGACTCGCGCCCGGTGACCTTGCGGGCCAGCTTCAGCGCCGCCTCGACCGCGTTGGTGCCGCCCGGGCCGGGGAAGGCGACCTTGTAGTCCAGGCCGCGGGGCTTCAGGATCTTCGCGTCGAAGGTCTGCAGGAACTCGCGGCGCACGTCGGTGAACATGTCCAGGCCGTGCACCACGCGGTCCTCGAGGTAGTGGTCGATGACGACCTTCTTCAGCTCGGGGTGGTTGTGCCCGTAGTTCAGGGTGCCGGCGCCGGCGAAGAAGTCGATGTACTCGCGGCCGTCCTCGGCGGTCAGGACGGAGCCCTTGGCGTGGGTGAACACGGCGGGCCAGCCGCGGGAGTAGCTGCGCACGCCCGACTCCAGCTCGGTCGGGTCGACGGTGGGGGCGCTGACCTCGTCGGTCAGCTCGGGCTTCTCGGTGGTCTCGATCGGTGCGGTCATGGTCATGACATCTCCCTGGCGTGGTGGTGCGGTGGTCTGTGGATGGCGCCTGGGCGCGCTGAGGCGCCCGTGTCGACGGGGTGACTCGTGAGGTTCCGGCGCTCAGGTCCCGGCGTGCAGGCCGCTGATCACGTGCAGCAGCTCGGCCCCGTGGCCGGGATCCGGGAAGTGCGCCTCCTCGAGCAGCGGCTCGATGCTGTGCTCGGCGCCCTGGCGCTCCGCGAAGGAGGCGAACAGGCGCTGCGAGGCGGCGTTGTCGTCGGTGATCGTGGTCTCCAGCGTGGTGACCTGCGGGAGGTCCGCGAGGAGTGCGTCCAGGAGACGGCCGGCGATGCGCCGACCCCGCTGGGATTCGTCCACGGCGATCTGCCAGACGAACAGCCGCTGCGGCGCCGAGGGCCGCAGGTAGCCGAGCACGAAGCCGACCGGCTCTCCCTCATGGAGCGCGACCCGTGAGGTGGCCGCGAAGTCGCGGGCCAGGATCAGGTACGCGTACGAGGTGTTCAGGTCCAGCGTGCCGCTGTCGCGGGCGATCCGCCAGATGGCGGCGCCCTCCTCCATGGTCGGAGGGCGGAAGTCCAGGTCGGAGCCTTCTCCGGTGGCCTGGTCAGAGGTGGACGGGTGGTCTGCGCTGTGCGTCATCAACGGGCCCATATCGCTGACCACGGTATCGACAGCGGCGACGGTTGTGGACCCCCGGGGGTGGGTCGAGGGGGCCTTCCTCGGAGTGTCGTGACGCAACTGTGACCGTGAGGCATCAGAGGATCGGATTGTCGGACAACTGTGGACCATTCGTGCTGACCTGCGGTGATGTCGTTCCGGAGGGCGGGTTCCGGGCCGTCGGCGGCGGGGGCGTGTGGCGTGCGTCACGTGTCCGCGATGCGGGCCACAGCCTCGCGCGCGCGGGCACTGAACGTCTCGGAGGCGGTGCGAGATCCCCGAATGCGGGCGGTCGGCGGGAGGTCCCCGATACGGTCGAGGGCATGAACCCCCTCGAAACACTCAACGAGTTCCTCGGAAATGCCGAGGGCTGGCTGTGGACCTGGGCCGGCATGCCCGTGGTCGTGCTGCTCGGTCTCTACTTCACGCTCCGCACCGGTGCGGTGCAGCTGCGGATGATCCCCGCGATGCTCGGCGCCATCACCCAGAAGCCGCAGCGCGAGCAGGTGGGGGAGGGCCGTGACCGGACCGAGCGCACCAAGTCGCTCAGCGCCTTCCAGGCGTTCTCCATCTCCGCCGCCGCCCGCGTGGGCACCGGCAACGTCTCCGGTGTGGCCGGCGCGATCTTCCTCGGCGGCCCGGGAGCCGTGTTCTGGATGTGGATCATGTGCATCGTCGGCGGGGCGGCGAGCTTCATCGAGTCCACCCTCGCCCAGCTGTGGAAGACCCGTGCGGCCGACACCTACAAGGGCGGCCCGGCCTTCTACATCGCCCGCGGGCTCGGCAGCCGCGGCTTCGGAGCGTTCTTCGCGATCCTGTTCATCTTCTGCTTCGCCTTCGCCTTCACCTCGCTGCAGGCCAACACCATCGTCGACGCCGTCACCGGCGCCGTGGCCGTCTACACGGACCCGGAGGGCGTCGCCTGGCTCCCGATCGTGCTCGGCGTGGTGCTCGCGGCCCTGACCGCCGGGATCATCTTCGGCGGCATGCGCCGGGTCGCGACGGTCGCGCAGAACATGGTGCCCGTGATGGCTCTGGTCTACCTGGTGCTCGGCATCATCATCGTCGGCATGAACCTCGGCGAGCTGCCCCGCGTGCTGAGCCAGATCGTGGTCGAGGCCTTCGACCCGCAGGCCGTCATCGGAGGCGGCATCGGCGCAGTGATCGTCAACGGCGTCCAGCGCGGCATGCTCTCCAACGAGGCGGGCATGGGCTCGGTCCCCAACGTCGCCGCGACCGCGTCCGTCAGCCACCCCGTCCGACAGGGTCTGGTCCAGACCTTGGGCGTCTACTTCGACACCCTGCTGATCTGCTCGATCACCGCGTTCATCGTGCTGGTCTCCTTCCCCGACGTCTCCGTGGGCGGCGAGGGCCTGGTCATGGTGCAGGAGTCCCTGGCCTCCAACCTCGGCTCCTGGGCCGCGGTGCTGCTGGCGGCGATCATGTTGCTGCTCGCCTTCACCTCGGTGCTGGGGAACTTCTCCTACGGCGAGGCGAACATGCACTTCCTCACCGCCAAGCGCGGCTGGCACGTGGCCTTCGGCGTCGCCGTGGTGGCGCTGGTGTTCCTGGGGTCCGTCATCGCAGTGGACCTCGCCTGGACCATCGCCGGGGTGTCCATGGTGTTCATCGCCCTGATCAACCTGGTCGTCATCGCGATCCTCACCCCCACGGCGGTGAAGCTGCTGAAGCACTACAACGCCCAGCGCGCCCAGGGCCTGGACCCGATCTTCCTGGCCTCCGACCTGCCGGAGATCAAGAACGTCGAGGTCTGGGTGGAGGAGGACGTCTGCGACTACCAGGACGAGCGGGAGGCGGCCGCCTCCTCCGTGTGAGAACCGCCGGAGTGCCGGTCCGCTGCCCGCTCCACTCCCGGCCGACGGGCCGTGCTCG
>NZ_DASVGJ010000081.1:0-10080 GCF_036379615.1 Brachybacterium sp.
AAACATGAAAAACAATATCCTGACAATAGAAACAAACAACCAGCAAATTAAACTGCTGTATCATCCGTTATAAAATTGCCATTCAAACTAAATGGCATCAACAAACAGACACGCTATTGAGATATCAAGCAACACGCGCACATCGTTCTCTCACCGCGTCTGCGGTGCGAGTCGGAGGCTCGGATGCGCCGGCGGAAACTTCCGTCTGACGACTTCTTGCTTCGTCGTCCCGGTGCGAGTAACTACTCTAGCAGTTCTTCGCGGTCCGGTCCAACTCTGCGCCGTGTGTTCCCGGTCTCGGTCGGATCATCCTGCGATCGTCCCTCTGACCTGGTCACGGCCACCCTCCCGGTTGCCCGGTCGAGCTGTCCCGCAACTGCTCCGCTCCACTGTGTTCCTCGCGCCTCCCGGGGGAGACTCTCGGTCCGTCGTGCCTGCGTTCTCGCTGCTGACAAGAGAGAACATTACGGGTCTCGCGGGGGGTCGTCAAACCCGTCGATTCAGGCCCCGTTCACGTCGTGGATTCACTAAGCGCGCAGGTCAGCGGCACTTTTTGGAGGCCGGGAAAGCGCTCGTTCACCTGGATGTGACCCACGTCTGAGAGGGGGGTCACCGGGCCTTATCGTCGGCTTGACAGTTTGTGGAGCCGTCCTCTAGAGGGCCTCTATCGGGCGCGCCCTCGCCCGTGCCGCCGGTTCTCGCAGAACGCAGGAGCCCCACCCTCTGCAGGTTGCAGGGAGTGGGGCTCCGGTGGTGCGGGGCTCTCGGTCAGTCGGCGCGACGGATCATCGCCGCGTTCTTGCGTCCCCTGCGCAGCAGCAGGTATCCGCCGGGCAGAGCATCGAGCGAGGCGATCTCGCGGGAGATGTCCTCGGCGGTGACCTTCTCTCCGTTCACGGAGAGCCCACCACCTTCGGCATCCCGGCGGGCGGCGCCCTTGGAGGTGACGATGCCGGCCTGGATGAACCCGTCGACCAGAGTGGTCGTGCCGGAGACGTCTGCTCCCGGCAGCTCGCGGGAGATCGCGATGAGGGTCTGCTCGTCCAGCTCCTGCACCTCGCCCCGGCCGAAGAGCACCGCGGCTGCGGCCTTGGCCTGCGTGGTGGCCTGATCTCCGTGGACCATCGTGGTCAGCTCATCGGCCAGCGCCTTCTGAGCGGCACGCTGATGCGAGGCGGTCTCGGTCGCGTGCTCGAGCTCGGCGATCTCGTCCTGGCCACGGAAGGTGAAGTACCGCAGGTAGTTCACGACGTCCGCGTCAGCGGCATTGAGCCAGAACTGATGGAAGGCGTAGGGGCTGGTGAGCTCGGCATCGAGCCAGATGGCGCCGCCCTCGCTCTTGCCGAACTTCGTGCCGTCCGCCTTGGTCACCAGCGGTGTGGTGAGCGCATGCGCATCCTTCCCCTCCACCTTGTGGATCAGGTCGACGCCCGAGAGCAGGTTGCCCCACTGATCGTTCCCGCCGTACTGCAGGGTGATGCCGTGGCGACGATGCAGCTCGAGGAAGTCGATCCCCTGCAGCACCTGGTAGCTGAACTCGGTGTAGCTGATCCCTTCGTCGCTCTGCAGCCTGCGCGCGACGGTGTCCTTGGCGAGCATGGTGCCCAGGCGGTAGTGCTTGCCCATGTCCCGCAGGAAGTCCAGGGCGCTCATCTGCCCGATCCAGTCGAGGTTGTTCACCATGGTGACGGCGTGCTCCCCCTCGAGGTCGAGGAAGCGGGAGATCTGCCCGCGCAGGCTGTCCACCCACTGACCGACGATCTCCGCGTCGTTCAGCACCCGCTCCCCCGACATGCGGGGGTCGCCGATGAGTCCGGTCGCGCCGCCCACCAGGGCGTAGGGGTGGTGTCCCGCCAGCTGGAAGCGACGCATGGTGAGCACCTGCGTCAGATGGCCGACGTGGAGGGAGGCCGCCGTCGGATCGAATCCGCAATACAGGCTGACCGGTCCGTCCGCCAGAGCGCTGCCGAGCGCCTCGCGCCCGGTGGTCTGCACGACGAGTCCTCGCCAGGCGAGCTCGTCCAGGACGGAATGCATCGATCAGTTCCTCTCAGCTGTGTGGCGGGCACCGGCAGGGAGCCCGACGGTCAGTATCCCACCTCCCGGCAGGGCGGCGCGGAGCAGAGACCGCGGTCGCGGCCCGCGGCTCAGCGGTCGCGGGTGAAGCGCCGCAGCGCGGTGACCGCCTCCGCAGCGGCGTCCTCCTGCTCAGCGACCCTCACCGGGGCGGTGCCGCCCTTCGCATCGCGGGAGGCGATCGAGCCCTCGACGGTCAGGACGGCACGGACCGAGCCGTCCAGATGCTCCGAGATCGATGCCAGTTCCGCATCGGTGAGATCCCACAGCTCCTTGTCCTGCTCCTCGGCGACCTTCACGCAGGCCCCCGAGATCTCGTGCGCAGAGCGGAAGGGGACACCGCGGCGCACCAGGTGGTCCGCGATGTCGGTGGCGAGGGAGAAGCCCTGGGGGGCGAGCTCGGCCATCCGCGCGGTGTGGAAGGTCAGGGTCGCCATCATGCCGGTGAACGCCGGCAGCACCAGATCGAGCGAATCGACCTGGTCGAACACCGGTTCCTTGTCCTCCTGCAGGTCGCGGTTGTACGCGAGCGGCAGGGCCTTGAGCGTGGTCAGCAGGCCCACCAGGTCACCCACCACGCGCCCCGCCTTGCCGCGGGCGAGCTCGGCGATGTCCGGGTTCTTCTTCTGCGGCATGATCGAGGATCCGGTGGAGTAGGCGTCATCCAGGGTGATGAACGAGAACTCCTTGGTGTTCCACAGGATGATCTCCTCGGCCAGCCGCGACAGATCGATGCCGATCATCGCGAGCACGAAGGAGAACTCGGCGGTGAGATCGCGCGAGGCGGTCCCGTCGATCGAGTTCCACACCGAGTCCGTGAAGCCCAGCTCCTCCGCGACCGCCTGCGGATCCAGGCCCAGGCTGGAGCCGGCGAGCGCCCCGGAGCCGTAGGGCGAGCTGTCCACCCGGGCATCGAGGTCCCGCAGGCGCTCGACGTCCCGCAGCAGCGGCCAGGCGTGGGCCAGCAGATGGTGGCTGAGCAGCAGCGGCTGGGCGTGCTGGAGGTGGGTGCGCCCGGGCATCGGGGCGCCGTGCACCTCACGGGCCCGCGCCACGAGCACATCGACCAGGTCGAGCACCTGCTCCCCGAGCGCGCGGGCCTGATCGCGGATGAACAGCCGGATCAGGGTGGCGATCTGGTCGTTGCGGGACCGGCCGGCGCGCAGCTTGCCGCCGAGCTCGGCGCCGGCCCGCTCGATGAGACCGCGTTCGAGAGCGGTGTGCACATCCTCGTCCTCGGGCGCGGCGGCGAACTCGCCGGAGGCGACATCAGCCGCGAGAGCATCCAGGGCGCTCTGCATGCCGGTCAGCTCGTCATCGCTGAGCAGGCCTGCCGCGTGGAGCACGTTCGCATGGGCCTTCGAGCCGCGCAGGTCGTACTGGGCCAGGCGCCAGTCGAAGTGCGTGGACACGGACAGCGCCGCCAGGGCGGCCGCCGGGCCGGAGCCGAAGCGCCCGCCCCACAGGGAGGCGTTCTCCTTCGCGGCCGACGGGTCGGCAGCGGCTGTCGGAGCCACAGCGTCCGAGGGGTCGGCAGATCGCGACGGGTCCGCAGTGCCCGAGGAGCCGCCCGTCGGCGTGGTGCCGTCCTGGCTCATGCCTGCCCCTCGGCGGCCTCGAGGTCCTCGCCGTTGCCGAAGGCGACGTCGCGGGCCGCGGCCTGCTTGGCGGCCAGGCCGTAGATGTCGATGAACCCGCGCGCGCTGCCCTGGTCGAAGGTGTCGCCCTCGTCGTAGGTGGCGAGGTGGAAGTCGTACAGCCCGGTCTCGGTGCGGCGCCCGGTGACGGTGGCGCGGCCGCCGTGCAGGGTCATGCGGATGTCGCCGGAGACGTAGCGCTGGGTGTCGGTGATGAAGGCGTCCAGCGACTTCTTCAGCGGGGAGAACCACTGGCCGTCGTAGACCAGATCGGTCCAGCGGTCGCTCACGGTGCGCTTGAAGCGGGCCTGCTCGCGCTCGAGGGTCACGCGCTCGAGCTCCTGGTGGGCGGTGATCAGCGTCATCGCGCCGGGAGCCTCGTAGACCTCGCGGGACTTGATGCCCACCAGGCGGTCCTCGACGATGTCGATGCGACCGATGCCCTGGGCGCCGGCGCGGGTGTTGAGCTCCTGGATGGCCTCGAGCGGCGAGACCTTCCGGCCGTCGATCGCGACCGGGACGCCCTGCTCGAAGGAGATCACGACCTCATCGGCGACCGGAGGGAAGGCCGGGTCGTCGGTGTAGCTGAAGACGTCCTTGGTGGGCTCGTTCCAGATGTCCTCGAGGAAGCCGGTCTCGATGGCGCGGCCCCACACGTTCTGGTCGATCGAGAAGGGGTTGTGCTTGGTGGTCTCGATGGGCAGGCCCTTGCGCTCGGCGTACTGGATCGCCTTGTCACGGGTCAGCGCGAGGTCGCGGACGGGGGCGATGCACTTGAGCTCGGGAGCCAGCGAGGTGATCGAGACCTCGAAGCGCACCTGGTCGTTGCCCTTGCCGGTGCAGCCATGGGCGACCGTGGTAGCGCCGTACTTCTTGGCGGCCTTGACCAGGTGCTTGGTGATCACCGGGCGGGAGATCGCCGAGACGTTCGGGTAGGCGTCCATGTACAGCGCGTTCGCCTGCAGGGCCGGCATGCAGTACTCGTTCGCGAACTCGTCGCGGGCGTCGGCGACGTACGCCTCGACGGCGCCGCAGTCCAGGGCGCGCTGTCGGATGACCTCGAGATCCTCGCCGCCCTGGCCCACGTCCACCGCGCAGGCGATGACGTCGGCGCCGGTGGCGTCGTGGATCCAGCCGATGGCGACAGAGGTGTCGAGGCCGCCGGAGTAGGCGAGGACGATCTTTTCAGTCACGGGAGATGCTCCTAGTCGTGGGTCGTGCGGGGTGCGGGTCGGGGATGGTTCGGGGTGCAGGTCGGGGTGTCAGCACGGGGCTCGTGCGGCGGATGCGGGCCGTCCGTCACGGACCGGCCGTCACGGTTCGGACGGGGACCGGGTGAGGATCTCGGCGACGTCCCGTCGGCCCTCCGCCAGGTCCAGCAGGCGGTCGGCGAGCCGATCGCCTCCGGCGGGATCGCGGGAGACCAGCAGCACGGTGTCGTCCCCGGCGATCGTACCGAGGACGTCAGGCATGACGGAGCGGTCCAGGGCGGAGGCGAGATACTGCGCACCCCCGGGCGGGGTGCGGACCACCACCAGGTTGCCGCTCGCCTCGGCGGAGACCAGCAGGCCTTCCGCCAGTCGCGGCAGGCGCGCCTCGAGCAGCTCGCTCTCGGGCGGCGGGCCGGCCGGCCTGGGGGCGCCGCCCTCAGGGGGCAGGCGGTAGACGAGGCTGCCCGCGGAGCCCCGGACCTTCTCCGCCTGGAGCTCCACCAGGTCCCGGGAGAGGGTGGCCTGGGTGACCTCGGTGCCCTCGGTGGTCAGCAGCTGGGCGAGCTGGGACTGAGAGGACACCTCCTGATGGGTGAGCAGCTGGACGATCCGCTGCTGGCGGGAGGTCTTGGTCTGGGCGAGCGCTCGTCGGGAATCGGTCATCGCTGCGCTCTCCTCGGCCGGGCGTGGCTCGCTGTGGCCTCGTCCGGGTGCTCCAGCAGCCAGGTCAGCAGGGCCTTCTGGGCGTGCAGCCGGTTCTCCGCCTCGTCCCAGACCACGGAGGAGGGACCATCGATCACTCCGGCCGTGACCTCCTTGCCGCGGTAGGCGGGCAGGCAGTGCAGGAAGAGCCCGCCGGAGAGCCCCATCAGCTCCTCGGTCACCTGGAACGGGGCGAAGGTCGCCTCGCCGCGGCCGTCCTCCCCCTCCTGGCCCATCGAGACCCAGGTGTCGGTGAGCACGGCGGTGGCGCCCGTGACCGCTTCCCGGGGGTCCTCGGTGACGGTGATCGCACCGCCGGTGGCCGCGGCGATCTCCTCGGCGCGGGCGAGGACCTGCCCATCCGGGCGATGGCTGGCCGGGGAGGCGATCCGCACGTCCATGCCGGCGGTCGCCCCGCCGAGCAGGTAGGAGTGCGCCATGTTGTTCGCGCCGTCGCCCAGGTACGCGAGGGAGCGACCGGCCAGAGCGGCGTCGCCGTCCGCCAGCCCCCCGGTGTGCTGGGCGATGGTCTGCAGGTCCGCGAGGATCTGGCAGGGGTGGAACTCGTCGGTCAGCGCGTTGATCACCGGGACGGTGGCGTGGGCGGCCATCTCCTCGATGCGCTCCTGCCCGAAGGTGCGCCAGACGATCGCGGAGACCATCCGGGTGAGCACCTGCGTGGTGTCGGCGATGGATTCGCCGCGGCCCAGCTGGCTGGAGCCCGCCTCCATCACCAGCGGACTGCCGCCGAGCTCGGCGACGCCGGTGGCGAAGGAGATCCGGGTGCGGGTGGAGGACTTGTCGAAGAGGATCGCGACGGTGCGCGGCCCTTCCAGGGGGCGCTTCGCGAAGCGGTCGCCGGCGAGCTCGAGGGCGAGGGCGAGGACCTCCTTCTGCTCGGCCGGGGCGAGATCGTCGTCGCGCAGGAAGTGACGGGGCATCTCAGTGGTCTCCTTCGGGGATCGACGCCGCGGGCGCGGGCTCCGCGGCGGCATCGAGCAGGCCGGGCAGGGCGGCCGTGAAGGTCGCGAGCTCGGCATCGGTGATGATCAGAGGTGGGGCCAGGCGCAAGGTCGACTCGTCCGGCGCATTGACGATGAAGCCGGCCTCGAGCGCCGCGGCGGCGGCCTGCTTCGCGACCGGTGCGGTCAGCGCGATGCCGAGCAGCAGCCCGGCGCCGCGCACCCCGGCGATCAGCGGGTGCTCGAGGGCGCGCACCTCCCGGGTGAGCTGCGCGCCGACGGAGCGGACGTGCGCGAGCAGATCGTCCTCGAGGATCGTGCCGAGCACGGCCAGCCCCGCGGCGGAGGCCAGCGGGTTGCCGCCGAAGGTGGTGCCGTGCTGGCCGGGCTGCAGCAGGTCGTGCACCTCGGGGCCGAAGCTGATCACGGCCCCGATCGGGAACCCGCCGCCGAGGCCCTTGGCGAGGGTCATCACGTCCGGCTGGAGACCCTCGATCGCCTGGTGGGCGAACCAGTGCCCGGTGCGGCCCACTCCCGTCTGCACCTCGTCGAGGATCAGCAGGGTGCCGTGCTCCCGTGTGAGGCGGCGCAGGGCGCGGAGGTAGTCGGGGCTGAGCGGGCGCACCCCGGCCTCGCCCTGGACGGGCTCGGCGAACACAGCGGCGACGTCACCGGGGGCGAGGGCGTCCGCGAGGGCCTGCTCGTCCCCGGCCTCGAGGAACTCGACCCCGCCGGGCAGAGGCTCGAAGGGCGTCCGGTAGGCCTCCTTCGAGGTCAGTGCCAGAGCACCCATCGTGCGACCGTGGAAGGAGTTGCTCAGCGCGAGGATGCGTGGGCGTCCGGTGCGGCGGGCGATCTTGAACGCCGCCTCGTTCGCCTCGGTGCCGGAGTTCGCGAAGAAGACCCCGGAGCCCGACGGCGCCTGCGCGAGCTCGAGCAGCTTCTCGGCGAGCTCGATCTGCGGGGCTGAGGCGAAGAAGTTCGAGACGTGCCCGAGGGTCTCCGCCTGCTTCGTGATCGCCGAGAGCAGCGCCGGGTGGGCGTGGCCGAGGGCGTTGACGGCGATCCCCGCGAGCAGATCGAGATACTGCTTCCCGTCGGTGTCCCAGACGTGCACGCCGGCGCCGCGGGCGAGCACCTTCTGCGGGCTGCCGAAGACGGGCAGCAGCGCCGCCTCGTAGCGAGTGTCCAGATCCCGGTCGCGTCCCCCCTGGCGATCCAGGTCGCGATCCAGGGTCCGGCTCTGCTCAGCGTTCTCAGACATAGTCGTCCCTCCTCACCATGGTGCCCACGCCCTTGGTCGTGAACACCTCCAGCAGCACGGCGTGCTCGATGCGACCGTCGATCATCGCGGCGGTGCGCACTCCGGCGTCCACCGCGCCCAGCAGCGCCTCGGCCTTGGGGATCATCCCTGCGGTGAGGCCGGGCAGCATGTCCCGCAGCTCGCTCGCGGAGATCTCGGGGATCAGCGAGGCGCGGTCCGGCCAGTCGCGGTACAGGCCCTCGACATCGGTGAGCATCACCAGCTTCTCCGCGTCCAGTCCCTCGGCGAGCGCGGCGGCCGCGAGGTCGGCGTTGATGTTCAGCACCTCGCCGGTGGGATCGCCGGCGCCGTCCACCTCGGGGGCGATCGAGGAGATCACGGGGATCCGGCCCGCCTCGAGCAGATCGCTGATCGCGGCGATGTTCACGCCCTGCACGGCGCCGACATGGCCGAGGTCCACGTCCTCTCCGTCCACGACGGTGCCGCGGCGCGTGGCGGTGAACAGTCGTGCGTCCTCACCGGACATGCCGATCGCGAAGGGACCGTGGTGGTTGATCAGGCCCACCAGCTCGCGACCCACCTGGCCGACCAGCACCATGCGGGCGATGTCCATGGTCTCGGTGTCGGTGACGCGCAGCCCGCCGCGGAAGGTGGACTGCTTGCCGACCCGCTCGAGCATGGCGTTGATCTGCGGCCCGCCGCCGTGCACGACCACGACGTGGATGCCGGCCAGTCGCATGAAGACGATGTCCGCCGCGAAGCCGCGCCTCAGCTCCTCGTCGACCATGGCGTTGCCGCCGTACTTCACCACGACGATCTTCCCGCGGAAACGCTGCATCCAGGGCATCGCCTCGATGAGCACCTCGGACTTCTCGCGCGCCTCGGTGCGGGCGGCGTCGAGCTGGTCCAGGGGGTTCTTGCCCACCAACGGGGCGTCGGCCGACGGGGCGGGGGGTTCGGGAGCGGTCTCGGCAGGGCTCATGAGGAGTAGGCGCTGTTCTCTTCGACGTAGTCGTGGGTGAGGTCGTTGGTCCAGATGTCCCCGGTGGCGTCTCCCGCCCCGAGGTCCACCTCGATGAGGGTCTCCCGCGGGGTCATGTCCACCTCGGAGCGGTCACGGTGGGCTCCCCCGCCGCGGCACACCTCGATGCCGTTGACGGTGACCGAGAGGTCGTCCGCCGAGAAGGGGGCGGCCTCTTCGGGGACGCAGCCGGCGGCGGCGACGATCCGGCCCCAGTTGGGGTCGTTGCCGAAGATCGCAGCCTTGACCAGGTTCGAGCGGGCGATCTCGCGAGCCACGGCGAGCGCGGCCTGCTCCGTGCTCGCCGAGCGGACGATCACGTGGACGTCGTGGCTCGCGCCCTCGGCGTCCGCGACCAGCTGCCGGGCGAGATCGGCGCTGACGGCACGCACCGCCTCGGTCAGCTCCTCGAGCGACGGGCTGATGCCGCTCGCCCCGGAGGCCAGCAGGATCACGGTGTCGTTGGTGGACATGCAGGCGTCGGAGTCGACGCGGTCGAAGGTGGTGGCCGTGGCCGCGCGCAGCGCGGCGTCGGCGGTGGCGGCGTCCACGTCCGCATCGGTGGTGAGGACCACGAGCATGGTCGCCAGCTGCGGGGCGAGCATGCCCGCGCCCTTCGCGATCCCGCCCACGATGACGCCGGAGGGTGTGGTGGCCTCCGCGCTCTTGGGGACCGAATCGGTGGTCATGATCGCGCGCGCGGCGGCCTCGTCGGCCTCCGGGCCGGAGCCCAGCTGCTGCGTCGCGGCGGTGACGCCGGCCAGCAGCGGCTCCATCGGCAGGCGCTCGCCGATCAGTCCGGTCGAGCAGACCAGCACGTCCTGGGCGGAGATCTCGAGCGCGGCGGCGAGATGCTCCGCGGTGCGGTGGGTGTCGGCGAAGCCGTCGGGTCCGGTGCAGGCGTTGGCGCCGCCGGAGTTCAGCACGACGGTGCGCGCGCGCCCGTCGGCGACGGCTTCACGGGACCAGAGCACGGGGGCGGCCTGGACGCGGTTCCTGGTGAAGACGGCGGCGGCGGTGTCGCGCGGGCCGTCGTTGACGACGAGGGCGAGATCGGCGGTGCCGCCGGCCTTGATGCCGGCGGGGAGGCCGACGGCGCGGAAGCCGCGGGGGCGGGTGATCGACACGGGAGCTCCTGGAGGACTCGGAAGGTGATGGGTGGGGAAGGGCGAGGCGGGGGCGGGGAGGGCGGCCGGGCCGGGCGGAG
>NZ_DASVGJ010000082.1:0-25675 GCF_036379615.1 Brachybacterium sp.
GATGCGTTCTCCGTGGATCAGCCGAAGCGGAAGACGTGGGTCGCGAACGGCACCACGCCCCTGATCTTCGACACGATGTCTGCCTGGCCGGACTTCGGCAACTTCGCCCTGCCCGAGGGGTTCCGCCTCGAGGTGCTACAGCCGCCGAAGGCCGAGGGCGGTGGCGTGGCGCCTGTCCACATGGGCCCCTCCACCCACAACATCACCTCCCTCTCCAAGAAGTCCGAGGACCGCGCCGAGACCCTGCTCCAGGTGCTGAACCACATCGCCGCTCCCTTCGGGACGGCGGAGCAGCTGTACCTGGCGTACGGCGAGGAAGGGGTGCACCACGAGCTCGACGGCACCAACCCCGTGGTCACGGAGAAGGGGCGCAGCGAGCTGCAGCTGAGCACGAAGTACATGGCCCAGGGGCCGTGGGTCCACTTCAACGCGAAGGACTCGGCGGTGTCCCAGGCGCAGTACGACGCCTCGATGGAACTGGGGCCGACGGCCACGCACAACCCCGTCGAGGGACTGTTCAGCGAGACCCAGAGCCGCAAGGGCCGCCAGATCAACTCGACCCTGGGCGATCTCGAGACGGACATCCTGCAGGGCCGCAAGCCGGTGAGCGACTGGGCCAAGGGCGTGGAGACCTGGAAGAAGGGCGGCGGGGACGCCATCCGTGACGAGTACCAGCAGGCGCTCGCCGAGCGGGCCGAGGGGTGAGCCCGGAATGAGGGAGGGAGCAGACATGCAGACCACGACGACCACGTCGAGCACTACCGCGCCGAGCACGACGGCGGGCCTGACCCGACGGCGACTGGTCCGCGGCGGGCTCGGCCTCGGCGCCGTCGCCGCCCTCGGCCCGCTGGGCCTGGCGGCCTGCAGCAACGAGGGCCGAGGAGGGACCGAGCTGGGCGACAACGCGGATGTCACCCGGCCCGAGTACATCCCCTTCGAGGGCGTCACCCTCGATCTGGAGGGGAACGACGAGGAAGGCATCAGCGGGGGGATGCTGGAGTATCCGGCGGATCCGCCCACGGTGGCAGACGGGCCTCCCGGGGACGGGGAGGAGATCGGCTTCTTCGTGATGACCAACACCCCGGCGCCGCCGGGGCGGGATGCGAATGCGTTCTGGCAGGGTCTCGACGAGCGTCTGGGGTCGCCGACGACGATCGCGGTGGTGCCGACGGGGGACTTCGCGGACCGGTTCAACACCACGATCGCCGGGGACCGGCTGCCGGACATCTTCTCGTTCTTCCCGGGTGATGTGCCGAGCCTGCCCTCGATGCTGGCCGAGCGGGCCGCGGATCTCACCGACCTGCTCGCCGGGAGTGCGTCGGCGGACTACCCGTTCCTGGCCAACGTGCCGCCGAAGGCGTGGGACGCCTGCATCCATGGTGGCAGGATCTACAGCATCCCGATCCCGCGGGGCATCGTGCAGACCACCGTGCTGTACGCCAGGCAGGATCTGCTGGAGGACGAGGGGCTCGAGGTCGATGCGAGCTCGCTCGAGAGCTTCATCGACACCTGCCGGGAGCTGACCGGTGGGAACCGATGGGCGCTCCCGGTGCTGCCGACGGGCTACCTGCGTCAGATGTTCGAGATCCCCAACAGCTGGTCCGGGGACGCCGACGGTCTCACCAGCGCCCACGAGCACGAACGCCAGCAGGACGCGCTGGAGGCCGCGCGCCGGATGGTCGAGGAGGGGCTCGTCCATCCCGATGCCTTCACCGCGAACATTCCCCAGCGGAAGACCTGGGTGGTCAACGGGACCTGCGCCCTGTTCTGGGGAACCCTCTCCGGGTGGCCGGACTTCCGGAACTTCCCCCTCCCCGAGGGCTTCCGTCTCTCCGTGCTGCAGCCCCCGAAGGCGGAGGGCGGTGGCGCGGCCCCTGTCCACATGGGGCCGGCGACGCACAGCGTGACCTCGATCAGCAAGAAGGCCGAGAGTCGCGTCGAGACGCTGCTCGCGGTGCTGGATCATCTCGCCGCCCCCTTCGGCACCGCCGAGTACCTGTTCCACACCTTCGGGATCGAGGGCGTGCACCATGAGCTCGACGGCACCACCCCGATCACCACGGAGAAGGGCCGCACCGAGATGCAGCTGGGCCTGAAGTACATGGCCCAGGGGCCGTGGGTCCACTTCACCGCGAAGGACCCCGAGACCACCCAGGCGCAGTACGACGTCACCCAGGAACTGGCTCCCACCGCCGTGCACAACCCCGTCGAGGGACTGTTCAGCGAGACCCAGAGCCGCAAGGGCCGTCAGATCGGCTCCGCGCTCGCAGATCTCGAGACGGACATCCTGCAGGGCCGCAGGCCCGTGAGCGACTGGGCCAAGGGTGTGGAGACCTGGAAGAAGGGCGGCGGGGACGCCATCCGTGACGAGTACCAGCAGGCGCTCACCGAGCGGGCCGGTGGCTGATCCGCCCCGAGGGACCTGATCCGACAAGGAGGACCATGTGAGACCGCACATCATCTACCTCAACTCCCATGACACCGGACGCCACGTGCAGCCCTACGGCCATGCGGTGCCGACCCCGAACCTGCAACGACTGGCCGAGGAAGGCGTGGTCTTCCGGCAGGCGTTCTCGGCCTCGCCGACCTGCTCGCCGAGCCGGGCCGCACTGCTGACCGGGCGCACCCCGCACGAGGCGGGGATGCTCGGCCTCAGCCATCGGGGCTTCTCCCTGGCCGATCCCTCGCAGCATCTGAGCCACGTCCTGCGCTCCGCCGGCTACCGCACCGTGCTCGCGGGGCTGCAGCACGTGGCGCGCGACCCCCACGAACTCGGCTACGACGAGGTGCTGCCTGCGCCGAGCCACTCCATGGCCGATGTCGCGCCGCGCGCGGCCGAATTCCTGAGGGGCGGGCACGAAGGGCCCTTCTTCCTCGAGATCGGGGTGTTCGAGACACATCGCCCCTACCCGGAGCCGGAGCGCGACCCGGCACACGTGATGCCTCCGGCGCCGATGCCGGACACCCCGGAGACCCGGGAGGACATGGCGGGATACCTGGCGAGCGCCCGCGCCTTCGACGACGGGGTGGGGCAGGTCCTCGACGCTCTGGAGCAGGCCGGGATCGCGGAGGAGACCCTGGTGCTCTGCACGACCGATCACGGCCTGGCCTTCCCCGAGCGGAAGTGCACGCTCTCCGATGGTGGGATCGGGGTCATGCTGATGATGCGGGGCCCAGGAGGGTTCACCGGGGGAGGGGTGAGCGATGCGCTGGTCAGCCAGCTCGACGTGATGCCCACGCTGTGCGACCTCGCCGGTGCGGAGCCGCCGCCCGGCCTGCGGGGGCGATCGCTGCTCCCGCTGCGGGACGGCACGACGGAGAGCCTGCACGAGGCGATCTTCGCCGAGCTCACGTATCACGTGGACTACGAACCGCAGCGCTGCGTCCGCACCGACCGGTACAAGTACATCCGCTCCTACCGGGACCTCGACCACCGCATCCTCGCGCACATCGACGACGGTGCCAGCAAGCGCCTCCTCGTCGAGGCGGGCTGGGGGGAGGAGGGCCAGCCTCCGGAGATGCTCTACGACCTCCTGCTCGACCCGCAGGAGACCCGCAACATGATCGACGCCCCGGAGCTCGCCGAGATCGCGACCGACCTGAGGCGGCGGCTCGAGGAGTGGATGAAGGAGACGGCGGATCCGCTGCGAAACGGGCCCGTTCCCGCCCCGGCCGGGGCCGACGTGAGAGGGGCGCCATGACCCGCAGCACCGACCGGGCGCCTGATGCCCCCGTCGGCCCGGCCGGTTCCGTCGGCCCGACCGTCTCCGTCGGCCCGGGCGGTTCCGTCGAGCCGGACTGGGCCGCGGCGGTCGACCGGGCGATGACCACCACCTGGGGCGCGGAGATCCTCCAGCGGGTGCGGGAGGACTTCACCTGGTGGCGGACCAGGCTCGACATCCCCCCGCCCGGGCGGGACAGCGAGTGGACGCACCACGCCTTCTGCGCCGACGGCACCCGCCTGACCTTCGATCCGGAGCGTCCGCACCACCATGCCTGCCCGACCTGCGGTGACAGCCGCACGGGCGAGCCGTGGGACGGCGCCTGGCGCACACAGATGCACAACGCGGCCGCCTCGCAGGCCCAGCGAGCCGCTCTGCTGCTCCGCCTCGGCGACGACGAGGTGGAGAGGAGGGCCGGCGGGGAGGCGCTGGTCGAGATCCTCGAACGGTATGCACGGGACTACCATCGCTACCCGGCCCACGGCGACAAGGTCGGCACCGGCAAGGTGATGCCGCAGAACCTCGACGAGTCGATCTGGGCGATCGCCCTGCTGCGCGCCGTGCGCTGGGGCGGCGACGCGCTGCCGGACCACGCCCGCCAGCTCGCGCGAGACCTCGCCGCGCAGATCGCGCGCCTGCTGGAACCGCAGCTCGGACAGGTCCACAACATCCAGTGCTGGGTCCTCGCAGCGCTCGCCGAGTGCGGGATGCGCACACGGGACGTCGACCTCCTCGAGCGGATCCGTCGCGGCCCCTTCGGCGTCGAGACGCAGCTGCGCGAAGGGTTCCGACGGGAGGGCCTCTGGTACGAGACCAGCGCGTTCTACCACTACTACGCGCTCGCGGCCCTGCTCTCCTACCGGGAGGCGGTGGGCGTCGACGGACTCGGGGCCGAGGACGCCCGGGTGCTGGCCCGGGCGCTCGAGGCACCGGTGACCCTCGCCTACTCGGACGGGCTGCTGCCCGCCTACGGCGACTGCTGGCCCCACGGCCATCTCACGGACTTCGTCAC
Source organism: Brachybacterium sp. (assembly GCF_036379615.1). Lineage (GTDB taxonomy): Bacteria > Actinomycetota > Actinomycetes > Actinomycetales > Dermabacteraceae > Brachybacterium. The sequence continues at coordinate 4,735 of NZ_DASVGJ010000082.1, forward strand.
TCACGTCGCGATCGCCTCCGCCGTCCTCCCCGACTGCGAGATCTCCGGGAGCGGATACGCCCCGGACCCGGTCGGGCAGCACCCGATCGACCTCTGGATCGGCTCGCGCTGGGAGCACGGGACCTCTCGGCCCATGGCGGGACTGCCCAGCGTCGCCGCACTCGTCTTCGGTCCGGGAGCACTTGCGCAGGCGACCGGTGCGCCCGAGGGCAGATCGTTCCTCTGGCCCGATACGGGGCTCGCAGCGCTGGTCTCCGAGCGTGCCCGTGTGACGATGCGCTTCGGCCGCGATGCGGGGATGCACGACCATCGGGACAAGCTCGCCGTGGACGTCGAGATCCCCGGCGCCTGGCGCAGCCTCGACCTCGGCTCCGGCGGGTACACGGCCGAACTCACGCAGTGGATGCGCTCGCCGGCGGCGCACAGCATCACGAGCATCGGCGATCAGCGCCAGCCGGCGGTCGACGCCCGGCTGCTCGACTGGAGCGAGGACCGCGTCAGCGCCGAGGTGGCCTGGGACGGCAGGCGTCTCCGGCGCACCGTCCACCTGGACCCCGACGGGTGGACCGACGTCACGGAAGCACAGGCCGAGGGGACGGTCCCCCTCGTGTGGGTCTTCCACGGGGACGGTGAGGTGCGGGCCGACGGGGGCACCGTGCCGGCGGAGCTTCCCGGGGACCTCCCGGGCCAGGAGAGTCTCCAGGACGTCCGCCGGCTCACGGCGGCGGGTGACGACACCGTGACCGCGATCTGGGAGATCCCCGGCGCCCCGTGGGTGACCCTGGCACTGCCGCCGGGCGGGACGGCCTACGCCGCCACCGGCGCGGCGAACCCGTCGGGCCGGGCGCTGGGCGTCCTCCTGGTCCGGGTCCACGCGGAGCAGGCGCGGTTCGAGGCCCGCTTCACCGTGCCCTCCGCGGGGCGGGCGACCTGACCGCCTGTCCCCTCAGCTCCGGATCGCGTCGATCACCTTGATGCGGGTGGCGATCAGGGCGGGCAGCGCCCCGGCCAGGACCCCCACGAGCGTTGCGGCACCGAGGCCCAGCAGCACCGCCTCGACCGGGAACGGTGGCAGCTCCACCAGGCCGATCTCCCGGAAGAGGTCGCTGACGAACGGTGCTTTCACGAGCGCCACCGCAGCGGTCACCCCCACCGCGCCGGCCAGCACCGTGGCGACCACCGACTCCATCAGCACCCCCACGAAGATCCGACCGCCGGTGGCGCCGTAGGAGCGACGGATCCCGATCTCCCGCACCCGGAACCGCACGGTGACCATTGAGGTGTTCACCAGGCCGAGGGCACCGAGCGCCAGGATCACCAGCGCCACGCCGATCACCGCGTAGGCGACCACGTCGAAGCCGAGGTCACCGGCGGACATCGAGGTGGAGTACACGTCGAACGCACCGGCGTGGGTGTCGCGCAGGGCGGCGGACAGCCGTCCCCGGATCTCCTCACCCTGCTCGGGCGGCACCCAGAGGATGTACTCGGAGGTCATCGGAGCCTCCGAGCGGCCGGGCAGCGAGGACATGCCGCCGGCGGCCATGTACGCCGAGGGCCCCAGCTCCATGCTCGGGTTCGCGGGCAGGACACCCACCACGATCGCCTGGTCGGCGTCGGTCGATCCCGTGGCGCCGTAGATCGTGACCGGCTCGGTGCCGAGGTCCGGGCTCCCGAGCATCTCGTACAGCGGGGCGTTGACCACCAGAGCCGGAGCGAGCCGTCGCGCATCGGAGTCCGCGATCCAACGACCCTGCTCGACGGTGGTGCGGAAGATGTCGGCGAAGGACGGATCCACGCCGATCAGCTCGGAGGTCTGCACCCCCTGCGGTGTCTGCACCCGCAGCGAGTCGTAGAGGCGGCGGCTGCGCTGGTCGATGCCGAGGCGTTCGACCTGTTCGAGCACGGCATCGTCCTGCTCCGACGGCGTGACACCTGAGCCCCCGCCCATCGGTTGGATCGTCAGGGTCTCGTCACGCCCGGCCCAGGTCTCGGAGGACTGGGTGAGGGCGCTGGTGAGCATCCCGCCGCCGCCCATCACCGTGGTCAGCGCGAACACGGAGAACGCGACCCCGATCAGGGACAGCAGGATGCGTCCCTTGTGCACACGCAGCTCGCCGTAGGCTTCGACGATCGAGGCGAGAAGCCCGGTCATGCCACGGCCTCCCGCCCGGTGCGCAGACCCGCTGTCGCGGACAGCGCGTCGCGAGCTCCGGCGGCGCCCACGTCGTGCAGAGTGCCCTCGTCCAGCAGGAACGAGCGGCGGGACATCGCCGCGACCTGCAGGTCATGGGTGATCGTGACCAGGGCGGCGTCGGAATCGCGAGCGATCTCGTCCAGCAGGGCCATCACCGCCTCGCCGGTGGTGACGTCCAGTGCACCGGTGGGCTCATCGGCCAGGATCAGCCGCGGCCTGCGCACCAGCGCACGGGCCACCGCCACCCGCTGCTGCTCACCCCCGGAGAGACGAGAGGGCAGCTGGTCCGCACGGTCGGCGAGCCCCACCTTCTCGAGCATCTCGCGAGCGAGCCTCTCGCGCCGCCAGAACTGGCCGGCGCTGCCGTACATCAGCGGCATCATGACGTTCTCGAGAGCGGTGCGGCCGTCGAGCAGGTTGAACTGCTGGAACACGAAGCCGATGGAGGCTCCGCGCAGTCGGGCCCGTCGGCGCTCGCCGAGCCGGGAGACGTCCGTCCCGTCGAACAGCAGCTCGCCGTTGCTGTGTCGATCGATGAGTCCCAGCAGGTTCAGCAGGGTGGTCTTGCCGGAGCCGGAGCGGCCCACGACGGCGACGTGATCGCCGCCGTGCACCGTGAGGTCGATGCCGCGCAGGATGTGCAGCTCCTCTCGGCTGGGCAGTCGCACGCTGCGCCGCAGATCGCGCAGCTCGAGCAGGGGAGCGGTCACCACATCCCACCTTCGAGGGACGGGTCCTCCGCGTCGACGCCGGGGGCGAACTCGAGGATCTCCTGCCCCTGCTCGAGACCCTCGATGACCTCGACCGTGCCGTCCCCGCGCATCCCCAGGGTGACGTCGACGGCGACGGGCTCACCGGTGGTCTCATCCAGCGTGTAGACGGTGCCGGCGGTGCCTTCGCCCTCGACGGCCGTGGTGGGGACGGTGAGCACACCGGTGCGGGTGCCGAGGTCCACCGTCACCTCGACGCTGAGCCCCGGGACCACGCGGGCCTCGGCGGGAACCGGGCACACCAGCTGCGCTGCGGAGATCTCTGCGCCCTCGGAGGCGACCGTCTCCTCGGTGAACGGATCGACCTGTGGGGCGGCCGGTGCGTCGAGCTCCTCGATCTCGGCGTCCTCGGTGATGGCGGGGCTCGCGCAGGTCACCGGGTCGGGGGTGGTGGGCAGCTCGGCGGAGGCGTCCAGCTCCATGTCCAGCAGGGACAGCTGCTGCTCGGGGGTGAGGTCGGCGACGATCGAGTAGGTACCCGGTGAGATGGCCGCGACCTCGTCACCCTCGGTGAGGTCGTCCCATTCGGCGACCTCCATGCCGCTGATCGTGCCGGCCGCGGTCGCGACCAGGTTCACGTAGCGGTACTCGATCTCAGCAGGTTGAGGTGCGGGTATCGGCGCGGCGCCGTCCATGTCATCCTCGCCTTCACCCCCGTCCTCGCCCTCGGCGATGACGGGCAGCTCGGAGGGCTCCGGCTCGGCCGGGTAACGCACCTGCAGGACCCGCTCGCCGAGGTCGACCTGATCGCCGTCGCCCCGCCAGATCCTGGTGATCTCGCCGGTGCTGGTGGCCTTCAGCGCCGTGCCCGCATCGGGCTGGACCATGGCCGGCAGCACGAGCTCGGAGGACAGGTCCGACGGCTCGACCGCGATCAGGGCGTACTGGTCGAAGTCCGCGCTGGGGGCGAGCGGATCCTGCGCCTGGTCGTCCCCGCCGGACGGGAAGAACGCCATCTTCGCCAGCGCCACGGCGATCAGGCCGAGGATGAGCATCCAGATCACGGGGAAGACATAGCGACGCAGCGTGTCCACGGGCGCCTTTCGATCGGGTCGGCGGCGCCGACGAGGAAGAGGCTGCGGCGCCACGAGCAGAGCGAGGAGGAGCGGCCGACAGTGCGCCCATTATTGCCGTGCCGCGTCCCGCTGACCACCGACTTTGGTGGGGAGGCGCCGGGGCTCGCTCCCGTGCCCGGCGCCGGTCCGTCACGGGACCTCTCGCCGGTCCCCACCGGATCTGCGTCGCATGTGTGGTGAACGGGGAGATGCCGTCCACCCACGGCAGCACCGGGTGACGGGAGCGTTCACGCGCACTACGGTCGAGCCATGAGCCCCGCCGCCACCCCCGCCAGCACGTCCCTCGACGCCCCCGTCCCCGACTCCCTCCTGCTGCTCCCGCTGCGCCAGCGGATCCTCGAGAAGGATCTCGGAGTGCGGGCCCTGCACCTGCACCGCGCCGGCCGGGCGGATCTCGAGCACCGGTTCGTCGACGACACCGCGGAGAACGTCTTCTCCGTCTCCAAGACGGTCACCGCGCTGGCCGTCGGCATCGCGGTGGGGGAGGGGCTGCTGGATCCGGAGGATCTGCTGGTGGACCACCTGGCCGCCCCGGAGGGCGGCTACGGGAAGGGCGTGGAGAAGGTGCGGCTGCGTCACCTGCTCACCATGACCTCCGGCTCCCCGGTGCTCGGCTTCCTCGAGGAGCAGCGCGACCACCCGGATCTCACGTCCCTGCTGCTGTCCACGGACCTCGTCGCCGATCCCGGGACGCGGTGGGAGTACTCCAACGGGTCGATCTTCCTGCTCTCCCGCGTGATCACCGAACGCACCGGGCAGTCGATGCGGGACTGGCTGATGCCTCGGCTGTTCGAGCCCCTGGGGATCCTGAACCCGCAGTGGCACACCACCCGCGACGGCCACACCTGGGGTGCGACGGCCCTGCACCTCAAGAGCGGACAGCTGGCACGCATCGGCCGCCTGATGCTCCAGCGCGGCGAGCACGAGGGCGCCCAGGTGGTGCCCTCGGCCTGGATCGATGCGCTGCACGCCGAGGCCGCGTGGGTCGCCACCGGCGACGCCGAGCCCGAGAACGCCCGCTACGGCTACGGGATCTGGCAGTGCACGCCCGAGGGTGCGTGGCGGGCCGACGGCGCCTACGGCCAGTTCCTGCTGGTGCTGCCCGCTCAGCAGGCGGTCCTCACCATCACCTCGCACCTCGAGGGGCGCGGGGTCGGCGCGATCCTCGGCGCGGTGTGGGAGGAGCTGCTGCCGCTGCTGTGAGCGGCGCCCCGGCCCAGCCCGTCCCCAGCGGTCGACCCGCGCGGCAGGTAGCGTTTGCCCCATGGACCCCTCTGTTCTCCTGAACATCGCCCTCGTGCTGCTCTTCGTGCTCATCGGCGGTGTGTTCGCGGGTACCGAGATGGCGATCGTCAACCTCCGCGAATCGCAGATCAAGCAGCTCGAGGAGAGCGGCCCCCGCGGGGAGAAGACGGCCACCCTGGTCCGGGATCCCAATCAGTTCCTCTCCGCCGTGCAGATCGGTGTGACGGTCGCCGGGTTCTTCTCCTCCGCCTACGGCGCCTCCACCATCGCGCCCTCCCTGGTGCCGGTGCTCACGGACCTGGGACTGCCGGAGTCGACGGCGAGCACGGTCGCGCTGATCGGGATGACGCTGGTCATCGCCTACCTCTCGCTGGTGCTCGGTGAGCTGGCGCCCAAGCGGCTGGCCATGCAGAACGCGCTGGGGATGACCAAGGTCGTCGGCCCGCCGCTACGGTTGTTCGGGCAGCTGATGCGCCCGGTGATCTGGCTGCTCTCCGCCTCGACGAACATCGTGGTGCGGCTGCTGGGCGGTGACCCGCACGCGAACCGCGAGGCGGTCTCCGCCGAGGAGATCAAGTCGATGGTCCGCGACTCCGACGCCCTGGACCAGGCCGAGTCGAGGGTGCTGGCGGACGTCTTCGACGCCTCCGAGCGCACCGTGGTCGAGGTGATGCAGCCCCGCCATCAGGTGCACTTCCTGGACGGCGAGCGCACCGTGGTCGAGATCCGCGAGGAGATCCGCGACACCGGCTTCTCGCGCTACCCGGTGATCGGGGAGGACGTCGACGACGTGCTCGGCTTCGTGCACGTGCGGGACATGCTGCTGGTCCAGGACCCCGCGGCGACCCGGATGTCCGAGCTGGTGCGCCCCATCGAGCACATCCCCGGCACGGTCGAGGTGCTGAAGGCCCTGAACCGGATGCGCGCCCATGCGGACCAGATCGCCGTCGTGGTCGACGAGTACGGGGGCACCGACGGGATCGTCACCCTCGAGGACCTGCTCGAGGAGCTGGTGGGGGAGATCTACGACGAGTTCGACCAGGAGACCTGGCCGACGCCCGGCGGGCTGGACAGCATCCTCGCGGCCGACGGCACCTTCGAGGGCGGGCTGATCCTGCAGGAGTTCGAGGCCGCGACGGACATCGCCCTCCCGGACACCGGCGGCTACGAGACGGTCGGCGGATTCCTGATGGCGCAGCTGGGCCGGATCCCCGAGGCCGGGGACACCATCACGGTCGAGGGCGGCACCCTCGAGGTGGTCGAGGTCGACGAGCGCCGCGTGAAGACGGTGCGGTTCACTCCCGTCGAGGCCGCCACCGAGGAGGGCGAGGGGGCCGAGGAGTCCTGACCGGCCCTGCTCGCGCCGGCCCTGCCCCCGCTCCGGTCCTGCTCGCGCCGACCCGTCCGCGCCGGCTCGTTCGGCCGATCGGTCGGCCGTGCATGGGCGCGGTGCCCGGGTCGCGACTAGAGTGAGGAGGACGGGCGCCGCGCCTGGGGCGGGCGCCCTCCCGGACGCACCCACCCCTGGAGGCACCACCATGGCCAGCACCTTCGCCCAGCTCCTCGTCACCCAGCTCCGCGATCTCGGTGTCGAGCGCATCTACGGGGTGGTCGGCGATTCGCTGAACCCCGTGGTCGACGCGGTGCGCACCACCGAGGGCATCGACTGGGTGCATGTGCGCAACGAGGAGGCCGGAGCCTTCGCCGCCGGTGCCGAGGCCCGCCTCACCGGGAAGCTCGCCGTCTGCGCGGGCTCCTGCGGGCCGGGCAACACCCATCTGATCCAGGGCCTGTTCGATGCCCATCGCGATGGCGCCCCGGTGCTCGCGATCGCCTCCCACATCCCCTCGGAGAAGATCGGTACCGGCTTCTTCCAGGAGACCCATCCCGAGATCCTCTTCCGCGAGTGCTCCCACTTCTGCGAGATGGTCAACTCCGGCCCCCACGGCGCGAGCATGCTCCATATCGCCGTGCAGACGGCGATCGCGAAGCAGGGCGTCTCCGTGCTGGTGCTGCCCGGTGACGTCGCCGACCAGGAGGTCGACGGCCCGCTCACCCGGGACCTCGCCACCGATCTCGGCCGGATCCAGCCCGCCGCGGGTCCCGTCGGCCGCCTGGCGGAGCTGATCGACGAGGCAGAGACCGTCACCCTGTTCACCGGGGCGGGGGTGCGCGATGCCCGTGAGGAGGTGCTCGCGCTCGCCGAGCGGATCAAGGCGCCGATCGGGCACGCCTTCGGCGGCAAGGAGATCATGCAGTACGACAACCCCTTCGACGTGGGGATGAGCGGTCTGCTGGGCTACGGCGCCTGCTACGACGCGATGCACGAAGCCGATCTGGTGATCCTGCTGGGCACCGACTTCCCCTACACCGAGTTCCTCCCGGCCGACGGGAAGAAGGCCCCGACGATCGTGCAGGTCGACGCCGAGGCCTCACGCCTGGGGCGGCGCGTGCCGCTGGATCTGGCGCTCCACGGGGACGTGGCCCTCACGCTGCAGGCCGTGATGGCGCTGCTGACCCGGGAGAAGAGCGCCCGCTTCCTGCACCGCCAGCTGAAGGCCCATCACAAGGCGCTCACCGGAGTGGTCTCCGCCTATACGAAGAACGTCGAGAAGATGACGCCGATCCACCCCGAGTTCGTCGCCGCGACCCTCGACGAGCTCGCGGCCGACGATGCCGTGTTCACCGTGGACACCGGCATGTGCAACGTGTGGGGCGCCCGCTACATCACCCCCAATGGGAAGCGCCGACTGTTCGGCTCCTGGCACCACGGCTCCATGGCCAACGCCCTCCCGCAGGCGATCGGCGCCTCGTCGGCCTTCCCCGAGCGGCAGGTGATCTCGATGAGCGGCGACGGCGGCCTGGGCATGCTGATGGGGGAGCTGCTCACCGTGAAGCTGCATGAGCTGAACACCAAGATCCTGGTCTTCAACAACTCCAGCCTCGGCATGGTCAAGCTCGAGATGCTGGTCGAGGGCCTGCCCGACCACGGCACCGATCACGAGGACGTCGACTACGCCGCGATCGGCGCCGCGGTCGGCATCGGCGCCGTGCGCATCACCGACCCGAGGACGCTCAGGAAGCAGCTCGCCGAAGCGCTGGCCACCCCCGGCCCGGTGCTGATCGACGTGGTCACCGACCCGGATGCCCTCTCGATGCCGCCGAAGATCTCCGCCCAGCAGATCCGCGGCTTCGCGACCGCCTCGACCAAGATCGTGCTCGGCGGCGGCGTGGGGAAGATGCTCGACATGGCGGCGTCGAACCTTCGCAACATGCCGCGGTGAGGTCGCGGCGAAGGCGCGGCGGCTCCGCGCTGAGGCTGCGGTGAGTCCGCGGAGAGAGCGCGCCGGGGCTGCTGTGATGGCGCACGGATCTGCCGGTCACCGGGGCCTCCGTGTGGAATGCTGGTCCCTCCGGAGTGATCGCACGTCGAAGGGGAGGGGCGGCCCATGGCACTGATCCATCCGCGCAGCCTCGAACGCTGGCAGGAGTGGCGCGGTTCGAGGCGTCGGGCGGGAGGGATACACCGCGCCCGGCCCGCCTCCCCCGCGGAGGGGCCGACGGGCTACGTCCTGCACACGAGGGAGGGGAGCGGCCCCGCCCGCACCCTGCTCGGCATCGACACGGCAGAGGGCGCCGCGCACGGCGGGCTGCCCGCCGTCCTGCCCTATGTGCACGGCAGCGCCGTCGTGGTGACCCCCGCCGGGCTCGTGCTGGAGGAGCTGACCGGTCCCGCATGGCACCACCAGCGCATCGCCGCGCCGGCTGCCGCGCTCGACGGTCTCGGCATCACCTCGGTGCTGACTCTCGGCTGGCATCTCGACGTGGGCCGCAGCCTCCACGACTGGGCGCGCGAGGAGGGTGTTCCGGGAGCCGTCGTCCAGCATGACGTGCTCACCCCCTTCGCGCCGCCGCTGCCGCCGGAGACGACCCTGCTGGCGTGGACCGCGCAGGACGGCGAGTTCCATCGAGCCGGGCGCGAGGACATCGCCGTACGGGTGGTCGGGTCCCAGCGGCTCTGGCAGGCAGCGCACGAGGCGTCGGGGGATGCCCTCCCGCAGGAGGACCGGCCGGTGTTCCTGGGGGAGCTCTCCGCGATCGAGCTGCCGCGCCGGGTGGGCCTGCTCGCGGCGGTCGACTACTGCCGCTCCACCGGCGCGCTCTACCGCGCCGACCCCGCCGCGACCGATCTCGTGGTCCGGTCCGCGCACTCGCTGATGCGGCGACGGGGCATCGAGTTCCAGGACCCGGCCCTCCCGCTGGCGGAGCAGCACCGGCCCGTCGTCTCCGTGTTCTCCGCAGACGTCCTCGAGGCGGCCGTGCGCGGACTGCCGGCCTGGGTGCATGCACCGCGGGGCCCGTCCTGGATCGCTGAGCACTGGGAGCGCTACGGCATGCGTCGTGCCGGGGGAGAGCCGACCCCTGCACCGGCCGTGGGCACCGACGAGCCGGCGCGGCTGATCGCCCAGATCCTCGAGGGCGGCACGTGAGCCTGGTCGATCTCGACAGCCACCTCCAGCACTACGCCTGGGGCTCGAAGGTCGCGATCCCCGAGTTCCTGGGGCGCGAGGCCGACGGGCGGCCCTGGGCCGAAGCCTGGTTCGGCGCGCATCCGCTGTCCCCGGCCACGGTGCCCGGCGGGGCTGGACTGGACGCCGCGATCGCCGCAGATCCTGACGGGATGCTCGGCCCGGACATCGCGCGCGCCTTCGGCGGGCAGCTGCCGTTCCTGCTCAAGGTGATCGCCGCGGAGCAGCCGCTGTCGCTGCAGGTGCACCCCACACGGGAGCACGCTGCGGAGTCCTTCGCGGCCGAGAGCGCCGCAGGGATCGCCCCGGACTCCCCGCGCCGCACCTACCGGGATGCGAACCACAAGCCGGAGATGCTCATCGCGCTGACCCCCTTCACCGCGCTGTGCGGATTCCGCACCCCGCGGCGAGCGGCGGCGATCCTCGACGGCCTCGGCACGGATCTCACCGATCGGCTGCACCGCCTGCTGGTCGAGAACCCCACCGCCCACGGGATGCGCGCCGCCTTCCGCACTCTGGTCTCCGCCTCGCTGCGGCCCGCGCCGGAGGCCGTCGACGCCGTGGTCGAGGCCTGCCGTGCGCGGTCCGCGGCAGAGGCGTCCCCGTCCCCGCGCATCGACCGCTTCGTCTCCCTGCTGGCGCAGCATCACCCGGGCGATCCCGGGGTGGTGGCCGCCCTGCTGCTGAACCCCGTGACCCTGCAGCGGGGAGAGGCGATGTTCGTCCCGGCCGGGACGCTGCACGCCTACCTCCACGGCACCGGACTGGAGATTATGGCGACCAGCGACAACGTGCTGAGGGCGGGGCTGACTGCGAAGAAGATCGACGCCGAGGAGGTGCTGCAGTGCGTGAGCGTCACCGCGGCGCCCCCGCTGCGGGTCGCCGCGGAACGGCAGAACCTCACCTCGATCGCCTACTACGCCCCGGTGGACGACTTCGAGCTGGCGATCACCGAGCTCACCGACACCGGCGGCACCCCCGTGGAGCCGCATCCGATCCCCGGCTCGGGGCCGCGGATCGTACTCGGCCTGGAGGGGTCGATGACCCTGGTCGCCGCGGGCCGCACCCATGCGCTGCGCGCCGGACAGGCTGTCTTCGTCCCCGCGGCGGACGGGCCGCTGCGCGCCTGGGGCAGCGGCAGCTTCGCCCAGGCCAGCGTGCCCTGAGCCGCCGGGGCGGACGGGCCGGTCCAGGCTGCCCGGTCGGGGATCCTCACACGGGTCCGGCCAGCTCGCCGTCCGCCTGCGCGCCCGCCAGCTGCTCCAGGATCTCCTCGACGAACTCGATCACTGCGCTCCCGCCCTGCACGGGCCCGCCGGCCAGGAGCCCGTCGGCCCCCAGCAGCACGGCCGACGGCGCACTGCGGCCCCCGAGCGCGGTCCGCGCCGTGAACTGCAGGTCATGCATCACGTGCTCGCCCACGCGCTGGGTGGTGCGCTCGCGCAGCTGATCCACCGGCCGCGAGAACACGAAGCGGACCTGCATGAAGGGGGACAGCTTCTCGATCCAGCCGGCCGCGTGGTCCAGCACCCTCTCGCAGGGACCGCAGCCCTCGGAGACGAAGACGAGCAGGGCCGCTCGGTGCGCGGTGAGCTGGCTCAGCGTGATCAGAGCACCGCCCGGCTGCTGGAGCACACCGCCGGGGATGCCGGAGCGCTCGTAGTCGAGCATCTCGTCCTCGTTCTCGTCCTCGTTCCCGTGCTCGCCCGTCGTCGGATCGGTGCCTGCGACACCCCGCTCGCGGACCGCTCGGTCCGTGCCCGAGCGTCCGCTCGTCCCCGCGGCCTCCTTCGCCGTGCCGCCGAGGGTGAGCATCGTGAGCACGATCGCCGCCAGGAGGGCGACTCCGAGGCCCACCAGCGCCAGCGGCGTGCGCACCAGCGCTGCCGTCATGAGCCCGCTGCTCGCGGCCACCACAGCCAGCACTCCCATCCCCGCCAGCAGCACGTTGCGCCCCAGCGTGGCCTTGGAGACCGTGGGTGAGGCGAACGAGCCGAAGCAGGAGCACTCCACCTGCTCCTCGAACGTGAGCGCCCGGGCGATGATCCCCAGGTAACCGAACATCAGCAGCGCGATCACCACGGCGACCATCACCTGCAGCGGCACGAACGGAACCCACAGGGCGAGTGCGAGCACGATCTCCGCGACCGGGAGCACACTGGCCACCGAACGGTGGAAGGAGCGCAGCGGGAGCCGCAGCGAGGTCATCGCATCCTCGGTGCCCCGGCGCGCGCCCAGCTTCGCGAGCCCTGAGACCAGCAGCGTCAGGGTGAGCAGGATCGGCGCGGTCAGCAGCACGGTCATCGAAGTCGTCCTCCCCATCGGCCCGGACGTCGGGCCGCCTTCCCTCCATTGTCGGTGATCGCCGGACCAGGCGTGCCCCCGACGGGTCCACGCTCTCGCCCTCGTCGCCGCGCGCCCTACCCTGGACCCATGCCCACCGAGACGACCGGCACCCCCTCCACCACCGCCCTGCGCTCCGAGATCGAGGCGGACGTCCGCGCCCTGCGCGACTCCTTCGACGCCGGCACCACCCGCGGCCTCGATGCCCGCCTCGCCCAGCTCGCCGCGCTGCGCCGCGGCCTGCGTCGGGAGGAACCGCGACTGGCCCGCGCGCTCGCCGAGGACCTCGGCAAATCCCGCACCGAGAGCGCGCTCACCGAGATCGGGGTGGTCTCCCAGGAGATCGCCCACACCATGAAGCACCTGCGCTCCTGGCTGCGCCCCGAGAAGCTCGCCCTGGGGGCGATGCTGGCCCCGGCCTCCGGCGAGCTGCGCCGCGAACCGCTGGGCACCACGCTGATCATCTCGCCGTGGAACTACCCGGTGAACCTCACCCTCGCACCGCTGGTCGCGGCGATCGCCGCCGGGAACACGACGATCGTGACGCCGAGCGAGGTGGCGCCGGCGACCTCCGCCGCACTCACACATCTGCTGCGCAGCCACCTCGATCCCGACTGGGTGCGCGTGGTGGAGGGAGCCGTCACGGAGACCACGATCCTGCTCGAGCAGCGCTTCGACCTGATCTTCTACACCGGCAACGCGGCCGTGGGCCGGATCGTGGCCCGCGCCGCTGCCGAGCACCTCACGCCCACCGTGCTCGAGCTGGGCGGCAAGTCGCCGGTGTTCGTCGACGAGGGCGCTGATCTCGCCGTCACCGCACGCCGGATCGTGTGGGGCAAGTTCACCAATGCCGGGCAGACCTGCATCGCGCCCGACTACCTGATGGCCACCCCGCGCACCCTCGAACGCCTCCGCCCCCACCTGCGCCGGGCTGTGCGCGCCCTGTACGGCGGGCGGCCCGAGCGCAGCCTCGACTACGGCCGGATGGTCAGCGCGAAGCACTTCGAGCGGGTGCTCGGCCTCATCGACGACGACAGGGCGATCCTCGGCGGGACCGGCGAGGCAGACGCCGACACCCGCTACCTGCCGCCCACGATCATGCAGGACGTGGACTGGGACGATGCGGTGATGGGGGAGGAGATCTTCGGTCCCGTGCTGCCGCTGCTGGCCGTCTCCGGACCAGACGAGGCGATCGCCCGCATCCGCTCCGGTGACAAGCCGCTGACCGCCTACGTGTTCTCGCCCCGTCGGGCGGTCGAGGAGCGCTTCGCCGAGGAGACCTCCTCCGGTTCGCTGGCCCTCGGCGTCACCCTCGCGCACGTGGGCACCCCCGGCATGCCCTTCGGCGGGGTGGGGGAGTCCGGGATGGGCGCCTATCACGGCCGCGCCGGGTTCGAGGCGTTCACCCACGCCAAGCCCGTGGTGAAGAAGCCGCTCACGCCGGACACCCTGAAGCTCGTCTACCCGCCGTACCGCGGAGCGAAGAGACGGATGCTGCGGCGGCTGATGCGCTGAGGCCGCCCGCGCGCTCGGCGAAGGGCGTCGCCGCCGTGCGCACTGCCCGTTCCGGCGGAGGTCTGCGCCGTCCGGCCAGGGACTGCCCCTTTCGGCCGGACGGACTCCGACCCAGGTCGAGGATCCTCCAGAATGTGACCGGTGAGGCGTTCCGCGGGGGCTCGCGGGGATATCGTCGGCCGTGGCCCCGAGCAGGGCGATGGATTGAAGGAGCACACGACCATGACCCAGCCTCCCCCCGGCCCACCTCGGTTCCCTGGCGCGCAGCCCCCTGGCGGCGGCTCCGCCTCCACCGGGCCCGCCTCCTACGGCTCGCCCTACGGAGGCATCGCCTCAGGTCCCGGCTCGCCCGGTGGCCCCGGTGGCACAGGTGGGTACGGCGGTCCCGGCGGTCCGACGGGCCCCGGCTCCTTCGGCGGGCCTCCCTCTTCGAGCCGGCCCGCGCGGCCGGGCGATCCGAGCCTGGTCAACGGTGCGACCAGCCACGGCATCATGGGCCAGAAGGGGATCCGCCATCCGTGGGAGCTACCGCTGCTGTGGACCGGCGTGGCGATCACGGTGCTCGCCTACATCGCCTGGACCCTCCTGATGATCACCACCGTGGTGCTGCGGGTGACAGAGGGAGAGGCGACGGTCGCGAGCCTCTGGCAGTACGTGGGCATCCTGCCGTTCGTCATCCAGCTCGTCGTCATCCTTCCGCTGTTCCCGATCCTCGCCTTCTTCGCCCGCGCGATCATGTACGCGCAGATGCGGGCGACGGCCGTGCGCATGAGCCCCACCCAGTTCCCCGAGGGGTACCGGATGGTCGCTGCGGCCGCGCAGCAGTTCGGCATGCGTCGGGTGCCGGATGCCTATGTGCTCATGGGCAACGGCGTGCTCAACGCCTTCGCCTCCGGCCACGGGCTCCGCCGCTTCGTGATCATCCACTCCGACATGTTCGAAGTGGGCGGCAGGACCCGTGACCCCGAAGCGCTGCGCTTCGTGATCGGCCACGAGGTGGGTCACCTCGCCGCCGGTCACGTCTCGTACTTCCGCATGGTCTTCACCAACGTGATCCGCATGATCCCGCTGCTGGGCCCTGCCTTCTCCCGCTCCCAGGAGTTCACCGCGGACAACTTCGGCTACGCCTGCGCACCGGCAGGAGCCCCCGGCGTGATGGGGGTGCTCTCCGGTGGCAAGTACCTCAACGCGGAGGTCAACGTCAACGAGCTGGCCGATCGTGCAGCGACGGATCCGAGCCTCTTCGTGCACTGGGTGAACTGGACCTCCTCCCACCCGGTGACCACCTGGCGCGCCCACGCCCTGCGAGACCGCTCGAAGCCGGGCTCCCTGTGGATCCGCCCCAGTGGGGCCCTGTTCCAGGCACCCCTGCCCCCGGGGCACGTCTGGTCCTCGAAGTACCCGACCCCGGGCGATGCGCTGGCGATGCTCGATGCAGCGGACGCCGCCCGTCCCGCAGGTGCAGAGAGCCAGTTCGGGCGCTTCCCGGGAGCGGACTACTCGAATCGTCCCTCGATGCGGGAGGTCCAGACGTCCACCCCGCTGCTCTCCCAGCGCACCGGCTACCTGATCCCGCCGGGCCCCTATTCGGACGATGCCCGCGGCACCGCACGCAGCACCGAGGCGAGCTCCGGAGGCTCGCCGATGCCGCCGCCGCAGCAGCACCTCTGATCCCGTCTCGTGACCCCGACACTTGATCTCGACTCTGAGCTCGCGTCGGGTCCCGGCGGTGCGCGCCGCACCGGGTGCAGCGGCCGGCCCCCGAACGAGGTCCGGCGGCGCCGGTGTCCCGCCGGTCACCCCACCCTCCTCAAAAGTGCAGTGAGTGCATAGAGTGGACGGGTGATCCCCGACCCCAGCGCACCGACCCCACCGGTGCGCCGCAATCCCCTGCTCGCCGTCCTCCTCGCCCCGCTGTTCATGGCCCTGATCGCCGTGAGCGTCATCAACGTGGGCCTCACCGCGATCGGCGAGGGGCTCGAGGCGGACTCCGGCGATCTGCAGTGGGTGATCTCCGGCTATGCGCTGGCATTCGGCATGCTGCTGGTCCCCGCGGGACGAGCGGGCGATGCCACCGGGCGGCGCCGCATGTTCATCATCGGCGTCGGCGTGTTCACCCTCGGTTCCCTGCTCTCCGGATTCGCGCCGAACGCCGAGATGCTCAACGTCGCCCGCATCCTGCAGGGCCTGGGCTCGGGCCTGCTGAACCCGCAGACGGTCGCCCTGATCCAGCAGCACTTCCGCGGCCACGACCGGGCCCGGGCGTTCGCCCTGCTGGCCACCACGGTGGCCGTCGCCACCGCCGTCGGCCCCGTCGTGGGCGGAGCGCTGATCCAGATCCTCGGCCCCGACTGGGGCTGGCGCTGGATGTTCCTGATGAACGCCCCGATCGGGGTCGTCGCCATCATCGGCGCGTTCAAGTACATCCCCGACGACAGGGCGCGGGGGAAGGGGCGGCCGGACCTCGATCCCATCGGTGCGATCCTGCTGTGCCTGGCGATCCTGGGGATCATGCTGCCCTTCCTCGAGCGCGGCATGAGCGTGCTGGTGTGGCTGTCGTTCCCGGCCGGGCTGCTGGTGCTCGGCCTCTGGTGGCTGTGGGAGCGGCGGTACACGCGCCGCGGTCGCAGCCCCATGGTCGACACCGCGATCTTCGTGAACCAGGCGTTCCGCAACGGCATCCTCATCGTCTCGGTGTACTTCCTCGGCGTCACCAGCGTGTGGATCATCGTGCCGCTGTACCTGCAGATGCACCTGGGCCACACCGCCTTCGAAGCCTCCCTGATGGGGGTGCCCTCCTCGATCGCCGCCGCGATCAGCTCCCAGGCCCTCGGTAAAAGAGTGCTCACCTACGGGCGGCGGATGGTGATCGTCGGCTTCGGCGTTGCCTTCGTGGGCCTGGCCGGAACGGCCGTGATGACCGGCTTCGTGGAGAACGGCACGGTCGCCTTCTGGTGGCTCGCGGTGCCGCTGACCCTGATGGGCCTCAGCCAGGGCATGACCATCTCCCCGAACCAGACCCTCACCCTGAACTCGGTGGATCCTCGCTTCGGCGGCGTCGCCGGCGGCATCCTGCAGCTGGGCCAGCGCACCGGTGCCGCGATCGGCACCGCGATGATCCCCGGCATCATCTTCTCGCTCACCGAGGGTGGTCACGCCTGGCTCGAGGCCTTCATCATCGCGCTGACGATCATCATGGCGCTCACCCTGGCCGCGATGGGCGTCAGCTTCGCCGACCGGGCGCGGGAGAAGGCGGGCAAGGGCGCGCTCTGAGCCGTCGGCCGACGGCCGCGCACTGAGCCGTCGGCCGGCGACTACGATGGCGCCCACCCGATGCGGGCGGCGCCGACGCCCCGGGGCCTGGTGGGAGAGTCGGCGGCGCCGCCGACAGCAGCGGAGGGGAACGCATGGGGGCGAGGCGACGCGACCGCCCGACGGGGCGAGCTCTGCCGCTCGGCTGGGACGATGCACAGCCGCAGGGCGGGGACGATGCGCAGCCGACGGGTGATCGCTCCGGCATGTCCGAACCCTCCCGCGCAGCTCTGGGCGCTGCCGGCGGTGACGACCCGGAGACCGCCCCCTCCCCGCGCCCCGGGCGCGATTCCTCCCGGCGGGGCCCCTCCCGGCGGGGCCTATCCCGGCGGGCGCGTCGGCTGCTCGCCGTCGGCTCCGTGCTCGCCCTGGTCGCCGCAGGGCTGGTAGGACTGCCCAGGTTGCTGGGGGCCACGGACGGTCCGGAGCAGGCCGCCCATGAATTCCTGCAGGCGGTCATCGAGGGTGACCTGGAGACGGTGCACGCGCAGAGCGAGGAGGCGCCGGACGCGAGCGCCCTGGCGCTCACCGCGGAGATCCTCGACGGAGCCGAGGACCGGCTGGAGTCCTTCGAGATCCTGGGCGTCGAGCGCGAGGCCGGCACCGCGACCGTCACCGCCGAGCTCCGCACCGGGACGACCCAGCGCGAGGCCGTCTTCACCGTGACCGCGACCGACACCGGTCCCTTCACCCCTCCCGACTGGGAGCTGGAGCCGGTGCCGCTGCCCGAGGTCCTGATCGACGTTCCCCTGGGTGCGCAGGAGATCGCGATCAACGGCGTCAACCTCCCGCTGTCGGCGCTGAACCCGTCCGCACAGCCGTACGCGCCGCGGGCCGCGCTCCAGCTGCTGCCGGGCACCTACGAGATCACCCTGGCGAACATCCCTCCCTGGCTGGAGGCCCCGCAGCTCTCCCTCGAGGTGCCGCCCACCTTCGCCGTGTGGCGCAAACCCGTGCGCGATCTGCGCTTCGA
The DNA here is from genome assembly GCF_036379615.1 of Brachybacterium sp. Taxonomy (GTDB): domain Bacteria; phylum Actinomycetota; class Actinomycetes; order Actinomycetales; family Dermabacteraceae; genus Brachybacterium. The sequence continues at coordinate 22,692 of NZ_DASVGJ010000082.1, forward strand.
GCTCGACGCCGCCGCACGCAAGGAGGTGCAGAGCCAGGTCGACGCGGCGCTCGAGGACTGCGCAGCCAGCACTTCCGCCGCTCCTGCCGGCTGCCCCTTCGCGGCGCCCGGGACGGCGGAACAGAACGGCGCGTCCCCGGGCCGAGGGACCTGGACGCTCACGGACCCGCCCCGTGTGGGCACGGCCTCCATGGACGCGTTCCTGTGGATGGTGCTCGGGGAGGGCAGCGCACGCTTCCACCCTGACGGGTCGGCGCCGGACGCCGACGGCATCGTGGTGCCCTTCAGCCTTGACGCCATCGCCGTCCTGGACGGGGAGGGGGCGCTCGAGGTGCACCTGCGCTCCCCGTCGTCCGTCAGCTACGGCTACTGCGTCGACGCGGAGACCGGCGTCTTCAGCGGAGTCTTCCTCCACCACGCCGACTCCCCGGACTACACGGAGCAGTGCGACTGAGCACCGGCGCCAGGAGGCCGGGCCGCCGCAGCCGTTCCAGCGGCAGGAACGCCGCCCAGCAGATCGCCGTGGGCAGGAAGTGGATCCCCAACAGTGCCAGGGTCGCCAGGTGGAACCCCAGGTAGGCGATGACCGCGAGCATCAGCGCACGGCCCCGCAGGAACAGCACCACGGGGGAGAGGAGCTCCAGGGCGAGGCCGGCCCATTGCGCCGGCACGAACACCCACGGCATGTGCGCCACCAGCCAGTGCGCGAGTCCGGTGCCGCGCCGGATCGAGGCCCAGGTGAGGATCGCGCTGCTGCCCCAGTTCGCGAGCGACCCCGAGTACAGGATCTTCGGGATGATCGAGAAGAAGTAGGTCGCGACGACGGCGATCTGGATCGCCCGCAGCGCCCAGCCCGCGGCCTCGCTGCGCACTGCGCCGTCGGCCGCGGTGGTCGAGCCCGCGCCGGCCGCACCGAACGAGCCCGCGCCGGCCGCACCGGGCCGGTCCCCGTCGGCCCGGGAGGTCGGCACCCCTGCGACCGTGGGCAGCACCGCGACGGCGACCATGAGCGCCAGATGGTCGTGGGCGACATAGCCGTAGGAGTTGCTGTAGAGCATCCACAGCCAGAACGCGATCGCGACCACCGCGCCGGACAGCCGCGGCCGCCACCCCACGATCCCCGCAGCGCAGCCGGCCAGGATCACGACCAGCAGCGTCCAGGCCAGCGGCGCGGTCACCGGCGGCAGGTGCAGCAGGCGGGCCAGCGCGACCGGCGTGTAGAAGCCGGCATTCCCGGCATGGGCGAGCACGTCCCGGGAGAAGGTCAGCACGTCCAGCACCACGAACGCATGGACGATCACCCGCAGCACCCGCACCCGGGCCGGGGGCAGCGCCGGGAACAGGACCGAGCGCAGGCGGGACGAGGAGCCCCCGGGGGACGGGGCGGCGGTCACGCCACCGGCGGGCATCGAGCTCATGGCACCTCCCACCGGACCACCTCGACGAGCTCGGCCTCCCCCTGCGCGGTGCCGTTCTGCAGCTGCGTGATCCGCTGGCAGAGCACCAGCGCCCGCAGGGGAGGCTCCTCGGCGTGACGACGGTCGTACTCCGCCGCCAGCGGAGCCAGCAGGCTCGGGTCCGCCTCGATCGCAGGAAGCTTGTTCTCGACGTCGGCGCGCTCGATGCCGACACTGCGCTGTCCGAAACGGATGTCGAAGGGCTCCCCGCCCTCGCGGATCCCCTGCAGGCAGGTGTTGATCACCTCGCCCTCGGGATCGGTGCCGGTGGAGAACTGGTCCAGCACCCCGAAGGGGAACAGATCGTTGGACCGGGTCAGGCCGCCCAGGGTCAGCACTCCCACGCACAGCGCCACCACCAGCACCCGCCAGGCCAGCGAGAGGGGCGGGAGAGGAGACGGCGAAGGCACGGGAGGAGCGTATCGGGATCCAGGGGGAACCTGGCGGCGACGCAGCGCCTCGTCAGCGCGGAGTTGTACTCGGTAATTCTCTTCATGTGATTCTCTCATTCGGCGGTTTCGGTAAAAATTACATAAAGTTATGGCGCGGAATTGGCATTCAGTTCACCGAAGCCACTGGTGAGCAGGGCACGGTGGGTCGTGTGCCGACGCTGAAGCGTCAGCCATCCTTTCCCTTGGTTCTCTTCCCCGCGCTTCTCAGGAGCTCTTGATGTCCGCACCCGCCCGCATCCCCACCCATCGCGCCGACGGTTCCGCGGTCTACTTCCGTGGAGCGCGCGTCGCGCCGAAGATGGCCGCCGCCACCGGCGGTGCCGTGATCGCCGCCGGGCTCGGGGTCTCCGGAGCAGGGGTCGCCGCAGCGGATGACGGCGTGTGGGACAGGGTCGCCCAGTGCGAATCCGGCGGCAACTGGTCGATCAACACCGGCAACGGCTACTACGGCGGACTGCAGTTCTCGCCCTCCACCTGGCGGGCCTTCGGCGGCGCTGAGTTCGCCTCCTCCGCGCACCAGGCCACCAAGTCCGAGCAGATCGCGGTCGCGAAGCGCACCCTGGACCGTCAGGGTCCCGGCGCCTGGCCCACCTGCGGCAAGCGCGCCGGCCTGACCAAGGCGAACGGCGGCGCGGACGCGAACGCACAGCCGGGCGGCCGTGGGGGCTCGACCTCCCGCGACGAGGACCGCGCGAGCTCCGGTGCACTCGTGGTCGATGGCAAGTTCGGCCCGGCCACCACCCGTGCCCTGCAGGGCTGGTTGGGCGTGACGCAGGACGGCTCTCTCTCCACCGCTGACATCAAGGCGCTGCAGTCCAAGGTCGGCGCCTCGGCCGACGGCAAGATCGGCGGCGAGACCACGCGCAAGCTGCGCGCGACCATGGGCCTGGGCAGCAATGGCGCCTGGGACTTCCGCAGCAACTACTCCACCGTGAAGGCTCTGCAGGGCTTCCTCAACAACGGCGCCACCTCGAGCGCCCCGGCACCCAAGCCCGCACCCTCGGCCCCGAGCAGCGGCGACCTCGTGGTCGACGGGAAGTTCGGTCCGGCCACCACCCGTGCCCTGCAGGGCTGG